>JBKQQG010000001.1:0-57318 GCA_052144455.1 Bryobacteraceae bacterium
GGAGGAAGCGCAGCCCGGCCCCGGTGAAGCGCTGGTAGCCATTCGCTTCGCGGCGCTAAACCCGGCGGACGCCTTCCTTTCGATCGGGCAGTACCCCGCGCGGCCGAAGTTGCCTCATATTCTGGGCCGCGACGGCGTGGGTACGGTGCTCGCGGTCGGGCCGAACGTCCAGACCGCATACGTGGGGCAGACGCTCGGCATCCTGCGGTGCGCCGCGGGTGTAACGGTTTGGGGAACGCTGGCCGAGAAAACCGTAGTTCCGGCCGCCAGCCTGGCTCCCGTTCCACCCGGTTGGAACGAGAAAGAGATGGCGGCCGCGCCCCTCGCGTTCCTCACCTCGTGGCAGGCCCTGACGCAGTGGAGCGAGCCTTCCCAGCCCCCGGATCCCGGAAAGGTGCTGTTGGTGACGGGCGCATCCGGCGGAGTGGGAGTAGCATCGGTCCTGCTCGGCAAATCGATGGGACTGACGGTAGCGGCGCTCTCGCGCAGCGCAGAAAAGAGAGCTCGCCTGAAGGAACTGGGAGCCGAGTTCGTCTTTGATCCCGGCGATCCCGATCTGGGCAAGACGATTTTGGGCGCTCTTGATCCTCGCAAAGTGGACCTGGTGGTCGATAGCGTGGCCGGTTCTGGATTCCCGCAGGTCGTCACGACGCTTGGCTACGGCGGGAAGATCAGCGTGGTGGGCCGCAGCGGCGGACCGGTGCCTGAGTTCAACACGGCAACCCTGTTCTTCCGACGCAACCGCATCGGCGGCGTGGCCGTGGGCGACTACACGCCGGAGGCCACGCAAGATGCCTGGAAGAAGATCGTGGCGCACCTCCAGCGCGATGGACGCCGCCCCGTGGTGGACCAGGTTTTCAAATTCGAAGACGTTAAGCCCGCCTTCGCCCGGCTCGCCGAAGGTCCCATGGGCAAGGTGCTGGTGCGCGTGGCCTAGCAGCCTGGAGCTTATTTTGACAACACTAGTGTCCGGCTAGAAGTCGAATAGAATCAACTGGTTGCCGGGATCGCCTAAATCATCCTCGAAGTCTGACGCTTGAAGTACCCCGCAAAACGTGCGTTTTCTCGAAAAGCGTCACACTCAGAATCTGTAGAATTTGGCAGAGGCTCACCTCCAGCCCCAAGCGCTTGCGAACGATCGCCACCAACACATAGACTGAGACCGCGATCCAGATCTGGGTTTTCACCGCGTTCTCGCTGATGCCGAAGAAAGCCTTGATCCGCAGGTGCTGCTTGATCCACTTGAAGAACAGTTCCACCTGCCAGCGCGATTTGTAGAGCCGGCAGATGGTGAGGGCCGGGAGGTCGAAGTTGTTGGTAAGGAATCGCAAGCTGCGGCCCTGCTCGGCATCGTAGTAGTGAATGCGCCGGAGCGGATCGGGGTAGTGCTTGCGCGAGGCGGCCGAGGCCACACGACGGTGTGATCGGAGCGCACGCCGGTGCTCGCTTCAACCGGGTGCGAGTAACGGCGGCGAAACAAGACGCCCCGCTTGGTGCGCGTGACGAAGAAGGCGCCGCCACGATGGAAGACATGCAGACGCTCGAAGTCGACGTAACCGCGGTCCATCACATAGAAGGAAGCGGGTTCCGGAACGAGGATGTCGAGGATGTTGACGTCGTGCAGTTTTCCGTCGGAAACCTCAATGAAAGTAGGGATCGGGCCGCGCAGGTCCAGCAGGGTGTGCATCTTGATGGCGGCCTTTCGGGCGCGGAAACGGGCCCACGGGAACACCGACAGGCAGAGGTCGATGGTGGTGGAGTCCAGAGCATACACCGCGTTGTCGAGATCGAAACCGAGAGAATCGTGGGCGTACATCGGGCGCGCGATGCCGATGAGCACCTGGGCGAAGTCCGCGTACATGCGCCAGTCGTGCGCTTCGTTGGCGTCGGCCAGCGTGGATCGCGAGATCTTGCCGCGAAAGCCCAAGTGGAAGAGCTTGCTATCCACGGCTCGCAAGCAGGCCTCGATGTCGCGAAGGCTCTCGCGAAAAGTGAGTTGGGCAAAAGCGAGGCAGAGGAACTGATCGAGGCAGGAAAAGCCGCGGAATTTGTAGTTGCCTTCGTAGCGGGCGACGCACTTCTGGAACTCGTAAGGCGGGAGGTGGTCCATCAATTGGGCGAAGACGAAGCGGCCGGCATGCATGTCTCATTGTCGGGATCTGCCCGAGGAGGGTCGCAGGAAGGTCAAAGCCGCTGCCGGAAGTTCAAATCGAAAAAACGGAGGAGAGCATCTATCGCTATGACGCCATTGACGTTATCCATCGGCTCCAACGCGATAGCCGGACACTAGTGGTGGGGAATCTCCCGTATCAGGCGACGGAGTCCGACCTGGAGAACGGGTTCAGCCAGGCCGGCATCACCGTCGATGAGGCGCGCGGGTTTGGGTTTGCGGAAATCGGCAACGAAGAGATGGCGGCGCGGGCCATCTCTGTCTGCAATGGCAAGGATTTGCTGGGCCGCGCGCTGGTGGTCAACGAGGCTCGCCCACTGAACGCCGGCGGCGGCGGACGGGGCCGCGGCGGCGACCGGCGCGAGCGCCCGCGGTAATCGCACCGCCTCCAACATCCGCACCCTCGTAGATGCCAGAATGGAAGGTATGGAGCCATCTGCCACGACCGAACCAGCCCCGGAGGTTTTCCAGGCGCGCTTCGAAACCAGCCGGGGCGACTTCATTGTCGAGGTGACCCGGAGGTCGGCCCCGCTGGGCGCGGACCGCTTCTACGACCTAGTCAAGAACGGCGTCTTCGACGGGGCCCGGTTCTTTCGCGTACTGCCGGGTTTTGTGGTTCAGTTTGGAATCCCGGGCGACCCGGACATCGCCCGGCTGTGGCGCGGCGCGCAGATCCCCGACGATCCGGTGGTGGAGAGTAACCGGCGGGGCCGGATCACCTTCGCTACCTCCGGACCCAACAGCCGGACCACCCAGGTGTTCATCAACCTGGCGGACAACGCCAGTCTGGACGCGATGGGCTTCGCGCCATTTGGGCGGGTCTCCGAAGGCATGGACATCGTCGGCCAGCTCCACAGCGGTTACGGCGAAGGGGCCCCGCGCGGGCGCGGACCGGAGCAGGGCCGTATACAGGCGGAAGGGAACGCCTATCTGGAGCGGCAGTTCCCGAAGCTGGATCACATTAAGCGGGCGGCCATCCTCGCGGAACCGGTGTAACTTCGATCATGTTCGACGCCGATTCCCTCTTAGACGCAGCCGAAGCGCGCGTGCTGGGCGTGCTGATCGAGAAAGAGATGGCGACGCCGGAATACTATCCGCTCACCCTCAATGCGCTGGTGAACGCCTGCAACCAGAAGTCGAATCGCGATCCGGCGGTGGATTACGACGAAGCCACCGTCGAGCAGGCGCTGGACGGTCTGCGCAGGAAGAAGCTGGCCGCCACGCTCTCGGGGGCGGGCATGCGCGTACCCAAACATCGGGAGCTCTTCTCGGAGGCCCTGAACCTGGGACGCCGGGAACTGGCGCTGCTGTGCGAGCTGATGTTGCGCGGCCCGCAGACGGTGGGCGAGCTGCATAGCCGCACGGAGCGCCTGCATCGCTTCGACGGGGTGGAGGAGGTCGCGAGCTGCCTCGATCGCCTGATCGGTCACCAGCCCGAACCCCTGGCCATCCGGCTGCCGCGCCGGCCGGGGACCAAGGAGCCTCGCTACGCCCACCTGCTGTGCGGCGAGGTGGCGCCGGATGCGGTTCCCGAGGCGCCGCCGCGCGCTCAGAGCCAGGACCGCTTCGCGGCGCTGGAAGCGGAGATCTCCGAGCTGCGCCGCGAAATCGACCTGCTCAAGCGGGAACTGGCCCAGTTCCGGAAGCAATTCGAGTAGTTGGCTGTTTCTCGCATTGCGCGTTGAATTCGCAGCCGATCAGGGCGATCACTGCCAGCACGTACATCCAGACCAGGAGCAGGATGACGGCCGCGACGCCGCCATAGACCACGTTGTAGTTGGCGATGTGGCGCGCGTACCAGGCGAACAGCATGGTCGCTCCCAACCACAGGACGGTGGCCAGCACCGCGCCCGGCCATACAGAGCGCCAGCGCAAGGGCCGGTTGGGGCCAAAGCGGTAAAGAATGGCCGCACCCAGGGTGATGGCGCCGAGCGCGACGGGCACGCGCACGAGGGAGGTCAGCAGGCGAACCCGGCCGTGCAATTCGGCCCCCGCGGGCAGCCATCCCAGAGCCTGCACCAGCCAGCGTTCGGTGCGCACGCCGAATAGGATCAGGAGGGAGGCGATCAGCATCGGGATGGCCGCGGAAAGAACCAGCAGCAGCGCCACAACCCTCTCATGAAGGAACGAGCGCCCAACCGGGATTCGGTAGGCCGTTCTGAAGCCCTCGGCCAGGCTGACAATGACGCCGGAGGCGGCCCAGACCGACACCAACATCCCGGTAAGCGGAATGAGAATCGGCTGCTTGCCCCGCACCACGAAGTACTGGAAGACCAACTGGTGGGTGCCCGGCGGCAGAATGTCGGCGAGGAACCGGGAAAGCTGGCGGGAGACGAAGTTGGCCTGGAAATGCACCAGGATGGTGGCCATGGTCGCCAGCAGGGGGAAGAAGGCCGTGAGCCCGGAGTAGGCGGCGCCTTTGGCCGTGCCCAGGCAGCCGTCCTCATAGGCGGCGACGAGCGCGCCGCGCAGCAGGCGGAAGAAGGTGCGGAACAGAGTGAGCATCTCCCTTCAGGTTACGTTGTGGCTTATGGCGGGGCCGGACTTGGGAACTGGGGTCAGAAACACAACGGGGACGCCATCAAGCGCTCCGAAGCGCCTGACGCCGTCCCCTCCGCAAAAATGGGCAATTATTTACTTGACAAAATGGCCTGACTGCCCTACAATTGAAGCATGGAACAGGAACCCAGCACACTTCAAGAGGCCATCGTATACTTTGCCGATCCCGTCAACTGCCGGGAGTACTTGGTAGCCCGGCGCTGGCCCAACGGCGTGACCTGCCCCCGCTGCGGCTCCAAGGATGTGCTCTACCTGGAGAAGTACAATCGCTGGCACTGCCGGGCCAAGCATGATGCCCCCCAGTTCACGCTGAAGACCGGGACCATCATGGAAGACTCCCCCATCGGCCTGGACAAATGGCTGATGGCCATGTGGCAGATTGTGAACTCCAAGAACGGCATCAGCTCGTGCGAGATTCATCGGGCTATGGGGATCACTCAGAAGTCGGCTTGGTTCCTGGACCATCGGATTCGTTTCGCCCTGACCATGGGGACCGTCAACAAGTTCTCTGGGCAGATTGAAGCGGACGAAACCTTCATCGGCGGCAAGGCACGGAACATGCACATAGCCAAGCGGGCGAAGAAGATCAGCGGTACCGGCGGGAAGGACAAGACCGCCGTCATGGGGATTCTGGAGCGCGGCAGCAAGTCTACCGGCAGCAGGGTTCGGACCAAGGTTGTAGACGATACCAAAAAGAAGACCTTGCAGCCTGAACTTCGCCAGCACGTCCTGGCCGGCTCCGCGATCTTCACCGATGCCCTGAAGTCCTATGAGGGCCTGGACGAATACCAGCATGAAGTGATTGACCACGCGGTAGAGTACGTGCGCGGCGAAGTCCACACCAACGGGATGGAGAATTTCTGGTCTCTGACCAAGCGCACGATCAAAGGGACCTACATTTCGGTCGAGCCTTTCCACCTCTTCCGCTACCTCGATGAACAGGGGTTCCGGTACAACAATCGCAAAATGGAAGACGGCGAGCGCTTCGATATCGCAGTACGCCACATCGTGGGGAAGCGGTTGACCTGGGATCAATTGACTGGCAAGGTTGCGGACTCCCAAACGTGCCTTAACTAAGAAGGAAGCGACTCGCCAGAAGCGCGGGCCTAAGCCAGGAAGTTGCCCATTGCGCCAGGGGTCTTAGCGTTCGTTCGTACGTGGATGATGACAAATGCGTCGTTTGCCTTGATCTCTCTCTGGTGGGGCAAAAGCAGTAGTTGATCGGAGTTGATGTGTACCTCGGAAATAAGACAGTCATCCTCTAGTAGACAGAAAAATGGAGTTTCATCCTCTTGCGGTTTAACCCCCGCGAGTTGTCCAGGAGACTTGGGAAGTCGGAGTGCATCAAACACCGTCTTGAGTTGCCCGTCTATATCACCCTGTTCATGGATAAACCCTTTACCTTCTGGCCTCAACAGAAGGATATCGAGACTGCATCGCACTGCGTGCTCAGCAGTAATCATGGGAACAAACTCATATCCGAACATCGACCACTTCTTGCCGATGGCCTTTACCCCATGTTCAAACCTTTCTTGTTCGGTTTCCAATGGGATCGGATCGTACTGATTGCCGAGGTGAACCGCCAACTGACGCAGGGCCGAGTTCACTTGCCATTGGCGGCGCAACTGCGGATGCAGAGTACTACGGATGGAGTGTTTTTCTGCGGGCCTTGTGTTCTTGTTGCCGGATGCCAGCAACGCCCCTTCATACAGCAGCCTGAACTCCACTAGGTTCTCGCTTTCAATCGGCTCGCCAGTTCCGATCTCTCTGTACTCATGGTGCAAAAACTGTTCCGCGCAAGTCATCTGTACCCTTTCCGGCAAGTCTGTGCTATACTGGCCTTGAGGGTATACCTCACCCCTCCCATGGCATTTTGGGCTTTGTGGTCTTGACCACCGCAAGGCCGGAAGCCAGGCGAAGGGCTAAAATGTTCGCACCCGATTCAAGTATACAGGAGAATCGTGCGTGACGAATGACAGTTCTATCGATATAGCTCTTGCCCTAGTAAAGAACATCCTCGATCTCATTGAGGCATCGGGAGTTAGCAGAATCGAAGCAACCAGCGCTTTGTGCGCTGTGCAATCGCTGCTGCCTATGCTCCCGATACCGGATTCCCCTGGCGTTGAGGATGCCTTCGTTGTTCCACCAGGGTCCTGAAGTCTGGCATTTCCTTCTTGGCGATAGCCTCAAGAACGTGGGCGATGCGGGCTAGGTGCATCTCCATCATTGTCAATTGCGTGTGGATCTGTGGGCCATAGTCTGACGTTGGGGCAGGCATTCCCGAAGTCTATCACCGACCGGACCACCTCATGAGGCGTTGACCACGGCACCGCACACAGAGCACTTTAGGACACGCTTCCGCATCACTAGCAGCCACCCGAGCAAACCACCGACGAAACAGGCTATCCCGAGAGCGATGGCAAAACTTCCGCCGAACACATGGACCGCATTGGTTGATGAACCGTCCGGCTCAGCGTGCTCAACCGTGCCAGAGTGCTTAAGCGTGTAGGCGTAGAACGCTTGTACCGCCTGGCTAGGCACAGAGAGAGAGCCTTCCTCCAGGCGATTGGTACATACAGTAACCGCAGTACCCGCGTCCGTCCCTGGGCCGGCTCTCTCGTATACGGAAAGTGCGCATTCGCAGTACTCCGCCGTTACCGGCAGCAAAGACGTTCGTGACCAATAGGGTTTTCCTGCGCGTGGCCGAAGATTCCGCAGAATCTCCTTCGCACATGCGTTCCGGAAGGTAGCTTCGGTGTCGGTTTGGGAAAGAACCGGCCGGCTTGCCCTCTCAGCCGATTCGTTCCCACCATAGGTGATCGCGCCGGAGAAAAGGAGCGCGCTCGCCAGCATCCCGAGAATCGACGGGATCAACAGAATGAAGCCAATCGCTACGACGGGACCACTCATGCGGAAGACCTTCCGCGGTAAGAGTGTCCCCTGATCGCAGATCTTGCAGGGAAACGGCCGCCGTGGTTCCATGGCAACAATTCTATGCCGAATCGCAGCAGAATGGCGGTATGATGGGGTCAGATGAGACCGCCATTACCGCCGCCGAGCGTTCCTGGCCAGACGGATGCTGAGCGCATGGACAACGCCGTGCGCAAGCTGTTCACCGTCTCGAAGGGAGCGTACTTGAAGGAAGAGGCCCGCCTGAAGCGGGCGCGGAACGGGAAGCGGGCCAAGAAAACGCCCGTCTGACCATCCGGCCTGTCACGCCAGAGCCTAGCATAGCGAGCGCAACTCCGTTTTGTCAAGTAAGTAAATGCCCAAAAATGAGTGCTCTTACCTTACTTCTTGCGGCGAATGCCGGCCAAGGCGATCAGAGCGCCGCCCAACAGCAACATCGTGCCCGGCTCGGGGACACAGCGCCACCGGAAGGAGTGCCGAGGAGCTGGAAGGATTCCGAATAGGTGCAGAGGCCACCGCAGCCGCCGTCATTACCGGACATGCCGTACCCCCAGTAGCTCTCGTACGCCGTAGATGGACCGTCACTTTGATCCCAATAGATGGGATCCCCGTCGGGGACGACTGCGTTGGCAAGCTGCAGCCAGTACGTGGTGCCGCCGCTTAGGGACAGGACTGGGATGTCGAAGGACTCCTCATAAATATAGTCCCCCTCGTTGGTCCCGATGAGGGTGTTGGTCGGAGACGCTGTGCCCGACGCAATGATGGTTCCCGAAAGTGGATCGGATGGGCTGTCATTGGCCTGGATGTACCAATCCACCGTGCTCAAGGTGTCGCCGGGAAACGCCCAGAGTGCCAAGTTGATACTGTCAACGGTTGAGTTGCTTGGCAGAACGAAGGAATCGGTGACGGAGAAGCCTTCGTCGATCGTCCAGGCGATCAAGTCAAGGTCGTCGCCGCTGATCACGCCGCCGAAATCGTTGTTGTACAAGACGCCGGCCGATGCGGGCAGGGCGGCCAAGCTCATGAGCGCCAGAACGCCCATCCAAAAGGAAATGTTCTTCATGTAAGGGTGAAACCTCCTGCTCTGTTTAAGCGAAACGCCGTCCTCACTTCATGGACCTACACGATTGTACATGCAACCACAATGGTTTGCAAGTGTTTCCGCGCCTTAGCCGGCTAGCCCAATCCGGGTCCCTTTGCACAGGTAACAGACTGATTGCACATGATTTACGAGAGTGGAAGCGGCGGCGCGGCGATGGGCGGTACTGGTACTCTTCCCGGCCGCCGTGTCAGGCTTCGATTCCCGAGCGCCTCGTTGCGCCGGGCCAGCCCGCCTCGTGGGATAATGCGTCTCGAAGTGCTGTGGATTCGTGGCCTCATCTTCACCGTTCTGGTCCCCGTGGTAGTCGGTTTCGTTCTCCCCTCGGCTGTCGCCGGCGGCGCGCGGAGCCGGGGAGGCATTTGGGAGCTGGGTTGGGCGCCGATTGCGGCGGGGGCGCTCATTTACGCTCTGTGCCTGATCCGATTCCTGGCGGCCGGAGGGACGCCCGCCATCTTCTTCACGCGGCCTCTGCGGTTTCTGATTGGCGAGGAGCCGGAAGGCTTGGTGTCGGGCGGTCTGTATCGTTTCTCCCGCAATCCCATGTATGTGGGAGTGCTGCTGGCGGTCTTTGGGCAGGCCGTGCTCCTGGGGTCGCCGGCGCTGGCGGGTTACGGCTGTGCGGTGTTCGTCTTTTTTCACTTAGTCGTCGTGTTCGCCGAGGAGCCGCATCTTCGAGCCACGCGGGGCTCTTCCTACGAGCTGTATTGCCGCACGGTTCCCCGCTGGTTGGGGCTGCCGGGGCGGCGCCGGAGTTAGAGTTGCCACTTGATGCGCGTGTAGGCGATGCGGAAGCCCTGGCGCTCCGCGTTGCGCTGGCTGGCGCTGCCGGGCTCGGCGCACATCATTAGTAGATCGCATCCCTGGCTGGCGGCCAGGCTCATGCGCGCTTCGAGCAACGCCCGTTGGGCTCCCTGCCGGCGTGCTTCGGGGACGGTGGAAGCGCCGCCGAAGTAGGCCACGCCACCGTGGCAGGTCAGGACGGCGGTGGCGATTGGCTCTCCGTCCAAGTACGCGAAGAAGCAGCGCGAGCCGCCGGTGGCTGCCATCACGCGCCCCAGATCGAGCAGGAAGGGGGTCCATTCGGGATGCTCGGCCCATCCGCGCGCGGAAATCCGCGACCAGAGTTCCCCTTCTCCCTCGGCCATGAGGCGCGTTCGCAGGCGCGGGTTGGATGGACCGGGCGACTGGGCGGAGGCCACCAGTGGCTGGTACAACACGCTGGTAAATTCGACGGGCCGGTAACCGCGCCGGCTCAACAAATCGGCGAGCGGCACGCCCGCAAGCGGGCTCACTTCGTGACAAACGGGAGCGCCGCGATCCTGGAAGAATGCCTCGATCCGGTCCAGATCGGCGGGAGTGGGTTCGGCGAACAGGCCCAGGCCGAAGGTCTGCGTGACTGGCGAGGCGGCTCCGTCGAACATGGCGTAGGCGCCGGCTACCTCGATCCAGCCCGCGCCGAGATCCGGGGACATGCGGCTGCGCGCTTCGACGAAACGGGCGCTACTTAGCGCTTCCAGCCGTTCCAGACGGCGGGCGAGCTCGAGGCCGGCGAAGGCGCTCAAACCCCCTCCCGCAGACGCCACATCCTGACCAGGGTTTTGATGTACGCCCAGCCGAATCGAATCAGCTTGGCGTGCGACGAACCGGATTGGCGCGGCATGTAGTGGAAAGGCGCCTCGAGAATTCGCCAGCCATGGCGGTAGACCAGGACCAGAATCTCTTCCAGCACGTCGAAATCCCGGCTGCGTAACTGGAGCTGCTGCAGGGCCTCCCGCCGGTACAGGCGGAAGCCGCTCGAGAGATCGCGGGCCGGAACGCGCAGGACAATCCGAAACAGCGCGTTGAGAATGACGCTAAGGACCCGGCGGGAGCGGCTCATGCTGGCCTTCCCTCCGGGCACGTAGCGGGAAGCGATGATGAGTTCGGCCTGCTCCCGGCGCGCCCACAGGTCCGCGATGAAGGTCGGAGGATGCGACAGATCGGCGTCCATGGTGACGATGTAGGGCGCCGTGGCGCTCGCGAACCCTGCCAAAAGCGCTCCGCCATATCCCCGCTCCCGCTGCAGCACGGCGCTTGCGCCCAGTCGGGTAGCCGCTTCGGCCGTCCCATCGTGCGACCCCCCGTCCACCACGACGATCTGGGTCCGCAGGCCCAGCCCGCCCACGATCTCTTGCACGGCGGGAACCAGCGCCTCTATGTTCTCCCGTTCGTTCCAGGCGGGGATGACCACGGCCAGATCGAAGTCGCTCAAGCTTTTCTCCCGCGAACCAGCGCCCAGATAAGCCCTCCCATCATCGCAGACCACGAGACCAAGCGGGTGGCTAGCCTCTCCACCCCACCGTCGAAAGCCATCTCCACGCGGCACGGCCCATCGCAGGCCGGCGCGATGGCCAGTTGCCCGAGATGGTCCCGGAACACCCGGCGCGGCTGACCCTCCACGGTAGCGTGCCAGCCGGGGTGGTAGCTCATCTGAACCGAGACGACCTGATCCCGGTGCAAGCCGGCGGTTATCGTGGCCTGGTGGCGGTTGCGCCAGGCGAACTCCGCGCTGGGGTATTCCGGATTGTCGAGCGCCGCCACATAGGGTCGCAGGGGATTCACGTCGATCCCGCTCTCCGGCTCGCGCGCCACCAGATCGGACCACCGCATGGCGTGCGCCAGCGACATTCCGCGCCACGGGACCTCCCAAATCGCGTCGTCGCCATCCCGCCAGACCTCCTTGAACAGCCCTTCGAACTTGCGCGGATTTCGGAAATCCTTATAGAACTCGCGGCTGCGCGGCCCTCCGGTAATGATGGCGTGGACTCCGTAGGCCTTCAGCCACAGGGCCGCAATCTCCCCCTCCCGGCCGAAGGATCCCTGCCCTGTGTACACTTGGTAGACCACTCCCGGAACCAGCCGGTTGAGGAGGCCCTGATCGTATCCCCCGCCGAACTGCGGTGTATCGTTGAATGCGTTCAGCCAGAAGCCGACGCTGCCGTTCGCGAAAACCCGGCGGTCCCCCATGTTGCCCTCGAACCACCGCGCGGCTTTGTACTCTACCGTGGTGCGGATATCGATCGACCGGTCCTCGTACTTCGCGAAACGGCGGTATACCTTGGCCTGGGGAATGACGAGCAGCAGGCCGGCCGCCAGCGCCACGATCCGCCAGCCGCGGCCCATCCAGTCGAGCAACGGCTTAAGTGCGAAGACCGCCGCCAGCGTGAGCGCCATTTCCATCTCTAGGTGATAGCGGTAGGCCTGCGGCATCAGGAAAACGCGGAACCACTCGGCGGCCAGCGTCACCGCTGTCATCAAGACCGAGAACAGCAGCGCGAAACGGAGGAACTCCGGCAGCCTCCATCGCGCCAGGCCCCACGCGATGAGCAACAGCGCCACCAGCCCGAGGCCGGCGTAGATCGGGTGCTGCGCCGGGAAGGCGGAGCGGCCGTCGTAGTGCTGCTCGTTGGTGGCCGTAGCCGCCAGCATCGAGGGCGGAATCCACGGCGCGGCAACCGCGTAGGCGTAAACGCCCAGGGCGGCTGCGGTGAGCCAGATCCTCCAGTTGGATCCCGGCCAGCGCGACAACAAGTATGCGAGGCAGGCGGCGGCCAGCGCGAACGCTCCCAGCCAGTTGGTGAGCGCCACCGCCGCCATCGAGAGCGCGGCCAGCAGGTAGTGGAGCGGGCGGCGCTTTTCGATGGCATTGTGCAGGCACAAAATGGCCACCGGCAACAGCGTCATCGAGACCACGTGGGGCCCTTCGCCGTAGCGCACCAGCGTCTCGAAGCGGCGCGGGAGGAACAGGCTGCCCATGTCCTCGCGGACAGCGGAGATCAGAAGTACCGACGGTGAGAAGAGAGAGTAGGCCAGGCCCGCCGCGAAACTGCAACCGCGCGAAGCCGTAAGCCTCCAGGCCAGCCAGAACAGCGTGACCGGGCCCAGGCAGTAGAATGCCGCCGTGACCGCATGATAGGAAAGCGCGGGCGAGATGCCAAGCAGTTTCGCGACCGCCGCCACGATCAGGTGGAGCAGCGGCAGGTACGTGTTCTGGAAGGGAATCCCGCCGTACCACAAGGGAAACCAAGTGAGGTCCCGCCAGTTCTGCATCGCATACCGGGCGATCGCGATGTGGGTGGCCTCGATGGAGCCCATCTGCGCAATGTACTCGGTGGTGAACAGCTCACGCACGATGTACGCGTTAACCGCGAACAGGACTGCGGCTAGCGACAGAGTTTTGAGACGCTGGGGCAAGGCTGGAGCCTTATCCTACCAAATCGCGGCCGTTCGGCGCGGAGGGGGCGAGGCAGCCCAAGCTGACGACAAGTTCTTTCTCCTCGGTTGTGCCAGACAGTGGCCGGCTACCTCGACGAAAGGATGGCCACACTGTCACCCCAGATATAGCGGGCTGCCGACAGGCGATCCTCCGGCCGGGCACGGCTAGGCTATACTTTAGGTTGGATGATCGATCCACGCCGGGGGCGGGGTGTATCCCGAGGCGGCGCCATTTCCTGGATGGAGGGTTAAGGCTTCCTAACTAATGCGAGTTTCCGTACAAATCAGCCGCGGCATTGAGTCCTTGTTCGGCACGCACGACGAAAACATTCGGCTGCTGGAGACGGGGCTGAATGTCAGCACACAGCTTTTGAACGACTGCCTGGAAGTGGAAGGGGCCGAGGCGGACGTGGCGCGCGCCGAAGGCATCCTGGAAGAATACAACGCGCTGGTTAAAGAGGGGCAGGTATTCGGAAACGGCGACCTGAACAGCTACCTGCGGGTGGTCACCGAAGACCGGGAAGTCAGCTTGCGCAGCCTGGTGACGAGCGGGCGGCAGCGCAACTTCGGCAAGAAAATCATTGTGCCGAAGACCATCAACCAGCGGCGGTATCTGGAGGCCATCGAGCGCAACGACTTGGTGTTCGGGATTGGCCCGGCGGGGACGGGCAAGACGTACCTGGCGGTGGCGATGGGGATCTCGGCGCTGCTGGGCAAGCGGGTGGGGCGCATCATCCTGACGCGCCCGGCGGTGGAAGCGGGCGAACGGCTGGGATTCCTGCCCGGGACGCTGCAAGAGAAGGTGGACCCTTATCTGCGGCCGCTCTACGACGCGCTGTACGACATGCTGGAGATGGACAAGGTGGAGAAGCTGCTGGAGCGCTCGGTGATCGAGGTGGCGCCGCTGGCGTTCATGCGCGGCCGGACGCTGAACGACAGCCTGATCATTGTCGACGAGGCGCAGAACTCGACTCCCGAGCAGATGAAGATGGTGCTGACGCGGCAGGGCTCGAACTCGAAGATGGTGGTAAACGGCGACGTGACGCAGATCGACTTGCCGCTGGGCAAGCGCAGCGGGCTGCTGCAAGCCGCCGAGGTGCTGCGCGGGGTGGAGGGGATCAGCTTCGTGAATTTCGACGAGCGGGACGTGGTGCGGCACACGCTGGTGCAACGCATCGTGAAAGCTTACGAAAAGTACGAGGCGAACGGGGCGAGCCGGCAGCTTTCGCTGAGGCTGCAGGAAGGCGAGGACGCCGCGTCCCCGCCAGAGAGTGCGTGAGCGGACGCCCATGCCAGATTCCGGCAGCACAGTGATCTTCCGGCGGGCGCCGCGCGAGCTGTCGCAGCGCGGCTTGCGGGCCTACGCCACGCTGCTGGAACGGATGGTGGCCGACGGCCGTCACTTCGACTGCCTGCTCAGCGACGACCGGGAGCTGCGGCGGCTGAACCGGCAGTTCCTGGACCGCGACTATCCGACCGACGTGCTGTCGTTTCCGGCGCTGGCGCCGTCGGAGTCGCTGGGGGAGATTGCGATTTCGACGGTGCGCGCCGCCAAGCAGGCCCGCCAGCACGGGCACAGCCTGGAGCAGGAGATCGCGATTCTGATGCTGCACGGGCTGCTGCACCTGCTGGGAATGGATCACGAGAGCGATCACGGGCGGATGGATCGAACCGAGCGGCGCTACCGGGAGGAACTGGGGTTGCCGGTGGGCCTGATCGAGCGCGCACAGCGGGGCAAAGGCGCAGGCGGAGGGGACGCGGCACTGTGACCGTGCTGTGGGTAGTCCTGGCGATCGGGCTGGGGATGGCGCTGGTGGTCGTGACTTACGTGCAGCACCTGTACTACGAGTCGCTGCGATTGCGGCCGCGGGAACGCTCGTCGCTGGAGTACTTCAAGAGCACGTTGCAGGCGCAGATCTGCGCGGAACCGGACCGGGGCCAGCTCACCTTCTCGATCTTCAAGCATACGGGGTTGCTGCTGGTGGGAGCGGTGTTCCTGCTGCTCACGCCGCAGTGGACCGCGTGGACGGTGGGGCAAGCCTGCCTGAGCGCGTGGCTGACCATGCTGGGGACGACCTACATCGCGCCGCACCTGCTGTACCGGCGCAGCAGCGGGCGGTGGCTGGAGCCGCTGGTCCCGGTGCTGCGCGGATTGGTGCTGCTGGCGCATCCGCTGGTGACGCTGTTCGGCTTCTTCCAATCCCTGAGCGAATTGACGGAGAGCCCCGAGACCGCCAAGGAACCACCGACTCCGGCCGAAAACGTCGAAGCGCTGATCGCGGCCGGCGCGGAAGGAGGGCTGATCGAAGAGAGCGACCGGGAGTTGATCCAATCGGTAGTGGCCTTCGGGGACAAGACGGTGCGGGAGGTCATGACGCCCCGGCCGAGCATTGTGGCGGTGGAGGCCAATCAGTCGCTGGAAGACCTGCGGCAGTTGGCGATCAACGAGCAGTACTCGCGGATTCCGGTATACGAGGGGAGCGTGGACCACATCATCGGGTTCGTTCACGTTCGGGACATGTTCGAACTGGAGGACGAGGACCGCAAGAATCGCACGGTGCGGGAACTGGTGCGGCCTATACGCTTCGTCCCGGAGACCAAGGCGGTGAACGATTTGCTGCGCGAAATGCAGAACGACCGGGCGCACATGGCGATCGTAGTGGACGAATACGGGAACACGGCCGGCCTGGCGACCATGGAGGACCTGATGGAGCAGGTATTCGGCGAAATCCAGGACGAACACGAGCCGGAGCGGGACATCGTGCAGGAGGCCAGCGGCGATTACGTCGTTTCCGGCAACTTCGGGCTGGACCGGCTGGAGGAACTGCTGGATTTTCACCCCGCCGAGCCACCGGAATCGACCACGGTGGGAGGGCTGGTGATGGAGTGGCTGGGCCGGGTGCCGCAAGCGGGAGAGTCGGTGGAGCGGGACGGCATTCGAGTGGAGGTGGTCTCCAGCAACGACCTGCGCGTGGAACAAGTGCGCATTTGCCGGAAGGGAAGCCCGCCACATGCCTGAGGGGGGCGGGGCCGAAACAGGCGAGCGCGGTTTTGTTTCCGGGTTCGTTTCCATTCTGGGGCTTCCCAACGCCGGCAAATCGACGCTGCTCAACCGGCTCGCCGGGACCAAGCTGGCCATCGTATCGGACAAGCCGCAGACCACGCGCACGCCGATCCGGGCGGTGGTGACAACGCCCCGCACGCAGATCGTATTCCTGGACACTCCCGGCATTCACAAGCCCGATTCGTTGATCAACCGGCGGATGATGGAGGCGATAAGCGCGGCGCTGGACCAGCGCGACCTGCTGGTGTACGTGGTGGACGCCTCGCGGCCGCCTGGGGAGGCCGAACGGGAAGGGATCGAGCTGATCCGAAAGAGCGCGACGCCGGCGCTGTTGGCGCTAAACAAGACCGATCGCGTACAGCCGAAGCAGCGGTTGCTGGAGGCGATCGAGCGCTGCAAATCGCTGCACGCGTTCGCCGATTACCTGCCCGTTTCCGCGCTGACCGGGGAGGGGGTCGAGGAGCTGCGCGCGGCCGTCGTCGCGCGCCTGCCGGAAGGGCCGGCCTATTTCCCGGCCGACTACCTGACCGACCAGCCGGAGCGCTTCCTGGCCGCGGAACTGATCCGCGAGAGGCTGCTCGAAGAAACGCGGGGCGAGGTGCCGCACTCGATCGCGGTGCTGGTGGAGCGCTGGGAGGAATCGGCCAGACTGACGCGGATATACGCCACCATCTACGTCGAGCGCGACGGGCAGAAGGGGATCGTGATCGGCGCGGGAGGCGCGATGCTGAAGCGGATCGGCACGCGGGCGCGGCTGGGAATGGAATCCATGTTCGGCCGCAAAGTCTTTCTGGAATTGCACGTGAAGGTGCGTCCGCGCTGGCGGGAGAACGCGCAGTTCCTCAACGAGCTGGACTGGCGCACGACCATGGCGGGCGGGAGCGCCGCGGAAGACCTGGAACGCCAGCCTGGGATAGAATGAAATTCCGGGATGAATGGGTAGCGACAATGCGCACAATCACGATACTGATGGTTTTCGCTTTCCTGACGGCCGCCTGCCAGTCCGCCTTTGCGGACAAGAAGAGCGACGACGCGCTCTACGATCTGGTCAAACAACGCCTGGCCTCGGACCGCGACGTAAAGGGGGGAGGCATACAGGTGGACGTGTTGGACGGCGTCGTCACGCTGAGCGGCAAGGTCCCCGAGGCGAAGCAGAAGACCGCGGCCGAGCGGGTGACGCGCAAGACCAAGGGAGTCAAGGCGGTGGCGAACAAGATCGAGGTCGAGACGCTGCCACCGCGCAACCAGCGCTAGCGGCGCTTCAGGACGGCCGCGGAGGCGCGGAGCGTGGCAGGGGAATTGCTTCCTCGTTGTCGGTCCTATGTGGACGAGACAAATGAGGATGCGATTTGAGCTGCGAAAAATAGAGGTTGGCGGGCGGTTGGGGCGGTCCGCTATCGGATATATTTGTAGCGTGGCGTGTCAATTCTGGCACAAGCGCGTGTACGGGCTGGCACTGGTGACGTTGGGGCTGCTGGCTGTGCTGGGCGCGGGCTGGGTGGTGTTTCGCGCCACGCGGGCGGTGAGGGAATCGGCGCGCAGCGTAGCGTCCGAGGGAGAGATCGCGTTCGCCTCCGGGCCCTGGGATCGCAAACAGCCTGCCGGCTTCGAGGCGATTTCCGCGCCGGCTGTGTTTCGGGACGCAGCGGTGTTTCGCGGCAGCCTGTATGTCTGCGGCCCGGCCGGCCTGGTGGAATACGACGCGGAGGGGGGCGTACAGGCGCGTTACCGGGCTGGCCTGGAACTGCCGGGACCGCTAGAGAGCATCGCGGCGGGCGTGGCGGGCGCTAGCGAGCCGGAGCTGTTCATCGCCACCGCCGGGGAGGGCCTGCTCGCCTACAACGGGCGCAGTTTCCGGCAGATCCTCCCGCAAGCGGCGCCGTATCGGAGGCTGACGGCGGTGCTGCCGCTGGCCACCGGACGTCTGCTGCTGGGTACCGAAAAGAATGGCGTGCTGGTGTACGACGGCAGGCGGCTCGCGGTGTTTCATCCGGCGCTGGCCGGGACGGCGGTGACGGCGCTGGCGGGGGACGACTCCAGCGTCTGGATTGGGACGGTGGACCGGGGTGTGTTTCACTCTCACGCCGGGGAAGTGGACCGTTTCGGCGAAAGCGAGGGGCTGCCCGATCCGCACGTGCTCTCGCTGGCCGTCGCGGGCGATGCCGCCTACGCGGGAACGGCCATGGGAGTGGCGGAATTCGTTGGCGGGAAGTTCAGCCGGGTGCTGGCCTCGGGGTTCTTCGCGCAATCGCTGCTGGCGCGGGGCGGGAAGCTGGCCATCGGCACGCTGGGCGAAGGGGTGGTGGAAGTTCCACTGGCGGCGGGACGGCCGCGCCCGGCCGAGCGGACCGGGGCATCCTTGCCTGGCAAAATCGAGCGGCTGATCGAGCTGGACCATTCGTTGTACGCGCTCTCGGAAAGCGGGATGTACACGGTGGACCAGCGGCGGGGCGGCTACCGCCGGGTGCTGGACCGAGAGGGCGCGCTGCTGGCCGATCGCAACATCTCGGCGCTGGGTTTCGACGCGGCGGGGCGGCTGTGGGCGGGGTACTTCGATCGCGGGCTGGACATTCTGGAGCCGGGCCTGGACCGCGCCACGCACGTGGAGGACGATCACGTCTTCTGCGTCAACAGGATTGTCGAGGACCGGGCGCGCGGCATCATGGCGGTGGCGACGGCCAACGGACTGGTGCTGTTCGACGGCGCGGGGCGCGAGCGTCAGGTGCTGGGACGAAGCGACGGGCTGATCTCGAACCACGTCACAGATGTGCTGGTGCGGGCGGGCGGCCTCACGATCGCGACGCCGGCGGGGCTGACGTTCTCGGATGCCGGAGGGATGCGCAGCCTGTACGCCTTCCACGGACTGGTGAACAATCACGCGTATGCTCTGGCCGGCTCGGGCGAGCGGGTGCTGGTGGGCACGCTGGGCGGACTCTCGGTGCTGGAGGGCGATACGGTGCGGGCGAGCTACACCACGGCCAATTCCGGGCTGCGGCATAACTGGATCACGGCCATTGTTCCGGTGGGCGGGGAGTGGTTCGTGGGAACTTACGGCGCGGGCGTCGAGCGTTTCGACGCCGCGGGGGAGTGGCACACGTTTGCGGATCTGCGCGCGCCTTTCGAGGTGAACCCGAACGCGATGCTGGCCACCGCGCGCGCGGTGTACGCGGGGTCGCTTTCGGGCGGGCTGTACGTTTACGATCGCGCGGCGGGGCGGTGGAGCAATCTGACGGCTGGGCTGCCTTCGCGCAACGTCACCGCGCTGGCGGAGCGGGACGGCTATATCTACGCCGGCACCGACAACGGGCTGGTCCGGTTTCCGGAGGTCTTATGAAGTTGGCGGTTGTACTGATACTCGCGGCGGCGCTGGCGTTTGGCGACGCCGGCATCCTGATCCCATCCAACCTCGAGCAGCCGGACGCAGCGGTGCTGTCGCTCGAAGAGATGTGGATCGGCATACACATCGACAACGGCGACGCCCGGGTGGAGATCCGGCAGGTCTTCTTGAGCCACCAGCAGCAGGTGCTCGAAGGGAACTACCTGTTCGCTCTGTCGAGCCGCGCCACGGTGTCCGACTTCGCGGTGTGGGACGACGTGACGCGCATTCCGGGCGTGATTCTGGAACGGAAGCGCGCCGAGGAGCTGTACCGGGACATCAAGGCGCAAGCCATCGACCCCGGCCTGCTCCAAATGGGCGAGCGGGGCGCGGAGGAAGCGCGGCGCTCGGCGGTGTTCAGCGCGCGCATCGTTCCCATCCCCCCCTACGGCACAAAGCGGCTGGAAATCGAGTATCACGAGATCATCCCGGTGGAGGCGCTGAAATCCCAGTTCGCCATCCCGCTGCGGCCGGATGCGTATCACGCGCAAACGGCCGGCCGGATGCGCATCGATTTCGAGCTGCGCTCGGCGCACCCGCTGGCCAATGTCGAGGTGGTGAGCAAGACGTATCCGCTAAGGATCGGCGAGTTCACGCCGCATCTGGTGAGAGGCGTGTTCGCAGGCCGCAACGTGGTGTTCAACGAGGATTTCGCGGTGCGGTATGCCGTGGACGCGGCGCGCGCGGACCGCATGGAGGTGCTGGCGCACCGGGAGGCGAACGAGCCGGGATTCTTCGAAGCTTCGGCGCTGATTGCGCCCGCACCGGCAGCGGCGGCGGGCGGCGCACCGCGCACGGTGGTAGCGCTATTCGACAACTCGCTTTCCATGCAGTGGGAGAAACTCGAGCGCAACTTTCAGGCTCTGGACGCCTTGCTGCACAAACTGCGCCCCAGCGACAAATTCAATCTGCTGCTGTTCAATAGCGAGGTGAAGCCGTTCGCCGCGGCGCCGGTGGCCGCCGATACGGCCACGGTCGAAAAAGCGCTGGAGTTCGTGAAAGCCAGCCGTCTGCGCGGGGGCACCGACCTGGAACGGGCGCTGGGCGCGGGGCTGGATCAGTTTTCGGGCGGCGAATCCTACCTGGTGCTGTTGAGCGACGGCGACCCCACGCGGGGGACGATCCGCAACGCCAAGCTGGCCGCGGGCTACGCCGCCAAGTGGAAGCAGGCGCGGCCGCGCACCTACGTTTACGCGGTCGGGGACGACGCCAACCTGCCGCTGCTCAAAATGCTGGCGCGCAACGAGGGATTGCTCGAATGGGTGCGCTCGACCGAGCCAGCCGAGTTCAAGCTCGACGCGTTCTTGGCGAAGATCGGGCAGCGAGCCATCGAACAGCTTCGGCTGGGGGCGGAGCCGGCGACGAACTTCGAAATGGTGTACCCGCTGGAGGCGACCACCTTCGCGGGGTCCCAGGCGAGCTGGGTAGGGCAATACAAGAAGCCGCTGCAGGCGGCCTTCACGATGCGGGGCGCGCGGGAGGGCCAACCGCTCGAGATCGCGGCGCAGACCGCTTTGCCCGATCTGAGCGCCGAGCATCCGCAGTTGCCGCGGACGTGGGCGCGGGCGCGTGTGGACGCACTGCTCGAGAAGATCGAACGGGACGGCGAGGACCGCGCCACCATCGACGAGATCATCCGGCTGGCGCGCAAGTACAAGTTCGTCACGCCCTACACCTCGTTCCTGGCCGCGCCGCGCGCGCTGCTGCGGCCGCGCCTGATCCGGCCGGGCGACCCGGTGCTGAGGGTGAAGACCGATCCGGCCATCGCCTCGGTGGTCGCGCTGTTCCCGTTCGGCCTCGTGAAGGAATTGCGCTACCTGAAGGAAGAGGATACCTGGCAGACGCGGTTCCTGGCGCCGGTGGAGATGAACGACGGGACTTACAGCGTACGGCTGATTTTGCGCGACCGGGCCGGGCACGTGTACCGGGAATCGAAGACGTTTGTGATCGCGAGCCAGCCGCCGGTGGTGCGGGTGCGGCTGGAGAAGAACCGGTTCCGGCGCGGCGAAGCGGTGAAAGTGCGGGCCAGCGCGTCGCGGACCACGCGCACGCTGTACGCGCGGATGTACGGCATGGCGCCGGTGAGCCTGCGCTGGAGCGCGCGGGACGCGGCGAACACCGGGGAGTTCGTGGTGCCGGAGCAATTGGCGGCCGGCAAGTATGTCCTGACCGTGACGGCCGAGGATTTCGCCCATAACATCGGAACCCAGGAGGTGGCCCTTGAAATCGTGCCGTAACCGCCTGTTGCTTCTGGCCGCCGCGATGGTGGCGGCCACGCTGGCTTTGTATGCGGACCTGCCGGAATGGATCGAACACCAGCCGGCCATGGCTCGGCTGGAAGGCGTGTTCTTCCGGACGGCTACGATGCCGGGCGGGCCGGTGGCAGTGCGCCGTCCGCCTCAGGAGACGCGCGACGCTCTGAGCAAGATGATTGCGGCCACGCCCGCGGAGGCCGATCTGGTTGCGTTGCGCGCGCAGGCGGCCGAGGAACAACTGGATTTCGCCGCGGCCGAGCAGGATTGGACGAAGTTCGCGGAACTGTCCGCTGACAAGGCGGCGGGCCAACTGGCACTGGCCGATTTCTACCATCGCCGTCTGCGGCCGCTGGATGAGATACGGGCGCTGGATGCCGCGGGAGCGCAGCCGGCATCGCCGCTGGAACGCTGGCAGCCGGTGACGGAGCAGCGTTCCTGGAAGACCTTCGCGCGAGCGGTGGCGCTGGTGGAGGCGCAGGCGCTTCCGGTGGAGACGGGCGTGGCGCAGTATCGCGCCTGGATGGCCCGGTATCCACAAGAACAGGCGGCCTACCGCCAGTTGTTCTCCTACCTGACCGCGCACAAACAGTTCGCCGCGGCGGGCGAATTGATCGCGACGTATCAAAAGGCTTATCCGGCGGACAGAGAGTTCGCGGTGGGCGCGCGGGCCAGCCTCGCGGAGAGCCGCGGCTCGGTGGAGCAGGCGCTGGCGGTTTACGACCACGCCTTCCAGCCGCTGTGGCCGCCCGGCTTGGTGAAAGACTACTTCGGGCTGCTGCAGCGCACGCACAATTTGCGGCGGTTCCTGGAGCAAGCCCGCGCCGCGCAGGCCGCCAATCCGACCGACCTGAACGCCGCGGTGCGCGTTTTCTATTACTACCAGCAGCAAGGGAATCTGCCGGCGGCGCAACGCGCGCTGATCGAATTCCGGCTGCGCAAAGAGGCCCGCAAGGCGGCCTGGAGCGCACAGGAATGCTGGACGCTGGCGCGCTTGTTCGAGGAGACGCAGCAATACCAGGAGGCCGTCCGCAATTACTACGAGATGTACAAGCAGGCGGGCGGCGGCGCGGACGCGGAGCGGGCGCTGAGCGGGATCGTGAACGTGCTTTTCACGGCGCCCGAGCAGCCCATACGCCTGGGAGGCGGCGATCTTTCTTTCTACAAAGACGTCGCGACCATGGACCCGTATCCGGGCTTCCTGAACGGAATCCTCTCGCTGCTGCTAAACTCGGCCGACCCGAAAGGGCAATACGCCGACGAGGATCGCGCGTCGGTGGCCTATTTCCATCGCGTGCGCGCCGCCGAACTGCTGGCGTTGTTCGATTCGCGTTTCCCGAACTCGGCGCGGCGGCCGGAGCTGAACAGCCGGCTGATCCAGGCGTATGCGACTTACGGCGACAGCGACGGAGCGATCCGCGGCGCGGGGAAGTTCCTGGCCGCGTTTCCGAAGGCGGAGGAACGCACCGCGGTTGCGATTTTGAAGGCGGAGGCGTATGCGCGGCAGGACAACGCCAACCAGGAATTCGCCACGTACGACGCGCTGCTGAAGGAACTGGGGGAGCGGGCCCAGGGCAGGCCGCTGGGAACGGCGGCGGCTGCGCCTGCGGGCGGCGACGCGGAGCAACCCGTAGAGGAATCCACGGAGAGCGCGCCGGCGAAAACGGCGGCGGCGCAACCGGGCGCCGGCGACTACTCGAGGGTGCTGGAACGCTACATCGCGCGGCTGGTTTCGCTCAAGCGGCCGATGGACGCGCTGCGGCTGCTGCGGAGGGAAATGGACCGCAACCCGAACGACCCGGGCCTCTACGAGCGCCTGGCGGCGTTCATGGAGCAGAACCGCTTCGACGCGCAAACCGGCGAGGTGTACCGGCGCGCGATCCAACAATTCGGGGGCACTTCCTGGCACGACAAGCTGGCGCGCTGGTATCTGCGGCGGAAGCAGACGGCCGAATTCGAGAAACTCACGCGCGAAGTGACGGGGGTCTTCTCGGGCACCGATCTGGAGAAGTACTTCGCCAGCGTAGTCAGCGCGGGAACGAGCGGCGCCGGGCTGTACTTACAGCTCAACCTTTACGCGCACGAGCGCTTCCCGTACGACATGGCGTTTGTCCACAACCTGCTGAGAGCGTACCAGAGCAAGAGCACTTGGAATCCGGCGGCCTGGGAGAAGCTGCTGCGCAGTTACTGGTATTACGACGATGGGCTGCGGGCGCAGTTCTTCCAGTTCCTGTCGAAGACGGGGCAGCTCGGCAACGAGGTTCAGGCGGCGCGGGCGGCGGGCGCGGGCAATCCGGCCGCGGTGCGTTTCCTGGGCGAGGCGGAGGCCTGGCGGTCGCATTTCGAGGAAGCGGCGAGCCCGCTCGAAGCGGCCGCGGCCGCGGAGCCGGGTAACGCGCGGCTGGCGCACAGGGCGGCGTCGCTGGACCGGTCGCTCGCGGCCTACGATCCGAAATTCACGGATCGCGCGGTGGCCATCGAGGAGAAACTCCAGCAGTTCGACCCGCGCGCGCACGACACGCTGACCGGGCTGGGGGAAATCTACGCCGATCGCGAGCAGTTCGACCGGGCGCGTCCCTACTGGAACCGGCTCACGTCGATCGAACCCGGCCAGGCGGACGGATATCTCGAGGCGGCCACGGTGTTCTGGGATTACTATCTCTACGACGACGCGCTGCGCCTGATCGGGGAGGGGCGCAAGAAGCTGGGTAATGCGGCGCTGTATGCCTACGAGGCGGGGGCCATCTACGAGAACAAGCGCGACTACACGCGCGCGGTGACGGAGTACATCAAGGGCGCGGCGGAGGGTTCCTCGGCGCAGGACCGGCTAATCAAGCTCTCGCGGCGGCCGGCGCAGCGCGCCATTGTGGAGAAGCTCACCATCGCGCGGACCATGGGCGCCAACTTGGACGCCGGGGCCATTGCACTGCGCACGGCGGTGCTGGAAGCGCAGAACCGGCGCGAGGATCTGATAAAGTTCCTGCTGGATGCCGCCGCGCGCAGCAGCTCGTTCGAAGCGCTCGACAAGATTCGGGAAACGGCCGGCAGGCTGGGGCTCGAGGAGGTGCAAGGCCGGTCGCTGGAACGCGAGATCGCGGTGGCGACCGATCCGGTGGAGCGGATGCGGTTGCGGCTGGAGCTGATGCGGTTCTACGAAGGCAAGCACGACGCGCCGCGGGCGCGGGAGACGGTGGAGGCGCTGTACGCGCAGAACCCGGCCATCCTAGGGGTGGTCCGCGCCACGGCGGATTTCTACTGGCGGAACAAGCTGCAGCGGCAGGCGGTGGATGTGCTGCTGGCGGCCGCCGGCGCCGCGAATGCCACGCTCAAGAAGCAGTTCACGCTGGAAGCGGCGAAGAAAGCGACGGTGGCCGGCGACGCCCAGCGGGCGCAACCGTTGCTGGCGGGATTGCTGCAAGGCGATCCAGTTAATGCGGAGTACGTCGCGGCCATGGCGGACACTTACGTGATTCAGGGCGACGACAAGGGGCTGCGCGATTTCTACGCCGGCAAGATCCGCGAGATCACCGACGAGAAGCTGAAGCTGGTGCTGCGGCGCGGGCTGATCCCGGTGCTTACGCGGCAGAAGGATTACACCGCGGCGGTGGACCAGTACATTGAAATCGTCAAGGGATATCCGGAAGACGAGGGACTTACGCGGGAGGCCGCCACATACGCCGCCGCGCATCAGTTGAAAGACCGGCTGGTGGGGTATTTCGCGAAAGCGGTCGCGGATTCGCCGCGGGATTTCCGCTGGCCGATGGTGATGGCGCGCCTGGACACTTTCTTCGAGGACATTCCGGGGGCGATTGCGGCCTACGCGCAAGCCACCGCGATCCGGCCCGAACGGGTGGACCTGCACACGGCGAGGGCGTCGCTGGAGGAGCGGCTGATGCGCTTCGACGACGCCCTGCGCAGTTACACCAAGCTTTACGAACTTACTTACCGCGATCCGCAGTGGATGCGGAAAGCGGCGGAGATTCACGCGCGCCGTGGCGAGACCGAGGCGGCGGTGAAGGCGCTGCGCACGGCGCTGATCGAGGGCCGGCCGGAGCGGCCCGAACCGTTCTTCGAAGTGGCGCGGATACTGGATTCGTGGAACATGCTGGAGGCGGCGCGCGGTTACGCGGAGCGCGGCGTGGATTTGGCGGGCGCGGATCTGGTCATCGACAACGAGTACCTCGAGGGCGCGCAAGTCTACGTGCGAATTATGACGCGGCTGCGAGCTCATGAGGCGGCGTTCGAACGGCTGGAAAAGCTGGCCTCCGAGCCGGCCGTGTTCCAAAGGGTCTTGACGGAGATGGGTGCGGCGGTGAAGGTGTACTTTAGCCCGCAGGAGAAGGCTTCGTTCCAGGCGTTTTTGGAGAAGCAGCCGCGGTCGGAGACGCTGATCGCGCTGGCCCGGACCGCCGGGCTGGCCGATCTGGAGGCGCGCTGGCTGTTTGAGGAGATGATGCTGGATCCGGCCGCGCGCCAGGGCGTAGCGCGGTTATCCCAACTGCAAACGCAGCGCATGAAGTACGACGACCTGGCGCACAAGTTGCTGACGTATTGGAACGTCTACCCGGCGACAAAGAGAACCAATGCGCTGCTGGTCGAGGCGGCCCAGGCGTACCGGTCGGGGGAAGACGAGGGGGGCGAGATGGCGGCGCTCACGCTGGCTCGGCAGGACGGCGGGCTGGGTGGGGAGGCGCTGGAACGGTATCTCGAGTTAGTGCTGAAACGCGATCCCGCGCGGCTGGTCGATATCTCCCAGGGCGGCTCGACGACTGAACGCGATGCCGCGGCGAACGCAGCGGTGGCGAGCGGCAACCCGGCGCTGGCCTTGCGCGCAGTGGCGGCGCGGGGGAACGGTCTCGATCCGGTCTGGACGAAGGCTTACAGCGGACTCGTTGGACTTCACTACGCGGGTGCGGCGCCGCCGGAGGTCGAGGCGAGTTTCGTCGCGGCGCTGGGCACAGGCACCATCGGCGAGCGGCTGGGCAAGCCGGGCGATCGAAAGCAGCAGCTCGCGGGCGACGTCTGGTTCTACTACGGCACGGCCTACGGCGAGTACCTGGCGGCCAAGCAGCGCGGAGATCCGGAAGACTATCTGCCCGCGCTGCTGGAGGGCACGCCGGCCAACGCCGACGCGTACTTCAAACTGGCCGAATACTATCGGGAGGAACGCAAATTCCCTCTGGCGCTGGCGGATTACGGGCACACGCTGGATCTGGATCCGCTGCGGGGCGACGCCGAGGATCGAATCGCGGAGGTCCTGTGGGAACAAGGCAAGCGCGAGCAGGCCATCGCGCACTGGAAGGCGGCGTTCCAGGCGTTTCGCAAAGCCGAGGACGAACGGATGCAGGAGACGTTCTGGGCGGACGTCGAACACGCGCTCGGGAACATCGGGCGGCGCAAGCTGTTCAACGAGGTTCAGAAGGATGCCGATGCCGCGTTGCGCACTTACTTCCGCCGCAGCGGCGTCTACCGGTCGGACACGCTGCTGCGCGCCGCTTTGGAGGCCGCAGGGGACCCGGCGGCGGGAGTGGCCTGGATTGTCGATCTGGTGAACAGCGCGCCCAACCGGCTAGAGCTGCTGGGCAGCTTCGTGGATGCGCCGTGGCTGCCGAAGGAACACCGCGAATCCGCTTACCGCCGCATTTTGGAAGCGGCCGAAGCGGAGGCGGTGCAGTTCCCGCTGGAGCAGTACCGGCGGACGGAGGCGCAACGCTGGCACGTGCGCTGGATCCAGTACCTGGTGGAAACCAAACAGAGCGAGCGGGCGCAGACGGAGTTGGAGGCGCTGCCCGAACACCGCGCGGGCGAGAACTCCGAGGAACTCGTGTCGCTGGAGATTCGCATCGCCGCGCAACAGGGCAAGGTGGGGCAGCTTGTGGAGCGGTACCGGCGCGATCCCGAGAAAGCGCCGCCGCTGGAAATGCTGCTGCGGGTCGCGGGCGGCCTGGAGCCGCGCGAAGAGGCGCGCCGGTTGCTGGAGTTCGTATACAGCGGCCAGCTCGACCAGCGCAACTTCACCGCGGCGAACTTCTTGGGCCTGGCGGAAGTGCGGCTCGAGGAAGGCGACGCGGAGGCGGCCGTCGCGCTGCTGCATCGCATGACGCTGGTGGCGGACGAACCGTTCCAGGATTTGGAGGCCGCGGCCGACTTGCTGGCGAAGATGGGGCGCCAGGCGGAGGCGCGGCAGTTTCTGGAGGCGCGGGTGAAGGCGGTTCCGTGGGACTTTGGCGCGCGAGTGAAGCTGGGGGATGCGTCGGTCGGGAAGGCGCTCGAGGCGCCCTACGACCTGCGCGCACAGGTGGCCGATCTGGCCGGCTCGACGCGCGCCCGGCTCGAGGCGGCCGAAAAGGCGGGCGATCCGGAGACGCGCATGCGGCTGCTACGGGGAATTGTGGCCGACGAGCCGGATCAGAATGCCGCGCGGCTGGCGCTGTTCCGTGCGGCCATGGCGGCTGGGCGTCACCAGCTCGCGCTCTCCGCAATGGATTCGCTGGTGCAGTCCGCGGGCGTCGGGTACATGTTGCGTGAGGGAACCGGCGAGGGGGAACCCGATCTGAGCGGTTACGCGCCGGGATTCCTCTCCGAGAGCGGGCTCTCGACGGGGGAGCGCGCGGCGGCGGCCCAACAAATGGCGGTGGCCTACGCCAAGACGGGGCGGCCGAAATCCGCGATGCTTTGCTACCGGCTGGCGCTGGCGATTGAGCCGACAGCCGAGGTTCGCGCGGGACTGGATCGGCTGCAGGCGGAAGAAAAGCTCCGGGCGCGGAACGATCTGCACCGGCCGGTGATTCGAACCGGCCTGGAGCAGGAGCACCTGGTCCGAGTGCGATTGGAAGGAGGCAACTCGAAATGAGACTCCGCATTGCATTTTCGCTGGGGGTGGTGGGGCTGGCGGTGTGGGCCTTGGTGCAGGCGCCCGCGCCGCGCAGTTTGGCCGGGTACGTTCCCGCCGGGCCGGTGCTGTATCTGGAGGCCGGGGATTTCGCCGCGCTGGAGCGCGACTGGAACGAATCGGCGGAGAAAAAGCTGTGGCTGGAGAGCTCGAGCTACGATGTGTTCTCGCGGTCGCGGCTCTTCGAACGGCTGGCCGGGGCGCAGGCGGAGTACGCCACCGCGGCTGGGCTGCCGGTAGATATGCCGCTGGTGGAAGCGGTGGCGGGCGGTGAAACGGCGCTCGCGATCTACGATATCGGCAAGCTGGAGTTCCTGTACATTACACGGCTGCCCTCGGCGCGCGCCATGCAAAGCGTGCTGTGGCGTACACGCGGGAATTACGAAACCCGCCAGGCCGCCGGGGTAGATTATTTCGTGCGAACGCAGGCGGAGTCGCACCGGGTGGCCGCCTTCGCCGCGACCAACGATTATCTGTTGATCGCCACGCGCGAGGATTTGATTCCGGCGGCGCTCAAGCTGCTCTCCGGCGCGGGCGGGGCCTCGGTGACGGGTGAGGAATGGTACTCGGCGACGGTCGAAGCGGCCGGGGCGCGCGGCGATCTCCGAATGGTCATGAACATGCCCGCCCTGGTGCGCAGCCCGCACTTTCGGTCGTACTGGGTCCAGAGGAACGTCTCCGAGTTGCGGCAATACGGCGGGGGAATTGCGGACGTCTTCCGCTCCACGAGCGAGATTCGCGAGCAGCGCGTGCTGCTGCGGTTCTCACAGCCTCCGCCGGTGGCGCCAGGCGAAGCGCTGGGGCAGGCGCTGCGCCTCGTTCCCGACGACGCCGGGCTGTATCGCGCCTGGGCCAACCCAACGCCGGAGGCGGCGCTGAATCTGGTGGCCACGCGAGTTTTGGCGCCACAGGCACAAACGGGCCGGGCATCGGAGATGGCTCCCGAGGCGCCGGAAAGCGCAGCGGCGGGCAGCGAGGCGGACCTGGAAACGCGCATCGACGAGCCGCCGGTCGAGAACAGCGGGAACCGGTTCGTGCCGGACGCGCTGCGGCGGCTGATCGAGAATGCGAAGGTGGAAGCGATGCTGGAGGCCGGCTCGACGCGCCCGCTCGTGGACGGCGTATTCGTGGGCATCGATAGAGCGGTCGCGCTGCTGGCGGCGACGGACTGGAACGCGGAGGCGGTGCGCGGCGCGCTGGCGACGGCGGCGGAAACAGGTCCGCTGGGCCGTATCGCGTTCGAGGCTCAGGGGCGCGTGCTGGTGATCGGGAACTCGGCCGCGCTGGTCCATCGGATGACGGGGCGCATCGCCATGGCGCCCAAGAAAACGGAGGGAGACTACGCCGCCGGGTTCAATCCCGCGCGGGAGCGCGCCAACTTCGAGAAAATGACCAGGCTGATGGATGCCACGGCGGGAGGGGATTCGCGCGAGCCGCATTTCTTCTCGGAGAACATGGCGAGCCTGGGGCGAACCCTCGGGCGCGTGAACTCGAGCTCGATCCTGGTGCGGGACAGCGGGCGCGCGGTCACTCAGACGGTGGTCTACCGTTTCGGCCCATGACGCAACTCGCCGCAATCCTGCTGGTGGCGGGCTCGCTCTACGATCAGTCGCTCATACGGTTGTTGAGGGAGCGCTTCTCCGGCCCGGGCATCTCCTACTTGTTCCTGGATGCGCGCTCGGGCGGGCTGCTGGATTCGCGATGGCCGGATGCCGAGCGGCCGGTGGCGGTTGGATCGCTGGTGAAGCCGTTCACGGCGCTGGCTTACGGCGAGGCGCATCAGTTCCACTACCCCGACTTCGTCTGCCACGGGAAGGCCAACCGCTGCTGGCTGGAGCGCGGGCATGGGCGGATCGGAATTGTCGAGGCGGTCGCGCAATCTTGTAACGCCTACTTTCGCGGGTTGGCCGCGGAGGTGCGACCGGCCGACCTGGCGGGCGTGGTGCAACGCTACGGCGTGGATGGGCCGCCGGCGGGTGCGACGGTGGAAACTTTAATCGGGTTGGGCAGAGGCTGGGAAATGGCGCCGCTGGCGCTGGCTGGCGCTTACTGCCGTTTGATCGCGGAGCCGCGCGCGGCCGAGCTGGTGCGCGGGATGGCTCTGGCGGCGCAATCGGGAACTGCGCGGGCGGCCGGGCTGGGGCTGGTCAAGACGGGTACCGCACCGTGCGCTCACGTGCCGAAGGCGCCTGGAGACGGCTACGCGATGGCGTTCTACCCGGCGGAGGCGCCGCGCTACGCGCTGCTGGTTCGAGTACACGGCGTTCCGGGCGCCGAGGCCGCGCGCGTGGCCGGGAAGATGCTGCGCGTCCTACGGGACGGCCGGTAATGCTGGCGGCGCTGGTAGCGGCCGAGATCCTGCGCGTGGGCGTGTTCGGCTTGTTCCAGCCCTCGGAACTGGTGCTGCGCGCCGCGCCGGGACAGGCGCTGGTGGTGGAAACGGGCGCGTCGCGGATGGTTCTCGAGGGAGCGCGGACATTGCGCGTGCGGGTGATCGATCTGGCCGGCGCGAGCCCGCCATCGCTACACGCAACACCGCGCGGCGGCGGCGAATTCGTGCTGAGCGTGCCCGGAAAGATCGAGCGCATTTTTCGCGGAGAGCTCGAAATCACGGCCGCGGCGGGAGTGCTGGTCCCGGTGGTGGTCATGGATCGGGAAGTTGCGGTGGCCTCCGCGGTGGCGGCCGAAAGCCCGCCGGGCGCGCCGCTGGAAGCGCTGATGGCGCAAGCCGTGGCGACGCGCTCGTATTACACGGCGGCGCGCGGCCGTCACCGCGGCTTCGATTTCTGCGACACCACGCACTGCCAGTTCCTGCGCGATCCGCCGGCGCCGAATGCGCTCGCGGCGATTGCGGCTGAGCGCACTCGCGGTCTGGTGCTGGCCTATCGTGGCGCTCCCATCGCGGCCCTCTTCTCGGCAAGCTGCGGCGGGCGCACGCGCGCGCTCGCCGATCCGTCGCCGGAAGAATACCCGTACTTCGCGGTGGATTGCGTCTACTGCCGGCGGGGCCCGCGCGTGCATTGCTCCTACTGCGATCCGCACGCGCAGGGCGCCGGGCACGGATTCGGCCTGTGCCAGACCGGCGCCAAAGGGATGGCCGCCGCCGGCGCCACGTTCCGGGAGATCCTCCAGCATTACTTCCCGAACACGGAGATTATGCTGCGCCCGCTCGCCGGGATGTAGAATGGCTCGCATGTCCAGGATTCTAGGGTTTGTGATGGCGGCGATGCTGGCCGCCCTGTGCGGTTGCGAGAGACCGGCGGTGGTCGCGCCCCAAAAGCCGCGGCCGGTTCCGGAGGTTTACCGCGTCAACTTTGAAACGTCGAAGGGCAGTTTTGTGGTCGAAGCGACCAAGAGCTGGGCGCCGGAGGGCGCGGAGCGATTCTACCGGCTGATCGAGCGGAGATTCTACGACGACGCGCGGTTCTTTCGGGTGGTGCGGAATTCCATCGCGCAATTCGGGATCAACGGCACGCCGGCGGTTAACGCGCGCTGGGCCAATATGACCTTCGCCGACGATCCGGTGAAGCAGAGAAACCTGCGCGGCACGGTCACGTTCGCCACGTCGGGGCCCAGTACGCGCACCACGCACGTGTTCATCAACCTGAAGGACAACCGGCGGCTCGACAAATCGGGCTTTGCGCCGTTCGGCAAAGTGGTGGAGGGTATGGCGGTGGTGGACCAGTTGTACAGCTTCTACGGCGACCTGCCTCCGCGCGGCGAAGGCCCGGACCCGGCGCGCATCGAGCGCGAGGGGAACGAGTACCTGGAAGTCCGGTTCCCGCGGTTGGATTACATCAAGACGGCCCGCATCGCCGAAGGGAAGTGAATCGGCCACGGCGCGCTTCCCCGCCCCGTGCGCCGAGACCTTGACTTCTTCCCTTGTCTGGTCTATACCTAGATTGGACAAGTAATATGGAAACTCCATCCGGTTCCGCCGATCTGCTGCCCGGCACGCTGTTTTTGCTGATCCTGCGAACGCTCAGCGGAGGGCCGCTGCACGGCTACGCCATCGCCAAGCGGATCAAGCAGGCCTCCCGCGAGGGCCTGCATGTCGAAGACGGCTCCTTGTATCCCGCGCTCAACCGCATGCTGGTCAAGGGCTGGCTGGCCTCGCAGTGGGGCGTCTCCGAGACCAACCGCAAGGCCCGGTTTTACCGGCTGACACCCGAGGGACGCAAGCAGCTCGCCAAGGAAGCGGGCGAATTCGATCGCCAGGTGCGCGCCATCCAACTGGTGATGCGCACGGCCTGAGAGGAGAGGCTGGCATGGCGTTCTGGAAGGAAATCGCACGCCGCGTGATTTGGCTGGGGCGGCGCACGCGGTTCGAGCGGGAACTCGAAGAAGAGATACAGTTTCACATGGAGAGCCGCGCGGAGGAGCTGGAACAGGAGGGCGTGCCTCGCGCCGAGGCGCTCTCGAAGGCGCGGCGCGAGTTCGGCTCGAGGCTGCGCGCCCGCGAGAGTACGCGCTCCGCCTGGCAGTTCCACTGGTTCGAGGACCTGTGCGGCGACCTGCGCTACGCCGCGCGGGCCTTCCGCCGGAATCCGGCCTTCGCTCTGACGGCCATATCCTGCCTGGCGCTGGGCGTCGGCGCGAACACGACCATGTTCAGCGTGGCCATGGAGATGCTCTTCAGCGAGCCATCCTGCCGCGATCCGCACACGCTCGTGCAGGTCACGGTGGGCGGCAACGACTGGGCGCTGCTGGACCACTACCGGTTTCTCCGCGATGCGCAGGTGTTCGACGGACTCTCCGGCATAAACATCGGCATGGTGGTCAACTGGCGCGACGGCAGCCGGTCGTACAAGCTCGCCGGAACCCACGTGACGGACAACTTTTTCGAGGTGACCGGCATTCCGGTGGCGATGGGGAGGCCCATCGAGCGCGGGGAGACCGGCGTTACGGTCATTACCCATGGATTCTGGAGGCGCCGATTGGGCGCCGATCCCAGCGTGCTCGGCCGCAGGCTGGTGCTGGACGGCAAGCCGTACACCGTAGTCGGAGTGCTGCCGCGCGATCACCGCATGCTGGTCGGCTTCGGCATGACTCCGGACCTGTATCTGACCAAGGAAGTAAGCGATGTGACGATCTACGGGCGGCTGCCGCTGGGGATGGCTCGCCCGGCGGCCTTGGCCCGTCTGACGCCGGTGCTCCGCGAAATGGATCGCGTGTATCCGAACCCGAATCGCAAGTGGGAGGAAGGGGCGCGGATCTCCGGCGTGGGCGGCCTGGAGCGGCTGGAACTGGAAGGCGGGGCCGGGATGCCAGTCGCCGCGTTCCTGGCCATGCTGGTCGTGGTCACCGGTCTGGTGCTGCTGATTGCCTGCGCGAACGTTTCCAGCCTGCTGCTGGCCCGCGCCTCCGGCCGTTCCCAGGAGCTCGCCATACGTACCTCGCTGGGCGGCAGCCGCGGCCGCATCGTGCGCCAACTCCTGGCGGAGAGTTTGCTGTTGGCGGTGTTTGGAACCGCGGCTGGCGTGGCGCTCAATCTGTTGCTGACCCGGCTGCTCAGCGGGATCCGGATTCCCACACCGCTGCCGATCGAAGCCCTGATCCAGCCGGACTGGCGGCTGCTGGCCTATTCCGTCGGCGTCACCGCCCTGGTGACGATGGTGGCGGGCCTCGCGCCGGCGCTCAGGAGCACGCGCGCCGGAATCGGGAGCGCGCTCAAGGAGCATGAGCGGCAGTTGGGACCGGGGCGCTGGACGCTGCGCAACGCGCTGGTGGCGGGACAACTGGCGGTCTCGATCGTGCTGCTCAGCGGCGGCCTGGTGTTCCTGCGCAGCCTCCTGCACGCCACGGCTCTCAACGCCGGATTCGACACGGCGCACACGGTTCTGGCTTCCGTCCGCCCCGTGCCGGAATCCTCGACAGCGGCGAAATTCGATGCCTTGACCACGGCCGGGATGCACAGCCTGCGCATGCTGCCGGACGTGGAGAGCGTTTCCCTGGCGCAGATGACGCCGCTAAACCCGTTTAGGACCTTCTTCAGGCACAGCGAGGAGTTCCGTCCGGATACCAGCGCTCAGGCCATCCGCGCCCAGTACAACTCCGATGAGGTTGGACCGGATTATTTTCACGTGATGGGGATTCCGATCCTGCGGGGCCGCGCTTTTCTCGATTCCGACCGCCAGGGCGCGCCCGCCGTCGCGATCCTGAACGAGAACCTTGCGCGGCTGCTGTTCGGCCGGGCCGATCCGGCCGGCCACACCATTCGCCTTCCGGATAATGGCGATGTCAGGGTGGTGGGCGTGGCGCGGAACAGCAAGTACGTCACGGTGGGAGAGGTGAACGCGATGGCGCTCTACCGCCCCTGCGCCCAGCACGCCTGGGGGTCGGGGTGCGCGACCTTTTTGATCCGGACCAGGGGCGCGCCGGACCTCACCTTGCGCCAAGTGGATGCCACGCTCAGCGATCTCGACTCCACGGTGGCGGTGGAAACCCGGGCTATGCGCGACGTGTTCTCGTGGGCGCTGCTGCCGAGCCGCATTGGCGCGGGGGTTCTGGGAGCGATGGCGCTGTTGGGGCTGGCGCTCGCCTCGGTGGGGCTTTACGGCGTTTTGCTCTACGCGGTCAGCCGGCGGATTGGGGAGATCGGGGTGCGGGTCGCGCTCGGCGCCACCCCCGCCGCGGTGCTGAGAATGGTGGCCGGCGAGAGCGCCAGGCTGGTGGCAGCCGGGATGGCGATTGGCCTGGGCCTGGCGGTGCTGGCCGTTCGTCCGCTCTCCATGTTCTTGGTTCCGGGCGTGCGTCCCACCGACGCGACGAACTTCGCCGTGGTAGCCGGCGCGCTCTCGCTGGTGGCGGCGCTGGCAACGGTGGCGCCCACGCTGCGCGCCTTACGCATCGACCCCGCCGTGGCTTTGCGGCACGAATGACGAACAGGCGGCCACGGGCGTCGCAAGAACTTTGGCGTTACAATGGCTCGGTGTTGGCGGGACAGAGAATTGAAATGGCGGGCTGGCGGAAGCAACCATCAATCTTGGTCGTTCTGGTGGTGTTGGCCAGTGCGGCAGCGAGCCTGCGGGCGCACGCGCAAGGCGACGATCTCATCCAGGCTGCCAGGGATGGCGACTTAGCCCGTGTCAAGGCGTTGCTGGCTGCGGGATCCGATGTAAACGCCAAGGCCGCCGACGGCAGCACGGCGTTGACGGAGGCGTCGCATCGGGGAAACCCGGATGTAGTGCGGGCGCTGCTGGAGGCCAAGGCCGACGTGAACGCCAGGGGCAGCCATGGCGTCACGGCGTTGATATCCGCCTCGGGAAGCGGCCGCCAGGAGGCAGTGCGAGCGCTGCTGGCCGCCGGGGCCGATGTGAACGCCAAGCAGGACCAGGGTGTCACGGCGTTGATGGCGGCATGCTCCATGGGCCGCCTGGAGGTGGTGCGAGCGCTGCTGGCCGCGGGGGCCGAGATTAACGCCGGAGCGGTGGATGGCAGCAGGGCGTTGATGTTGGCGTCGCAGCATGGCCACCAGGAGGTGGTGCGCGCGCTGCTGGCCGCCGGGGCCGAGGTGAACGCCAGGCGGGACAACGGCACCACGGCGTTGATGCTGGCGTCGTTTCTGGGCCACCTGGAGGTGGTGCAAGCGCTGCTCGCCGCCAAGGCCGAGGTGAATGCCAAGGACCCCGGTGGCACGACGGCGCTGATCCTGGCGTCGTATGACGGCCACCGGGAAGTGGTGCGAGCGTTGCTGGACGCCAAGGCCGATGTGAACGCCCGGGGCGCGGGCGATGCCACGGCGTTGACGATCGCGGCGCAGTATGGCTACCAGGAGGTGGTGCAAGCGCTGCTCGCCGCCGGGGCCGATGTGAACGCCAAAACCGGCAAGGTCGCCCCGGCGTTGATATTGGCGTCGCTGCAAGGCCGCCAGGATGTGGTGCGGGCGCTGCTCGAGGCCAAGGCCGATGTGAACGCCAGGGCCGCCAATGGCGCCACAGCATTGATCGTGGCGTCCGAGAATGGCCACGAGGAGGTAGTGCGAGCGCTGCTCGCCGCCGGGGCCGATGTGAACGCCCGGGGCGCGGGCGACGCCACGGCGTTGATGACCGCGTCGCAGCATGGCCAGCAGGAGGTGGTGCGAGCGCTGCTGGCCGCTGGGGCCGATGTGAACGCCAGGCAGAGCCAGGGCGTCACGGCGCTGATCCTGGCGTCGCAGCAGGGCCACCCGGAGGTAGTGCGAGCGCTGCTCGACGCCAAGGCGGATGTGAACGGCAAGGATCCGAATGGCATTTCGGCGTTGATGGTAGCGTCCGAGAATGGCCAGGCGGGCGTGGTGCGAGCTTTGCTCGGCGGCAAGGCGGATGTGAACGCCAGAGCGGGCAATGGCGCCGTGGCGTTGACCTTGGCGTCGCAGCAGGGCCACCAGGAGGTGGTGCGAGCTTTGCTCGACGCCAAGGCCGATGTGAACGCCCGAGGCGCAGGCGATGCGACGGCGTTGACGATTGCGTCGAAGTACGGCTACCGGGAGGTGGTGCGAGTTTTGCTCGCCGCCGGGGCCGATGTCAACGCGAAGGACGCCAATGGCAACACGGCATTGACGGTGGCCTCCGAGAACGGCCACCAGGAGATAGTGCAGCTCCTCAAGAGCGCGGGCGCACGCTGAGACGAATGCGAGACGGACTCAGCCACGGTCGATCGAGGCCAGCAGGCGGGCGGCGCCTTCGCGAAAGATCTCGGGGGCGGTGAGCAGGCTAAGCACCAGGTAGGCCTCGGAATCGAAATCGTAGAAGAAGCCCGGTTGCACCAGGACGCCGTCGCGCTCGAGCAGATGGAGCGTCCACTCTTCCTCGCTGTGCGTGCGCGGAATGCGCAGCGTGGCGTACCAGCCGCCCTCGACCTCGAGCGCCTGGCAGGCGGAGCGGCCGCCCAGGGCCGTCCGCAGGACTTCGAGGTTGGCCCAGGTGCGGCGCGCGATCTGCTCTTGGACGCTCGCGCCCAACTCGAGCAGACGCGGCAGGGCCTGTTGCGCAGGAGCGCTCACCGAAAGATAGGTATCCGCAATCAGCTCGAGGCGTTCGAGAGCCTGCACGGCCGCGCGCCCGCCCGCCACCATCCAGCCCAGCTTCATCTGAGGGAGCCCGGCGGCCTTGGAGAGGCCGCCCAGGCAGAAGGTGAGCGTCTCCCGGACGTCGACGAGCGTCGGGACGATGGCGGGATGAGGGCGCAGGACGTAATCGGCGAACACCTCGTCGGAGACGATCGGAACGCCGAGGGCGGCCAAGCGCGCCAGCTCGTCGCGCTTGAGAAAGGAACCCGTGGGATTATTCGGATTGACCAGAATAATGGCCCGCGTGCGCGGATTCAGGCTGCGCTCGAGCGCATCGAAATCCACCGACCATGCCCCGTCGTACACCAGCGGGTACTGCACGGCGCGAACCGACTCGAGCGCGGCCAGGAACTCGAAGAGCGGGTAAGAGGGACGGGGAACCAGCACCTCGTCGCCGGGATCGGCCAGCAGCTTGAATAGAAAGGCGTAGGATTCGCTGGTGCTGGCGGTGATAAGGATTCGTTCCGGCTCGACCTGCTGGCCGCGCGCGCGGTAGTAGCCCGCCACGGCCGCTCGCGCTTCGGAGGACCCCGCCGGCTGGGGCTCGTAGAATAGCGAGCGCACCCCGGAGAGCGCTTCCAGAATCTGCTCGCCAGGGTAGGAGAAGCCCGCCCGCGTCGGGTTGGATTCGGTCAGATCGAAGATGGGCGCGCCGGCGCGGCGACGGGCTTGGAGCGCGATTGAGAGCCGGTTCGGGCGCAGGTCCCAGGGCAGGCGCGAGGAGAACATCAACCGTTCCCCGGCAGCTTGCTGAGGATGCGGTCGTGAATCCAGTGCTCGTCCCACCACTCGACGGGCGTAATCTGCACGCCATCCACCTGCATGCTGAAGTGCAGATGGTCGCCGCCGGCCATTCCGGTTGCGCCGCTGCGGCCGAGTTGCTGTCCCTTTTTCACCATTTCTCCGGGCTGCACCGCGATCTGGCTCAAGTGCCCATAGATGGACTGCAAACCGTAGCCGTGGTCCAGCACCACGCAGTTGCCGTAGATGCCCAGGAAAGCGGCCCACACCACCTTGCCGTCGTTGGCCGCTTCCACGGCCGCGTGGGGCACGTCGGCGAGGTCGAAGCCCAGGTGCGTCTGCCGGTCGATGGTCTTGCCCTTGTAGACGTAATTGCGCGTGTCGGCGAACTCCGATTCCGTCTTCCCATAGCGACGAAACGGCCCGCTCCACAGGATGCGCTCTTCGGTCTTCAAGCGCAGATCGGCCAGCGCCTGGTTGTTCTGGCGGCGCATTTCCCCATTGATCTTCAGAAAGCGCTCGACCAGGCCGCCGGAGCCGTTGGGATCCAGCTCACCGACGACCTTCTGGAGGAACGAGTCGGGAACCTCGAGATCGCGCGTGCGGAAGCGCTTGGGAAAAACCTTGAACCAGAAGCGCGCGGTAGCCTCGGCGCCGGAAGGGTTGCGGGCGAAGACCAGGGGCACGGCGCCCGCGGGCGTATCCCAAGGGAAGGCGAACAACGCGAAGCGCTCGCCGGCGGGGCGGCCTGGCATCGGGAAACTGCGGAACGTGTAAGGGCCGACGCGAACGCCAGCTTCCGTCCAATAGCCGGAGACCGTGAAGGTCACCAGCTCCGCCCCACCTTGGTTGATGTAATGCTGGAAGCCGTCCGCGGCCACCTGCGGCGGGCGCGTGTTCACTTCCACCGGGACTTCCAGGCGCCCCGTGGTGGCGCGCAGGTCGTTGCCCTGGGCTTCGATCAGCAGGGTCGCCTTGCCGTCGCGCAGCCCTGGAGCCGCCTGGCTGCCAACCGAAAACCGCAGCAACCGCGGCGGCTCGTTCCTTCCTAGGAACAGCAGCCGATGCGCCGGCTCGGCGGTCTCAAAGAGCTTGTAGCGGTTGCCGTTCTGTTCGATCTCCGCGGTGAAGCGCTGGATGCCGTGGGGATTGGCCACCCGCACCAGGACGGGCGTTTCTTTGCCGACGACCCGCAGCGGAGCTTCCAACGTCACCACCGTATCCGACGAGAGAGCGAGCAGGAGCAACGGAATCGCCAAAACGACGGCCAGCAGCACCCACAGAGCTGTTTTCATGTTTCCCGTCTCCTAGCTTACGCTGGCGGCCACCCTCGATGCTATGCGTGGATGGGGTCCACGAGCGGTTCGCCATCTGGCACAACATGGTGAAGCGCGCTGGCGGCTGGCAAAGCGAGGGACGGAGTGGCGGGGCGCCTGGTTGCGGTCAGGGGTACCGCAGACGTTCGATCAGACATCGTGCAGACGGAGGCGCTTGGTCCGGATGGGCGCTTCTATAAGGCTACCGACGTGGCGGCAGAGAGGTGGTTGTTCGTCGTGGTCCAAATCGTGCTGATACTCGCCTGCCCGTTGAAGAGTAACGCGGCGGAAGTTAACACGACGAACGCCAGCAGCAGCGCGTACTCTATGACGTCCTGGCCCGACTCATCAGCATAACAGCGTCTGAGGATCTCCATGGGTCTCCTCCAACGGTTCAACTCATATTAACGCTATTCAGGCGGGATTTCAAGGACTTAACGACATAAAAATTGGCTCCCCCCGACGGCGATGGAGGGGAGGCGAATCGGCCTGCCAGGCAGGTCCCTGGCGGCCTGGGTTGGAGGTCGCGCGCCGGGCGGGTGAACGGCCCTCAGGCGGCTGCCCACATCGATTGCGCATAAACAGGATCTGCGCGCGGTCTGGCAATGGGGGCGATGCCCTCGGTTCCCGGCGGCGGAGGTTGGGCTGGCTCAATGGTGGGGGCTGGGCCAAGAAGATGAGGGGAACTCCCCGTGAAGAGTACTGGTACCCATTGATTTGGGAGGGAGGGTGTGATACGTTCAACATCGACGTTCATTTTGATCGGCGAAGGAATGGCCTAAATATGGAACTTCACAAGATTCGCCCGATGCTGCTCATCTTGGCGGCTCTAGCCCTCATCGGAGCGCCCTTAGTCTCCGCGGACCAGCTCACGCCCATCATCGTCGCCGGCGGCGGCGGTGGCGCCGGCTACTGCTGCGGCACTCCCGGAGACCCTGGTCAAATCAGCACGGCCGGCGACAACGGCTTAGGCGCAGATAGCGGTCTTGGTGGTGTGGCTGGACTCGGCGGCGGGGGCGGCACTTTTTCGGATGGCATGAATGGGGGTGGCGGCGCCGGCTGGTACGGCGACGGCGGCAACGGCTACGGCGACCAGTCGGGCTACGGCGGCCTTAACTATTCGACTTTCGCGGGAGGTTTAGGAGCCGGGGAGTTCGCGAGTGGCGGCTTCGGCGGCGGCGGCGGAGGCGGCTACAACGGTGGTGGCGGCGGCGGCGGCTATTCGGGTGGCGGCGGCGGCGATGCTTTCATCGACGGCGGCGGCGGTGGCGGATCGTACCTCGATTCTTCGCTCACTCTCATGGGGGCGACCGTGGACGCCAATGGCACCGATGACTCGGGTGGCCTGACTGGCTACGGCGGCTTTGTGATCATTGATGCCACAGAGTACGCCTACACTGGGAGCATCGTCCCCTATCTCGTCCCCACAACGGGAGTCTACACCTTCATCGTGGCCGGCGCGCAGGGCGGCGGGGGCGAGGATGATAGCGGTGGCTATGGCGCCTTGGTCAGCGGCTATACCTTTCTCACCGCCGGCACGCAGCTGTGGATCGTGGTGGGTGGTGAGGGCTCTACCGGCGCTTTCGACGCGGACGCCGGCGGCGGTGGCGGCGGTAGTTTCGTTTACGAGGAAAGCAATGTTCCAGAGCCGGCCTCCCTACTCCTGCTTGGGGCAGGCTTGCTGGGCCTGGCGCTTCGCCGGCGCTACAACAAGTAATAGGCTGTCAGCAGTCAGAACCGGGACGGCCCACACGACCGTCCCGATCCCCTACCAAACGCGGCAGGCCGTCTGAGGCGCCATGGGTTGGCCGGCGCGGCAGGCGAACGCTTGCCGGAATTCGGGCATATTCTCGAGGACCCCATTCACCCGGTAGCGGCCTGGCGAGTGTTCATTGGTCAGCGTGCGCAGGCGCAGCTCCTCGGGAGTCGAGTTGTCGCACCAGATCTGCCCCCAGCCCAGGAATAGCCGCTGCTGGGGAGTGAAGCCGTCGATTTTCGGCGCCGATTTGCCCGCCAGCGTGTTCAGGAGGGCCATCAGAGCGATGCGCAGGCCACCGTTATCGGCGGTGTTCTCGCCCAGGGTCAACTGGCCGTTCAATTTCAGGTTGTCCACAGCGGTGAAACCCGCGTACTCGCTGACCAGGCAGGCGGAACGCTGCTGATAGGCTTGGGCGTCCGCGGGCATCCACCAGTCGCGCAGGTTGCCGTCGCCGTCGAACTTGCGGCCTTCGTCGTCGAATCCGTGAGTCAGCTCGTGCCCGATGACGGCGCCAATGCCGCCGAAATTCACCGCATCGTCGGCATGCACGTCGTAAAACGGCGGCTGCAGGATGCCAGCCGGGAAATTGATGTTGTTCTGGGTAGGGTCGTAGTAGGCGTTCACGGTGGGCGGGGTCATTTCCCATTCGGAACGGTCGACCGGCTGGCCGATCTTGCGGATCTCCCGCTCAAACTCGAATTCCGTGGCGCGCCGGTCGTTGCCCAGGGCGTCGCCGCGAACGATTCGCACGCTGGAATAGTCGCGCCATTTGTCCGGGTAGCCGATCTTGTTGGCGATGGCGTGCAGCTTCTCGAGCGCCTTCCGCTTGGTGGCCGGAGTCATCCAGTTGACCTGCTGGATGTCGGCGGCCAGCGCTTTCTCCAGAGCCTGCACCATCCGGAGAGTCCGCTGCTTGCCTTCGGCGCCAAAGGTGCGCTCGGCGTACTGCTGGCCCAGGGCCTCGCCCAGATCGCTATCGGTATAGGAAACGCAGCGCTTCCAGCGCGGACGCAGCTCCTTGGCGCCGGTCAGAATGCGGCCGTAGAAGTCGAAGTTCGCGTTGACGAAGGGCGGGGAAAGCAGGTGGGCGGAGGCGTGCAGCAGATGCCAGGTCAGGTAGATTTTCCAATGATCCAGCCCGGTGCGCTGGATGAGGGCCTGCATCTGCTTGAAGAACTCCGGCGTCGCGACGTTGAGGCTCGCGACGAGCGGCGCGTGCACATCCGCGAAGTACTTGGCCCAGGCGAAGGAAGGAGTGAGTCCGGCCAGCGCCGGGGCGCTCATTTTGTGATAGACCTTTTCGGGATCGCGGCGCTCTTCGAGGGTGAGCGATCCGGTGGCCAGCGCGGTCTCGATCTCCATGACCACCGCCGCGTTGTCCGCCGCCCGTTTCGGCGGATCGCCGAGTAACTCGAACATCTTGCGCACGTGCGCGACGTACTGCTGGCGCAGCTCGACGGATTTTGGGTCCTGCTTCAAGTAGTAGTCGCGATCGGGGAGTCCGAGCCCGTCCTGGTCGGCTTGCGCGAGCTCCATATGGGAGTCTTTGAAGTCCGGCCCCGAGGAGAAGCTGAAGAGCGCATTCGCGCCGGCCTGGTGCAAGCGCGCCACCTCGTCCACCAGCGACTGCTTGTCGGGCAGAGCGGCGATGCGGGCCAGTTCGGCCTTGATGGGCTCGATGCCCAGCCGGCCGATGGCGCTTTCATCCATGCAAGCGGCGTAAAAGTCGCCAATCTTCTGCGTCACGGCGTCGCGCTGCGGATCGTTGGCGGAAGCCTTCTCGAGAATCTCGCGCAGAACCTGCCGGTTGCGTTCCTGGAGTTCGTCGAAACGCCCCCAGGAGGCCTGGTCGGGAGGGATGGGGTTGTTCTTCAGCCAAGTCCCGCAGGCGTACTGGTAGAAATCCACGCAGGGATCGGCGCTGCGATCTAGAGCTGAGATGTCGAACCCCCCGGGCGCCTGGGATTGGCCCAGCAACGCGGAAAAAGAGAGCATAAGGAGAGCGGGCGTGTTCGGAAAGCGCATTATTCCATCCTACGCGAATCGGGCAGGCCCGCGGGCGGCGACTGGAATCGGCTGCCAGGCTACCGTCACATGCCCGCGCTCATCAATGCGCTGGTGGCGGCCTATCGCTCCCGCGGGCATCAACAGGATCGGAGGTGCGTCCTGGTGTGGTATCTGCTTAGCCATTCTCACTTCCTCTGCGCGCTCCCTGGTACGGATACCGCAGATCAGCACGGGACCGGGGAACACGCCGCGAGAGTGCCGCTCTGGTCACGCCGACGAGCCATCCGCGGCGGAAAAGGCCTCTCGCACCTGGCCAACCGCCCAGGCCAGATCCTGCTGGGAGACGATGAGCGGCGGGGCGAGGCGGATCACGTAGTCGTGGGTCTCTTTGCAGAGCAGGCCCAATTCCATCAGCCGCTCGCAGTAGGAACGCGCCGCCACAGTCAGCTCGATTCCGACCAGCAGGCCGCGCCCGCGCAGCTCTTTGATGTGCGGATGCCGGATCTTCTGCAATTCATAGAGCAGCCAGGCGCCCAGTTCGGCCGAGCGGTCCACCAGCCCCTCCTCTTCGATCACGCGCAGGGCCGCACGCGCCACCGCGCAGGCCAGCGGATTCCCGCCGTAGGTGCTGCCATGGCTGCCCGGCCGGAAGACGCCCAGGATCTCCGCACTGGCCACCACCGCCGAGACCGGGTACATGCCTCCCGAGAGCGCCTTGCCCAGGATGTACACGTCCGGTTGGACGCCTTCATGCTGGCAGGCGAAGAGCGCTCCGGTGCGGCCCAGACCGGTCTGGATTTCGTCGGCGACGGTGAGGACGCGCTCGCGGGCGCAGATCTCGGCCACGTCGCGCAGATAGCCCTCCGGAGGGATCAGAATGCCCGCCTCGCACTGGATCGGCTCGAAGAGAAACGCGCAGGTATCCGGCGTGATCGCCTCCTCCAGCGCTTCCGCGTCGCCGAAAGGGATGGAAACGAAGCCGGGAGTGAACGGGCCGAAGCCGTCGCGGTAAAGAGGTTCGGAGGAGAAACCGGTGATGGTGGTGGTGCGGCCGTGAAAGTTGTTGTCGCAGACGACGATTTCGGCGCGGTCCGGCGGAATATTCTTGTGCGCGTAACCCCAGCGGCGCACCGCCTTGATGGCCGTTTCGACCGCCTCGGCGCCGGTGTTCATGGGCAGCACCATCTCCATGCCGCACAGCTCGGCCAGCTCTTCGAGGAACTTCGGCAGTTGATCGTTGCGGAAGGCGCGCGAGGTCAGCGTGACGCGCGAGGCCTGCTCCTGGAGGGCCGCGAGAATGCGCGGATGGCAGTGCCCCTGGTTCAGGGCGGAATAGGCGCTCAGGCAATCCAGGTAGCGCTTCCCCTGGACGTCGTAGACCCAGACGCCGGAGGCGCGCTCGACCACCACATCCAGCGGGCGGTAGTTGTGCGCGCCCCAACGATCCTCGATGCCGATGAGTTCTGCCGCGACGCCGCGGCGTTCCGTATCCGGCATGCGCACGGCCCCTTAGTGGCCGGAGCGCTGAGCGGCCGCGCTCTCGGAAACCTTGGTGGGGGCCATGCCCAGATGCCCCGCGATCTTGGCGGCCTCCTCGACCGCGCGGGCCAGAACGCTGCGGATGCGGCCGTCCTCGAGCATCAACAGGCCGCCGATAGTGCAACCGGCCGGGGTGGTGACATCGTCGCGCAGGGAGGCGGGATGGCGGCCCGTAGTGAGCACCATGCGCGCGGCGCCGAGCGCCGTTTGCGCCACCAGGGTGAGCGCCAGTTGGCGGGGCAGCCCCACGCGCACGCCCGCGTCCGCGAGCGCTTCCATGATCAGGAACTGATAGGCCGGGCCGCTCCCGCTCAGAGCCGTGATGGCATTGAAGTGCACTTCGTCGACGGCCAGGCACTTGCCGACCGCTTCGAAGATGTGGCGGGCGCGCTCCAGGTCCTTCTTCTCCGCATAGCGGCCGCGGCAGATCACCGTCATGCCTTCATTGACGATGCAGGCGGTGTTGGGCATGGCGCGCACCACCGGATTCTCGCTGCCCAACACCGACTCCAGTCGGTCGGTGGCTACGCCGGCTACGATCGAGATCAGCAGAGTCTCGCGCCGCAATCCGGCGTTGCGCAGCGCGGCCAGGGCGGCAGGCACATCGGGCGGCTTCACGCAGATCAGGATCAGGTCCGCGGTGGAGACGCGGCTCTGGAAATCGACCTCGACCGGAATCTGGAGCGCGGCGCCGGCGAGTTCGCAGGTGGAAGCGTTCTTGTCCCCCGCCCACATGCGCTCGCGGCCGATCAATCCGCTGGCCGCCAAGCCCCGGATCAGCGTTTGGCCCATCACACCGGCGCCAATCACGCCCAGGGTCATCCCCTCGGCGATCACCTGTTCTTGCTTGCTCGACATGGAATGCTCTCCTTCACGCGGGAATTCGTTGCGGCCCTGCCACAGCCCGACTTTTGACGATACCACAGCGCTCGCGCCCGCGAAATCTGCTAGGATTCGCCTAGGGAGTACGTGCATGAAACATCCTCATCGCTTGGCCGCCATTCTGATTCTGCTAGCCTCCGCTCCGCTGCTGAGGCCGCAATCCAAACAGGAGTCCCCCATGCCCGCCTACAAAAACCCCGCGCTGCCCGTGGACCAGCGGGTCGCGGACCTGCTCCAGCGCATGACGCTGGAGGAGAAAGTCGCCATGCTGGCCGGCGCCGGCTGGATGGAAACCGTTCCCAACGCCCGCCTGGGCATCCCTTCCATCAAGATGGCCGACGGGCCGCTGGGCATCCGCTGCTGGGCCGGGCCCGACGTGGCCCAGCCGCCGCAAGTTCACTCGACGGCGTTTCCCTCGAACTCCGCGCTGGCCGCGGCCTGGGACCCCGAGCTCGTGCGAAGCGAGGGGCAAGCCATCGGGCAGGAAGTGAATGGGCACGGCCGCAACATGATCCTGGGCCCCACGGTCAACATCGCTCGCGTGCCGATTTGGGGCCGGAACTTCGAAGGCTTCGGCGAGGACCCGTATCTCGCTGCGCGCCTCGCGGTGGCGTACATCCAGGGCGTGCAGAGCGAAGGCGTCATTGCGACCGTGAAACATTTCGCCGCGAACAATCAGGAATTCGAACGGCACCGCATCGACGTAAAGATCGACGAGCGCACACTCAACGAGATCTACTACCCGGCTTTCAAGGCAGCGGTCCAGGAAGCCGGCGTCTGGGCTGTGATGTCGGCGTATAACAAGATCGACGGAGTCTGGTGCGCGGAGAACCCGCACTTACTCCAGGAGGTGCTGAAAAAGCAGTGGGGCTTCAAGGGATTTGTGGTCTCGGACTGGGGCTCGACTTACAGCACGGTGGAGACGGTGAACGCGGGCATGGACCTGGAAATGCCGGGCGGCGAGCCCATGCGGTTCTGGAGGGAAAGCCCAGGGTTCAAGAAGGACGGCAATGGGGCCGGTTTCCTGACTCCCGAGAAGGTGCTGCCCGCGGTAGCCTCCGGCAAGATCGCGCCGGCCGCCATCGACGACAACGTGCGCCGCATCCTGCGCGTGATGTTTGAGAGCGGCCTGTTCGACAAGCCGATCGCCTCCGGGCAAGTGGACACGCCGGCTCACCGGGCCTTCGCGCGAAAGGCCGCGGAAGAGAGCACTGTGCTGCTCAAGAACGCGGGCGGCATCCTTCCGTTGGACGCCTCGAAGGTTCGCTCCATCGCCGTGATCGGGCCCAACGCCGCGGTGGCGCGAACGGGCGGAGGCGGCAGCTCCATGGTCAACCCCAGTTACGGGGTGACTCCGCTAGATGGCCTCCGGGAGCGCGCCGGGGCGAAGGTGCGGATCAGTTATGCGCTGGGGGTTTCGATGCAAGGTGAGCCTTTCGCCGACAATACTCCAGCCGCCCAGGCGAAACTGAGGAAGGAAGCGGCCGAGTTGGCGGCCCAGGCGGACGTAGCGATCATAGTGGTGGGTTACGCGCCATTCCTCGAAAGGGAGGACTTCGATCGCGCGACCGTGGACCTCCCGGCGGGCCAGGACGAGTTAATCCAGGCGGTGACCAAGGCTAACAAAAACACCATTGTGGTAGTCAATGCGGGTTCGCCCGTAACCATGAGTAAGTGGCTCGACCAGGCTGCCGTGGTTCTCGATATGTGGTACGGAGGGCAGGAGGGCGGACACGCCATCGCCGCTATTCTGTTTGGCGACGTGAATCCCTCCGGCAAACTGCCAGTTACATTCGCCAAGGAGTGGGAGGATTGCGCCGCCTACGGCCACTATCCGGGGACCAACCTGCACGTCGAGTACGCCGAAGGCATTTACGTGGGCTACCGGCACTTCGACCAGCGCCACATCGAGCCGCTGTTCCCGTTCGGTTACGGCCTTTCTTACACCAAGTTCGAATACAGCGGTTTGAAGGTCGCCCCCGCCACGGTTGGGCTTGGGCAACCGATTGAAGTGACCCTGCAGGTGCGCAACACGGGCGCGCGGGCTGGGGCCGAGGTCGTGCAACTGTATGTGCACGACGTCAAGTCCAGCCTGCCGCGGCCTCCGCAAGAGCTGAAGGGCTTTCACCGGGTAACGCTCGCGGCCGGAGAGCAGAAGACCGTGAGCTTTACGCTCGACCAGGCCGCCCTATCCTTCTACAGCCCGGAGAAACACGGCTGGGTTGCAGAGCCTGGGGCCTTCGAAGTGCTGGTAGGGGCGTCTTCGCGCGACATACGCTTGAAAGGCGCGTTTACACTGGGCCAGTAGGGACGCCCGTGCTGCTCGATCCGGTGGCGGCCTACGATCGGGTGGCGCCTGTCTACGCGCGACTGGCGGGAGGGCGCAGAGCGTATCTCGAGGCGGTCGAGCGACTGATCGCCGCGGAAATCCCGCCTGGCAGCCGATCGCTATTGGATGTGGGCGCGGGGGATGGCGCTCGCGCCCGGCGCATCGCGCAGGCCGCGGGGTTGCGGGAATTGGTTCTGCTGGAGCCAAGCCCAGTCATGCGGAGTTACTGCCCTCCGGAGACAACGATCTGGGCCACGCGGGCGGAGGATCTGGGCCGAGAGGCGGGCAGCTTCGACGCCATAACTTGTTTGTGGAACGTGCTGGGGCACATATTCCCTTCCGCCGCCAGAGTCGAAGTGCTACGTCAGTTTGGACGGCTGGCATCCCCGGCTGGCTGGATCTTTATCGACGTGAATCACCGCTACAACGCGCGTCATTATGGGGTGGTGGCGACGGCAGTGCGAGTGCTCCGCGATTGGGTTTCGCCAGGCGAGGGGAACGGCGATGTTACTGTAACCTGGAACGTCGCGGGCCAGCACTGCTCGACGACAGGGCACGTGTTCACGCAACGGGAGTTCGAGAGGCTGGCCCAGAGCGCCGGTCTGCTCGTTGAAAAGCGGTTCTTCGTGGATTACGCGACCGGAGAAACCCGGCGGCGAAGCTGGGAGGGCAATCTGCTGTACGTGCTGCGACCGGCCGGTCAGGTTGAGTGAACGCTTCCGATGGCCTCGCGCAGGGTCAGGCAGACCTCGGCGATCTCGGCGTCCGTCAGGCGGTTGAAAAAGGGTAACGCGAGCGTGCGCGAGGCCACCTGGTCGGTTACGGTGAGATCGAGGCCGCGATCCGCGCAGGCGGCGTACAGCGGTTGGCGGTGCAGCGGGGCGAAATAGCGCCCGCAGCCGATTCCCCGCGAAGCCATGAAGCGCAGGAGCCAATCGCGGTCCTGCCCGGTGAAGCGATCGGCGAGGCGCACGACGAAAACGAACCAGGAAACGCGCCCGCCTGCGGAGTCGAAAACCGGGACGGCCACATCGGGAATGCTGCGCAGGTGCTCGCGGTAGCAGGCCACCCGATCCGCACGTTGCGCGAGAATGCTGTCGATCCTGCGCATCTGCGAAAGGCCCAGAGCGCAGTTCAATTCGGAGAGGCGATAGTTGTAGCCGAGCAGGCTATGATCCAGCCAGCCGTCCGCCGGCCTGCGGCCCTGATTGCGGAGCGCTCGAACCGTCTCGGCGAGCTGGCGATCGCGGGTGACCAGCATTCCGCCTTCGCCCGTGGTGATCGGCTTGTTGGGATAGAAGCCGAATACTCCGAAGTCGCCGAAGCCGCCGACGGGCAGGCCGCGGTACTGCGCGCCGAGGGCCTCGCAGGCATCCTCGATCACCCAAGCTCCGTGCCGCGCGGCAATCTGCAAGATGGGATCGAGGTCGGCGGGACAGCCGAAGGTGTGGACGACGAGAATGGCGCGCGTGCGGGGCGTGACGGCGCGGGCGACGCTGGCGGGATTCAGGTTGAGGGTGAGAGGATCGATGTCTGCGAAGACCGGCGTCGCGCGCTGGTAGAGAACGGCGTTGGCGGCGGCGATGAACGTGAAGGACGGGAGAATTACTTCGTCGCCCTCGCCGATTCCCAGGGCCGCCAGACCGAGATGCAGGCCGGCCGTGCCCGAAGACAGGGACACGCCGTAAGGCACGCCGATGAAGCTAGCGACGGCTTGCTCGAACTCCTCGAGCTGGGGGCCGATGCTGAGCCGCGAGGTGCGCAACACTGAGACGACGGCTTCGATATCCGCAGCGTCGATATCCGGGGCCGAGAGGGGAATTCTCATTTCGCGCGCTTGACTAGGAGTTCTTCGCCCAGCGGGACGGAGGCCAGAACGGAGGCGATTCGCTCGGCCGCGTGACCGTCGCCGTAGGGATTCTCCATCCCCTGAAGCGAGCGGCGAAACTCGTCGCTGGAAGCGGTGCGGATGCGGTCCAGGATGGAGGCTACGGTGGCCTCGGCGTCGAGAACGTTGCGGGCCCGCTCACGGCCGCGCTGACGCATGCCCACGTCGACCACCGGAAGCGCAAACGACGCCGCTTCCATGATCCCGCTGCTGGAGTTTCCCACCAGGAGATCGACGCAACGCAACAAACTCCAGTAGAGGACGGGATCCAGATTGACGAATACGCGGCCGTTCCCGCGCTCGCTGACGAAGGATTCCGCGCGGGCGATCAGGGCGCGGCTGCCGGCGTCGGCGTTGGGATAACAGAACAGAAGCTGCGCCGGGACGGATTCGAGCGCCGAGAAGAGAGCATCGGCCTCGCGGGTGGGATCGCGGGCGATGGTGGTGGGGTGGAAGGCGACCAGAGCCGTGGGCGGCTGGAGATGGATGCCGAGGCGCGCCTCGACCCGATCGCGCGCGAGCAGCGGAGTGCGCCTCAGGTGGTCGAGCGAGCCAGCGCCCACGCGATGCACGCGCCAGGCCTCCTCGCCCATGGCGATGACGCGCGCGCGAGCTAGTTCCGTGGAGGTGAAGTGAATGTGGCTAAGCTTCGTAAGCGCGTTGCGGACCGCGTCGTCGATGACGCCTTCGCTGATCTCGCCGCCCTCTATGTGCGCCAGCGGAATGCGCAACGCGGTGGCCACGGCGGCGGGCGCGAGCATCTCGTAGCGGTCGGCGGTCGCGAGCAGCAGATCGGGGCGCATCGAGCCCAGGCAGTCGGCCAGGCCCAGCGTCGCCAGACCGATGGTCTTGGCCATGCCCACGTCGCTATCGGAACTCAGGAGGCATTCGATCCGCGCGGCGATGGGAAGATCGTCCTTCTCGATCTCTTGCACCGTGCTGCCGAATTCGGGGGACAGATGGGCTCCCAGCACGACGAGTTTCAGATCCACGGCCGGCTGGGAGGCGAGTTCGCGAAGCGGCCAGTACAGGTGGCAATAGTCGGCGCGCGAGGAGGTGACAACGGCGATCTTGCGCTTCATCATACTGCCTTCCCGGCGGCGCGCGTCGCGGCGAGCACCAGAGAACTTGGTTCGTACTCGGGAACCGCCGAGCGTATCGCTCCGATCAGCCCGGCGAGATCGCCGCAGGCAAGACGGCCGGCAAGCTGTTGCATCAGACTGTGCAGGTCGGCCGGCGCGGGAGCGGGCGTCAAGATGACAGACAGCGGCCCCGCGGCGAGTCCATCCTGGACTTCGGTCTGAAAGACCAGGTCTTCGTCGAGTTTCTCGCCGGGGCGAAGGCCGATAAAGCGGATCGGAAGATCGTCTGCCGCCTCGCGGATGAGAAAGCTCGCGAGATCCGCAATTCGCACGGGTTCGCCCAACTCCGGCAACAGGATTTTCCCCGAGCAGTGGGCGGCGCCAGCGGCGAGGATCGCCTCAACGGCTTCCTGCAGGCAAATGAAATAGCGGCGGGCCTCGGGATGCGTGACAGTGAGGGGAGCGCGCTGGCGGATCTGCTCCTGGAAGATCGGGACCACGCTGCCGCTCGATCCGATGACATTGCCCAACCGGACGGCGTTCATCCGGCAGGACGGAGCGCTGAGCGCGGCCACGGTCAATTCCGCCAGCCGCTTGGATGCGCCCATGATGCTATGCGGGTTGACCGCCTTGTCGCTGGAGACTAGTACCAGCGTCGATACGCCGTGGCGGAGCGCGGCCTGCGCCAGCGTGTAGGAGCCCAGCGCGTTGTTGCGCACCGCGGCGAAGGGGTTGAGTTCCAGCAGTGGAACGTGCTTGAGGGCCGCCGCGTGATAGACGATGGTCGGGTGAAAGCGGCTGAAGAGGCGATCGAGCAGGCCGGCGTCGGTGATACTGCCCAGGATGGCGGCGTGGGGGACGGCCGCGTGCGCCAGATCCAGATGCTGGTGGACCTTGAACAGGCTATGTTCGGAGGAATCGAGCAGGGCGAGTTGAGCGGGACCGGCCGCGGCAATGGCGTCGCAGAGGCCCGACCCAATGGAACCGCCCGCGCCGGTTATCAGGACGGAACGGCCAGCAGCCCCGGAGGCAAACTGGGACGGCAGGCTCCCGGCCTCGCAGGGCGAAAGAAAGCGACGATATCCCGCGACAGGCGCGAAGGACACTTACATATCCTAGCAGGGAGGCGAGAATCGACGGACGACCGGGTCGCGGTTTTGACCGGTTCGCGGGGATGCGCTACACTCTGTCTTCAATTGTGAGACTTGCAACGGCACTTGGCGGCGACGGAATGCGGCCGGGGCGCTTCGAGGCGATCGCGCTCGCGATCATCGCGGCGATCCTGGTCTATCAGTTGTTCATTCCGCCTTCGATTGGAATGGCGGATAACGGCGACTTCTCGAGAATCCTGGGAGCGGTTGGCCTCGAGTACTCGACGGACAATCTCGCCGATCGCCATTTCAACTATTTCGTTCCGAAGTATAAGTTCGGATCGTCGGGCGAATGGGACGCGCTGGTCTGGACGTCGGAAAACCTGCTGGTTCTGGGCGCGATGGCGATGAATCGGCTGGGGTCCAGGACGGGGATGTTCGACGTGCGAGTGCTGGGGGCGATTCACCTGGCGCTGTTTCTTCTGGGAGCGTGGCTGCTGCTGCGGTTGAGCGCGCGGCTGGGTCTGGCCACTTGGGCCGCGATCGCGCTCCTGCTGGCGCTGGTGTTCTGCGACGTAGGCTACACCGCCTACTTCAACTCGCTGTACAGCGAATCGGGATCTTTCGTATTCCTGTTCCTGGCGCTGGCGGCATCGATTGGCCTGGCGGAGCAGCCCAGTTCCCTGCCCCGGCTGGGAGCCTGGCTGGCAACCTGCCTGCTGTTCGTGAGCGCCAAGCCGCAGAACAGCCTGCTGGCGATTCCGCTGGCGGGCTACGGATTCCAGATCGCTTACGGCCTCGCCCGCGGCCGCCGGCGCATGCTGGTCGGCTGCTCGTCGGTGGCGCTGCTCGTCGCATCGATCGCGATCTCGTTGAGCACACCGAAGTGGATGATGAAGCACTTCATGTATAACGCGGTGTTCTACGAGTTGCTCCAGAATTCCGAGACGCCGCGAGAGGACTTGCGGGAACTGGGCCTGAACCCGGAGTTCGCGAAATACCGGGGCACGAACATTTTCAATTCGGGGATTCCGGCGGAGGATCCCGCGTTCGAAGCCGCGTTCTTCGATAGGATTGGCTCGGCCCGGCTGGGCCTGTTCTACTTGCGCCATCCCGGGCGGCTGGCGGGAGTGGCGCAGAGGGCCGCGCAAAGCGCGTTCTCGCAGCGTCCCTCTTACCTGGGGAATTTCGAAAAGTCGTGCGGTCTCGGGCCGCGCGCGCAAAGCCATGCGTTCCAGCTCTGGAGCAAGCTGAGGGAATCCGCGGCGCCCAAGTCGCTGTGGTTCGTGGCCGTCTTCTTCGCGGGCAGCGCCGGCGCGGCGCTCGCGGTGTGTCTGAAGACCAGCTCGCGGCAACTGAAGGCGGTGATGGTTCTCCAGCTTGCGCTGGTAGCGATGGCGCTCGAGCAGTTGCTGGTGGCCGAGGCCGTGTGCGGACAGTACGAGCTGACGAAACACTTGTTCCTGTTCAATCTGCTCTTCGATCTGTGTTTGTGCGCGGACCTGGTTCTGGCGACCGCCTGGGCGAGCCGGACCAGACGTTCGCCGCGCGCTTAATGTTGTTCGACGACCGGCAACCACACCGCGCTGGCCTGATTGGCGGAGCGGAAGATGGATTGCGTGGCCTTCACATAGTCCGTCGGCTGCGCGAAGAAAATGTTAGGCACGAAGCTCTGCGGGTTGCGATCGTAGAGTGGAAACCAGCTCGACTGGATCTGCACCATGATGCGGTGGCCCGCGAGAAACACGTGATTGACGGAGGGCAACGCGAAACGATAGCGCTGCGGCTTTCCAGCCGGGATCGCGGCGGGATGCTCGAAGCTGTCGCGGTAGCGGCCCCGGAAGATGTCCATAGAGACCGGTAACTGATACCCGCCCATCTCGGCCTGACTCGGAACCTCGTCGGGAAAGACGTCGATGAGCTTCACCACCCAGTCCGAGTCCGTGCCGCTGGTGGCGGCAAAGAGGTCGGCGATCGGAGCGCCACCGATGCGCACCGGCGTGGCCAGCACAGGCGTCTGGTAAGTCAGCACGTCGGGCCGGTCGGCTACCGCCCTCTGATCCGAGACCAGCCAGCGCTGCCACTCGGCGTAGTCGGAGAAGCGGACGGGGCGCGGGACGTAGGGTACAGGCTTGGAGGGATCGGAGACGTAAGTGTCGGCCAGGGCGCCCGCGGCGATCGGCTTATCGAATCCCAAGCCGAAATCGGGGTGCAGATAGAGCGGTTTCATCGGCGCGGCGCATCCTTGCTCACAGGCCAGCGGCCAGTTCTTCAAACGATCCCAGTGGTTCTCGCCGGTATTGTAGATCAGGACGGCGGCAGTATCGGCCTGGGGCGCGCCGGCCTTCAGGTACCGATCGAAGAACGGCCGCAGGACGTCGCGGCGGAACTGGAGCGCGGTGTCTCCGTCCCACTTCAAGGGCCCCAGGCTGTAACCGTCGGCATTCACCTGGCTATGCCTCCAGGGGCCCATCACCAGATAGTTGTGATCCACCTGACCCTGGGCTTTCAATGCCTGGTAGCAATGAATGGCGCCCCAGATGTCCTCCTGGTCCCACAGGCCTTGAATCCACATGGTGGGCACGCGGGAGGGGCGCTGGGCCACCAACTTGTCCAGCGCCTGGCCCTGCCAGAAGGCGTCGTAGGCGGGATGCTCCATCGTCTTTTGCGCCCAGGGGAGCTGATCGAGACCGTGCGCCCGCGCGTAGTCGCCGGCCGACCCGGCTCGGCGGAAGGTTTCGTAGTCGTCGTAAGCGTCGCGCGGAACGGCTTCGCCTGCGGCCCTGGCGGTGGTTTGGTAGGCGGTGTAATCCAGGTTGGTCTGGCGGAAGGCGCCATAGTGAAACCAGTCGTCGCCCATCCAGCCATCCACCATGGGGCTCTCGGGCGCGGCCACCTTCAAAGCCGGGTGCGGCTCGAGCAGCGCCATGACCACCGTGAAGCCGTCGTAGGAGGAGCCGATCATGCCGACGCGACCATTCGACTCGGGGACGTTCTTCGCCAGCCAGTCGATGGTGTCGTAGGCGTCGGTGGCTTCGTCGGTGTTGGTGGAGTTCAGCGGGCCGCGCGCGGGACGCGTCATCAGGTAGTCGCCTTCGGAACCGTACTTGCCGCGCACGTCCTGGAACACGCAGATATAGCCGCCGGCGACGAAGACCTCAACGGACTCCGGGAGGGCCGCCAGCATGTGCAAACTGTTGTTGCGAACGGCGCGAGCGGAGGCGTTGTAAGGCGTGCGTTCCAGCAGGATCGGTGCGCTGGCCGCTCCCTTGGGCAGGACGATCACGGTGTGCAACTTCACACCGTCGCGCATGGGGATCATCACGTCGCGCTTGACGTAGTCGTAACCGGCCAGTGGCGGGGCGAAAGCGCTCGGGATGTCGGAGCCGGCCTGCGCCCATACGGGCTGCGCTGCGATCACGCCGAAAACCGCCGCCATGCCGGCCATCAGAGCGTTCAGTGTTCTTGCCACGTCCGTCCCTCCACAACGACGATAGCATCTGGCGCGGGGGAGATTGGGGATCGCCCGACTAACTCCGGAGTCCGGCCAGGACGCCGCGCATATAGCCGAAGGACTTCGCCATCCCGGGCAGGGGGTTGTCCGCGTCGATCTCGTACTCCAGGTTCACGCAGCCCTGGTACTTCATCGCCTTCAAGGTCTTGAAGATTTCCGCGACGGGCATGGCGCCTTCCCCGACCGGACACTGCGAATCCTTCTTCATGAGGTCTCGCAGATCCTTCATGTGCATGTCCAGCAGACGGGGGCCGGCCTCTTGAATGGATTCCACCGCGCCGGCGCCCGTCCGCGTGGTGTGGCCGACGTCGATGCAAACGCCCACGCGGGGGTCCATTCCCCGAATCGCCTGAAGCGCCACCTGCGGCGAGGGGAAGTTGCGATCTTCCGGCCCGTGGTTGTGAAGCGCCACCGCGATTCCGTACTCCTTCACGAACTTCTCGACGCGCGGCAGCGCCTGGTGCGTGGTGCCGATCGCCATCAGCGGCATGCCGCAGGTCTTCGCGTATTCGAAGTAGTTGCGGATGTCGTCATCGTCGTCCTTCAGCATGTAGATGGTCGAGCCGCCGGCGATTATGAGACCGGCATCGGTGAAATCGCGCGCGCCTCTGCGAAGCTCCTCCGGCGTGCCGCGGTAGGGCAGGTGCATCTCCTTGATGCTGACGTAGGCGACCTGCAACTGCTTGACGATCCGGACGGCCAGACCGCGTTGGAACTCGCGGAGCGAGTAACTGGCGACTCCCAGCTTGAGATCCGGGGCGCTCTCGTCGGCCGGGGCCGCGCCGGCGAGTCCCGCCGCGGCCATCGCCCCGCCTAAAAAGCCCCGCCTCGTGGATTCGAAAGCCATAAGGGCCGTTCCTCCTTCCCAGATCTCCGATGATAGCCGAAAGCCGGGATGTGGACGGGCCGCTGTCAAGGGGCCCTGTCAAGGGGCCCCTGTTGAACCTCTGCGATAATGTCCCCTATTGGACTCGATAGAAATGTCCCTCGAAACTAGACCTTGAGGAGGTCTGGTGGGAAGGACATGGATGAGCGAGCGGGAAGTGAGACGGGCGGCGGTGCTCGGACGAGTAACGGCGGGGGAGTTGAGCCAGAAGGAAGCGGCGAAGATTCTGAAGCTGAGCTACCGGCAAACCAAGCGGCTGTACGCGCGATACCGGGAGCGAGGCGCGTCGGGCCTGGTGCACGGCAGCGCGGGGAGGCGATCGAACCACGCCAAGAGCGAGGGGTTCCGGAAGGAGGTGTTGGCGATCGTGCGCGAACGGTATGGAGGCGAACCGGGGCAGCGGTTGGGGCCCACGCTGGCGGCGGAGCATCTGGCGACAGATCACGGCCTGAAGGTAGACGCCGAAACGCTGCGGCGGTGGATGCTGGCCGAAGGGCTGTGGAGCCGGGAGCGAAAGCGGAAAGCGTACCGGCAGAGGCGGCAGCGGCGGGCGCACTTTGGCGAGCTGGTGCAAATGGACGGCAGTTTCCACGACTGGCTGGAAGAGCGGGCCGAACGGGCCTGCCTGGTGAACATGGCGGACGACTCAACCAGTC
>JBKQQG010000002.1:0-32758 GCA_052144455.1 Bryobacteraceae bacterium
TGCTGGCCAGAAAAAAGCTTGCCGGAACCGTCTCCGGCGGGGTATAACATTATGTGTTCTGGGTCGGCCTCCTATGGCCGGTTTTGAAGTGACCCCGTATGGCCGGTTTTGAGGTGACCCCCGAGGCCGATGAGTTCCTCGATCCATTTAACGTTTTGTCGGCTCCGTGATAGCCGGCATTCAATAATGGTCAGCTTGCCGTCCCGGCGGATCGTGATATCAATTTGGCGCAGTTGTGTAGGATTGTCCGGATCGGGAATGCGATCATTCCACGTCACAGTGTCGCCTGGGCGCGCGAGTAGCTCGTGAATGCGGTGGACCTGACGTTCGAGCGCCTCTGGCGTCTCCATAGCCGCTCAGACTCGCCTCTATTGTCCTCGAAATGCGGCAGGCCCCGCACCCGCCTGTTCCACCTCGCCGCCCAACGCCCAGTTCGCGGACGTGCGTGCCCACGTCCCTCTCAAGTTCGGTTCTGGGACGCTTGCCGGATTTGTACCGACAGACGCGGTTGCGCCTGAATGTCCGGGTCGGCATGGCCGGAACGTTGGCGGTGCGAACTGGTGGCGAGGAACGGGAAGATCGGGCTCCGTCCTCCCTTCGAGGCTGCCGAATCCTCCTCGTAGCCCTCGTGGGCGCCTCTGGTGCCGCGGTTGGATGATTGCATGACGTGTGTTGACGAGCCGACTGCGTGGTGATACTATATATAGTATCAAGCCGCCGCGCGGGAGAAGAGGCGGAAGATGGCCGACCTCCAGCAGATCAGGGACCGAATTCGCGAGATAGCGGCGCGACGCAAGAACGTCAGGCTGGAAGACATCGCGTGGATCGTGAACCAGCTTGGGCGCAACGGTTACGACGTGTCTTCGCGGAGCAATGGCCATCAAACGCTGTTTCGTGTCGCCAATCGCAGGTTCGGCGTATGTTGTCATAATCCGGGAGAGAAACAAATCAAGCCGTGCTACGTCGATGGGTTCGTCGGCGCGATGATCGATCTGGAGCTGTACGATGAATAAGCTTGTAAAGCCTGTTTCGCACTACCTCTCGCTGCCGTATACCGTTCGCCTGCGTCGCGATGAGGAGGGCGACGTGGTGGCGCGCATCGAAGAACTGCCCGGCTGCATATCCCACGGGGCGAATGAGGTTGAAGCTCTGAAGAACCTTCGCGAAATGCAGAAGCTCTGGCTGGACGACTGCATGGCGACGGGACAACCGATACCGGAACCGGAAAACGACGAGCCGCTTCCAAGCGGCAAATGGGTCCAACGCGTACCCCGAAGCTTGCACCGGCGGCTCGCTGAACTGGCAAGGGTCGAGGGCGTGAGCCTGAATCAACTGGTTACATCGATGCTGGCGCAACAACTGGGCGCGAGGTCCGCTCCACGTCCGGTGGAACGGATGCTCACACCGCGCGCCGGTTCCAGACAGCAGCGGCGATTGCACTAACGGGACCCCTTACATAATCGCCGTCGGCGGCGCCGGCTCGTCTGGCCGTCCGGCGTTGGCCAGCGGCACTTGGATCATGATGGCGGCCAGCGCCAGCAGCACCAGCCCGGCCAGCGCGGCTGCGGCCAGCGAGCCATCCGGCAGCACTTTCGGCATTTCCCACTTGGGCACGCCCGCGTAGCGGAAGCGGTAGGCGGCGATCAGCAGGCCGGCCATGGCTTCGCCCGCGATCAGACCCGAGGCGGTCAGCACGCCCGCATTCTCGACGCGGGCCTTCTGTGCATCGTTGAAGCTTCGCCGCTCCCGGAGCTGGTCGGTCACCCAGCGAAGCAGGCCGCCGATGAAGATCGCGAAAGTGGTCTCCAGGGGCAGGTACATCCCCACCGCGAACAGCATGGGGCTGCGAACCTCGATCATGATCAGCGCCAGCCCCATCAGCACGCCCACGCCGATCAGCGGCCAGGCCATGTCGCCGCCCACGATGCCCTTGGCTAGCGCGGCCATCAGCCCGGCCTGCGGCGCCGGAATATCCTTGCTGCCGAAGCCGCCGAATCCGGTGTGCAAAATCAGAAGCGGGAAATACAGAACGGCGCTGACCACCAGGATGCCGAGTATGTCGCCGATCTGCATGCTCCGCGGCGTGCCCCCGAGAATGTAGCCGACTTTGAGATCCTGCAGCATCTCGCCGGCCACCGACGAGGAGACGCAGACCACCGCCGCCACGCCCAGCACCGCGGCCACGCCCGCCAGGCCGGAGACTCCGATGGCGACCATCAGCAGCGCCGCCACCACCAGCGTGGCCAGAGTCAGCCCGGAAACCGGATTGTTGGAGGAACCGATGAGGCCCACCAGATTCCCGGAGACCGCGGCGAAGAAAAAGCCCAGAACGATCATCACCAGCGCCGCCACCACGCCGCCCGGCAGGGTCTTCGAAAAGTAGAAATACAGCAGAACCATGCAAACCAGCGTCGCCAACAGCCCGCCGAAGACGGTGCGCGCGCCCAGGTCGCGGTCCAGGCGGCTGGTGGCGGCGGTTTGCGAGGCGGACTTCTTGAGGTCCGAAAACGCCCGGCCCATGCCCTTGGCCAGGTTCTTGCGCATGCGGAACAGGGTGAAGCAGGCCCCCACCAGCATGCCGCCCACGGCAATCGGCTTGACAATCGACTTCCAGATGGCGTCGTTCACCGAGGACCAATCCAGGTTCTGGCCGCCCGGCAGATGCGGCCCCAGGAAGTAGGCCAGCAGCGGCACCAGCAAGCCCCAGGCCAGCACGCCGCCGGAGAAGTTCAGCGCAGCCAGCCGCGGTCCGATGATGTAGCCGACTCCCAGGTAGGCCGGGCTGACCGCGGGCGCCGTGGCCAGCGTCACGCCGCCCACGCTCACCTCCTGCGAATAGCCTTTGGTGGTCAGCTTAACCAAACTTCTGCCCATTTCGCCGATGCGCAGCAGCACCGCGTTGCTCGCCGAGAAGACGTTGAATGCGCCCAGCAGGTAAATCGCTGCGCCGGCGCCCATGTTGCAGAACAGGATCTTGGCGGCGCGCGAGCCTTGCTGGCCGGCGATGTGGATTTGCGAGGCGGCCACCGATTCCGGGAACGGCAGCTCCGGGTCTTCCACCATCACGCGCCGCAGCAGCGTCACGAAGAGGATGCCCAGGATGCCGCCCACCAGCATCAAGGCCGTGGATTCCCAGTAGGCCACCGGGGAATCGAATCGCTTCCAGGCGCCCGACATCACGAACGCCGGAATGGTGAACACCGCGCCCGCCGCGACCGATTCGCCGATCGATCCCACCGTTCGGGCGATGTTCTCCTCCAGGATGGAGCCCTTGCGCAGCTTCAGCATGGCCATGCCGATGACGGCGGCCGGATAGGTGGCGGCGATGGTCATGCCCGCGCGCAGGCCCAGGTAGGCGTTGGCGGAGCCCAGGATCACGGTCATGACCAGGCCCAGCAGCACCGCGCGGAAGGTGAACTCCCGCATCTCCGTCTTCTCGGGAACGTAAGAACGATGTTGGCTATCCATGGGATTGCAGTCCTAGCACCGGACACATGCATGATACCAAACGGTGTGGGCGGCGATTCGCGGCGCGGGCTAAGCCATGTAGTCGAACAGGCTCTTGTTGCTCCGCTCGGCGCGGGCGGACATGGCGGCTTCCAGATGCGTGTTGGCCATGCTCAGATTCAGCGCCGCCTGGGTGGCGTCGGCGTCCTGCACGTTGCTCTCGTCGGTCTGCTGCGTGACCTGCAACTGGTTGGCGGTGGTGGTGGCCGTCTGGAGCCGGTCCTGCACCGTCCCGTAGAAGCTCAACACGCCGCTGAGCTGTGTCTGCGCGGTGCCAACCTGCGCCATGGCCGCCTGGATGGCCGTCTGCTGGGCGGTGTACTGGGCATTGTAGGCGGGGTCGCCCTGGGCCGCCGTGGGAACGTTGGCGAGAGCGGCCTGCAGCGCGTTGACCGCGGCGAAGACGCTGGCGCCCGGGGAGGCATTGTCGAAGATCTCGTCCCCCGATTCGGAGATCGGGAAAGTAGCCCCATTGGCGTCCATGATCTGGCTGGTCGCCGCGCTCCCGGCATAGGCCGAGACGCCGTTGGCCTGCGTCGGATCGAGGGAGTAGGGCGCCACCATGTAGTCGTCGCCGCTGAACACGTACCGCCCCTCCACGGTGCTGTTGGAGGCCGCCACGAGCTGTTGGAGGTCGGCCTGTACCGACGCCGAGAGCGTGCTGAGCTGCGCGGGGGCTTGCGTGCCGCTGAGGCCCTGCGTGCCCAGCGTATTCACGTCCTGGAGGACGCTGGTGGCATTCTCCAGCGCCTGCTCGGCGGTATTGGCTTCGGAAGTGGCCCGCCCCAGGTTGGTCTGAACCTGCTCGGTTTGATTGAGCTCGGCGCTGGCTAGGATGGAAGCGCTGACGTCCGCCGGATCGTCGGATGGCGACTGCAGCCTGAGGCCCGAGCTGATCTGCTGTTGGGCCTGCTCCGCGTTGTACTGAATCTGATTGACGGAGGCCAGAAATCTGAGGTCCGACGCATCCAAAGTGGTGATCATTGCGTTCTCCCTATGCGAGGCTCGGCTGGAGTATGTTCAGCGTGTCCAGAGTCAGATCGTTAAGCACCACCATCAATTGGGCGGTGGCCTGGTAGGAGCGCTGGAACTGCATCAACTGCGCCGCCTCTTCGTCGAGCGAAACCCCGCTGGTATTCTCCACGAACGACTGCGCCTGCAGCAGCAACTGCTGATGGGCGTTTTGGGCGTTCGTGGCCGTAGTAACGTCCTGCCCGACCTGGGTCGCCAACTGGCCGTAATACCCGGAGAAGGTGAGTCCGTTCAGTTGCGGCTGGGTCTGGCTGCCCAGAGCGGCCAGAGCCAGCGCGTTCGCATTCCCGTCCGGCGCCGTGGTCGAGGCGGCCGCGAGCTGAGACGGGTCGATGGGGTTAACCGCCAGCGTGGCGGCGGCGCCCACGGCTGCGTTGTAGGTGAACAGCGCTGCCCCAGGATTGCCGTTAAGGTCCTGCCCCCCCGCCAGCGTCGAGTTCACCGTGTCGGCCAGCCCTTCCGCCAGCGTGTTCAGGCTCGAGAGGTAGCCGGGCAGCGTGGTGTTCCGCATGGCCACCATCGCCCCCAGGCTCCCGGTAGTGGCTTGCGCGGTGATGTCGTTGCCCTGGGCGTCGAGAATCTGGGTCTGCGTGCCCACGGAATTGGCTGAAATCGCGTTCTGCTGGCTGCCGATCACCAGCGGGACTTGCCCGCCCATCAGCACCGTCACCGTGCCGTCGGGCTGCCGTAACACGGTGAAATCGGTGTACTGGGACAAACTGTCCAGCGCCGTGTGCAACTGGGCGTCCACGCCCGGATCGCTCTGCGCGGTGTAATCGTTCTGCATCTGGACGTTGAGGTCGCGCAGTTGCGAGGTGATGCTGTTGATGCTGGTCACCGCGTCCCCAATCTGCTGGCTCTCGGATTGGGAGGCACTGTTCAGCGCCGTCGCGGTCTCGGATATCTGCGTGGCGACGGTCGTGGCGGCGTCCAGCACCTGCTGGCGGGGGCCGGTGTCGTTGGGCGCCACCGTCCAGGCCGAGAAGGCCTGAAACAGCCCGCTTAGAGCCGCCGGAACGCCGCTCTGGCCGGTGACGTCGAACAGGCCTTGCACGTTGGTGAGATCGTTGGTCGTTTGCTGGTATCCGCTGTATTGCTGCTGCTGGCTGCGTACCGCCTGCTCGGCGTACTCGTCGCGAGTGGATTGCGTCGGCCCGGTCGCCACCCCACCCGCCAGGCCCTCCTGCGTGGAGAACTCCAGGGCCTCCAGCGTCACCTCCTGATTGGCGTAGTTGGGAGTGGAGGCGTTGTCGATGTTGTTCTGGACGTTCGACAAGGCACTGTCGAACACCTTCAGAGAGTCTGCCGCGCTGGTCAATGCACTTATTATTCCGGACATGCAAGCCTCCGGCGAGCGGAATCAGAGTTCGACCGACAACCTCCCCGCGGGTACCAGCGTCGCCGGCTCGCCTTTCGGCGTGTAGCCGCACGCCGCCGCGTAGAACAGCCGCGCCCAGCCCAGGTAGAACCGGGCCGCCCCTTCCAGCAGCACATTCGCGCTCAGAATCTCCCGGCGCAGTTCGCCCAAAGCGGTCACCAGTTCGCCCCGCTCCGGCCCAGCGCCCGCCGAGCGCAACCCGTTCCGCAGCCTCAGCAGGCAACCCAAGGCCGCCTGGATGGGCGCACCCGTCTCCTCCATTCCCCGGACGCTGGGCCGCTCGAGCAAGCAGCGCGCCTCCCGGACACGCACCTGGGCTTGCCGCACCAACCCGAGCTCGGCGCCCTCCCGGCTATGGCGCATGGCCTATCGCATCGTCCACCATCCTCTGGCTGGTGGCTTGAGAGTTCGGCTGGTACCGTCCCGCCTTGTAATCCGCCGCCAGTTGCTCCACCCGCGCCGACCGGCTGGAAGACTGCGCGCCCGAGCTCTGCAAGAGCCGGCTCGAGAGGTCCGAGAGCTGTACCTGGTCCGACGGCTGCCCCGGCTGCGCCCCCGCGCTTTTCGCCGGCCCGCCCGGCTGGACTGGAACCGGCTGTTGCGTTTTTCCCAGTTGCAATGCCGCCGCTTGATTCAAAGTGCTTTCATTGACTTTCATGCCCGGGCCTCCACGGAGCCCGCGTCTACCATCCGCAGCCCTCCCATCGCGCAGTGCTACCCACGTCGCGTGAGATGCCGCCTGACAATCTTATCGGCGGAAGAGTGCGGAAGTATTAGGGGAATGCGGGAAAAGTCCCTGCACAACCTGAACCTTGCCCTGCGTGGGGACATGCTTTAGCCTGCCCTCTTCCGGCCTCCCAAGTGGCTTTTCGGCAGCCTGCTCGTGTAGTGCGGCGCAAGCAAGGGCATGGATGAAGCATCCCGCCCAGGCAGCTTTCTGTGGCGCACGCACTCCTGCGTGCCGCGTCGAGACTCATCTCGACGCCAGGGTGTCGGCGCGTGTGCCGACATGGCAGGCTGAAGCCCACGCCACCTGGTGACGAATAACCGTCAGTCTGCGTGCCGCATTACCCTAGCTGGCCACGCTCGTCAGCGATCGATAGTAGGCCAGGAGCTGGGATTCCTCGTACCCGATCTCGCGGGCGTACTGCCGCAGGTAGCTGGTGGTGTAGATCCCGCCGGGGAGCTGCTCGAAATCCCCCTGCTCTATCGCCTGCAGGAAGCGAATGCTGATCTTGGTCGTGTCGGCAATCTCCCGGAGCGATTTCCCCTTGTGCTGGCGCAGCGCAGGCAGATCCGGCGCCTGCGGGCTGGTGGTCTTCGTGGCGTGCTTCCTCATGACAATTTCCATGCGATATCCGGGGCGTCCAAAGCCGGAATGCTCATCCTATCACAAACTTCCCGAAGTGGGGATGAAAGTGCCTTCAGCTTCGCCCGGCCCTCCACAATTGTTGCGTCCGTGCTATTCTCGTGTGGTAAATAGTCGGACCCAGTGCTCTTGACCGGAATGTCGCCGGGCAGCCCGGGATTGTGTCTGTCTGGCGGCGGGGAGTGCACCCCAGGCTCCCCGGCATCCGGCTGGCGCTGGGAGGCGGGCAATATGTCGGTCCCTCAAAAGCTAAAAGGCCGTTACGAGATCAAAGAGATTCTGGGTCAGGGCGGGATGGGCCTGGTCTATCGCGCGTACGACACCGCAGTCAAACGAGACGTCGCTCTCAAGACTCTGCGCGATACCCCGAATCGAGCCGCGTTGCAGTTGTTCTACAAGGAGTGCGAGGTGCTGGCGGCGCTCAGTCACCCCAACATCGTCGAGATCTTCGACGTGGGTGAGTATTACGAGGGCGAAGGCGCGGCCAAACCGTACTTCGTCATGCCGCTGCTGCCCGGCGCCACCCTCGACAAGCTGATCCGCGATTCCAGCCACCGCCTCACTCCCGAGCGGGTGGTCGAGATGGTGTGCCAGGCCTGCCGAGGCTTGCAAGCCGCCCACGAGAAGGGGCTCATCCATCGCGACATCAAGCCCAGCAATCTCTTCGTGATGGACGACGATTCGGTGAAGATCATCGATTTCGGCGTGGCCCACCTGGTCGAGGCGGGGCTCTCCGTCGGCGCCAAGGGAACCCTGCTCTATATGGCGCCCGAGCAGCTTGAGATGAAACCGGCCTCGCCGGCCTCCGACATCTACTCCCTCGGCGTGGTGAGTTACGAGGCGCTCACCCTGCGCCGCCCCTTCGACGGGGCCACCCAGAACGAGATCGTGGACGCCGTACTGCATCGCGCTCCTCCGCCCGCCTGCGACCTGAACCCCGCGGTCGGCGAGCCCGTTAGCCGCGTCGTGCACAAAGCCCTGGCCAAGCAGCCCTGGAACCGCTACGCCAGCGCCCGCGAGTTCTCCGAGACCCTCCAGAAGGGACTCCGCAACGAGCCCATCGACGCCTTCAACCCGGCCCGCATCCAGCCCCGCATCGAGCGCGCTTCCAAGGCTTACGAGCAGGGCGATCCCCAGTTCGCTCTCGAAATCCTGGGCGAGCTGGAGGCCGAGGGACACATCGATTCCGCCATCTCCGAGCTGCGCCGGAAGATCGAGGCCGCCACCAGGCAGGTGACGGTGGGGCAACTGATCGAGAGCGCCCGTCTGCGTTTCGAGCACGAGGAGTACCCGCTGGCGCTCCAGAAGATCGAAGAGATCCTCCAACTCGAGCCTGGCAACGCCCAGGCCCTGGGGCTCAAGATGAGCATCGAGAACAAGCAGACCAACACCAAGGTGGACGAGTGGTACCGCCTGGCCCAGCAGCACATCGAAAACCAGTCCTTTGTCCACGCCCGCGAGGCGCTCCGCAAAGTCCTCGAGCTCAAGCCGGCCGAGACCCGGGCGGCACAGATGATCGCCGAAGTGGACCGCCTCGATCAGGAGTACCTGCGAGCACGCTCCCAGAAGGACGAGATGTTCCAGTCCGCCCAGGCCGCTTGGAATGCGGGCGAGGTGACCTCCGCGCTGGGCAAGCTCGAGCGGGTCCTCGAATTGGACCGCGAGTCTCCCGACAAGACCTCTCCCGACCGTAGTGCGTCTTACCAGAGCTTCTACAACCAGGTCCGCTCCGAGCAGGAGACCTTGAAGAACTCCTACGCCGAGGCCCGTAAGCACCTGGCCAACCACATGTTTCCCCAGGCGCTGGCGGTGGTCGACGAATGCCTCGTCAAGTTTCCCGGCCACGCCCTCTTCCAGGCTTTGAAATTCGATATCGAGGAGCAGCAGCGGCAGGAGGTCTCCTCCAGGATCGCCGAGATCGACCGCGACTCGGGCGCCGAGCCGGATCTCGACCGGCGCGTGCACATTCTCGAGCAAGCCGCGGCGGCCTACCCCGGCGAGCCGCATTTCGAGCGCCAGCTCAAGCCCGCGCGGGAAAAGCGCGACTTGGTGAATTCCATCATCGCCAAGGCCCGCTACCACGAGGAGCGCGGACAGTTCGCCGAGGCGCTGGCGCAATGGGAGATCCTGGGCGCCATCTACGGCCAGTATCCCGGCCTGAAGTTCGAGATCGAACGCGTCGAGAAGCGCCGCGAGCAGCAGGCCCGTACGGAAGGCAAGTCGCGCTGGCTGGAGCAGATCGAGCGCGCCATGCAGTCCGGCGATTACGCCCGCGCCAGCTCCCTGGTGGCCGGCGCCGAGGCTGAATTCCCCACCGACGCCGAGCTGGCCGAGCTCCATCAGAAAGCCGATTGGGCGGTCGCCAACGCCGCCGAGGCCCAGAGCGTGCTCGCGCAGGGGCAATCCCAACTGGCCCAGCAGTTGTCCGAAGAGGCCATCGGCACTTTTCGCCGCGCCTATGCGCTCGACCCGCACAGCCCGGCCATTCGCGCCGCTCTGGTGGATACCCTGGTCGAGCGGGCCCGAGCCGTCGTGGATTCCGATCCGGCCTCTGCCGAGCCGCTGATCCAGGAGGCTCTGGAAGCCGATCCCAACCATCCGCTGGCCAAGAGCCTGCGTACCCGCTTGCTGGATGGCCGGCGCGACGAGGCCGTGATCCTGTGCTTCAAGCAAGCCCGCCAGTACCGGGCCACCGGAGAGCTCGAGAAGGCCCTGGCCGAGGCCGAACAGTGCCTGGCCGCCTTTCCTTTAGACCCGCGTCTCCTGCAGCTTCGCGACATCCTCCACAAGGAGATCGAGGACGGCCGGCGCAGCAAGACCCGGCCAGCCGATTTGGCGGCCCTGCAGCAGCTCGAACAGGACACGCTGGCGGCCGGCGAGTGGGCCGATTTCAAGACCGTCGTCGCGCAAGCCCGCTCCATCGCCGATCGCTATCCGGACGACCCCGAGTTTCAGAACATTGTGGCCAGCCTCGAGGGGCACGCCTCCGCCAGCGGAGAACGCAAGGGACTGCTCGACAGCGGCATGGTGGCCAGCTTCTCGGCCACCGGAATACCCGCCGCCCCGCCGGCGCCCCCCGATCCGCTCCCCGCGAGTCCAGCCCCATCGCTGGGGACCTCGGCCGTCGCGCCCCGGTGCCCCACCTGTGGTCTGCCGATCGAACCCGGGACCAGGTTCTGTACAGGCTGCGGGGCGAATCTGATCACCGCGCTAGCGCTTCCGCCCGACCTGACGCCGCCGCCCTTGGTTAGCCAGCCCGCGCTGCCTGCGTTCGCTACCGAGATGCCGGCCGCCGCGCCGCCACCGCCGCTTCCCGCTTCCGATGCGCTGGGAGAGTTCCCCCTGACGCCACCAGCCACCGCGGCCGGTCCGCCCTCCTGCCCCACCTGTGGCGCGGCCACCGAACCCGGAGTCAAGTTCTGCACGGTTTGCGGAGCGAATCTGGCTGCGGCGCCGGCGCCGGTTCCCACGGCGGCGCTCGTGCCGGTGCCGTCCGCCCAGGCGCCCGTCCCGCCCCCACCCGCGCAACGTCAACCTACCGCACCGCTGCGCACCTCCATCCATTGGGCCATCTGGGGTGGGGTCGGCGTACTGGCGGTGATCGCCTTGGCCATCGGGGCCGTTCTCTACCTCCATAAGAAGGCCCCCCCGCCGGTCCCGCTGGTCGCCGTCGAGATCCGCACCACGCCGCCCGGCGCGGTGGTGCGCGTCAACGGCAAGATTCGCGGCGCCTCGAATTTCCGGCTCGAGGAAGTTCCCGGCGTCTACCAGGTCGAAGCCACCCTCGACGGATACCTGCCCGCCTCCATCTCGGCAACCTTGAAGAAAGGCGTCGGCAGCCCGATCGATCTCACCCTCCAGCCGATGTCTCAGACCGTCCGGCTGTTTACCGACCTTCCCGACGGGAAGGTGGTGCTCGACGACCAGCCGCCGCGCGACCTCGTGGACGGCCAGTTGACCCTGGATTCGGTGGCGGCGGGCAAACACACGGTCAAAGTCGCCAATCGTTCCAGCGAGGCTTCGTTCGCCTTCGAGATGGTGCCGGGGGGCGTGCCCGTGGTGGGCGGCGCTCCGGCCGTCAAGAACCTCGCGGCGGTGCTGGTGACCAGCTTCGGCAACCGTGCGCGCGTTTTCAGCAGCCTGGCCCCGGCCAAAGTGACCGTGGATACCCTGCCCGCCGGCGATCTGGTTCCCGAGGGGCTGGAATTGAAGGATCTGGCGCTGGGCCCCCACGACCTGGCGATTGGGGAAGGCGCGAGCCAGCTCAAGAAAGTGATCGAGATCAACCCGGCCCCCATGCTGACCGCGTTCCTGGAAGCCAACCAGAACCTCGGCGCCCTGGTGATCATGGCCGGGGAGGACGGCGCCGACGTTTACCTGAATGGGGTGAAGTACCGGCGGCAGACCTCCCGAGGCGGCCAGTTGCGAATCCCGCGCGAGCCGGCTCAGTACCGCGTGCGGGTCGCCAAGCCCGGCTTCCAGGAGGTCCCCGAGCAGACCATCGCGCTGGCCAAGGGCGATGAGAAGAAGGTGGTCTTCAAATTGGTGGCGCTGCCCACCACCGCTCACCTCGCTTTGCAGGGCGCATCGCCCGGCGCGCAGGTGTTCATCGACCAGACTCTGGTGGGCACGGTGCAGTCCGACGGGTCGTTCCAGGAGCAGACCATCTCTCCGGCCGACCACACCGTCGAGCTGCGTAGGGACAAGGCCAGGTCCCAGCCGCTGCGCAGGAGTTTCGCCGCCGGCCAGACGGTGCGCTTGACGGGGGCCGAACTGGCGCTCCGCGCAGCCACCGGAACGCTGCGCCTCAGCATCCAGCCCGCCAATGCGCAGGTGACCGTCGTCCACTCCGGCGGCAACGCGTCGCCGGCCTCCGCGGCTGCCACGCTGGAACTGGATGAAGGCTCCTACACTGTCTCCGCCCGCGCGCCCGGCTACCTCGAACACAGCGAGCGCGTGCTGTTGGCGGCAGGTCAGACCGCTGCCGTCAGCTTCTCGCTGGCGCAGGAAAAGCGCAAACCGGCGGTGACCACCCTGGGCATGGAGGGCTGGGATTCAACCGCCTGGACCGCCGAAGGCCAGGAGTTCGTCCGCCGCGGTGGCGGTAGCGTTCTCTACAAGCCCAGCGGCAGCTCCGGCGTCTATTCCTTCACCCTCATGCTGGCCGCCGGCGGCGGAGTCTTCCGCGGCAAGAGCCTGGAGTGGGTCCTCAACTACCGCGACGACCGCAACTACGTGCTCTTCCACCTGGACAAGAACGACTTCCGCCGCATTCAGATCGTGAACGGCAAGCGCACCGAACTGGTGAAGAAGCCGCACGGGCTGGCCATGGGCGATTCGCTCTCCGCCGCCGTTCAGGTCGAGGTCACCCCCGGCAGCATCGTCAACCGGGTTCGCAACGCCGACCAGTGGGTGGTGCTGGATTCCTGGGCCGCGCCCGAGCACAACTTCAGCCAGGGCCGCTTCGGCGTCGTCGTTAACGGCAAGGACGAGGTGCGCCTGTCCAACTTCAGCTTCACGACCAGGGAATGAAACCAACGGCCGCCGGCCGGCGTACCAATAGCATGCGTTTGGTTGCCCTGGCCGTCTTCTGCTCTTCGTTCCTGCCCGCGCAGGACGCGCGCGACATCGTTCTGCGCTCCGTCAAGCTGGATAACGACAACTACCGCATCGCCCGCAATTACACCTTCGTGGAGCGCAACGACAACCGCGAGAACGACGCGCAGGGCCGCCTCAAGCAGCACCGTGTCCTGACCTACGACGTGACTCTGCTGGAGGGCTCTCCCTATCGCCGCCTCATCGCGCGCGACGACCAGCCGCTCCCGCCCGCCCAGGAGAAGAAAGAGCAGGAGAAGCTCCGCAAGAGTATCGCCGAGCGCCAGAGGGAGACCCCCGACCAGCGGGCCAGGCGGCTCTCGGATTGGGAAAAGAAACGCCGCGAGGAACGGGAGCCGCTCCTCGAAATCCCCGACGCCTTCGATCTGCGCATCGCCGGCCAGGAGCGCGTGGACGGAAGGGATGTCTGGATCGTCGCAGGCGCGCCCCGCCCGGGCTACCGCGCTAAGTCCGGCACGGCCCGCCTGTTTACCAGATTCAAGGGCCGGCTGTGGATCGACCAGCAGGATTACGTCTGGGTCAAGGCCGAATGCGAGGCGCTCGAGAACATCTCCATCGGCCTCTTCCTGGCGCGCCTTCAGAAGGGCGCCCGCCTGACCTTCGAGCAGACCCGCGTCAACGACGAAGTGTGGCTGCCCAAGCGCGTCACCATCGATCTCGCCGCCCGCCTCCTGATGCTCAAGAACATCCGCGCCCAAGTGGAAATCACCTATAAGGACTACCGCAAGTTCCAGTCCGACTCCCGCCTGGTCGGCTTCGCCGCGCCCTAGCCCGAATTGCTGACACTCCAGCGGCCGGCCGCCGGAGCCGCCCCGCCTGAGGTAGACTGATGTGATCCGCGAAGGAGCTCAATATGGTGAGATTCGCCATGGCTCTGGCCACCTTCGTCCAGTGGTTCATGGACAAGTTCATGAACTGGTTCCTCGAAGGGATCGTAAGCCGGATCGACAAGCGCTACCACATCCGCGAACAACCCTTCACCGGACCCACCACTCTGGTGGCTGGGGTTGACTCTCCCGTCGACCTGCAGGCGGCCATGCAGCAGCCCGCCGCCGCCTGCGTCTGCCTGCGCGCCGAACACCGCCGCCTCGAGCGCCACGCCTACCTGATCCGCATCGCCCTCTCCCGCAGCGAAACCCAGCTCGACCCGGCGGCGCTCTCGGAGTTCGAGAAGCTCCAGCAACTCTGGACCATTCACTCCGCCAGGGAGGAGCAGGTGCTCTTTCCCCGCTTGCAGCCGTCGCTAGCCGCCGTCATGCCGGAGTTGGAAGAGGAGCACCGCGGCATTCTGGCGGCCGGGCGCCGGGTGCGCGATCTGCTGGAAGTGCCGCCGCAAGCTCGTAACCAGCAGTGGCTGGCCGGCTTTCGAGCGCGCACCGGCGAAACGCTCGACGCCATAAGCGCCCACATCCTCCAGGAAGAGGTCCGCCTGCTGGCGCCGGCCGAGAAGAATCTGCCCGCGGAAGATCAGCGGCATCTGGCGGCCGAGATGTACCCCTCAGCCGCCTAGCGCCCCACGTAGGGTAAGCTTCAGCTTGCCGTGGGGTAAGCTTCAGCTTGCCCTCGGGCTTTTTCAGCAGCCGCCTAGCGCTTCCAAGGCCGCCCGTTCCATCACCGGGCGCGGCGCACTGTCCCCGGTCCAGATCTCGAACTGCCGGGCGGCCTGTTCGAGAAACATCTCGGCGCCGCGGATCACCGTGCAGCCCTGCTCGCGCGCCCGCCGAAGCAACAGCGTCTCCAGCGGGTTGTAGACCATGTCGAAGACCACGCCGGCCGGAATGTGGTTCGCGAAAAAGCACTCGTCGAGGTGCGGGCTCATCCCCAGCGGCGTGGAATGCACCAGCGCATCGAAGTGCCGCGTCTCCACCTGCTCCCTCAGCAGCGGCTCGGCCCCGCAGATCTTGGCCAGCGCCCGCACGCGATCCGGATTGCGGCCCACAATGGAGACTCTGGCGCCCGCCTCCGCCAGCGCGAATGCCGCCCCCCGCGCCGCCCCGCCGTTGCCCACCAGCAGCACCGACGAGTTGGACAGCCGCAGGTGACGTTCCAGCGGCACGCGCACGCCCTCCGCGTCCGTATTCGTCCCCCGCCACTTCCCCGCCCGGCGCCACACCGTATTCACCGCCCCAATGCGCCGCGCCAGCGGATCCACCGCGTCCAGGTAGCGCACGATCTTCTGCTTGTGCGGGATGGTCACGCTGAACCCCGCCATCGGCAACTCCGCCGCCGAGGTCATGAAGTCCCTCAATTGCGCGGGCGGCACCACAAACGGAACGTAGACCGCGTCCATGCGGCGCGCCTGGAAAGCCCGGTTCAGCACCGCCGGGGAGATCGAGTGCCGCACCGGATCGGCGATCACGCCGTAGATCTTCGCCCCGCGCGCAACCTTCCCGATGCGGTACACCTGGCGCAACTGCCGCGCCGAGATCTGCCCGGCCGCGGTGCCTTCCGAACTCCTCGGCGCGGCGTATGTGAACAGGCCCCCTAACACCGTCGAGAGCACCCGCGACGGGAATCCGCTCTCGCCCATCGCCAGCAGCACCAGCGGCATTCGAGAATGCGTCCGGGCCAGCGACAGCAGCCGGAAATTATCCGAGGGTTTACGCGCCGTGGTCACCAGCTTATAGGCGTCCGCCGGAATCCGGGACATCCTCCCCAGCACCACCTCCATCCCCGGCGTGCCCTCGAAATTGTGATACGAGACCATCACCGCCGCGCGCCCCCGGAACATTTCCAACTGGGCCCCGGGGCTCTCCGCCGTCTCGATCTCTACGTCCACCGCGCGGGCCCCGGCCTCCACCGCCGCCTTCAGGATACGGATCTGCTCCTCCACGCTGCCGTTGAACCGGCCCTGATTCTGCCGCCGGCGGCACGTGGCGATCACCATGCATTCCGGAGATTCCCGTAGCAATGCCTCAATCGCCTGCACGCCCTCCTGCGGACTATCCAGGTGGTCCAGCCGGAATTCCAGGAAGCTCTCGCCCGCTTCCACTTCGCTCCGCGCGTGCTCCAGCAGCCGGTCGGCGCCGGAGAACCCCAGCGCGACGCAGATGCGGGACATGGAACCGAGCGGTTGCATCATTAGGGCGTCAATCAGAATATCACGGACCGGGGCTGGCGGCTGGCGCCGGCAACCGCCCGGCTACGGCTGCTCCTTCGCCAGGCGCGCCTTCCAGTCCTCCAGGATGGCGATGGTGGCCGTCGCGCCGAAGCGGTCGGCGCCGGCTTGGTAGACCTCCATCGCCCGCTCCAGCGTGCGCACCCCCCCGGCGGCCTTCACCCGCACCTTCGGCCCGGAGTGGGCCCTCATCAGCCGCAGGTCTTCCAGCGTTGCTCCGCTGGGCGCGAACCCGGTCGAGGTTTTCACGAAATCGCAGCCCGTGTGCGTGGCGATCTTGCAGGCCACGATTTTCAGCTCGTCGCTCAGGTAGGCGTTCTCCAAGATCACCTTCAGGATGCCGCCCGCATCGTGGCACGCCTCGGCCATCTGCGCCAGCTCGATCTCCACGTACTGGAACTGGCGCGAGATCAGCTTGCCGATGTTCAGCACCATGTCGATCTCGCGGGCGCCCCGCCGCAACAAGTCGCGCGCCTCATAAAGCTTCGCGGCGGTAGTCGTCGACCCGTGCGGGAAACCCGCCACGCTGCCCACCGGGACTCCGCTCCCCTCCAGCCAGCGCAGCGCCGCATCCACGTCGCTCGGCCGCACCGTCGCACACGCCACGTTGTAGCGCCGGGCCACGTTGCATCCCTCCAGCACCTGCTCGTCGCTCAGCTCCGGCCGCAGCAGCGAGTGGTCGATCATCTTCGCCAGAGCTTCGTAATTGGCCAGCGGCGGCCTTACATCGGAATCCATCGCGTCCTTCCTCGTTCCCGCGCCTCATCGGGCGGAGCGGGTTACTGAGTGGCTTTGTGCGTGGCCTTCTTGGCGGGGACCGCGCCCAGGCTGGCCAGTTGCGCCTTGGCCTTGGTGGCCAGCTCCGAGGTCGGGGCGCGCTTGACGACGGCGCGAAACTCGGCGATGGCTCCCGCCTTGTCGCCCATCAGCACCAGCGTGCGGCCCTTCATGAACATGGCGTCCAGCAGCTTGGTGTTCTTGCCCTCCGGAAACTGCTCCAGCACCGCGTCGAAGGCCTTCAGCGCCGTCTCGTAATCCTTGCGGTTGTAGCTGATCTCTCCGATGTAGTACTGCGCGTTGGGCGCCGTATCGGTGTCGCGGTAATACTTCAGGTAGTCCCCAAACTCCTGCAGCGCCATGTCGGAATTACCGCCGTCTTTATCCCGCATGGCATTGGCGTACAGCGTGTCGGCCGAGAGGCCCTGCGGCGGCCCGCCAGCGGCGGGTCCGGGCGGGGGGGGCGGCGAGGAGATCACCTTGATCGTGTTCCCCAGATCCACTAGCGTCCGCTCCAGCTTCGCCAGGCGCGAACTCAAATCGTCCACCGACACCCGCACCGCCTGGAACTCGTTGGCCATCTGGTCCACCTTCGCGCCCGTCGCCGTGAGCGGCTCGGAGAGCTTGCTCTCCCTCTCGCGCAGCGAGGAATCCAGCACCGCCATCGACGTGTTCAGCTTGGCGATGCTATCGAGGCACTGCTGAACCAGCGTGTTCAGACTGCCCATCTTCTCGTTGAAGGTGCTGTCCAGCTTGTGGACCTTATCCTGCAAGTCCGAAACATCCCGCTGCAACTCCACCATCTGCCGATTCTGTCCAAAGGACAGCGGCGTAAGCAAAAAGGCGGCCATAGCCGGCCATAACCACTTCATGGTCGTTCTCCTGCCTGACTGCCGCGGCGCGCATTGCCGCGCGCGCCGCGACTCCAATAAAGCGCCGGAGGAGGGCGCAATTCAAGCGTCCGGCCGCTCCTCCGGTCCTGTTCTTCCCGGTTACTGCGCCGCCGCGAAGTGCACGTGGCGGTTCTTCTGCCAGCACTCTTCGTTCGACTCGGTGCAGACCGGCTTTTCCTTCCCGTAGCTAATGGTGCTCAGCTTCCCGGCTGGGACTCCCAATTGCACCAGGAAGTCCTTGGCCGCGCTGGCGCGCTTTTCGCCCAGCCCGAGGTTGTACTCGGCCGAGCCACGCTCGTCGCAGTTGCCTTCCACCTTCACTACGGCATCCGGCATCTCCGCGAACACCCGTTTCAACCCGTCGGCATCCCGCGTCAGCGCCGCTCGGGCATCCTCCCGGATGTCGCTCTTGTCGTAGTCGAAGTAGGCGTCCTGGACCTCGGTCGCCAGCAGTTCGCTCAGCGTCTTCTTGGGCGGCGGCGGTGGCGGCGGCGGTGGCGGCGGCGGTACGGTCACCGTAACGGTTGCCGTAGCCGATTCGCTCCCTCCCGGCCCCTTGGCCGTCAGTGTGTAGGTCGTCGTGTCGCTCGGGAAAACCTGGCGGCTGCCCCGCGCGGATACCATCCCCACGCCCGGCGCGATGTCGATTTCCGTGGCATCGCTCACCGTCCAACCGAGGGTGGATGCCTGGCCGCGCACGACCGTCGCCGGCTCAGCCGCGAATTGTACGCTGGGCTTGGCCGGTGGGGGCGGTTGCACTACCGGTGGCGGCGGTGGTGGCGGCGGGGGTGGCGCCGGGTGGTGCTTGCAGCCCGTCGCGATCAAGAACAGAGACAGCGCCAAAAACACGAGACTGACATTTCGCTTGTTCATTCTGAAGTTTGCCTCCTGAGATTCCATCATGTCGTTCTGCTCACTGCTTGCTCCACACCGGCATCGTGTTGAGACCCTGTGTGGTTAGTTGCTGGAGTTGGGTTCCATCCGCCAGCATCGTCCAGATCTGCGTCGAGCCGCTGCGATTCGACGCGAAGACGATGTGTACTCCGTCCGGTGCCCAACTCGGATTCTGGTTGCATCCCGCGCCATGCGTCAACTGGTTGACCTGCCGGGACGCCACGTCCATTACAAAAATGTTGTAGTTGCCCGGCGCATACCCGCGCGTCCAGGCAAATGCGATGTGCTGCCCATCCGGGTGCCAGGCCGGATTCACCGCCTCCCCCTCGCCCGTCGTCAGCCGCGAGACGTCGGCCCCGTCCAGGTTCATCCGGTAGATCTGCGGCAGCCCGGAGCGCCCCGACACGAACACCATCTCCGAGCCCGTTTTCGGGTTCACCTTGGGCTCGATGTCGATGGCCGAAGAGTAGCCAATACGACGCAACCCGCTGCCCTCCGGATTTGCCATGAAGATCTGCGTCCATCCGCCGATTGAAGACGCCAACAGGATGTGCTGTCCGTCCGGGGTGAACTCGGGCGTTGTGGCCACCGACGCCGCCGGACTGTAAAAGGGCAGCCGCCTCCCTGTCTCCAAAGAGAATACAAATATAGCAGGATTGCCCGGCTGGAAGGTAGTGAATGCCAGCCGCGTTCCGTCCGGCGAAACGGCTGGCGTAAAGCTGATGGACTTGTACTGGGTCACCTGCTTCTGGTTGGCCCCGTCGGGGTCCATCGACCATATCTCTTTGACGCCGCGGCCGGTGCGGGTGGTTACGAAGTAGATCTTCGAGCCCACCAGGCTGACCCCGCCGAACTGCTTCAGAATGTCGGCGGCGAAATCGTGGGCCACCTTGCGCGCGCCCTCCTCGCCCAGCGGCGCCAGATAGGTCTTCCCAAACACCTGGGCATTCGCCAGGTCGGCCTGCACCACGTTATACAGCCACGCGCGCAACACGATCTGGTCGCCCTGCGACGCCGTATAGCCGAAAGCCAGGTAGCCCGCCTTCACCGGCGGATCGCTCCAATCCGTCAGCCACGGCCCCTGCGAAATCGGCCTGGGCGGCGGCGCGCCCCGGCGCGCGGGAGGCGCAGGCAGCGGCCGCCGGAAGTCCTCCGGCCGCTGCGGCGTCTGCAGAGGATACATGCTCTTGGGCGCCATGGCGTACAGGCCGGAGCTTTCCAGGTCCCTCCACAGGGTCTGGTTGAACGTGTTCATGTACTGTTGAGCGTCGCCGGCCCCGCGGAAGTCCGGGACCGCGATTACGGACCTCTGGCTCGAGGTCAGCGTGATCACCACGTCGCTCTGCTGCGCGGCCAGAAGGGCTACGGCCGCCAGCCCACAGAATCCCATCCAAACGGTTCTCTTGGTCATCGCTTTAGTTGAAACCAGAATTCGATTTGCGCGCTGTCGCGCTGGTAGCCCTGCGGCAGTTGCGGGAACGGAGCCGCGTCGTAGATGGCCCGCTGCGCCGAGTAATCCAGGGTACGGTTCCCGCTGCCCTGCAAGACCCGCACATTGCGGATCTGCCCGTTCTTAAGGATATCGAAAGTCACCACCACCGGTGGCGCGCTCTGCAAACGGGCGTCCACGTCGTCGGTGCGCCACTTCTGGCCGACGCGCTCCTCCAGCAGGTCGCGGTACCAGCCGAATCCCTGGCCGAACGACCCGCGCGGTCCCACCCCCACCAGGCCGCCCAGCGAGCCGGCGCGCCCTCCATACATATTGGAGCTGATGGCCTGCCCGGCGCCGCTATAGAGCTGGTTCGGCTGTTCCGGCTGTGACCGGTACGTCTGCGTCGGCTGCACTCTCGAGGCCCGCTCCTGCGCTTTGTGGCCGCGAATCGGAATGGCGTCCGGCGCGGGCGTCCGCGCCGCCCTGGACTGCGGTTTGGGCGGCATCGGCGCCCTGGATTCCGTGTCGTTCGCCAGCGGATTCGCGGCCCCCGGCCGGGCCCGCAGCGGAATCTGCTTCACCGCCGTCACCCCCACCGAGCCGCCTCCCACCGCGTTTGGATCGCCCCATTGCACCCCGTGCCTGCCCACCGACGCGGACAAAATGATGGCCGAAAAAATCAGCGCGTGCAGGCCCACCGACGCCAGCACGGAGATGCGCACCGGCTCCCGCTGTTCCAGAACGTCGACATGGCCGGTCGTCTGCGCTGCCATCCGAAACCCCGTGTCTCAGCGGCCCTTCTTGTCCGCCTCGTCCTCCGGCTGGGTCACCATGTTGATCCCCAGCTTCTGCTCGCTCAAGGCGCCGACCACCTGGGCGATCACGTCCCAAATCGCGTCCTTATCCGCCCGCACGTACACCGACGTCGCGCCGTGGAACTTCTGCCGCACCTGCGTCCCCAGATCGTTGATGTTGATCATCTGGTCGTTCAGGTACAGCCCGCCGCTCCGCGTGATGGTGATCACCGGCAACTCCTGCGCCGTATCCTTGACCTGCTTGACCTTCGGCACGTCCACTTCCATCCCGAATTCCATCACGTGCGCGGTGAGCATGAAGATCACCAGCAGCACCATCACCACGTCCACCAGCGGAACGATGTTGATCTCCGCCAGCGTCCGCGTGCCCCGGAACCGGCTCCGGCCGCCCGCGCCCCCGTTGCCAATCGAGAAGGCCATCCCGCTATTCCTCGAAGCTCCTCTCGGAGACGTTCAGAAACTCCAGCACGAAATCCTCCATCCGCGCGCCGATCTCCCGTATCACGTAGCCGTAATGGTTATAGAAGATCGCGGCCGGGATGGCGGCGGCCAGGCCCATCGCGGTGGCCACCAGCGCCTCCGAGATGCCCGGAGCCACGGCCCGCAAGCTGGCGCTGCCCGCTTGGCCGAGTCCCTGAAACGACGCGATGATGCCCCACACGGTTCCGAACAGGCCGATGAACGGCGTCACCGTCGCGGTAGTCGCCAGCCAGTTCATGCTCCGTTCCAGCTTGGCGATCTCCTCGCTGATGCCCAGTTGCAGTGTGCGCTCCAGCGCCACCATGTTGGCCACCGTCCCGCGCACTTTGATCTGCCGCGTGACCTCTTCGTAACCGAAGTCGAACACCGTGGCCAGCGGGCACGGCCGGAACTGCTCCGCCACCACCGCCACCGCCTCCAGGCCGTTCGACTTCCGGAACGCCCGCAGGAACCGCGCATTCGACGCCCGCGCCCGCCGCAGCGCCATCCACTTCGAGAAGATGATCGCCCACGACGTGACCGAGAAGATCAGCAGGATCCCCAGCACCGCCAGCGGCAGCGGCTTGAACTGGAGCACCATGTCCCACACGCTGTTGTACTGTTGCAGCAGAAAGAGGTTCAAACGATTTCCCCCACGTGTCCTATCATAAACGAGCCTCGCCTCCCGTGCCGCGCCCTCCGCGCCTCGCCCCGCCGCCTCGCTCCCGCGCCTCGCCCTCCGTCCCGCACCCCGCACCGCACCCCGCGCCTCGCCCCCCGCGACTCCCCCAGCACCCAAGAGTCACCCGCAACCCCAGAAACCTCGCCCGCATCCGGGTATAATTGCCTGGGATGCTCCTCGAGCTGGTAGTTCAGAACTACGCGGTGATCGAGCGGGTCCGGGTGCGCTTCCATCCCGGCCTAAACCTGCTGACGGGCGAAACCGGCAGCGGCAAATCGATGGTTGTGGACGCGCTGGCCCTCCTGTTCGGCGACCGGGCCTCGGGCGACTCGGTCCGCTCCGGCGCCGGCCGCGCCCGCATCTCCGGAGTCTTCGAGTTGCCCCGCGATCCCGCTCTCGACCGCCTGCTCGAATCCGCCGGTATCGAGAGCGAAGAGGGCGAGCTGCTGCTCGAACGGGAGATCACTTCCGAGGGCAAATCGCGCGCCTTCGCCGCCAGCCGGCCCATCACGGCGGCCCTGCTCAGGCAGCTAGCGCCCTACCTGGGCGACATTCACGGCCAGCACGACCAGCAGATGCTCTTCGCGCCGGAATCGCAGCTCGAGATGCTGGACGCCTTCGCCGGCTCTAGCGCCCAGGTGAACGAAGTCGGCGACATCTACACCCGCTGGCGCGCCGTGACCCGGGCTCTCGATGAGACCGAGCGTACCGAGCAGGAGAAGCTCCGCCTGCTGGACCTCTGGAACTTCCAGCGCAAAGAGATCGAAGGGGTCGCTCCAAAGCCCGGCGAAGAGGCCGCCCTCCAGCAGGAGCGCCGCGTCCTCCAGAATTCCGCCCGCCTCCAGGAGGCCGCCAACACCGCCTACGCGGCCCTCTACGATTCCCCGGAGTCGTCCCTGGCCAAGCTGCGCACGGCCATCCGCCGCCTCGAGGAGCTCTGCCGTATCGACCCGCGCCTGGACCCGGTTCGGGAGAGCCTGGCCCCCGCGGCCATCGCGGTCGAAGAGGCTTCCTTCGCCGTGCGCGACTACCTTTCGCACCTGGAAGCCAACCCCGCCCGCCTCGAGGAGATCGAGTCCCGCTTGGCCGCTCTCGACCGCCTCAAGCGCAAGTACGGCGCGAGCGAAGAGGCGATCCTCGCGTTCCTGGATGAGGTTCGGGCGCAAATCGCGGCGGTCGAAAGCGCGGGAGAGCGTATGGCGCAACTGGAGCGCAGCCGGAAGGAGTTGGCCGGCGCATACGAGGCGGCGGCGCAATCGCTCTCCGCCCGCCGCAAGGAAGCCGCGCGCCGGCTCGAGAAGCGCGTCGAGGCGGAACTGGCGACCCTGGCCATGGAGCGCACGAAATTCCAGGTCGTGCTCGACCCGGCGGCCTGGACCGAGCGCGGCGCCGACGCCCTCCGCTTCCTGGTTTCCCCCAACCTCGGCGAGGAGCCGCGTCCGCTCGAAAAGGTCGCCTCCGGCGGCGAGATTTCGCGCATCGCCCTCGCGCTCAAGACCTGCATCGCGGCGCCTCAGCGCGCGGGCCGTGCCTCCGGGCCGCGCACCCTGGTCTTCGATGAGGTGGATGCGGGCATCGGCGGCCGCGCGGCGGAAACCGTGGGTCGCCGCCTCAAGCAGCTCGCCGCCTCCTGCCAGGTCCTCTGCGTCACCCATCTGCCCCAGATCGCCAGCTTCGCCGACCATCACTTCTCGGTCGAGAAGAAGGAATCGGAAGGCCGCACCGTCGCCGTGATCGAGGAGCTGGATGGCGACGCCCGCACCCGCGAAATCGGCCGCATGCTCTCCGGCGAGCGCCTCACCCGCGAAGCCCTCAAGCACGCCGAGCAGTTACTCAAGACCGGCGCCGAGTAACTCCGCGCCCTCACTCCACCTTATCCGGGAACGAGAACACCGGATCCAGATCCACGGGGATGTCTTCAATCGAGCGTAGCGCCTCTTCGAGCGCGCGCGGGACGGCGCTGTACTCACGGAACCAGCGCTGGGCGCGCGCAGAGTCGCCGGTGGCTTCGATCTCCAGCAGCTCCTTCGAGAGCGCGGCCAGCGCGGCCGGCATGCGCTCGTAATCCACCCCGTAGCGGCCGGCCTCCAAGACGACCGCGTGCCGGCTCAGCAGGTAGTTGAACTGCATCAGCTCGGAGACGCTGTGCGCCTCGGCGGTCCCAAATCGCAGCGTGCGCAACAGCCCGCCCACATAAGAGGCGTAGTCCTCGCTCAGGCTGCCGGCGGCGAGCGCGCCGTGCTCCGCCAGCCACGGGAGGGCGGACATGCCGACCGTATCCGCCTTGGCCTCTTCCAGCGGGGAATAGAGCGGCCCGATGGCCTCCCGAATGTCCACGCGCTCTCCGTTGCGCCGTGCGTAGGCGGGGCCCAGTCCATGCGCGATCTCGTGCAGTACCGTGCCGGCCAGGTAGCCCTCGGCCGTGACCCGCGCGGCATCCTGCGGCCGCATCAAACGCCGGGCGATGGGCAGAACGACGAAGTTCACCCGCGCCTCCAGAAAATCCTTGAAGAAGATCTTTTTGGATCCTTTGCGCTCGTGAATCCGTGGATCGTTGGGCAGGTTGTCGGCGACCGCCTGGTAGCCGTGGCGCAGATCGCCCGCGCGGAACGGCGAATCGACCACCTCCATGGGGCTCGCCAGGCCGCGCTTCGAGGGGCGATCCTCAACCGCCAGCGGCAGCGCGTCCTGTAGGTCGGGAATGTAGCGCTCCCAAACGGCCAGCCGGCGGCTCTCGGCGTCGTCGCGGATCAGAACCGCCGCGCCGTAACTGGTCTTGACGCCCAGCAGGTCGTCGAGGTAGCTCTCGTAGGGCGCGAAAATCACGTCGATCCGCGGGTCCTTCAAATCCAGCCAGGCCAGATCGCTGGCGTAGTAGTCGTCGCTCAGCAGCGCCGCGGCGCGCAGCCGGAGGAAGCTTGCAAACTGCGGGTCGGCGCTGAGCGCGGCGGCTTCGCGCAGCGCCCGAGCGGCCGGCTCCAGGAACGCGCGGTACTCTTGGCGATAGGGAACGCCCACCAGTTCGCTGCCCCGGCGGTGAACCACCGTATACGGGCTGTAGATTTCGTCCTTCTTAGAAGGATGGTCCTTAACGTAGCGCTCGATCTCGGCGGCAGTGAGGTCGCTGGGGTAGAAGCCGCGGCCCGGCGGCGCGGACTCGGCGCCGGCGAACGGTCGGTTTCCATCCAGCAGATCGAACCGGCCCCCGTGGATCATAAGCAGCCGCCGCAGCGCGGCCTGGTTGGTGGATCTGTAGAGCTGCAAGCCCTGCGCATCGCTCTGGCGCCAGAAGATCTGGTCCAGGTACTGGCAGGCTTCGACCAGCTTAACGATCATCTGCCGGTCGTTGACAGAAAGGCCCGCGCCCTGATACGGCATCTCGACGGTGCGCCACCGAGCCAATCGCATTTCGAGATCCGCGGGAGCCGCCAGCAGCAGGGCCACAACGAGCACAGGCTTCATCCCTCGATTATCGCAGCCAAAACCATCCTGAGCCGCCGATCCGGCCCACCCTGCACACGAGCTGGGTTATCCTTTACCTCGTGGGCAACGGTCTGAAGATGGTCGTGGCCGGCGTGATCGAGCGCGACGGGCGCATTCTGATCTGCCAGCGCAGAGCGGGGTCGCGCCATGCCCTGAAGTGGGAGTTCCCGGGCGGCAAGGTGGAGCACGGAGAAACACCGCCCCAGGCGCTCGCCCGCGAACTTCAGGAGGAATTGAGTATCCAAGCCGAAATCGGAGCCGAGCTGACGCGCTACGAGTACCGTTACCCCGCCAGCCCGCCGCTTCTGCTCATCTTTCTTCGCGTGAGCCTCTACTCGGGAGAGCCGAAGAACCTCGAATTCAACGCCATCCGCTGGGAGCCGCGCGAGCGGTTGCCGCAGTTCGACTTTTTGGAAGGCGACGCGGAGTTCGTGCGCCGCCTGGCCGCTGGCGAGTTCGAAGTTGGCTAGACCATGGCGCTGGAGAGGGCGTCGCAGGCGTAGCGGGCCTGCCGGGCCTGACGCATGGCCATGGCCAGCACCCGCAGCGTTTCCTCCCCGTCAAACGGCTTGACCAGCAGATCGTAAACCCCCAGGTTCAGCACCTCCGCCCACAGCCGCTCGTCGGCCACCCGCGAGGCCACGATGAGCGGCGGGAATCCGCCCATGTTCTGGATCTCTTCGAGAAGTTCCTTCCAGCTCAAGCCATCCGGGAAGTCGCATTCCGCGATCACCGCGTCCACCTCCTCCTGGTGCAGGGCCAGCCAGGCTTCCTGGCAGGTGGCGGCGAACCGAACCCGCCACTGGCATTCCGTGGATGCGTCCAGGATGCGCCGCAGCACCTCGTAGTCTTCCCCGAAAGGAGTAACGATCAACACAGTTGGATTCGCATGCGTGTCTGGCATCTGCCAGAGCTATCGGCCGTGGAAGCCATGAGGATTAGGGAGCGTTCAGGAAATGAGCGACAAACTCTGGTTGGGGGCGAGTGGATTCGAACCACCGACCTCCTGGGCCCGAACCTGATTCGAATACCTGTTGCGATTTGAAAAATCCGGCGGTTTGGTATCTGCTTGATGATGAACGACTTGCGGTTGGCATATGGAAGCTCGTTAAAGTGGCCGGAGTGTCGGCGCGTTGATGTTTACGAAATCGTCTATAGCCGCGAACGCATCGGCCAATTCAACGCGCGGCCCTCGCCCGATGCTTATCAGGCGGACAGACAGGCCCGCGCTACCCAGCCTGCTCATGATCGGCTAGGTGGCCCCACCGGGGTGCATCCACTGATCTATGCGCGCGGACCCGGATCGCACAAATACCGACATCACGCCAGCGGACTCACGCCCGCCGCACCGAACACTTGCGCCGCCGGGGAGGACCACTAGGGCTTAGGCGTTGGGCATCTCGTTTTGCCTCCGCGCCCGCTCCGTGCTCGAACTGTTCGTGGCAAGGCGGCCGAAGCGGCACCGTGGCGGGCGATCTCCTCGTGCTGGAGAAGCACAAACCAGGTTCAGGTAGCAATCTTGGTTTCGACCGGGAGTGCACACCCTGGCGGCAAGGGCTGCACCGGCCGGACCGTCGCACCGCGAAAGAAGGCCGACAAAGCAGGGCAGTTTCCCCTCTCTTCGGCATCGAGCAACCACTTTCCGCTATGTTGCTTGAGGACCAGCCGCAGATCGAATCGTTCGAGCATCTGATCGAAATCCGGGTACTCGGGACGTTGCGCAACCACGAACTGGTGCCAGTACTTCGCCAGAAACCGCCCGGCGGCCTGAGTGCCTTCCGCATCTCTGCCCGCGATAATGAACACGATCTTCCGGTCACGGTGTAGCCTTGAGATGACCGCATAGCCCGGCAGGCCTGCCTTTACCGCTGCCGGCGCAGTCGCATTGATCGGGTCCAGCTGCACAGACACCTCTTCTTCCCCACCGATGCAGATGGCATTCTTGATCACATCGACACCGTCCACTTTCACCTCCGGGTATCGAATCCCAAACGCTTGCCGCGTTAGAAAGAGCGTGGCCCAATTGAACCCCAGTCCGAAGGTAATCACGTTGTCCGTCAGGTGCCACTTCGGCTCGGCGGCCTTGAGCCTCCCAAAGAAATCCTCGTCGGTAACAAGCTCTATTTCGACGCTGGCTCCGGCCAGTCTCTCAAGTTCGCTGATGAGCGGACGGGCAGCCCAAACGTCGTCTAACGCCAGCCAGTCATCTACCCCGTGCCGATGCCTGGGGTGGTCCGAGATCGCCCTGAGCAGTTTCAGCGTCGTGTGGTAGTCTTGAAATGCCGCCGGAACGTCATCTTCGGCGGCCCTCGGTCCACCGCCTTCAGCCGACTCGACGTATTGGTTCTCGATGTAGGACCGGAGACAGTCGTCTTCGCCCGTCTTTAGCTTTCGCGTACAGAACACGAAAAGGATTCTCAACGGACGGGGCTCTCTGATGCCGAAAAACCTCCGAAATGCCGCAGCGCGCTCGCTTGGACCCTCATGCTGTCGCTCCCACACCCACAAGACAAGCATGGACGCCAGCAAAGATGCTAACAGCCCCCAGGCAAGTTCCGAAGCTTGGCCTAACTTCGTGAGAAGGCTCTCCGGTTGATGGGAGATGGCCAGCAGTCTTACCAGTCCGGCTAGTAGCAGCAGAAAGCTGCCCACGACCAAGAAGGAGGTAAGCACCTTGTATCTATTCGTGCTCAAGGAGAACCAGTTGCGGATTCGGTAAGCAAGGCCTGGGCGCTTCACGACGCTAAGCGGTGTTTCCCGTGTTTGAGCCCGGCTCGCGGGGACGCCGTCAGGCGCCGAGATCGGATCTTCGTCCAAAGTGCTGTCCTCCGGTTGTCTTTTGTCTTCTATGAACCCGGAATTCCATGTCGGATACCGGGGTTTTGTTCAGTATACACCAAGCCGCTGTTTCCGCAGCCGTGTTTTCGAGTCGGCTATCTTATACAAGATGAGCCTATGCGGGAAACTATGGAGCGGCCGCGGAAAGCTAATTCTGATGATTAGGAGATCGTGCAGGAGATGTCTGGAGGCGCGGGCCGGAGTCGAACCGGCGCATAGAGGTTTTGCAGACCTCTGCCTTACCACTTGGCTACCGCGCCTGAGCGGTGGGACGTACTCCATTATCGCAAATTCGCACCGCCCGGAGAAGCCCTCACCACCGGCAGCACCACCGGCAGCACCACATGCGACGCCCACGCGCGCTGGTGGAACACCGTCTGCGTGGCCCGCCGCATCTCCCGCTCGTCCGCCACCGCCCGGCCGGTGTTGGGGTTGCGGTCGAAGCGCGGGAAATTGCTGCTCGAAACCTCCAGCCGGATGCGGTGCCCCTTGCCGAACTCGTTGCTGGTCGCCCCGGCGTCGATGGTGATGGCGTACACCTGCCCCGGCCGCGCCGGCACGGGCCTCTCCACCGACTCCCGGTAGCGCAGCCGCAGGATGCCGTCCGTCAGGTTGACGGCGCGGCCGTCCGGGAACACATCCACCAGCTTGGCCGTGAAATCCGTGTCCGGTTGCGAGGTCGTGACATACAGCACCACGCGGATTGGCCCCGTCACTTCCAGCGGGCGCTTCAGCGGAGCGCTCGAGTACACCAGCACATCCGGCCGGCTCTCCACCCCCCGCTGATCCGCCGGTCCCCAGGGCAGCACCTTGGGATTGCAGCACACCGCTCCGCCATCCGTCGGAGCCGGGTTCGTGGGGTCGTAGATATATTGCTCCGGCTGGCCGTCGCCCGGCTGGCTCCGCTGCAGGCGTCCATGTCCCGCCAGGTAATAAATGGTCGGGATAGCCCGGCGCAGCGGCCATTCCTCCTCGTCCCGCCAGCGGTTGGCCCCCATCACGAAGATCCGCAGCGGCGGGTTGGCGATGGAGTGCGGGCCGTTCGCTTCGGGCGCCCCTTTCACCCAGTAGTCGAACCATTCCAGTTGCAGCGGCAGGATCGCCACTTTGGCGTCGGCTCCGAAGTTGGCGCCCGGGAAATCGTAGGACATATTGTGCGGCCAGGGCCCGATCAGCAGCCGGTGAATCCGCCCGTTCTTACGCATCAGGCGGAAGGCCTCCAGATCGCTCTCCACGAAGTTGTCGTACCACCCGCCCACCGAAAACACCGGCACGTGGACCCGCTCGATCTTCTCGCGCGTGCTCAGATTCTTCCAGAACGAATCGTACGCCGGATGGTCCAGGGCCTGCTGGTAGAAGTCCACCGTATGCCCGGTCGCCAGGCGGTCGGAGGTGCGCTCCGGCAGGTTGAGCGCGAAATGGCTGAAGTCGGGCTTGAGCGAACCCGGCGGGCGCAGGTTCTCGCTCAGCCACTCCAGCCTTTGCCCCAGCTTCAGGGCGCCGCCCGTGGAATAGAACCGGTCGAAGTAATCGTCGCAGCCGGACACCACCGGGAAAATCGCCTTCAGATAGGGATTATCCAGCAGCGCCGCTTTCCACTGCACGATGCCCAGGTAGGAGCCGCCCAGCATCCCGATTCGCCGGTTCGACCAGCTCTGGCGCGCGATCCAATTCAAGGTGTCCTCGCTGTCGGCGTCTTCCTGGCGCAGCGGTTCGAAGACGCCCTGAGACGCGTACCGGCCGCGCACGTCCTGGACCACCACGGCGTACCCGTGCAGCACGAAGGGAAGGTATCCCGGCGACAGATCGGCGCCCTTTTTGTAAGGCGTGCGCGCCAGTATGACGGGGAAAGCCGCGCCGCTGGCCGGCCGGAAGACGTTGGCCGAGAGTTCCACGCCGTCGCGCATGCGTACGCGGACGTCCAGTTCCCGCTCGATGCCGTCGGGCGGCGCGGCCCATAGCCAGCCGCAACACAGCAGAGGACTCAGCCAGCGTATTCGCAAAGCAATTCCCAATAGCGCCGGGCGGCCAGGGAGGGCGCATGATGCGTGGCGATATGCGCCGCGGCGCGACGGCCAATTTCGCGGGCCGCCACCCGCGCATCGCACAACCACATCATATAGTCCGCCAAAGCGGGCTCTTCCGCAAGCCCGGCCGGAACCCGCAGGCAGGCGTCTTCCGGCAGCCGCGCCGTTTCCTCGCCCGAGGTCATCAGCACCGGCTTGCCGAGTCCCATCATCCTTATCAGGATGCCGGAGGTCTCCCCCGCGGCCGGAGAGCGCAGGTTGATGCAGGCATCCACGGCCGAGGCGGCCAGCCAGAACTGGCGCTCCGCGAGATACCCCAGGCGCAAAATGCCCGCTCCGGCCAGCAACGGCCGGGCGGCGCGTTCCAGGTCCTGGCTGACGAATTCGCCCGCCACCAGCAGCGCCGCGTTCGCTCCGGCCGCTCGAAGGCGCGCGAAAACCCGCAGCACCGGTAGCAGCCGTTTGGTTTCCCTCAGATGCCCGAACATTCCGAACAGGAAAACGCCCGGCGGAATGCCGTGCCGCTTCCGCCAGCGCGCGGCCTGGGATTCCGGCACGGGAGCGGGAGCGCGAAACAGGTGCGGGATCTCGACGATCCGCGCCGACGGAGCATGTGCCGCGACCATCCTGGCAGCGGCCGGGTTGTGTACCACCACCGCGCGCGCCGTCTCGGCCACGCGGCGCAGCATCGGGTACTGGAAGTAGCGCGGGTCCTGCGCCGAGCGACGCCGCTCCGCCCAGAGCTCCTCGGCCAGCCCGCGGCTCCAATCGCCATAGTTGAAGGCGAACTCCTCAATGTAGGTCGCCCGGTCGAGCCAGCCCAGCAGGAAATGATGCAGCACCGCGTCGTGCAGCGCCACCACCCCCGGCCGCGCCAGCGCCCGCCGGTAGATCTCGCGGTGCAGCGCGTTGTTCCCGAGATGGTACAGGCAGACGTCGCCGCCGTCGGAATTCACCTTCACCTCGCCCAGCCCGCGCAGTTCCTCCAGCAGTGCCGCGGCGTAATCGGCCACGCCGCTGGGCGCGGGCGGTAGAGGGGCGTGGAAGCCCAGCGTCACGGCTGCCTTCTGGGGCCGAAGATCGCGCTGCCCACCCGAATGTGCGTGGCGCCCTCTTCAATGGCCACTTCCAGGTCGTGCGACATGCCCATGGAGAGGCCAGCCAGTCCGTGGCGCACGGCCAGTTCGCGCAGCGCGCGGAAATACGGGCGCGATTCCTCCGCCGCCTCCGACCACGGCGGCATGGTCATCAATCCCGTGAGGCGCAGTTTGGGGCAACCCGCCAGCGTCTCGATCAACGCGGGAAGATCTTCGGGCCGTGCGCCGCTTTTGGCCTCCTCGCCGCCCAGTTTCACTTCCAGCATCACCTCCAGCTCGCGCTGGGCCGCCTCGCTCAACCGCCGGGCCAGCTTCGGCGAGTCCACGGTTTGTATGACGTCGAAGAGGCCGCCCGCGCGCTGCGCTTTGTTGGATTGCAGATGCCCGATCAAGTGGAACCGCGCCCCCGCCAGATCCGCGAGCTCCGGGCGCTTGCCTTCGAATTCCCGCACGTAATTCTCGCCGAACTCGCGCAGCCCCGCTTCATACGCCGCGCGCACCGCGGAGGCGGGAAACATCTTAGTCACCGCGACGAGGATGATTTCCTCCCGCCGCCGTCCAGCCCGGCGCGCGGCTGCCTCCATCCGCCGTTCGACCTCATCGATGCGCGCGCGCAGCACGCTTCTATGGTAACCGCCTGAGGCTCGAAGCGGCGACGCCCTGCTAGGCGCAAGTTCAAAACCAGCGCCGTGGAGCCCTGCTCTGTGGTACTAGTACTAGCATCTGGGCCTTCGCATGTTGAACCTCTGTGATAATGTCCCCTATTGGACTCGATAGAAATGTCCCTCCAAACTAGACCTTGAGGAGGTCTGGTGGGAAGGACATGGATGAGCGAGCGGGAAGTGCGACGGGCGGCAGTGCTCGGGCGGGTAAAGGCGGGGGAATTGAGCCAGAAGGAAGCGGCGAAGATTCTGAAGCTGAGCTACCGGCAAACCAAGCGGCTGTACGCGCGATACCGGGAGCGAGGCGCGTCGGGCCTGGTGCATGGCAGCGCCGGGAGGCGATCCAACCACGCCAAGGGCGAGGGGTTCCGGAAGGAGGTGTTGGCGATCGTGCGCGAGCGGTATGGAGGCGAACTGGGGCAGCGGTTGGGGCCCACGCTGGCGGCGGAGCATCTGGCGACAGATCACGGCCTGAAGGTAGACGCCGAAACGCTGCGGCGCTGGATGCTGGCCGAAGGGCTGTGGAGCCGGGAGCGAAAGCGGAAAGCGTATCGGCAGAGGCGGCAGCGGCGGGCGCACTTTGGCGAGCTGGTGCAAATGGACGGCAGTTTCCACGACTGGCTGGAAGAGCGGGCCGAACGGGCCTGCCTGGTGAACATGGCGGACGACTCAACCAGTC
>JBKQQG010000003.1:0-4232 GCA_052144455.1 Bryobacteraceae bacterium
GCCTGCGGGCGCGCGAGACCACCTGCTTGTCGTCGTCGGAAAGCTCGTCGATGCCCAGGATGGCGATGATGTCCTGCAAATCCTTATTGCGCTGCAGGACCCCCTTGACCCGCTGCGCCGTGGCGTAGTGCTCCGCGCCCACGATGAGCGGGTCCAGAATGCGCGAGGTCGAGGTCAGCGGATCCACCGCCGGGTAGATGCCCATCTCCACAATCTGCCGCGAGAGCTGCGTGGTGGCGTCCAGGTGCGCGAAGGTGGTGGCCGGCGCCGGATCGGTGTAGTCGTCGGCGGGCACGTAGATGGCCTGCACTTGTGAGCGCGGATTGCAGACCTACAGTATACTCTTCACTATTCGATCCACTTCGGCCAGAACATCGCAGAGGGTTTCGCGAACCCACGCCCTCTGTTGTGCAAGGCGCGAAGGAAAACCCGGCAACTGAATCAGGCCGGCGGTCTTTCTGCGAGCCTCGCGTCCGAGGGCGGCAAGATCCGTGTGCTTGGTTTTCTTACCGTCGTACTTGGGTATCGCCACGTCCAGTATCTTCTTCTCGATATCCCGCGCTCCCATCAAGCCGACGCTCTGGAACGGCTTGATGGCCTCATTGACGGTGGTGCAGTTCAGCACGGCTGCCAGGTAGTCGGCCTCCCTCTGCGTGTCGAAGGCTGCCCAATAGAGCTTGTGCTCGACCAGGAATGGGAGGGGAAAGTCGGACCGCTGAAAGGCGGCTGCGGAAATATTGGTCCCCGCGGCGTTGTAGACCACCACGCTGTTGCCCTTAAGGCTCTGTGCTGTGAGCTTGCCCTGGTAGTCCAGCCACTCGTATATAGACTGCCTCGAGGATTTCGCTCCCCGTTTAGCGGCCCAAATCTGCTCCGCCTTCTCCATCCACTTAGCGAAGTCCCGATACCCTCGCCGGCGCAATTCGTCCGCTTCCATCACTTGCAGCCGCCCTTGCGACTGGATCACGGGAACGACAATGGTAGCCGGTTTAAGCACGGCAAAGGGAAGCAAGTGACGGGACAGCGCGGTGCAGAAGAAGAAGTTGCCCTCGACGTGCCCTTTCATGAACACGTCTCGATACGGCGGTTTCGCTTCTTCGGCCTGATCGGGATCCGTCTCGGCCCAATACAGCCCGTCGGCGCAGAACGGCTCCGGCAGTTCCCGCGGGCGCACAAAGAACAGGCTTCTCGGTAGGATGGTTGCGCCCTGCCGGAACCGACTCGCGTAGTCGCCCGACCTGCCCGGCTTCGTCCCGCCCGGCTCTGTCGAGAATGCGGACCGCCGGGCCAGGTAGATAACACGAGCCTCAGCGTCACGAGAGCTCAACTGGTCCTTGGCGGCCGCCCAGGAAGCGTCCCGAGCGGTGAGGGTTCCCGACCACTCCTTCACCGGCACCGGATCGCCGGCGGCGCCAAACTCAGCGGTGTTCTCGGTGAACAGCACGCAGGCAGGGACGTTGAACAAGGGCTTCACGCCCCACAGGTCCCAGTAACCGGAGATTCTGAAGCTGCATCGCCAGCCGTAATTGCGGTTGCGCAGATTCTCATGCTGATCCGCCGACAGGATACTCCGGGGCATTACGAATCCCAACCTCGAACCAGGCTTGCCGAACCACCCCATCGAGTGAGCCACAAATACCGTTGCCAGCTCCATTTGCGTGAACAACTTCTGGTCTCTCGGCGCGATCCTGTACTCGTCTACCGCTCGCCTTTTGATCTCTTCTTGATACTCGGGATCTGCGATGTAGCGGTACGACAGCCAAGGGGGGTTGCCGATTACGACGTCAAACTTCTTGCGCAGCATCGCGGGACGATAAGAGTTCCTCAAGATAAAAGCCCAGATGGAATTCTTCCGCTCACGGATGAGCGTTGCGAGGCTCCGCGTGAATTCCCACAAGGATTCTAGAATCGAATCGTGATCGGCGTGCGTACGGAGAGCTGGGATGCTTTGGAGCAAGCGGGATGACAATGTCCCGGCCGTTTCCGAGGCCGTCTCCGCCTGAGCGACAGCCACGTCCAGACAATGGGCGATGGCGGAGTCGAAGAGGTCCGGCGAAGCGATGAGGCTCTCGGGCATCAGCACTTTCTTCCCGCCAAACCTCATCTCGAAGGTCGGCAGCGCACCGAGCTTTGGCTGCTTGACCTCGGTAGGCAGAAAGAGAGAATCGGCCATGTATACGGGAATCTGGATCGGCCGCCGAGCGGCCTTCACTAGACGTCCCAGTGCCAGAATGTAGGTCGCCTTAGCGATAGTCACGGCGAGCGGGTGGACATCGATCCCAACTACATGTTCGAGGATGCTCTGTAGACGAACATCGTCGGGAGCGCCTGGATCACAGCGCAAGAAATGAGTGATCGCGGCCCGGAGAAAACCGCCCGACCCGCAGGTCGGATCCAGGGTCTTTACGTATCCTCTCTTTGGAAGCAACTCGGCAACGATCCGCTCGCATAGCCAGTCCGGAGTGTAGTACTCGCCAAGGTCATGGCGATCCTTCGGATCGACCAATTCCTGGTAGACGGTCTTAAGCACGTCTTGGTCCAGGCGGCTGAGGTCGTAGGTTTCGATCTGGGCGACCACGCGCTCCCATATCTGCTCACAGATCCGCTCGGCCTCCCCGGAGCGAATCCACTGGAAGAAATCCTCTTCAACCAAATTGGCGAGTCCCCTAGCGCGGAAGTACTCACCGCAGAGGACCCCGTGCGCGATTTCTCTGTACGACTCAGTCGACTCACCCTTGGAGAGCGAAGCCCAGATCATCAGGCGCGCAATAGAGGCAAGGTACGTGTGCTTGAGAAAAAGCTCTTCAATATCGGAGATCTCAGTCGCGTCTTGGTCCTCGTCGCCCGACTTGGGCAGAGATCCGTAAGTGACGGTCAAGTACCGCTGCCAGTTAAGAAAAGCCAGTGCCGGCTCGGGCTCGCGCCTAACCCGGCGCCACGCGGACCGGAGAGAGGCCAGCGCATCGCTGTAGGCCCAGGAGTCCCGCCCGAAGTCCTGTTGGAACTGATCCGCAGAGGGCACGATCTGACCGGCACGGAAGAGCAGACCGTTAAGCCAGATGTAGAAATCGCCGAGTGTGGTTTCGGACAGAGTGAACTCTCGCAGGCGCTCAAGGGTCACGTCTTCCGCACGCGGTTTCCGAGCAAGGTCCGGCGGGAGGCTCGGGCGATAGGTGCGCCACTGGACTCCGTCGCTCGCGATTGCCACAAGCCGCCGGTATGGCAACCCCTCCGCGGCCCAGACGCCGGCGCAGTACTCGGTCAATTGCGCTTCGGCAACGGTACCGGTAGCTTTGAGGGACTGCTCGAATTCGATTACCGAGTTGCCGAAATACGAGTCGATCCTACCGAACTTGGTGCGGTCGGAGAGTTCAATCTTGACGGCCTTCTCGATCCCGCCCGAGATGCGAGTGATGACCGCGGAGCCAGGGAACAGCGACCCAACGAGGCCAATGAACCGGACGGTTTTTCCAGCTTCGTTCGGTAACGAACGCACGTCGGTCAGGTACTGCGACAGCATCCGTTCCGTGGTTTCGTCGAGGTTCTTGGACATGGCGAACGACTTAGACTACCTCAGAAGGGGTCTCGCGCGCCAGTAGGTCGCGGCGGCTGTCGCGGCTTGGCGAAACGCTTCCCTACTCCCCGCTTTTCTCCGCCGTGGTGGCCAGCACCCGCACGTGGTCGCCCGCGACCTCGACCCAACCGCCGTCGATCTTCACCGCGCGGCGCCGGCCCTCCACCGCGTAGCTCAATTCGCCCTCGCCCAGCTCCGCCAGCAGCGCGGCGTGGCCCGGCAGGATGCCCAGGTAGCCGTTGGCCGCCGGGATCTGCGCCTCGCTCACCCGCTCGTTCACCAGCAGGCGTTCGGGCGTGGCCACTTCCAGCAGAAACGTGTCGGCCATAAGGCTCCCGTCAGGCGCTGGCCTTCAACTGCTCGGCGCGCGCCAGCACGTCCTCGATGGTCCCCTGCATCCAGAAGGCCTGCTCCGGAATCTCGTCGTGCTTGCCGTCCACGATCTCCTTGAATCCCTGGATGGTGTCGGCCAGCTTCACGTACTTGCCCTGCATGCCGGTGAACTGCTCGGCCACGTGGAAGGGTTGCGAGAGGAAGCGCTGCAGCCTGCGGGCGCGCGAGACCACCTGCTTGTCGTCGTCGGAAAGCTCGTCGATGCCCAGGATGGCGATGATGTCCTGCAAATCCTTATTGCGCTGCAGGACCCCCTTGACCCGCT
>JBKQQG010000004.1:0-3478 GCA_052144455.1 Bryobacteraceae bacterium
CCGCGCCGGCCTTGCGGTTCTTCTCCGGCAGCGTGAGGCCGAGGGTGCGGTTGGCGAAGCCCAGCTTGAAGCGGCCGATCGTCTCCGGATGCGTCAGGCCTCGGCTTTCGAGGTACCGCAGCGCTTCGGGCGACTGCTTCAGCGTCTCGTGGTAGAACACGACCACATCGCGCAAGGTCTGGCGGTCGTCGGCGGCGAGCGCGACCGGCGCGGCGAGCAACGGCCGAGTGCCTTTGCGCACCACGCGGCCGTCGTCGGCGGCTAAAGAGGGATGGTCGGCGCGCAGCAGTTCCACCGCGTGGCGGAAGCTGACGCCCTGTGTGCGCATGACCCAGTCGATGGTGGATCCGCCCGTCTGGCAGGCGCCCATGCAGTGCCACAGATTGGTTTCCGGCGTCACCACCAGCGAAGGGTCGTGGTCTTCGTGGAACGGACACCGCCCCACCAGGTTGGCCCCGGTCCGCTTCAGCTCGACCCCGAAGCCCGCCACCAGACGCTCGACGGGAATGTCCCGCTTGAGCCGCTCGATCTCCTCCTCCGGAATGCGCGCCATGAAAACCAGCCTCCTTCTGAAAACCTGTCAATCGACTGTTCTGTACTAGAGTATACTGACAGTAGTGTACTTGCAACACCGGACGATTTGAGGAGGCCCTACGATGTGTTCAGTTCCGCTTCCCCCGCTCTCCATTCCCTGGTTTATGGCAAACTTTGCTCAACGACTCAGAGAACTGCGGACTGCACGCAAGCTCACTCAGACCCGGCTGGCCGAGTTGCTGGCCGTCAGCCCACGCGTGTACAGCCGTTGGGAGACGGGCGACGTGACCCCTCATTTCGACACTATCGTCCGTCTCGCTGAGACCCTTGGTGTCAGTCTGGACGAGCTTGCCGGCAGGAAGGATGTCAGCAGCGAAACGATCATCAAGAACCCTGAGTTGAACCGGCTCTGCCGAAAGGTCGATCAGCTTTCCGATGAGGATCAGAAGGCACTGGTGGTCGTGCTCGACAGCCTGGTGAAGCGCTCCCGCGTGAGCCGCGTGATGGCCGAAGCGTAGGGGCTAAAAGGAAAACCATGGAACCGAATCTCAATCAGGAACGCCAGCAGGCGCACGCGCTGCTGGACCTGCTGCCGGCCGAGAAGCTGAACGCCGTGCGGAGCCTGCTCGAAGTGATGGTGGAGCCGCTGGCGCGCTCGTTGGCCCTGGCCGCGGTGGAAGAGGAAGAGATCACGCCCGAGACGGCCGCGGCGCTGGACCGCGCCCGCGCTTCGCTCGCCCGCGGCGAGGGCGTTCCACACGAAGACATCCTGCGCGAGTTCGGGCTGAAGCAGTGAGCGAAGACGCCGCGCCCGAGCGGATCGCCGTCACCTGGTCGCCGGAAGCCCGCGCCGATCTCCGCGCCATCGAGCGCGAGACCGCGATGCAGATTCTCCACTGCATCGATCGCTACCTGGCCAACCGCGCCGGCGACGTGAAAAAGCTCAAGCCGCCGCTGGCCGGCTTCCGCCTCCGCTGCGGCGACTACCGGGTGTTCTTCGACCTCAAGGACGAGAACACCATCGAGATCACCGGCGTCAAACATCGCCGCGAAGCGTATCGCTGAGGAATCAACAGGTTCCCCGGCGGGAACCGAAAAACGGCGGCTAAAGAAAAAAGCTCGTGTTCTCAGATGGTTCCCGCTACGGGAACCAAGGTTCCTGCGCAGCATCCCAACTTGGGGTGACGTGTCACTCTACTCCAGCCGCCGAAGGCGGCTCAGGCCGCTCGCTTCATGGCTGTATCTCGACGGGTGTGCCTATTGGGACGAGCCGCCAGACCTCCTCGATCTCGCGATTAGTAACCGCAATGCAGCCGTCAGTCCAGTCCACCTCATGCTGAAGCGAACCCAGCCAAGCGAACTGTTTCTCGACTCCGTGGATCATGATTGAGCCGCCGGGATCAGTGCCGGCAGCGCGCGCCCGCCTTCGGTCGTCGGCATTCGGGTACGAGATGTGAAGGGCCAGATGAAACCGGCTCTCCGCATTCTTCTGGTCGATCACGTAGTTCCCCCTGGGCGTCTTGTGGTCACCCTGTCGTTGCTTGTCCCCGCGCGATCTGCCGAGGGCAACGTCGTAGGACTTGAGGAGCCTCCCGTTCGCCATCAGCATCATCACGTGGCGAGATTTCAGAATGACCACGCGGTCGGCCTGTTGTTCCTTCGGCACCGCTCCATTGGAGTGCGCCGGCCCAACCATCGCGAGTAGACCAACGCACACAAGCAACGTTCCGCTATGGACGAGTCGGCTTGGGAGACGGCGGCCCGGAAACGCTGGGGCGCTTGAAAAGACGGGCATGGATCACCTGTAGAGCCTTCATCGCTGCTAACCAGACGGTCGCATTTATCACGAGCAAGAGCGCGGTTGAGATTATGCCCATGGCGGTCAGCGACAGGCCGCTGTGCCAGAACAGCTTCTCGACTACCCATGCGCTTAAAAGATTGCCCGGAAACAGCGCCAAGAGCGCTGTCCCCCATAGCAAAGAGCTGGCCGCAGACGGAGGATGTTCCCATAGCCAAGAGCAGGCAATTCCCAACAATTGGACCGCCGAAAAAGCCGCTAAGGCCGAACGTCGGAGAGCCATCTTTTCATCCCCTCTAGTTCTCGTCCGGCAGAGTGCTGATGATGACCTTGTTGCCACCAGGACTAGGCATCATGCTGTGGAGCTTAACGTCATCCGCGTTGCACATTCTGACGCAGCCATGAGAGGTTGGGCTGAGAAAAATGCTATTCCCCCAAGTGACGGGGCTCCAAGTTGGTCCCATTGTTCCGTGGATGAAGATTCCGCGGCTGTCGAGTTCCTTCATGTGCAACTGGTACGGGCCGAAGGCGTTGCCGCCCAAAACCGTCTTGCTGTACGGAGTGTTGGCCGCCGAACCGTACTTCGTCGAGACGTGGTCCTTCTCCCACACGGTTGCGGTGAACCTTCCTGTCGGAGTCACATGCCCATTGCCTCCCACAACGACGCTGCTCGTGAGCAAAACGGTCGCCTGCTTGTCGCCCTTGTTTTGACCGGTTACGGTCAGCGTTCCCTTGGAGGTCTTCTTGTCGTAGACGATTGTGATTGTGCAAGTGGTGAACGTCTTGTCGCCAGCTTTGCAGCCGGACATTCCCGTTGGATCGGTGCGGCCCAGCGGGTCGTTGTCCACGTACGCATACATGTTGAGGTTCTGAGGATTCTTTATCCAGTCCTCGAACTTCTCCCGCTCCTCGTCGTTGCCGCGCTGCCAGTCCAGCCACGGCAATGGATCCGGACTCGTGAACCTCCCCTGCGGGCTTCCGAAGTACCTGGCCCCGAAGTAATCCAGTCCCGTCTCCGCATCCCGCTCTTTGCCGGAACAACGGGGTCTTCTGCCGGAATCGTACAACGGATCGGGCAACCCCTTAGCGTTCCAGGGCTTAGAGAAGGCGATGCCCTGGTGCACGGGGGCGTTTTGGGTCGGGAAC
>JBKQQG010000005.1:0-34679 GCA_052144455.1 Bryobacteraceae bacterium
AGGCGTCATGGGTCGCTCCTGGGAAATGGGATGGGTCTATGGGAATAAACCTCATCCAGTGTTTCTCAGGAGCGGCCCGCCCCGCTGGCCTCAGTCGAAGACGGCTACCGCGCAGCGGTTTAGTTCACTGAAAAAGGTTGCAGCGGGCGGGGGGGCTTCCGTCAATTTGGCGCGATTCGGCGTGTTACCGTCGCCGGGACGGCTGCCCGGGGTTAATCCGGCGCGGGCTTCCTCGAACGCCGTTTCGGGCCAGTCGCAGCATAAATGACTATCCCTCAAGGTGGATGTGCGCCAGAGACGTTTCACTGGGGAATCCTGGGCATGACTTCCCGGCATTTGGCGTCCATGCAGACGAATCGTATCGTGGACCGCCGTGAGCTCCGTTGAAAAGGTGTCCTACAGCCTTTCATTTGTCACCCCTAGCTTTCCGGCATTTTGGTTTATATAATCGGTAGCCATGTCGACCAAAATCGGTATTTTACTGGTCGTCGTGTTGTGCGGAGCCGCCGCCCAATCCACACGGCCGTACAGCTACCAAATTCTGTATACCGGCAGGACCCTCGGGTACGCTCGCGATCCGAACGAGCAGCCTCTGACAGGTTCCATCACCTCCGACCCAAGCCCGGTTGCCCTGGAGTACAAGACGCAGTTCGAGTCCTGGAACGAGGGCCCGAAACTGAAACTGAGGCTCGGCATGGGCGACAACCTGGCGCCCCAACTGTTGGCACGGACTTTCTCCATCAAGGACAGCGGCGTGACGGCCTGCAATGGTGAGGCGTCAATCCCGCCGTCGCTCCACCTCCCGAAGGACATGTTTCTATACGAGGACGGGTACTGGAAGCTGTGGTGCGGAGACCGCAAATACATGGCTCCGTTCTATGACAATGCAGCCCAGTTTTTCGTTGACACGAAGTATGACGCGGTCGTACCCGGAAAGCACGATTTCTATTTGGGCGCTCAGCACCTGCGCCTGGTCGCCAGTTTCTTGCGAGAGCGGAAGGTGCAGATGCTGGCCGAGAACCTCATCATGGCGACGACACTGGCGCCGGATCCGATGAACGCGCATCCGCGCATTCCGGAGAGCTTTGCCCGGGAATGCCATGACAACACCGGCCCGCACGCGTGCTATCACACGGATTTCGGTCAGGCTTTGCTCGATCTGCCGGACAACGTGCTTCCGTGGAAGCGCCAGTTCGTGCTGCGCGGCGCGCGGCGCACCTTCAAGCGCGTGGATGGGCGGAGGTCGAACGAGCTTCTTCGGGAGGATGAGGTCGGCGACGGTAGCCACAAAGCCAGCGCGGCGGACTATGAACCGCTTTTCGACGAGAAGCGAACTTACATCTGCGCTGAGCCCGGGCCCACCGTTTCAGATCCCAGTAAAGCGCCGGTCCCGCCCGACAAAGACAACTGCTTCCCTCTGGTGCCATCGGACTCGGTGTGCGTCAATCCCCTGCCCGCCGCGTTCGCATCCACGTGCAAGTCACTCTATGGCGATACAGACGGTGTGTTCCTCCCAGAGGAGGTCGATTCCACGCCGGACGTTACGTTTCTGTTCAAGAACCCTGACGACCACCTCCGGGCTGGAGTCAATCACATGTTCTGCACGTACGATTTGCACGCGGAGAAGAACATTCCGGTCTGCCAGCCCTTCCCGGCTCAGGTGCCGCTGTTCTGGTCGGCGCCGGATCCGGACTCGATCAAACCGCCGGCATTCGGCGCGGCCTCGTGCGACCAGATGACTGATACGCCGTGCCCCTATCTGCTGGTCAATAGGGATGGAGGCACCGTGGCGGTGTTCGGCGTGGTGGATCCGGACCTGTTGACCAACGTGGGGATGCTGAACACAAGCTGGCTGAACACGAGGCGGAAGTGGGATACGCAAACCCAGGTCGCCGCGCCCGACTACGCGCTCAAACAAACCCTGGAATTGTGCAATGCGAGCGAGGCGTGCCGGACGGCGCCGAAGGTTCTGATGGCGCAGATGTCCTACGCGCGCGCTTCGCAGCTGGTCGCGGCCGGCCCGTTCGCGAGCGCTTTCGATGTGGTGATTTCACAAGCTTCGCTCGAGCACTACACCGGCGCCGTCAAGACGTCGTTCACCGGCAAGGCCCCGCGCTTTGTCCTCACACCGCCGTGGCCGATGGGCGAGCCGCCCAACACCTCGGTCTTCGTGCCGCAGGTCTATGCGGCCACCATTTCCAGGATCACGAATTCGTGGACCCTGGAGAACGAGACCCCGAAGAAGAAGAAGGAACCAACCGAGGCGGCCAAACTCGTAAGTTCACCCAAGGCCCCCTGTCTGCCGCCGTATCCAACGGACGAGAAGCAGGGCTGCTGGAACCTCGACCGGTACAGCCAGGCGTTCCTGAACCAGCAGCACGCCAATGGCGACCAGCAGGCACTTCCGGTTTCGGCTCCCGCCGCTTCGAATGCATTTGTCCAGGCCACGCTGCTCTCTCTGCAGAAGGCGGTAAAGGCGGACGTGGTGATGATCCAGACCCGCGACGTGTGGGATGCCGACAACCTGAGCTACGAATCGATCTGCACGGCGCCTGAAAAGTCGGAAGTGCAGGATCAGATCGGCCGCATCCTGTGGAAAGACGATTTCGTGGTCCGTCTGCATGTGACCGGAGCGACGATTCGAAAGCTGCTGAAGCAGTCCGCGGCATTCAAGCAACTGGACAAGAACCTGCTCTCGACAGAGATCGAGATTGGACGCAACCTGATCACCCTGGGCCTTTACACGCATCCCAACGATCCGGCCACCTACTACATCAACGGCGCGATGATGGACGACACCGCGCTCTACACGATTGCGACCACCGACTTCCTGGCGACGGGCGAGACCGGCTACACCAATCTGACGACTCCGGACGTTCCGCCTTTGTCCCGGCCGAAGGATTTCGCCCACGATAACGTGCGGCCGATTGCGGGGCTCGTCTGCGCCTACCTCGCCGGACCCGACCAGTGCGCAAATTGGGGATTGGACCGGGACTATTTCGATCCCAGCGATCAGAAGCCGTTCGATGGCACGCCCGGGTTCAGCACGCGCCAGCACTGGGAGGGCTTCTCCAAGAACTTCATCCTGCCGCAGAGGCCGTTCCCGAACGATGAACAGAAGGCGCAGCAGCGGCCGTTCTGGTCGCTTAGTCTGGAGAACCTGGACTTTAGCCTGACGGGCGTGTTCATCAATCATTTCGCGGCGACATCGGCCAAACTGGGAGGGATCTCGAATCCCTGGCTGGCCAGCCAAGGCAGCCGCAGCATCGGCGCGGATCATAAACTGCGCTTCGTGTACGATTACCGGCGCGGGACGTTCTACTTACTGAGCGACTCAAGCTTCCTGCAAAACGCGACCACGGCGGGGCCGCCCAGCCTGGCCTACAACGTTCTGGGCAGTGAAGCGGGCGGGACGCTGCGGCTTCCGGCGCCGCGATCGAGCGACGCGCTCAAGGAGCCGAAACGCCCTGACCTGTGGGCGCGCCCGTCATTCTGGTCCATACAGTATTCGGTGCGGTATGAGCATCAGATGATCACGCCGCCGAACACGCTGGTCCAGTTGACACCGACCACAGCGCTGCCGTCGCCTCCTAACGTCTTCTTGCCGACTCCAAAGATCAGCACACTCTATGGGCGGAGTGGCCTGCGGGCCGAACTCGGCGCCTCCTATCTGGAGATAGGCGTGGAAGAGATTCTGCAGCTTGGGCTGTTGCAGAACTACGCGATCACGCAACCGGGGGTGCCAACCCTTTATTGCCAGCCGGCTGCGGGGCCCCCGCTGCAGTGCGGGAACGATCCGACCCCCAACAGCCCGCAGAACAACACACCGATCACGCAAGAGTACGGGCTGATTGCACCCTTCATCGCGCCCGTGCAGCAGACGACGAAGCTCGCACCCGGCGCGTACTTGAACTTCAACTGGAAGATCCCGGTCTGGAGCCGCCTGGACGCCAGCCGCGTGGATCAGAGCTGGTACTTTACGCTGGCCAACAAAGGCGACCTGTACTTCAATACGGCGGGCGACACAGTCGTGCAGACGCGCTATCTGGACAAACTGACCGCTGAGCTCAGCTTCCCGATCTGGGGAAACCTTTCCCTAACGCCGAAGACGGATTTCATCCTCTACGAGAACAAGATCAACCTGTATCACTACCGGGCGATTCAGCCCAGTGTTTCTCTGAGCTACACGTTTGTGCGTAGAGAAGGCATGGACTGGCTGCGCGCGCTCCGCTATGGAGCGCAGACCACCACGGCCTCGCCGGCCGGGAGCACACACTAGGTGATTCTCCAGAGCAGGAACCGCAGAACTGCTTGCACGAATGGCGAGTAAGGCTGGATCGGACAGGAAGTGAGTGATTCAGGATCTGATGTTCTCCAACTGCAAGCGGCAGGGCGGCGTTCACGTCACAACTTTGACGGATTGGCGTCATTCGGAGGCTGACTCAAAACCACGCTTGGGGAAGTCTGCCAGCCCCGCTGTATGTCGAGTTGTCGGTAAACGCCCGATCCGCCGAGGTGCGCCGGGCCGTGGGGCCAGACGTTCTCCACTGAGGAAGGTGTGCCCCGTGAATACCACCGGAGGCTGGCCCGAGCAACCTCCCCCCAACGCCGCGAGACAGAAATGCCAAAGACGAGGCTCGTCCGCCGGATTTGGATCAAGCCAAGGCGCGCCGCTCTCTATGTCTCGGCCCCATACGGCCACTTCCCGGTATGCCAGTTGACAGATGGTTCTACATCGGTTATTCGGTATAGAGTAACATGCGTCCCGATGAGTGCCTCGATCTGATGAACACAGCCGATGCCGTCTACCTCGCAACCGTGGATGCCGGCGGTCAACCGAAGATACGCGCCATGTGCAACCTGCGTCAGGAAGGCAGCTATCCCGGAACGGGCCGCTTTTGCCGGGCGGCGCCGGGGTTCACCGTATACATGGGGACTTCACTATCCGGAGGGAAGATCGCGGACATCCGCGCCAACCCCAAAGCGGCAGTCTACTACTGCGATCCAAAGACCTTCCGCGGCCTCATGCTCGCAGGACGAATCGAAGTCCTCACGGATCCGAAACTGCGGCGGGTCCGCTGGCAGGAGCCGTGGCGAACCTATCACCCCGCCGCACCTGAGGACCCCGACTGGGTCATCCTGCGTCTCACACCGGAGAGCGCGAGCGGTTTCAGCGGCAGGGCGACATTCGCCTTCGACCCGCGATGAAGTCCTCTCGGGAGCGCCAACGCGGGTTCCTGGTGGCCAAGAGTCGCCGCAGCGGGGGTGCAGCCTCGCGCGCATGCTCAGAACGCGAGGCATCGAGATCAACCCCGCCGAGGGACGGATCATGCAATCGGCGTAGCGAGCTCTTCCGATTCCTGGTAACGCCCGTTCCGCGGAAGTGGCCACCCAGGCTCCCCCCAAGTCCGCATCTGGGAAGCTTGAGCCGATTCGGCGCGGATCGGGGCCGCCAAATGGGCATGGCACAGCGTGCTCGGCCGTCTTCCACCGGAACCGCGAAGCCGACTTGCGGGGACTTATCCGTTTCGGCGATCGTCCGGATTACTTTCGGACGGCCGACTCAGTAGGAAATGGCTGCGCATGCGGAGCTATGGCTGAGCCGTCACGATCCAGCCGGACTGCAAGGGTACGTTTTCGTAACCGAGGATTTCCACGTAGACGTTGCTAAAAACCACCGGTAGACTCCGCGAATACGCTGGATCCGGTCCATCCGATACCTGGAAATGAAGATGAGGCGAGGTGCTGTTGCCGGAATATCCGAGCTGTCCGATCGCCTGGCCGCGCTTGACCAGGTCGCCCTTCTTCACCTTCACGCTTCCTGGGCGCAAATGCTCGTAGGTGGAGAATTCTCCGCCTGCATGGCGGATGACCACGTAGTTCCCGAACAGCTCCTGGTAGCCCTTCTCCATCAATGCGTTCTGCTGCGCCTGCCACCGCCCCTGGTAGGCTGCCTTGGATTCGGCAGGCTGTTGCAGGTCACTCTCGGATTCCGGCGCGCCCGCATGGGCTTCCACGACGACGCCGTCGGCCGCGGCCATCACGTCTTTTCCATAGCCGTCGTAGTCGGTAAGTTTCGCACCCTGGCCGGAGTGAGTGCGGCTGTTGGCGCCGAGGCTGTCGAGATCGATCGCGAACTCCTGGCCCACCGACCAGCGGTGGTGGCTCTGCAAGGATGGCGCACACGCCACGTACCAGGTGCCGGCCACAGGGAGGTGGTAGTCGTTCGACGACTGGTATCGCTTCACTTTCAGCGAGGTCCTGGCCTGGACGGGCTTGCCGTCCGCCGCCGTTCCCCGCGCGGCGATTACAATCTCATCCACCGCCCGGTCGAATAGCATCGGTAGGGAGGCGATGAGGATGGCGCTGCCCGGCTCCAAGGTGCGAGTGGCGGCTAACTTCACATGGTCCGGGAGGAATCGGCTGGTCTGGAAGTAGAAGTCGTACCGGCTCAGGATCCCCTGCCGGCTCATGAGCGAAGATGTCCTGGCTGCATTGTCCAGGTCGCTGGCGGCGAGGGTCCGCGTCAGCTCCGGCTGGCCTCCACGCAACGCCTGGATGTCGACGGCATCGAGCGCGACCGTGGCGTCCGTGCTCCACACCGCAATGTTCTGAACTATCGCCGAATACAGGCCGCGCTGTTGCTCCGCCGGGTACGAATACACGTAATCGGCCGGGTGAACGCGCACCTCAAGCGCTGCGCCGGAAGCGGCGGCAGCAGCGGTCGAAAAGACGGCCGCGCCGACAACGAAACCTAGCGCAAGCGTCAGTGAGGCCGCACGCTTGAAGCCGGAAGTCATGGACAGCCGGCGCGCCGCCAAGCCGCATTCCGTCCATGCGGCCCCGAAGAAGCCGGACCCGCCGACAAGGTGGCCCTTCAAGCAACGCGTCAGCCAGATGGTTCGTCGTTTTCTCATGTGTCTCCTCTCGCGTTTCACGCGTTCGCAGTAGTTACTATACCGGATTACGCGCCCCTCGGAAAGAGGCGCCTCAGAACTCGGCCTCCGTGTTCGGGAGCGATAAGGGAGCTAGGATCGCGTGGCTCGGGACGGGGGGGCGCTGGCGGGGCGGCACTACATGGAGTTCAATCCGAAGGCCGGAAGGCCTGACCCCACAAGCCATGGAACTCAATCACGGCGGCTCGAAAACGCACGCCTTGTGGTACACTGATTTGGGCCGCGAGGCCAAGAAGGGTTAAGAGAGACCAATGACAGGCTCATATCTCAAGGCAACCGCACTCATCCTTTGCACCGGCCTGGCCGGATTGCTGATCGCCACGACGGCTTTTTCGATCCCGGTGACCATGACCACGTCGAACGGCACGGTGCCCGGGACCGGAATCACCTACACCATTAGCGTGGTTGGGGATAATGGAGGGCCGCGCAACATTTTCCCCTCGACGTCGTCGGACCATGGTGTCTGGATGTGGACCGGGGGGTTCCCGGAGTTCTTATCGTTCGGCCAGGCGGAGAGCATGACGGTGACGTTCTCAGCGCCCGTGCCCATCGCGGATTTCGTGTTTGGGGTGCAGAGCACTTCGTCTTCCACGGGTCAATTGACCGTTTCCGGAGGGACCGCCGGGGTGGGAGACTTCAATCTGACCGATTCTCTGCAAGTCTACACGGGGCCGACCGGCGCCGCGGTCTACAATCCAGCCAACGGCCAAGTGACGGCCGCGGGCCAGAATCAGTCGGTGATGATTGGCAGCACGTCCGCGCACACCGTTACTTCATTCACGTTTGCCGCCGGGGCCAGCGATGCCGGGACCGACGGCTATACGGTGTTCTTCGGGATCTTGAACAGCCCGCCATCCGGCACGCCTGTGCCGGCGAGCCTGTGGCTGGCGGTGGCCGGATGTCTGGCGCTGCTGGGCTACGGGCTGTGGTTCCGGCGCCGTGCAGTGGCATGCACGCCGCAGCGGTAACGGCCGCATAGAGGAACTCCAGCTTCGGCGAAGCTGGATTTCCACAGCGCAATGTGTCGATGGAGGGAGCGATAGGCGCTGCGCTTGGGTGCGTCGGCGGGGAGTGCGTTGTGGCACACTGCTGAAAGAATGTTCGGGCAAGCTGAAGCTTACCCCACCGAGGGGGCTGTGCTAAAATCGACTGTGCCCCGTAGGATTTTGGGGGTCGTTCCGGCCCGGTTTGCCTCCTCGCGATTTCCTGGGAAACCTCTCGCCACGATCGCCGGCAAAAGCATGCTGGAACACGTGTACGAGAGGGCCAGCCGGGCGCGGTACCTCAGCCAGGTGGTGGTGGCGACCGACGACGAGCGAATCGCCAGCGAGGCGCGGAGGTTCGGGGCAACGGTGCGCATGACGCGGGCGGATCATATTTCCGGGACCGACCGGGTGGCGGAGGTCGCCTCGACGGACAGCGCCGAACTGGTGGTCAACATACAGGGCGACGAGCCGCTGATCGCGCCGGAGGCGATCGACGCGGCGGTGCTGGGGTTGCTCGACGATGCGGAGATTCCGATGGGCACTCTCAAGAAGCTCATCGAGACGCCGGAAGAGCTGGCCAGCCCGGGCGTGGTGAAGGTGGTGACGGATCGGGCCAACAACGCGATCTACTTTTCGCGCTCGGTCATCCCGTACGTGAGGGACGGCGGGCGCACGGCGCAATACAAGCACATCGGCCTGTACGTCTACCGGCGGGATTTTCTGCTGGCCTACACGGGGCTGGCAGTGGGACCGCTGGAGCGGGCGGAAGGGCTGGAGCAGTTGCGGGCGCTGGAGAACGGATACAAGATCCGCGTGGCGGAGACGTATTACGATTCGGTCCACGTGGACACGCCCGAGGACCTGGAGCGGGTGACCCGCCTGTTTGGCGCAAGGGCGGAGAACGCAATCGAAAAGGACGATGGCTAAGTACATATTCGTAACCGGCGGCGTGGTTTCCTCCTTAGGGAAAGGAATCGCCGCAGCCTCGATCGGCTGTTTGCTGGAGAGCCGCGGACTGCGGGTGACCCTGCAGAAGTTCGACCCGTATCTGAATGTGGACCCGGGCACGCTCAGCCCGTTTCAGCACGGCGAGGTGTTCGTCACCGACGATGGGGCGGAGACGGACCTCGACCTGGGGCACTACGAGCGCTTCACGCACGCTCCGCTGACGCAGAGCAACAACGTGACCTCTGGGCGGATCTACGAGCAGATCATCAGCAAGGAGCGGCGGGGCGATTACCTGGGCAAGACGGTGCAGGTGATTCCGCACGTGACCAACGAGATCAAGGCGGCGATCCGGAAGGTGTCGGCCGGGGTGGACGTGGTGATTGTCGAGATCGGGGGAACGGTGGGCGACATCGAATCGCTGCCTTTCCTGGAGGCGATCCGGCAGTTGCGGCACGAAGTGGGCAGGGAGAACGCGCTGTTCATACACCTGACGCTGGTGCCCTGGATCGCGGCGGCGCAGGAGCTGAAGACCAAGCCCACGCAGCACAGCGTCAAGGAGCTGCGCTCGATCGGCATACAGCCCAACCTGCTGCTGTGCCGGACGGAACATTTCCTGTCGCGGGAGATGAAGGAGAAGATCGCGCTGTTCTGCGACGTGGACGTGGAGCACGTGATCAGCGCGCGGGACGTAAGTTCGGTGTACGAAGTCCCGCTGACGTTCGCCGAGCAGGGCGTGGACGAGAGCATTCTGGAATCGCTGCGGATCGAGGCGGGGCCGCGGGATATGAGCCGCTGGAGCGCGATGCTGGAGCGGCTGAAAAGCCCCAGCTCGGAAGTGAGCATCGCGCTGGTGGGGAAGTACACGCAATACGAGGACTCCTACAAGAGCCTCAAAGAAGCCTTGCTGCACGGCGGGCTGGCGCACGACGCGAAGGTGAACATCGAGTGGATGAGCTCGGACAAACTGCTTCTGCCGGGCGCCACCGAAGAACTGGAAGGCTTCGACGGCATCCTGGTGCCGGGAGGGTTCGGGCATCGCGGCGTGGAGGGAATGATCGAGGCGATCCGCTACACGCGCGAGAAGAAGGTCCCGTATTTCGGCATCTGCCTGGGGATGCAGCTTATGGTGGTGGAATATGCGCGCCACCTGTGCGGGCTGGAGAAGGCGGACTCGACCGAATTCAACCCGGCCGCGCCGCACCGGGTGATCTACAAGCTGCGCGAGTTGAAGGGAGTGGATGAATTGGGCGGCACCATGCGGCTGGGCGCGTACCCCTGCAAGCTGGCGGAAGGGAGTTTCGCACACCGGGCGTACGGAAAGCTGGAGATCGCCGAGCGGCACCGGCACCGCTATGAGTTCAACCGCGAGTACGAGAAGGCGCTGACCTCGGCCGGATTGCGCATCACGGGGCAAACGCCGGATGGGGTGTACGTGGAGATCTGCGAATATCCGGACCACCCGTGGGGGCTGGGCTGCCAGTTCCATCCGGAATTCAAGTCCAAGCCGCTGGAGCCGCATCCGCTGTTCCGCGCGTTCATTGGGGCGGCGTGCGAGTACCGGAAGGCGAAGACCGCGGCGGCCGAAGCCGCCGAAGCCATGCAGCCATGACAGCGGTGGAACTGAGCACGCCCGGCGGCGGGCGGATCGCGTTTGGGACGGACCACCCGCTGGCGCTGATCGCGGGGCCGTGCATTATCGAGAGCGAAGAGCACGCCGGGTTTCTGGCGCGAGAGATCGGCCGGATCGCGGGGCCGTACGTGTTCAAGGCGTCGTTCGATAAGGCGAACCGCACCAGCCTCGCGTCGTACCGCGGGCCGGGGATCGAAGAGGGGCTGCGGATTCTGGCCGGGATCAAGGCGGCGGGCTATCCGATCCTCACGGACATACACGAGCCGTGGCAGGCCGGGCGGGCCGCCGAAGTCGCGGATATCCTGCAGATTCCGGCGTTCCTGTGCCGGCAGACCGATCTGCTGGTAGAGGCGGGGCGCACGGGGCGGATCGTGAACCTCAAGAAGGGGCAGTTCCTGGCGCCGGAAGACATGCGGCTGGCGGTAGAGAAGGTGGCCTCGACGGGGAACACGCGCATCCTGCTGACCGAACGGGGAACGGCGTTCGGCTACCACAACCTGGTGGTGGACATGCGCGGGCTGGCGATGCTGCGGGAACTGGGCTTCCCGGTGGTTTTCGACGCCACACATAGCGTGCAACTGCCGGGCGGTGCGGGCACGGCGTCGAGCGGGCAGTCGCAGTTCATCGAACCTCTGTCGCGGGCGGCGATTGCGGTGGGCGTGGATGGGCTGTTCCTCGAGATTCACGAGGCTCCGGAACGGGCGCTGTCGGACGGAGCGAACGCGCTGCGGCTGGATCTGCTGGCCCCGCTGCTGGAGCGCTTGCGGCGGCTGGAGGCGTGCGTGAGAAGCTTGCCAGGGAGGCCGGCATGAGGAGGAGAGGCGGGAAGAAGAACAAAGGATGCCTGATCGGCTGCTTAGTCTTCATCGCCTTATGGGTGGTTGTGACGGTCATCGGCGCCATTGTGGGCCCGGGCCGCATGCGGCAGACGCAGGAAACGGCGGCGCTGAAGGACATCCAGAACATTCAGACCGCCGCGACTAAGTACCAGACTCAGTTCGGGCGGTATCCGGAGAGCTTGGACGAGTTGGGCACCCACAGCGACCGGCTATCAGCAGGCCTGGCCGGCGGCGCTAAGGGCGGCTACCAGTTCACGCTGCAGGGAGGGCCGGCGGTCTATACGCTGAACGCGAACCCGCTGGCGTCGAACGTCATCGCGCGCCGCACTTTCTATACGGACCAAACGCAGGTGGTCCGCGAGAACGAAGGCCCCGCGCCGGCGAGCGAAGCGAGCAGCGTGGCGAGCAGCGCCCGGCATTGAGCGATCGGCGGTGGGGTTTCCCGGCGCCTCAGTGGGGTGCGGAACTTGATAAGCGGCGGCCGCGGAACGAGCGCGAATTCACACTCGACTATTGATGCGGGCCCTACTTGTTCTTCTTGTGCTTGAGCGCCCACGACCGTCCAAGAACGTCGTTAACGCAATCCCAGACTGCCTGCCGGCCCACTGTCCCCTTCCCCATGGCCAGTCCCAAAAGCCCGCCCTGGCCGGAGCCAACAGCGCCTACGTCTCGCCAAACGAGCTTGCCCTTCTGCCGGTCAAACAACATGGCCATGACAACTGCCTTGCCAGAGGCGCCAAAGGTGAGGTGGGAGGACGCATCCTCGAGGGCAAGAAGGAGCACCCAGCGCGCCTCCGGCGGTCCGAGCTTGCGGATCCAGGGCTCCAGCGGGTCCTTTAGGTCGTCCTCCGAAACGCTCATTCGGCTGGGTGGGGATGGCGGCTCCTTCTTGCTGAAGCCCGGGACTGGATTGTAGCCCCAATACTGCATGAAATTCCGCGCAGCCCAATCCGCCGTCAGAAGCAACCTCTCCAAATCCTTTTCCTTTTCAACCGTGAGATCCACGGTTGGAACAATGAAGACGGTGTCGACGTCGTAGAAACTGAATGCGGGATCAAGGTAGACCGGCTTGGGCCGATCCTTGGCGAAACACGCGGGAACAACGCAGCACGCCGTTACCACGACCCACAGGCATGTAGACAAGCCTCGCCTCATAGTCCGTTTCTCCTTAGCAGGCCGCTGAAAAAGTCTCTGGGCAAGCTGAAGCTTACCCTACGTGGGGCCGTAAGCCGTTGACTGCTCGTGTGGGACATGCTTTAGCTTATCCTCTTCGGGCCACCGAAACGACTCTTCAGCAGCCTGTTAGTGTGTTAGCAATTCGACTGGCGGCCCAAACAGCGAGGCCATCGATCTCTCCATATCCGAAGATCGCGGTCTGAGAACCTTCCGCACCAGCAGCTTATTACTCCAAACCACTTGCCCCGCGGCTGGATCGATTAGAGACGCAACCAGCAACGTCTCGGACTGGCCAGGACCAATCGCGCCGGACAACGGTTCCCAATACCCCTTGGTCCCAACGCGTACACGGAGGTACTCAGCGAGCAAGAGCCCAGCGCCAAGCCGATCTGCAAGCTTTGCCAAGGCCGGGCGCAGTTCCTCGATCCGAAAACCTCGGGCAAGCCGGCCTGCTTCGCGTTGCACCATCTCGATGGATTCGACCGACTCACGGGGCAGGCCGTCCTGGGCGACGATCGCGAGCCCCTGCGAACGCAAGAAATGCTCCGCTGCACTGGCCATTTCTTCCGCGAGAGCTGTGCTGTCAAACTTTTTGGGATCCAGCGGAGCCTCGCTCTTCAGGAGTTCGAAGTCCATACATGGCGCCAGTAGGAGAACCCTCTTCCGAGCGCCCGGAGCAGGCTGGGCCCTCGATTCCGGGATGGGTTGGGCTATGGATGCCAAAGGCAATGCCGCGAAGGCCATCGTCAAAGCTGCAACGAGAAGGGCCGCAGACCGTCGGAACCCAAGAGAGCGCTCGCGACGAGAGCATAGGATCATTTGGATTCCCCTGTACCGAACCAGCGTGGACATCTGAACCGGGATTGCCGTTGGGACATCCCCAGCGAATCAGTATACAGGAAGTGGCGTTTGTCGACCAGCGATTATCGATCCAAAGAGCTGAAGCTCCGGACCGGCTCGACCTGGACCAGCCAACGCGAAGGGAAGGGGAGAAGGAAGAACGGGACGTCCCAGGACTTCCCCATCCCCCATCCCTAAGTACCGGGGAGCAGGAAGCAGCTCTCCATTATCTGCGGCAGCACCGGGCCCAGAGGGCTCCCCGCCACAGGTTCCCCAAGCTGCATGGGATCAAGCTCAGCCGGAAGCGCGAGGGGTGCGGGCGATGCTTGTTCCAGAATGAACCGCGGGGCCGGTTTTTGTTGCAGGAGACAACGCGGCTGTCAAAATGATTCGTCCGGAAAGCTAATTCGCGCGAGTGCGCTGAGAGAAGAATCCCTAACCTCACACTACGCTTGGTGAACAAGGACACATTGCACGGGTAGAGTGTCGGCAATTGAGCGGAGCGGCGGAAAGACGGTAACGTGCCGCGACGTTTCGGCTGGCCGGCTGGCCGTGTAATTCGAGAATTCCCGTTCTGCCCGCTGGACAACCACAGCCGGATGTGGCGGCAGCCTGCCTTTTGGCCGTCCATCCAGGAACAAGTATCGGCAAGGCTTCATGCGCCAGACAGAATTGGTCAGTGGCACCTGCTGGTACGCGCTGCAGGTCCGCCAGCGACACGAGAAGGCGGTCTCGGCGGCCCTGCGGAACAAGGGCTATGAGGAGTTTCTGCCGCTGTACCACTTGCGGCGGCACTGGGCCGCGCGCATCGCCGAAATCGAACTGCCTTTGTTCCCCGGGTACGTCTTCTGCCAGTTCGACAGCGCGGATCGGCGGGCGCCGATCGTCACCACGCCGGGGGTCATCCGAATCGTGGTCTTCGGCGCGGAGCCGGTTCCGGTGGACGATCGGGAGATGGCGGCGATCCATGAGGTGATCGAGTCGGGGATCGCGGCGGAGCCCTGGCCGTGGCTGGCGGCGGGCCAGAGAGTGCGGGTGGCACACGGGGTTCTGGCGGGGCTGGAAGGGATCTTCCTGGAATCCAAGACGCAGCACCGGGTGGTAGTGTCGATCACGCTGTTACAGCGGTCGCTGGCCGTGGAGATCGACAGCGCAGACGTGCTTCTACTGCGGCCGTTGCGGCAGGCGGCTCTACGACACAGAGGCGCGGAGGCTTTGACGGGAACGGTATGAGAACGCCGAAAGGACCGATCCTGCTGGTTCTGCTCTACTGTGCGCCCTTGCTCGGCCAGGGGGTTACCCCGGCTTACCAACTGGGCCCGGGCGACGAAGTCACTTTGCACGTGCTGGACCTGGAGGAGGTCGGCGACAAGCCCTTCCGGCTGGATTCGAACGGAGAGATCACGGTGCCGCTGGCCGGCAGGATGCAGGCTGCCGGGATCACCGCCCGCCAGTTGGAGGCGGAGCTCACACGGCGCTTCCAGACCTTCCTACGCGCGCCCCAGGTGGTGGTGTCGGTCACACAATTCCGCAGCCAGCCGGTCTCCGTTATGGGAGCGGTAAACACCCCCGGCGTTTTCCAAATCGAAGCCGGCAAGACTCTCTACCAGGCTCTGTCGCTGGCCGGCGGCCTGCGGCCCGACGCGGGCGCGGTCATCAGAATCACGCGGCGCAAGCTGGAAGGCCCCATCCCATTGCCGGGCGCCGGGATGGATTCCTCGGGCGAATTCACGGTGGCGGAGGTCGCGGTGGCCGCGGTGATGGGTGCTCGCAATCCGGCCGGCAACATCATGGTGCGGGCCGACGACGTGATCTCCGTGCCGGTGACCGAGGTGGTGTACGTGGTGGGCTCGGTTCACAAGGCGGGCGGGTTCGCGCTGGGCCAGAACGAATCGTTATCCGTCTTGCAGGCAGTGGCCAAAGCCGAAGGCCTGGATAAGGAGGCCGCGCCCAAGCGCGCCCGGATCCTGCGCAACGCACAGCACGGCGCCGGGCAGGTGGAAGTGGCCATCAACGTCAAGGCCGTGCTGGCCGGCAAGGCTCCCGACGTTTCGCTGGGCCCCAACGACATCCTCTTTATTCCGGCGGCCAGCGGGCTGAAGAACGCAGCCTCGAAGGCCACCGAGATTGCAGCATCCGCGGCCGCCTACCGGTTGATCTGGTTCTGAGCACTGCCCCCTTGCCCGACGATTCCATACAGCTTCCTGGGCCGCGCGCGCCGGACGCCGCCGACGGCTACGGCGCCTACGGGGAAGATCCCGAAGCCGAGAGCTCGCTGCTGCTGTACTGGCGCATCCTGCGCCGGGGCAAATGGAAGCTGGCGCTGGTGGCCTGCACCGGTGTGGTGGCCGCCCTATTGCTCACGGTTCCCCAAACTGCTGTGTACCTGGGCCGAACCTCGATTGAAATCCAACCGCTCAACGAGGACTTCCTCAACGCGCGGCAGTTGTCCCCGGTGCACGAAGGCGCGGCCAGCGACGCCAGCCTGGGCGACATCCCCACGCAGGTGGAGATACTGCGGAGCGACACGCTGCTGGCCGGCGCGGCCGCCCGCCTCTCCCCGATTGCCAAAGCCCCGGGGGCGCCTGCGTCCGCGGCTGCCGCGAGGTCCACCTGGCGCGCCATCCTGCACCTTCCCCAGTCCAAGATCCTGACGCCGCAGGAAGCCGCGCTGGCCCGAGAAGTGGGGAGCTTGAAGGTGAAGGCCATACCGGACACACGCATCGTGGAGGTGAGCTGCGATTCGGCCGATGCAAAGGCCGCGGCCAGATTCGCGAACGCGGTGGCGGAAGAGTACATCCAACAAAACCTGGAGGTGCGCTGGCAGATGTCGCAGCGGACGGGGGAGTGGCTCAACACTCAGTTGGAGGACATGCGGGCCAAGCTGAAGCGCTCGGAGGACGCCTTGCAGGCGTACGCGCGGACCTCGGGGCTGATCGTGGCGGCGGAAAACAGCACCAAGATCCCGGAGGACCAGCTACGGGACGTACAGGGGGAGCTAGCCAAGGCGCAGGCCGAGCGGGCGGCGCAGCAATCGCGGTATGAAATGGCGCGGAGCAACCCGCCGGAAACGCTCTCCGACATGGTGGATAGCGCGCCACTGCAGGCCTTCGCCGCCAAGCTCACCGATCTCCGCCAGCAGGCCGCCGATCTCAACGCCACGTACACGCCCGAGCACGCGAAGGTGAAGCGGGTGCAGGCGCAGATAGTGGAACTGGAGGCCGCGCTGGGCCGGCAGCGGCAATCCATCCTGGGGCGCATCGAGACGGACTACGATCAGGCCGTCAGCCGGGAGCGGCTGCTGCTGGCCGAGTACACGGCGCAGACCAGCCGGGTCACCGAGGATGCCGCCAAAGCGGTGCAATACAACATTCTGAAGCGCGAGGTGGATAGCGGGCGGACACTGTATGACGACCTGCTGGGCCGGGTGAGAGAGGCCAGCATCGCCTCCGCCATGCGGGCCTCGAACGTGCGCGTGGTGGACGCCGCCCAGCCGGCGGAGATCCCTTACAAGCCCAGCCTGCCGCGCTACGCGGGCCTGGGACTGTTCGGCGGGCTGTTCCTGGGCGCCGGTTTGCTCATCGTTCGCGACCGGTTCGACCGGAGTATACAGAACCCCGAGGACGCCAGCTTCTTCCTGGGCCTGCCCGAGCTGGGCGTGATCCCTTCGGCCCCCTTTGCCCACCACGGCCTGCCCCACTCCCGCAAAAGAATCTTCAGCGACGAGGCGCCCGCCGGCAGCGGGGCTGCCTTGCAACTGGTGGCGGGATTGGAGCCCGCCTGGGCGGAGATGGTGGAGCTCGCCACGCTGAGGGACCACGCCTCGAGGCTGGCCGAATCTTTCCGCGCCACGCTCACTTCGATTTTGTTTTCCGGCCGCGACGGGAGCCGCCCCCGAGTTTTGGTTTTCACGAGCGCCGCTTCAGGCGAAGGAAAGTCCACCATCACGGCGAATCTGGGGATCGCACTGGCCGAAGCCGGCCAGAAAGTTCTCCTGATCGACGGCGACATGCGCCAGCCGCGCCTGCACGCGGTTTTCGGACTGAGCAACCAAACCGGGCTGAGCGAGCTGCTGCGCGATCGCGACAAGCCGGCGGCCGCAGCGCTGGCCAGCACGGCGCGCGAATCCGGCGTAGCGAACCTCTCGGTACTGGTTGGCGGGGCGGCCAGCGCGGGCAGCACCCTGCTCTACTCGCCGCGGCTTAGCGAGGTTATCAAGTGCGCGCGCGAGGCCTACGACATGGTTCTGATCGACACGCCGCCCGCCCGCGACATCGCCGACGCGCGGGTGCTGGGACGGGTATCGGACGCGGTGGTCATGGTGGTCCGCTCCGGCCGCACGTCGCGCGACGTTCTGAAGAACGCCTGCCAGCGCTTTACGGAAGATGGCGCGCACGTGCTGGGGGTGGTGCTCAACGATTGGGACGCCAAGGCGGCGATACCCGGCAGCGCGTATCCGCGAATCTATCCCAGGCGAAACCCGTCATGACGATCGGCGCACCACCGGCGGCTTGGGCCGGAGCGTTCACCGCGATGTGGCGCGGGGCGGGCTTGCGGGCTCGCTTCGCCCGGGGCATATTCTGGGCTGTTTCCGGCGCGTTGATCTCACAGGCGCTGACGCTGGGCGCATCCGTCATAGCGGCGCGGCTGCTGGGCAAGGCGCCATTCGGCGAACTGGGAATGATCTACAGCACGCTGGGGATGTTCGGTGTTCTGGCGGGCTTCGGGCTGGGGACGACCGCTACCAAGCACATCGCCGAGTTCCGGAGCCGCGATCCCGAGCGGGCCGGCCGCATCCTGGGACTCTCCTCGGTGGTGGCCTGGGTTTCCAGCCTATTCACGGCTGTGCTGATCGTATGTGCGGCGCCATGGTTATCCCGCACGGCGTTGAGCGCGCCCCATCTGGCGGGCGCCCTCAGAATGGGAGCGGCCCTGCTCTTCTTCAACGCGGTCAACGGCGCGCAAACGGGCGCTCTGAGCGGGTTTGGGGCATTTCGTGAAATCGCGGGACTCAACCTGATTCGGGGCGCGCTCGCCTTTCCGCTGGTAGTGGGCGGCGCGCTGGTGGCGGGGGTGAACGGCGCCGTGATTGGCCTGTCGCTCGCGGCCGCAGCCGGATGCGCGGTGACGGCGGTGGCGATCCGGCGCCAAGCGGCAGCGCATTCGATCCGCATCAGCTACCGGGGCCTGCGGCGGGAGTTGCCCATACTGTGGCGATTTTCCGTGCCGGCGGTGCTGGCCAGTTCCCTGGTCGGTCCGGTGATGTGGTGCTCGAGCACCTTTCTGGTCGCCAGCCGCAATGGCTACGCGGAGATGGGCGTGTTCTCGGCGGCCAACCAGTGGCGCAGCGCGGTTCTGTTTCTCCCGGGGCTGATTGGCCAGGTGATGCTGCCGGTGGTCTCCGACCTGTGGGGCCAAAACCGGTTTCGGGAAACCCGCAAACTCCTGCTCGGAGCCATGGCCCTCTGCCTGCTGGCGGCCGGTCCCATCTTGCTGCCGATGTTTCTGCTGCATCGCCAGATCATGTCGATGTATGGGGCCTCGTTCGGTTCGCGCGGCGCGGTGCTGCTGATGACGGGATCGGCCGCGGCACTGATCGCCGTCCAAAGCCCGGTGGCCACTCTGGTCGCGGCGGCATCGCGGATGTGGGCCGGAGCGGCCATGAACGCCGCCTGGGCGCTGGTCCTTCTGGTCTCGAGCTGGTGCTTTCTGCGGGCGAATTGGGGGGCCGACGGTCTCGCCGCCGCGTATCTGGCCGCCTATGCCGCCCACTCGATCTGGACGTTCGGCTTCGCCGCGGCGATTTTGAAGAAGCGGCGAACCGCCCTACAGGGCATCCCGTTAATCCCGTGTTCCGCCGTGCTCTGAGAAGTCACAAGGCCTATGCTGCTTGAACCCATATTTCCATTTTGAGTCGTAATTCTGAAACCTACAATCATCACAATCGACGGTATTTATAAGGGTGCGAACGCGATCCAGACGCCCCGGAGATCAGGACCCAATGGGTGAGAGACAAAAACGCCCCTTTCGGCTTTCCTTTGATGCTTCTCTCAAGGTCGGCTTCCAAGGCCCTCGCGTCGCCTCCGACGGCGGCCTGATCCCGGTGCGCGAACTCGACGAGCGGCTCGGGTTCGGCGAATTGATCACGCAGCGTCTGACGGACTCCCGTGAGAAGGTTGGGAGAGAAGTGTTCTAAATGGTTCTCCAGAATGAGAGAAATCTCGGTTTTGTGGTTTCGGAGACGGCCGAGCCGTTCATGCCCAGGGCTTTGGGACGGAAACGAATGCAAAAAGGATCGCCAGCGCGGGCAAATGGTGTATACCCGTGCGCAGCCGGGAAAGCAAATTGGCAATTCCTGTTTAATCACTCAATGAAAAGCGCAATTGCCATCGCCTCGATCGCGTTATCCCTTGGACTCCACTATTTCCGGACGATAACCTATCCTTCGGCCAAGCGTCGTCTGGAGATGCACGCCTCGATTATCGACGGAACTGCGCCTTCTCAGTACCGACACCGGGTGCTGATGCCCTACCTCGCTGAGGGAATCGTCAAAGCGACGCAGTTCCTTCTGCTCCAAGAAACCGACAGGCCGACGCGCCAGGGATCCCAAAAGGCGATTCTCCTCGCGTATTTCCTTCTTGAGACAAGCGCGATCTTCGTTGGACTCTTCGCGACGTTTTTGCTTTGCGGGATCTGGCTCGAACCGCCGTGGCCGTTACTGGCGGCCCTGCTGGAAGGCGCCGTAATGCCCTTGACCTTTCATGACGCGTTTTTCCACCCGTGGTCGCAGGCGGAGTTCGGCTTCTTCTCGGTGGGGCTCTTGCTGGCAGCTCGGAACCGGTGGCGCCAACTTGCGCTCCTCGTGGCTCTGGCCGCTCTCAACCGGGAAACCAGCGTGTTCCTCGTCCTGGCAGTGTTTTTTGTCGCGCTTCCCGATCGGCGCCGCCGGCGATGGGCAGTAGCGTGTTCGGCAATCTGGGCCGTGATCTTCGCCGGTTTGCGAATCGTCCTTGGGTTCACCACCCACCTTCACGATCGCGATGGCCATCCACGGGAACCTGAGCGCGTGGCGCCTACAGTGGTCGGTCGTCCTGAACTTCGCAGTGCTCGGAGGATTGTGGGCGTTCGTCGCTATGGGGTACAGAAAGTCGCCGGAATTCCTCAGGCGGGCTGCTTGGTCCGTTCCCTTCTACTGCGGTCTTCTGCTGGTCATTGGGCTCTGGAACGAGGTCCGGTACTGGACCGCCGTGTTCCCAATACTGATCCCCATGGCGGTGTGCTACCTGCACGACACTACGGCTCGGCCCTCGTCGTCCGGCGCGCCCTCGCTCAGCCCGCCCTCTTTTTCCATCCGTGCGATCCCGGCAGGGCTGTTGTAGGGCGGGTTGACCAAGGCCGACATCGAGATCGTTCACGACCCCAGCATGGTTGAGTATTGCGACGGCATGACTCCAGTAACCGTTCCTGTGAGGCGGCTCGACGCGGTCCTGGAGGAACTGGGCATAACCCGCGTTGACGCGATGAAGATAGACGTCGAGGCGCACGAACCGGAGGTATTCGCAGGCTGTGAGTCGCTGCTTAGAGCCGGATGTATCCGGAGCATCCTTTGTGAGTTCAACGACCCGCTGCTTCGGAAACGCGGCAGCTCCTCTCTCATTCTTCTTGAGTATCTGAGGGGCCTGGGCTATCGAACGGGCCAACCGCCGGAGACCTTGGAGGGAAGGATCGTCAATTTGGCGCTCTTCCATCGTTGGCACGCAGCGTGTCCATCCGAAGCGCCGCAGGCACTTGCATGAGGAGAATGGCGGCTAGCGGCGGGCTATCGCCGCGGTTTCCGGAGGAAGGCGCTCGGGAATGCGGACGAAGGCAGTTCCAGCCGCCGATGAACGCCGATGAACGCGGATTGAAATCGGAGCAGCTCATGGGCGTCGGTCGACGGCGAGCCAAGGTTTTCATGTGATGTTTGGTAAAGCTCTACTGGCTGGCACGCTGGTGTGCGGGCTGTTCCCCGTTGCGGGCGCGGCGGACGAGTTCGGCGAGCTGCGCCTGCGCTGGCGGCGGAAGGTGACCGGAGACGCCGCTCAGTCCGTGGAATCCACCGCACGGCGGGAATGGGGATCGCTGCAGAAGGCGGCCGGCTCGGCGGGCATGAGCAGGGCATACGGCCGCTTGCGCGACATGGCGGTCGCGTGGGCTACGCCCGGGCAGGCTCTGTACCAGGACGCAGGGCTGCTCGCCGACACGATTTTCGGCATGGAGTGGATGGACGCCAACCGCTATAATGCGCGCTCGATTGAATACGACAGTTGGTGGGACTGGGAGATCGGCACGCCGGCCGAGGTAGTCGATATCGGCATTCTGCTTTACGACCGGCTCAGTGCGGAGCAGTTGTCGCGATACATGGCGGCGGTTGAGCGCTTCGATTCCGACCCCCGGGTTTTGATCTTCAAGGTTCCATCCACGGGTGCGAATCTCGCCGACAAGTGCAAGATCGCCATTTTGCGCGGCCTGCTGCTGAACGACGCGGCTGCGATTGCGCGGGCGGCCGCCGCACTTAGCCCGGTATTCGAGTACGTCACGTCGGGCGACGGGTTCTACGCGGACGGCTCGTTTCTGCAACACAAACGGCATCCGTATACTGGCAGCTACGGCGTGGTGCTGCTCGACGACATGGCGGATCTGATGTATCTTCTGGCCGGCTCCCGCTGGGATTTCACCGAGGGGCAGCGCGCGACGGTCCGGCGTTGGGCGACCGATTCGTTCACGCCGCTGCTCTATGAGGGCGCCATGATGGACATGGTTCGCGGCCGGGCGATCTCGCGCCAAAACTATTCCGATCGCTCGGCGGGCGACAGCGCGATCGCGGCGTTGCAGATTCTTCAGGATGCCTCGACGACGCCCGCGGCGCGGCCTGCGATCAGCCGCGTCTACGCCTCGATGGATCGGGTGGTACACGTTCGGCGCACCTGGGCGGCGGGGATCGCCATGCACTCCAGCCGTATCTTCAACTATGAAGGCATGGACGGGGAAAACCTCAAGGGGTGGCACACCAGCGACGGGATGACTTACCTCTACAACGCCGACCTGAGGCAATTCACCGATGCTTTCTGGCCCACCGTGGACCCGCAGCGGCTGCCCGGCACGACGGTGATCGCGGGCTCGACCGCCAGAGAAAGCAGGTTGGGGGGAAGCGATGCCGTGGGTGGGACGTCGCTGGATGGCTACAGCGCCGCGATGATGTTACTGGCGCCGGAGGGCGGGCAATTGAGCGCCAAGAAATCCTGGTTTCTTTTCGACGACGAACTGGTGGCGCTGGGAGCGGAGATACGCAGCACGGCGGCGGCGCAAACCGTGGAGACGATCATGGAGAACCGGCGGCTCACCGCGGAGGCGCGCTTCACTTCGGGACAGCAGGGCCGGTGGGCCCATCTCGCCAGCGCCGTGCCGGGCGCCAGCGTGGGGTACTATTTTCCGGACAAGGCAGCTTGGAAGTCGCTGGAGAAAACGCGCAGCGGGGCTTGGAGCGAGATTAACCGGCGCGGCCCCGCCACGGCGGTCGGCGCCAGGTACCGGACGCTGTGGTTCGATCACGGACGGATGCCCGACGGCGCGACCTACGCGTACGTGATCCTGCCCGGCAAGAGCCAAGCCGAGACCGTCAGCTACGCCGGCTCGCCCGGGGTGCGGATTGTGGAGAACAACGGGGACGTGCAGGCGGTGGTGGAGGCCGGGCTGGGCATACGGGCGGCGAACTTCTGGACTGGCGCGAAGTCCGCCGCGGGCATCGGCTGCGACGGCGTCGCGTCGGTCCTGGTACATGAAGCCAACGGCGTGCTGACGATAGCGGCTTCCGATCCCACACAGGCGAATACGGGAAGGCTGCACATCGAAGTGGCCGAAGCGGCCGGCGCGGTGGTGTTTCAGGACGCAGGGGTCAGCGTGGAGCAGACGACTCCGGTGCTGCGTCTGGCGATCTGGGTGAAGGACGCTCACGGGAAGCCGTTCCGCGTTGCCGCCCGGATGCGAACGGCGCCATGAAAGTTGCGTTCCTGTACTACAACTTGTACGACCCGGAAGGCGAGCGTCTGCTGATCGGCGGCGTGGAGACTTACTTGCATCGCCTGATGGCGCTTAGCGCCGGGATGGGATTCGATCCGGTGATGTTTCAGGCCGCGCGGAGACCCTTCGAGCGGCGGCTAGGCCCGGCGGCGGTGGTGGGCGTGCCGGTGCGGGAGCGTTCCACTCCACGACAGAGGCGGGCTCTGTACTCAGCCGCTCTCGGCCGCCTGGAGCGGACGGACATGATCGTGTTTGGCGCGGACCATTGCAGCGTGCGGTCGGATTGGCGGCGCGCCGTCTCCATTCAGCATGGCGTTAGCTGGGACCTGCCCTCGAGTTACGCGACCACGAAGGGGTGGTGCTCGAGCGGAGTGGGCGCGCAAGTCAAGAAGGTGCAACTCAACCTGCGGGGCCTGCGCTTCTTCGATAACTGCCAGAACCGGGTTTGTGTGGATTACAACTTCTTGAACTGGTACCGGGCGATTCGCGGAGAAAGCCCCGGCGGCAGCGTGTGGGTGATCCCGAACTGCTGCCAACTGGCGCCGCGCGAGAGAATCGGCCGGGGCGACTCGCCAGCCACGCGGGTGCTGTTTGCACGGCGGTTCACGACGTACCGCGGCACACGCATCATGGCGGAGGCGATTGACCGCGTGTTGAGCCAGCGTTCGGATGTGATCTTCACGTTCGCGGGAGAAGGACCGGACGAGGGGTATCTGCTGGATCGATTCGAGCACTGCGAGAATGTCCGGTTCACGAAGTACCGGCCGGACGAGTGCATGGAGGTCCACCTGGCGCACGATATCGCGGTCGTTCCTTCGGTGGCTTCGGAAGGCACCTCGTTGTCGGTGGCGGAGGCCATGGGCGCGGGTTGCGCGGTGGTGGCCAGCGCGGTGGGAGGGATCACGAGCATGATCCTGGATGGGTTCAACGGCGTTCTGGCGATGCCCGCCGCCGAGGAATTTGCCGCGGCCATCCTGCGGCTGGCGGGCGATGCGCGGCGGAGGCGCGAGCTGGGCGAAAACGCCTACCGCACGGCCGCCGAGTGCTTCGACGCCGGCCGGTGGAACACGAAGTGGAAGGGCGTCTTGGAACAAGTGGCGGCCATACAACCATGACCTCGGCAACCTGTCCGGCAGCTTCGGGCGCCGCCGTCCACGGGGAACGAATCAGGGTTGGATCGACCCGGTCTGGCGCGCCGCCCTCGGTGCTGCCGCAAGCGGCGGCGGCGGCGATTGCGGCGGCTTATCTGGCGCTCCACATCAACGGTCCGTGGGGGCCGATGGCGATGTTGTGCGCCCTGCTCCTGACATGCGCGGGGCGGTCGTCGGAGACGCTGGCCTGCGCGGCGTTTCTGCTGGCGCCGCACGTCTTGGGAATATCGGTGGAAGCCGTAGGATTTCCCATCCCGGGCACGGTCATTGCCGTGGGCATCGCGGCCGGAATCCTGCTGAGCTGGCCGGAAGCGCGGCTGCGCGCCATGTTTCGCGTCAACCGGAGCGCCGTGGCCTGGCTGGCAGCCGTCTTCTCGGTCCTGATATTGGCCTACTTTCTGGGGCCCCGGAACGACTATGCGGCCGCCAAGCTGGTTGGGTTTGCGGTGGAAGCCGGCCTGAAGACGGCTGGCTTGCTGATACTGATCCGCGGCCGCAGGGTGGCGCTGATGGATGTGGGGATCATCGCCGCCGTGGCCTCCATTTATTACCTGAGCGTGGTGTTCTCGATGACGCCCGCTCTGCGGCCTGCCAGCATCTTGACGCCGGGAGGCCTGCGGCTGGCCGGCACGGCTCTGGCGCATGGAGGAGTCAGCTCCGACGGAGGACGGTGCGTCGCGCAACTGGCCGGATGGAGCCTGGTCATGATGGCGGGAAGCGCGGCGGCCTGGAAGCGGGTCCGGCTGGGGCTCGCACAGTGCTGCCTGTGGCTGGCTATCGCCGCGGGGCCGATCCTGGCGCTGACATCGTCGGGCCATCGCGCCGCTTTGGCCGCGGTGGCGGGGGCTGCGCTGGCACTGGCCTGGTCCAAGACCGGTAGAAACCGCTGGACCGTGGCCATCGCCGGCTGCTCGGTGCTGTTGATTGGCGCGATCGTCGGGTATGCGGCCGCCAGCAAAAGCCCGCTGCTCAGCCGGGTGCTGAACGACCGGTACTCATGGGCCGAGCGCGTGAATCGGTCCGCCAACTGGTCGGCGGCCATAAACCGGTTGGGTGAACATCCGCTGTTGGGGCACGGTCTGGGCGGTTACTACATCGATAATGCCCGCTGGGAGCGGGGCGACACGGCGGGGCGGTATCCACACAACATTTTTCTGGAATTGCTGGTGGAGACGGGGCTGCTGGGGACAATCTTGATTGCGGGCCCGCCGCTGGCGGCCGCGCTGCGGAAACGGATGAACTTTCTCACGTGGTCGGGCGAATCGCTATTGCCACTGGTGGTGTACTGCTTCGTCCTGGCGAACGTCACCGAGGACCTGCGGTCGACCGGCACGTTATTTGCGATGTGCGCGGTATTCTGGCCCGCCGGGCGCGCGGGGAGGACCCGCCCATGAGTGCAACCTGCCCGATCAGCGTATGCGTATGCACGTATCGCCGTCCGGAGGGACTGCGGAAGTGCCTGGAAAGCATTCTGGGCCAGGAGAACGCGGGGCCGTTCGAGGTGGTGGTGGTGGACGACGATTTGGGAGGCTCCGCCGCGGCGTGCGTGGCCGCCATGCGAACGGCGTTCAAGGCGCGCCAGATACCGCTCATCTATGTCGCCGATCCGCGGAGAAACATCGCCCTGGCGCGGAATGCCGCCGTCGGCGCGGCGCGGGGAGAGCTGATCGCCTTCATCGACGACGACGAACAGGCGGAGCCCAGGTGGCTTGGGCGGCTGCACGAGGCGCTTGAAACGTTGGGCGCGGATGTGGTGGTTGGCGCGGTGGTCCCGAGTTTCCCGGATGACATTCCAGCGTGGCTGCGAGACTCCGGAGCCTTCCATCGGGAATGCCCTCCCACGGGCGCGAGGCTGCGGGCATCGGACTGCCGCACCGGAAACGTGCTGGCCCGGCGGGCGGTATTCGACAGGTTTCCCTTCGAGGCGCGGCTGGGCAGAATCGGGAACTCCGACAGCCTGGTCTTCCGGCAGGCGGAACGCGCGGGATGGATTCTGTGCTCCTGTGCCGAGGCGGTGGTGTTCGAAACGCAGGAGAGCGACCGGCGGAGGTGGCGCTGGCACATGCGGCGCGAATACAGATGCGGCTGGGGCGATTCGTACATACGGCGCAAGGAGACATCGCTCGCGAGGACGCTGGCGGGGGCGGTCTTATCCGTTCTTCCGGGATGGGCCATGGCGATGGCCAGATCCATGGCCAGGCTCTCCAATTTCAGGGTTGCGGCATTGGTACTGCTGCGCGGCCTGGCGTTCTACGCGGGGCGGATCGGCTTCTTCGTGTTTCCGGCGATGGAAGAGTACAAGGAGCGCCGATGACTTCGAGCCATCCGCCGCGGCCCGCGCCGCCGGCCCTGATCAACGCGGACGATTTCGGGTTGGAGCCGGGCGTCAACAGGGCGATCGCGCGGGCGTTCGGGGCCCGTTTGATTTCCACTTGCAGCATCATGGCTACCGGGATCGAGTTCGAAGAGGCTTGCTGGACCGCTCACGAGGGCAGATTCGCCGATCGCGTGGGACTGCATCTGGTGCTGGATGCGGGACGGCCGCTCACGGAAGCCATACGGCGAGAGCGCCGCTTCTGCTCGGCGGACGGCTGGTTTCTTCCCCGGCGCAAAGGCGCCTGGATGCGCATTAGCGGCGCCGAGACGCAGGCGGTTCGCGCCGAGCTTCGCGCGCAACTGGAGCGCTGCCGGGCGGCGGGATTGCGGCCGCGGCATCTGGACTCGCATCATCACGTACACGAGGAACTGGGCATTCTGCGGGCGATTCTTCCGGTCATGAGAGAGGAAGGCATCCTGCGTTTGAGGGTTCTGCAAAATCTTGTGCGCGCGCGGACTTTCGCCAGGCGAGTTTACACCGCGACCGCGAACGGCTACCTGAAGTTGCGAGGGCTGGCCGGGTGGAACCGGTTCGGCGCCGCGGATGATTTGGTTTCGGCCGAGCTCGGGCCGGACGACCGGGTGGAGGTGATGGTCCACCCAGGGATTGGGGCAAATGGCGTCCTGGTCGACCTTCCCGGCGGAGTCCCCTTGGCGCATGTGCTCGCGCCGGTTCTGTCCTTGTGCCAAGCGGCCGCCTTGGAAACTGCGACTCAGCATGCCCAGAGTGCTGCTACTGCAACCGCGCTGTGAAGCCTACCGGGCTTCCTTTTACGACCGCCTGAGGGAGAATCTGGCGCGCAGGGAGATCACACTGCAACTGGTGTACGGACAATCCAATCGATGGGACGGCATCCGGACGGCCTCGATGCCGTGGGCAACGGAGATTCGGAATCGCTATTTCTACTGCGGGCGGCGATTCCTGCTGTGGCAGCCGGTGTTCAAATACCTGCGCAACGCCGACCTGGTGGTCATCCACCAAAACTCCGCGAACCTGGCGAACTATCCGATTCTGCTGCTGCGGCGGTGGGGATGCTTGCGGGTGGGCCTGTGGGGACACGGGCGATGCTTTCAGGCCGGCGAGCGGCGCCCGATCCGGGAAGGATTCAAACGCTGGTATTCGCGAGGCGTCGATCACTGGTTCGGATACACTTCGCTTTCCCGCGAGGTGGTGCTGCGGATGGGCGTTGCGGCGAGCCGGATCACCGTGGTCAACAATGCGATCGATACGGCCCAGTTGATACGCCAGTACGACGACCAGCCGGCAGGCGGCGCGGAGTCGGCCCGGCTTCAGCTAGGCATACCGAGGGATGGGCTGGTGGGGCTGTACTGCGGCCGTTTGTACGGCGACAAGCGGCTGGATGTCCTGATCGAGGCGGCCACGGTGGTTCGCAAGCAGTGCCCTGAATTCCATTTGGTGGTGGTGGGCGAGGGGCAGTGGGAGCCGTTTGTGCGCGAGCGGGCGGCCGAGAATTCCCAGTGGCTGCACTTCGTTGGACCGAAGTACGGGCTGGAACGCATCCCTTACTTTTCCATGGCGGCGTGCCAGTTGATGCCGGGGGCGGTGGGGCTGGGGATCGTGGATTCGTTCGCCATGCTGACTCCGCTCATCACTGCCGAACTGCCGTATCACGGGCCTGAAATCGCCTACCTGGAGAACGGGGCCAATGGGCTGATGGCTGCGGATTCGATTCAATCCTATGCCGAGGCGGTAGTGCGCTACCTTCACGACGCGGAGCTGCGATCGCGGCTGCGGCAGGGCTGCGAGAGGGCGCGGCGCATTTACACGGTGGAGAACATGGCGGCGCGCTTTGCGGACGGAATCGAGCGCGCGCTAGGCCGGGAGCAAGCCCAGTGACGGCGCATTTCCGCAGGATCGCGAACCGGGTGCGCACGGCCATCAAGTTTGGGGTCTTCAATCGCTGGGTGGCGCACGGAAGCCACATCCGCTGCCCGATGGGGGTGTGGTTCCACTCGCCGCATCGCAGGATCACGCTGGGAGACTACGTGCAGTTCGGCCCCGGCTGCTCGGTGCAGTGCGACATTGTTTTCGGCAGCAAGATCCTGGTGGCGCGGAACGTGGCATTTGTCGGGCGCGACGATCATCGCATGGATAGGGTTGGCCAAGCCATCTGGGACTCGGGCCGCGGGGACCGTCTGGAGACGGTTGTCGAAGACGACGTCTGGATCGGGCACGGGGCCATTGTCGTCTCGGGGGTCACGATAGGCCGCGGCTCGGTGGTGGCAGCGGGGGCCGTCGTGACCCGAGACGTGCCACGCTACGCGATCGTGGCGGGCGTGCCGGCCCGGCTGGTGAAGATGCGCTTCACGCCAGAGCAGATCGCGCTTCACGAGCGGCGGCTGGGTTACAGCGATCACACACTGACGGCTTGCGCGGCCGGCTGACCTCTTCAACGACTGTAGGAGAACCAAGTGCCCATCCAACTCGCAAGAAACCTGCTGGGAGTGCGCGTCGACTTGACGGAAGCGCGGGACGTGCTCTCGGAACTGCTGTGCTGGCGGCGCGCCGGCCGCCGCGGATACGTGACGCTGGTGAACCCGCACACTATCGTGACGTGCAGCCGCGACCCGGAGATGCTGGCCGCGGTGCGAGACTCCGATCTGGCGCTGCCGGACGGAGTGGGCATCACGCTGGCCTCGAGGCTGCTGGGTTACGGCCGCGCCGGCCGGATCGCCGGGCCCTCCCTGATGTTAGACCTCTGCAACTGGGGCCGGTCGGCGGGCCTGCGGCACTTCTTCTACGGCGGCGGCGAGGGCGTTGCGGATGAACTCGCGCGGCGCTTGGTACGGCGATTCCCCGGGCTGCAGGTCACGGGCGCGCTCTGCCCACCCTTCCGGCCATTGACCCCGGACGAGGACGAGTCCTTCGTTCAAACGATCAATGGCGCCGCTCCGGATCTGGTCTGGGTCGGGCTGGGCACGGCCAAACAGGAGAAATGGATGGCCGCGCATGTGGGCCGAATCCAGGCGGCCGCACTGCTGGGAGTGGGCGCGGCGTTCAATTTCCATGCCGGCACGGTGCCGTGGGCGCCTGCCTGGGTGCGGAGCGCCGGCCTGGAATGGGCCTACCGCCTGGCTCACGAACCGCGCCGGCTGTGGCGCCGCAACCTGGACAGCCCGATCTTTCTTGTCCGGGTGGGCGCCCAGATGGCTGTTCATGCCATCGCTTCCGAGCACGTTTCTTCGTAGCTCTATGTCCCCACGCGACGCTCGAGACACAGATCGCCCTCTCGGGCGGGCCGCGGGCCTTCTTTATGTTATTATGTCTTTATGGCTATACGGAAGATGACCTTTAGCCTCCCGGAAGCCTTGGCCACGCGCTTCCTTCGTCGCGTCCCAGCCCGTGGCCGTTCCCGCTACGTGGCCCAGGCCCTTACTGACCGGTTGGCCGAAGAGGATCGCCAGCTCACTCATGCCTGTAACGTCGCCAATCAAGACCCAGCCCTCTCCGAGCTCGAAGACGAGCTTGACCTTCTAGCCAGCGAGGGTTTAGAGCCGTGGAGCGATGCCTCATCGCGGTGAGATTTGGTGGGTCCGCCTGGATCCCTCGCTCGGCTCCGAGATTCGTAAAACTCGTCCTTGCCTCGTGATGAGCACGGATATCGTGAACGAGCGACGCCGCACCGTTATCGTCCTGCCGCTGTCGACTTCACCCGGTCCGAGCCCTCCCCTGCTTATTTCGGTACAATGTGCCGGCCGTCCGGTCGTCGCGGTTGTGGATCAACTGCGGGCTGTTGCCAAGGAGCGGCTGGGGGCTCTGGTAGGCGTGGCCTCCGCGGAAGAAATGGCCGCCATCGAAGACGGCCTCCGCCAAATCCTGGAGCTCTGAGTCTCCTTCTCTGTGCCCTGTGCCTGTGTGGTGAAGCTCTGCTTTTGACCCCGCTCAATCCTCAGCCCTGAGGTTCTCACGTGTTCTCTCTGCTGCTGGTCGCCCTGTGCGCGTTCGCCCTGTCTTTCGTCCTCACGCCGCTGTTCCGGAACCTGTGCCTGCGGCGGGGCTGGGTGGATGAACCCGACCACCGCCGCAAGGTCCACACCCGCGCCGTTCCGCGTACCGGCGGGGTCCCGGTTTTCGTCGCATTCGCCGCCGCTTACGGCATCCTGCTGCTGGTGGAGTTGGGAGGCGCCAGGACGCTCAGCCGCAACCTCCCGGTGGTCCTGGGCGCGCTGCCCGCCGTGATGGTGGTATTCTTCACCGGGCTGGCCGACGATCTGGGCGGGATCAAACCGTGGCAGAAGCTGCTGGGCGAAGGTGTGGCTGCCGGATTGGCCTGCTGGGCGGGAGTGGTGATCCACTCCATCAGCGGCTACTCCGTCCCGCCCTGGTTGGCCTACCCGCTTACCATCGCGTGGCTGATGGGTTGCACCAATGCCGTCAACCTGATCGATGGCGTGGATGGCCTGGCGACCGGCGTCGGCCTGTTCGCCGCCATTACCACCTTCGTCGCGGGCCTGCTGCTGGGGAACTACAGCCTGCAACTGGCGACCGTGGCTTTGATCGGAGCGTTGCTGGGCTTCCTGCGGTATAACTTCAACCCAGCGTCGATCTTTCTGGGCGATTCGGGCAGCCTCCCCATCGGCTTTCTGCTGGGCTGCTATGGCATCGTCTGGAGCCAGAAGGCAACCACGATACTGGGGATGACGGCTCCGCTGATCGCGTTCTCCATCCCGCTGGTCGATACCGCGCTGGCGGTGATCCGCCGGTTGCTGCGCGGCCAGCCCATCTGCGGCGCCGACCGGCGGCACATCCACCACCTGCTGCTGGACCGCGGCCTGACTCCGCGCCGCGTGGCTTTGCTTCTGTACGGCGTCTGCGCCATCGCCGCCGTGTTCGCGCTCACTCTGAGCGTGGCCCAGCACCGGTTCTCGGGCCTGGTTATCGTGATCTTCTGCGTGAGCGCGTGGATGGGCATACAGCACCTCGGATACATCGAATTCAATCTGGCCGGCCATCTGGTGAATCCCCAGACCTTCCGCCGCGTGCTGGGCGCTCAACTCCGGCTGCGGGCGCTGGAAGAGGCGCTCATTCGGGCCCAGACGGTGGAATCCTGCTGGTCTGCCGTTCGGGATGCCTCCCACGGCTTCGGATTCGACCACGTGTCGATGCGCCTCGACCACACCGTGTTTTTCGACTCCACGCCCGGCGGCCAGAACGCCGCCTGGAGTCTTCAGGTCCCGCTTTCCGCCGAGGAGTTCGTCAGGCTGGAGCGCGGTTTCGACTCGCCCATCGAGCCCATGATTATAGAGCCGCTAGCCGATCTGCTGCGCCGCACGCTGACTCCCAAGCTGCCGGCGTTCCAGTGGAGAGGTGGCGAGTCGAAGGGAGCGTCCGTCAGGGCAGCCGGGCTTTGAGGATGCGGGAGGCGTTGAGGCCGGCCTCGGCGACCTCGGTATCGGGGTCGCGGCTGAGGGCCTCCAGGCAGGCTAGCGTGTCCTTATCGCCGCTGCGGGCCAGGATGTCCGCCAATTCGATCTTCTCCGCTTTGGCCGCGCTGGGGGTGGCGTTCCGGAGCGTGCGGCGGATGGCGGGATCGCGCGCGAGCTCGATGAGGAAGGCGCGGGCGACTCCACGCCAGGCCAGGCTATTCAGGCTGTTGACGAGATACCGGAGGGGACTAAGCTCGCCGGCCTCGCTCTGGCCCAGCATCACCAGGGCGAAGGCCTGCGAGAGGCGCGGCGACATCTTCCGCTCCTCGTTGAAGGCTTTCCGGACGAGCGGCAGGTCGGAGGGGTTCTTGAGGCGGGCCAGGCCCTCGGCCGCGGCGGCGCGCATGCCATCGTCCTTGTCGGCGAAGTAGCGGAGATAGTCGGGGCGGCTGGATTCGTCGGGGATCATGGCGATGGCGGTGAGGGCGGCCCTGCGGATACGGTTGCTGGCGGGATCGGAGAGCACGCGGCGCAGATCGGGGAGGGCGTCGCGGTTCCGCAGCAGGCCGGTGGTCTCGAGGACGGTGAACTGCACCTTCTCGTCCAGATCGTGGAGCAGGAAGGCGATCTGCGGCGCGGCGCTGGGGTCCCCGATCTTGCGGATAGCGACCAGGCATTCATAGATGAGCTGGCTGTCTTTCGAGTGCAGGGCCTGGTAGAGGTCCGGGAGCGCGCTACGGCCGCGCAGGATGCCGCAGGCGCGGGCGGCGTTGGCCCGGGCTTCCACAGTAGAGGCGCCGGCGGCGAGTTTACCCAGCGCGGCGACAACTTCCGGCCGCACCTCGACGAAGGGATCGATCGCCTGGTCGTTGGTATCGGTGAACTTCGCCGTAAAGACGTTGCCGATACGATGCAGCGAGGCGCTGAGGCCGGTGCGCACATAGCCCGGGAGGTAGAAGTTCACCAGTCCATCGGTCGCGCGGATCTGGACTTCGGCGTCGCTATCGCGGGTGGCCTGGGTGAGCGGGTCGAGGCTGTCCCCGGTTCCAATCTCGAGGATCGCTTTCACCGCCTCGATGCGCACCTCGGCCAGCGGGTCGCTCAGCATGGGCTGGAGCTTGGCGATGGCGCCGGAGCCTTGCCTGGCGAGCTCCCGCGCGGCCCGGATGCGCTGCTTGGGATCGGAATCAGCCGGCGCCTGAGCCGCGAGCGGCAGCGAGGAGCAGAGCAACAGCGCCGAGGTGAGTAATCGGAGAAGCCACATACTTCGATTATGGCGGAAGCTTGCGCGGATGTGGAACAGGGGGGGGTCGCCGGCGTGGGGTTCAGCGGACGAATTCGGCGGTTACCTGGCGCGGGATGATGCCGCGGGCGAAGCCCAGATCGAATAACCGCTGCACCGCCTGGGGAATCAGCTCGCCGCAATCCACGGTGTAATGGTTCACGTACATGCCGATGAATTTCTCGGCCAGACGGACATCCATGTCGCGGGCGAACTGGAGCGCGTAGTTGAGAGCTTCCTCGTGGTTGTCCAGAGCGTACTGGATGCTCTCGCGCACCAGGCGGCAGCATTCGCCGCGGACCTCGCCGGACAGCGAACGAAGCAGGACGTTGGCCCCCAGCGGCAGCGGCAGATCGAACTCGGACTTCCACCAGGCGCCCAGATCCAGCACCTTGTGAAAGCCGCTTCGGGAGAAGGTCATCTGGCCTTCGTGAATCACCAGACCGAGCTCGACGGAGTGCTCGGCCAGCGCGTCCAGGATCTTGTCGAAGGGGACCACGACGGGTTCAAAATCCGGCTCGACGATGCGGAGAGCCAGGCAGGCGGTGGTGAGCGCGCCGGGCACGGCGATCCTCTTCCCCTTGATCTCGGCGAGGGCCATGGGATGATTGGCGAGCAGCACCGGACCATAGCCGTCACCCACGCTGGAGCCGCTGGCCATCAGGACGTAGCGGTCGGCGACATAAGGATAGGCGTGGTAGGAAATCGCAGTGACAGCGTAGCAGCCCTCCCGCGCCTTGCGGTTCAAGCTCTCGATTTCTTCGAGCACGTGGTGGAAGGAGACCAGGCGGGAGCGAATCTTCCGGGTGGCCAGGGCGTAGAACATGTAGGCGTCGTCGGAGTCGGGACTGTGGGCACAGACGATCTCAATTGGAGACGAGGACGTCATACGGGAAGAACTAATACTATACCAGACCGGACCTGGCAAGCCGGAACGTCAGAGGTGTTGAACCTCTGTGATAATGTCCCCTATTGGACTCGATAGAAATGTCCCTCCAAACTAGACCTTGAGGAGGTCTGGTGGGAAGGACATGGATGAGCGAGCGGG
>JBKQQG010000006.1:0-80523 GCA_052144455.1 Bryobacteraceae bacterium
GGCTCAACTCCCCCGCCGTTACTCGTCCGAGCACCGCCGCCCGTCTCACTTCCCGCTCGCTCATCCATGTCCTTCCCACCAGACCTCCTCAAGGTCTAGTTTGGAGGGACATTTCTATCGAGTCCAATAGGGGACATTATCACAGAGGTTCAACATGGCCAGTTGCCCAGTCGCCATTTACGTTCCGAGCCTTGCGATTTCGCCCAGATCTGCGTTCATCTGCGTTCATCGGCGGCTGGCGACAGCCTTGAGAGGTATTGGTTCCGGACGGCACATCGTTACTGGCCGCAGATGAACGCAGATGAACGCAGATAACTTGAATTCGCCGACAGAGCGCGTGCTGAGTGCGATCTTTGAGGTCTCCAACATGCTGGGCGCCGGATTCCTCGAGAAGGTCTACCAGCGGGCTCTCCTCCGGGAACTCAAACTTCGCAGCATCCCAGCGACTGCCGAAGCTTCCTTTCCGGTATCCTACAAGGGCCACTGTGTGGGAAAACACTTCGCGGACATCCTCGTCGAAGACGTGCTGGTGGTCGAAATGAAATGTGTGGAGCGCCTGGGCAGCGAGCACATGGCGCAATGTCTCAACTATCTACGCGCCTCCGGCCGGACTGTCTGTCTCCTGGTCAATTTCCAGAAGCCGCAAGTCGAGTGGAAACGCATCGTCCACGGGTTTGAGATTCCCGAGCCGCCGGTGGCGCCTGGCTAGCGGAGCTGCCGGGTTTGGCGCTGGCTGATTAACTTCTGAAACTTGCGCTGCTGCTCTTCCTTCAGGATGCGCATGATGCGCTGCCGGCAAAGGGCGGTCACGTCGTCCAACTGGGCCTGCAAGGTGTGGTAGTAGGTGAAGAAATCGTCCAGGATGGTCTCCAGTTGCTCGGTCTGCGCGGGGGTGAGATCGAGTTCCGTCTTGAGATGCTCGAGGGCGAGCTCTTTGCTGCGGGATGGTTGTGGCGGGGGCTGGTGCATCAGGCGGTGAGCGCCCAGCGCTCCGACGATCAGGCCGCTCAGAAACACCGCCAGAAGCGGGAGCAAAACGCGCCTGTTCCGCCAAGAAGGGGTCTGTGCCGAGGTCATCGCCGCCTATTCGCGATAGGTCGCCAGCGCGACCAGCATCGTGTCGCGGTCCCGCTGCCGGTCCTGTCCCAATCCCGGTGAACGATCCTGCATCTCCACAATCGCTCCGGCGCTCGCGGGAGGCGCGAGAGCGGCCTCGCTGAAAGCCAGCAAGCCCCCCAGCACGACCGCCAGCGCCAGCGACCCGGCGAACACGCGACGGTCGAAGATGGGATCCAGGAAGGCGCTCCAGATGGAGGGGCTGCCTTGCGCGTCGATGCGCTCCAGCACTCGCGCATAGAAGCCCGGCGCGGCCTCCGGAGCATCCTCGGCGCGCAGCGATCGCAAGACCCGGTTCTGTTCCCGCATCCCGCTCACTTCGTCCCGGCAGGCTTCGCAACCGCTCAGATGCCGCGCGACTTCCTCGGAAGCCGGCCTGCCCGCAGCGTCTTGGAGGGCTTCCTCCAGGTGTTCCCCGATCAGCCCATGCATACTGTTTCCCTCAATTCCAATCCATCCATCCCCCTGTGGGGGCCGCGGATCTTCCGTCCGCTTTCTCGCGCACCGGCGCCGGCCTCCTCTAGCCAGCCGCCACTTTTCGCGATCGGCTCAGCCGCCGCGCCACGTTCACCAGCTTGCGCCGGGCGCGGAACAACTTCACCTTAATCGTATTCTCGTTGATCCCGGTCATTTCCGCCAGTTCTTCGACCGAGTGGCCCTCGACTTCCTTCAACAACAGGAGCGTTCGCTCCTGCTCGGGCAGCCGGGCCAGCAACTTCAAAGCGAGATCCCTGTCGGCCACCGCGGCTTCCACCGAGGGCCTCTGGTCGCGGGCCTGTTCCGAGCCCTCCGCGCGCAGGGCGTCTTCCCGGCTGAAGTCGCTCTCGTAGACCAGGCGCCGGACCTTCCTCTTGCGCAGATAATCGTAGCACTCGTTGACGGTGATCTTGTAGACCCAGGTGAGCAGGGAACTCCGGAAATCGAAGCTTCCAATGGAGAAGTAAACCTTGGTAAACACCTGTTGGGCAATGTCTTCCGCGTCGTTGTGGTTCCGCAGGATTCCGTAGATGATGGAAAACACCTTGGATTGGTAGCGCTCCACGATCTCGCGGAAAGCCATTTGATCCGCGACCTGAACGCGGCGCACCAGAGCGGCTTCTTGGCTGTTCTTGTAGTCCACTCTCGGCTTCGCCAGGATCTTCCCGCCGGTGGCGGGAAGCCGGAGAGTTCCGCTCAAGCTGCCCATATGCCCTTCCGACGTGGATGAGGCTCCAATGGTTTCAGCAATTTGTGCCGGCCCGGCCCGCGCCGGCCATCACGATCAAAATACCAGATTCCGGGGCCGCCCGGCCATCCTTTAGGGAGACGTGCCGGTGGCGGGGCGAGGCAATAGCGGACGGTTCCTGGTAAACTGAAGGCAGGTCCTATGATACAAATCACACCTCGCGCGGTTGAAAAGGTTAAGGAGATTCTGGGCGGGCAGGAACCCAAGCCGGCCGGCTTGCGCATCTCCGTTGTGGGCGGCGGATGCTCGGGATTCAACTACTCGATGGCCTTCGAGAGCAGCCCCAACGTTCTGGACAAGACGTACAGCTTCGACGGCTTGAAGGTGTTCGTCGATCAGGCCAGCCTGCTCTACCTGGAGGGCGCCAGCGTGGATTACGTGGAGACGCTGGAGGGCGCCGGCTTCAAGTTCGACAACCCCAACGTGCGCTCGACCTGCGGCTGCGGAAGTTCCTTCAGCGCCTGAGGGCCCCTGAAAACACGAAGGGCGCCGGAACTGGATGGTTCCCGGCGCCCCGGTGTGAAACCGTGTGGCTTAGCTTATCTCACCTTGCGCCGCAGCAAGCCCAACCCAACCAACCCGGAGCCTAGCAGCAGGAAGCTGAACGGCTCGGGGGTGAGAGCCGTAGTTAAGGTGCCGCTGGCGACGGTGGCCTTAAACCCGCTATACATGTTCGCGCCGTTGATGTCCAGGGTCGGGTGGGATGAGGTCGTGTTCACCAGGTTACTCAGATCCAAATACATGATCTCTTGGCCGCCAGCGATGAGATTCACGAAGGACGGCACAGTGAAGTCCACACTAGTGGATGGCGGTGTGGAATCCTGAAACGTCATGCTGGAGATGTTGCCATTTAGTTGCGAAGTGGCTGCCCCCCCAAAGGTACCCGACACCAGGACGTAGCCGATGCCATAGATGCCCTCGGCATGCGTGAGGGTGACCGAAAAGGTGCCCGTGTAGCCAAGCTGCTCGCCGGAGCCCGAGACGGCGCCATCCGTCGTGGCGTTGAGAGTCAGCAGCGCGGGCAAGAGCGTCTGCAGGGCCGCAGGCACGGTGGGAATGTCCGTGTAGTCGTAAATGAATAACACCGGCTGCGCCGCAGTCATGGTGTTCGTAAGCGTGTTGTAGGCAACGGTGAGGTCCTGAGCTCCGCCGGCTGCGAAAAAAGTCCCGAAAGTGATCGACGTCGCCAAGCACGGCGCCGCCGCCAAGGCCAGTACAACCCCCAAAAGCAATAACTTATGAATCCTCATGTCTCTTCTTCGTCTCCTCCTCCGCGTGGCTATTCCGACAGTTTCCGCGCACCAATGCGGCGAACCGATCCTCATTAGGATACGGGTTAACAACCTTAAAGTCAATGGGGAGGCGAGTTTTTTGGGTACTAGGTAGGGCGATAACGTACTAGGACTACTACGGACTCTGCGCGCTGGAACGGATTCCCACACTCCAGGCGCCAAAAGCCGCTCAAGATGGTGGACTAGCAGGCTGCCGAAAGAGTCCCCGGGCAAGCTGAAGCTTACCCCACGCGGGGTTCCAAAGCCGCCTAAGATGGTGGATGATGGGAGCTGGCAGGCTGCCGAAAATGTCCCTGGGCAAGCTGGAGCTTACCCCACGCGGGGCTGTAGGACATGCTTTAGCTTGTCCTCTTCGGGCCGCCGAAACGACTTTTCGGCAGCCTGCCAGCGACCGGAACGAACCACTGCTGGAGCGGGCGCGGCGCATCGTCGCGGAGACCGCGGGCATTGACGAACTGCGCGCCGCGGAGTATCCGGAAAGGCCGGGTGGTACAGTGAAAGTGGCCATCCTGATGGCCCGCCTGGGGTTAGGCCGCCGGGAAGCGGAGACGCGGTTGGCCGGCGCCGGCGGGCGGGTTTGCGAGGTCCTCAACAATGGATAGATTCGTCATCCGGGGCGGCGTCCCGCTGCGCGGGGAGGTTTCGATCAGCGGCGCGAAGAACTCGGCGCTGCCGGCCCTGGCCGCCTGCCTGCTGACCGAGGAACCGGTGACCCTGCACCGGATTCCCGCGGTGCGCGACATCGTCACCATGGGGAAGCTGTTGCGCAGCATCGGAGCCCATCTGGAGCTGAAGGGCGGGGTGCTGACGGTCGAGGCGCGGTCGATTTCCTCGCCGGAGGCTCCCTACGAGCTGGTGAAGACCATGCGCGCCTCCAGCCTGGTGCTGGGGCCGCTGCTGGCGCGCGCCGGCCGTGCCCGGGTCTCGTTGCCCGGCGGCTGTGCCATCGGCACGCGCCCCATCAACCTGCACCTGAGTGGGCTTGAGCAGTTGGGCGCACGCATTCGCCAGGAGCACGGCTACATCGAGGCCGACGCCCCCCACGGACTCCGCGGCGCGTGCTGCAACTTCGACCGGGTCAGCGTAACCGGCGCCGAGGACCTCATGATGGCCGCCGTACTGGCGGACGGCGAGACCCTGCTCGAGAACGCCGCGCGCGAGCCCGAAGTCGGAGACCTCGCGGATCTGCTGGCCAAGATGGGGGCGCAAATCGAAGGCGCGGGCACTTCCACCATTCGAATCCGCGGGGTAGCCCGCCTCCACGCCGCCGAACACACCATCATTGCCGACCGCATCGAGGCCGGCACCTTCCTCATCGCAGGCGCCATCACGGGCGGCGATCTCCTGGTGGCCGATTGCGTCCCCGAGCACCTCACCGCGCTGATCGTCAAGCTGCGCCAAGTGGGCGCCGAAGTCGCCGAGGTTTCCCCCACCTCGCTGCGCGTCCGGGCCCCCGGCCGGCTGCGTGCGGCCGACGCGACCACCGAGGAGTATCCCGGCTTCGCCACCGACCTCCAGGCGCAGTACATGGCTCTCATGACGCAGGCCCAGGGGATCTCCCTCATCGCCGAGACCATTTTCGAGAACCGCTTCATGCACGCGCTGGAGTTGATGCGCATGGGCGCCAACATCCGGATCGAGGGCCGGCAGGCGATCGTCGCGGGACCTTCGCAGCTTACCGGGGCCAGCGTGATCGCCTCGGACCTGCGCGCCAGCGCCAGCTTGGTTTTGGCCGCTCTGGTGGCCAGCGGGGAGACCGAGATCGACCGGGTCTATCACATCGATCGCGGCTACCAGAGGATCGAAGAGAAGCTGGCCCGGGCCGGCGCCTCGATCCGCCGGATTCGGGAGAAGTGAATTCCTATTCGACCACCCTCAGGAACAGCGACGTGGAGCTGGAGCCCTGAACGATGTCCAGCTCGACGCTGGCCCCCGTCGGAACAAACCAGGGCACCTGGGCGTTGATTTGGTACAGGCCGGCAAAGCCCGGCGTCAGTCCCGCCCACAGCACCGGCAAGCTCACTCCGCCCAGCGCCACCTGAGGGGTGACGGAGCTCGCCGCCAGCGGGTCCAGCGGCGCCGCGGTTCCGGCGTTCACCGCCGGCGTGGTTTGGCCTAGACCGGTTGCATAGATGACGATGGTGTCGCCCTGGTGCACCGGATTGGACGGCGTGGCTAGCAGGTTGTTCGCCAGACGGACTACCGCCGGCGTCACCTGGTTGGTCCCCTCGACCGGGGCCTCGAAGACCCCCGGCGCCGTATCGGTCATGTCGATCGTGAAGTTGTTGCCGACGCCGCCGGGAGTGTGCAGCACCAGCGTGACGCTGCCATCCAGGTTGTAGGGCAACTGCGCGTTGACCTGCGCCGCGGAGACGAACAACATCGGCGCCAGCGCGCCGTTCACGGTCAGGCAACTGTCGCCCAGCGCGGTGGGCAGCGGCATTTCGGCGCTGGCCAGGTTCACCGGGCTCAGGTTCTCGCCGAACAGCGAGACCAGGCTGCCCGGCGCCACCGCGGCGGTGAAGTCCGCCGCATTCACCACGCTGTCGATGTGCGGCGGCTGGACCGGGGCGTCGTAGGCCGAGGACAGCACCGTGAATCCCGAGGTGGTGAGCGAGACAATCGCGTTGCCGTTGGCCAGGGGCGCGAGCGTTCTGGTGAGTGCGGCCCCGGTTTGGCCCACCAGCGGAGCCTCTACGGTGCGCGCCGGATCGAGCGCCGCCGCGCTGGTTAGATCCACCCGCTCGACCACCCCGGGGCTGGCCCCGATGGGCGCCGTGGTCTGCAGCCCGCCGGCGGCCAGAAACGCAAATCCTGAGATGGTTCCGGTGGCGCTTTCGAGCTGTTGCAGCGGAACCAGCGAGACGTTCAATAAGTTGTTCCCCGCCACGAACTGCCCTTGGCTGGAGGCTGCGTACGGCCCCGCCAGCGCCGTGAAATCCTGGCGCGAAACGGTGAAAGAATCCTGCGTGGCGTTGTAGAGCAGCACCCCGCCGTCCGCTTGCGCCGCCAGAATCCAGGCCCCGTTGGGCGACGCCGCCAGCATCGTATTCACGTCCACGCTGTTGGCCCACGGCCCCAGGCTGGGCATTTCCACCGCCGTTCGCGAAGGCAGGTCCACCCGGTCGATGGGGTTGTACGAACTCACCGCCGACCGCACCGCCCCCAGGATGGCGTTGCCCGAGCTGGCCAGCGAGCGCGGATAATGTCCGCCCGGAAACCCGATCGGCGCCAGTGCTTGCAGGGTTTGCAGGCTGTACACGTTGGCGATCTGGGAGTTGTCGTTGCCCACCAGCAGATACTGCCGGTCGAAGGTGATGGCCATCTGCGTGGGCGTGTTGCCGGTGCGCAGCGTGGCCACCTGCGTGTATCCTCCGCCCTCGAACACCAGCACCTGGTTCTTGTCCTGGCGCAAAACGAAGAACCGGTTCTGGGCGGGGTCGGCCAGGATGTCCACCAGCGTGCCCGGAACGTCCACCAGAGTGCCCCGCTGGTCGGGATCGCGGTTGTTGACGAGCACCCGCAACGGGGGCGGGATATTCACCGCCGCCGCCGACTGCACCGCGATCCGGATGGCCGTCGTGCCGTGCTGGTTCTGGAAGGCGCTAGGGTTCACGGAAACGCTCACTACCGCCGGCGTCACCCCGCTGGACGGGCTGATGGAGATCCCGGGCGCCGAGGCCGCCAGCGTGAAGTCGGTGGCCGCGCCGCTGGGGTCGGTGACCGCGAATTGCTGCACGGCCACGCCCGCGGCGCAGGTGCTCGCCTGGAAGAGCAGATCTTCTTGCTGTATGCGGATCTGGCGCGCCTGGTCGATCGACCCCACCGGCAGCGCCAGCAGGCCGCTGGCCGACACCGAGTACATCACGGAGCCGTCGCTAGCGAGCACGCTCTTGCCCGCCAGGTTCTCGGGCAGGAGCAACTGCTCCTCCACCGTCAGGTTGTCCTCATCCACGATCATCAGCACGGGCGGCGAGACGGTGGTCGTTCCGGTGGCCGTGGCCTGGGGAATCTGGGCGTAAATCAGGCCGCGCGCCGAGTCGAAGGCGTGGCTGCCCACCCCCAGCAGCCCGGAGGCGCCGGGGAACTGGGCCATTAGCCGGCCGCTGCGGTCGTATTCCACCCAGCCGCCAGCCCACAGCGAACCGTCCTGGTTGACGCTCACCACGCGCGGCCCCATGGTGGGCGTCGAGGTGTACCCCAGCGAGGTTACCCAGCGGTTCCGGACGTCGTACTTGAAGCGGATGGTGTCCGTGAGGCCGTAGATGAAGTTGCCGTCCCCCGAGGCGGCCATCGACGCGGCTACGATTTGCGGCGGGAAATTCGCCGGCGGCGCCGGCAGCGTGTTGGCGGTCACGTTCTGGACCGTCCCTACGGTCAGGTTCCCGCCGGTCAGCGGATCGAACGACAAAAACTCCGTGGTGGTCGCCACCAGCGCCCGGTTGTCGCTGCCGAAGGCCACTCCCAGCGGCGGCGAGCTCAGCGCGAAGGTCTGCATCCCTCCCGAGTTCAGGTCGATCAGCGTCAGCAGGTTGCCGCTGGTCTGGGGCGCCGGAAAGTTGCCGAAATGAGCCACCAGGAGAAAGCGGCCGTCGGGCGAGAGCGCCAGAGCCGAAGGCTGCGCGGCCACGTTCATCGAGTTCCGGATGGTCAGGCTGGAGGTCGAGATCACGTCGATCCGGCCGCCGCCGAAGTCCGCCAGATACACCACCCCGCGCGCTTCGTCCAGCGCCAGATCCGCGGCTTGCCCCCCGATGGGGACCACCGTTCCGAAGGTGCCCGCCCAACACCAGCAGGCCCAGCACAAACTCACCGACAATCGCAGTTTCATGATGCTCTCTCCCCTATCCGTCGCCGGCTGCCGGCCGGAGGCGCGGTTCAATTGGCCCCCGGCTGCCGGCCGGTGTCGCGGTTCAATGGCCCCCGGCTGCGGCCCCGACTCTGCGCAAGCCGGCCGCCCGGCGGCCCGCCTGCGCCGGCCGAACGAGTCTTCGGCGCCTTGCTTCCCCACGGCGCGCAGGGCTCCGGCGTGCGCCGCCGACTCCCTCCGCGGCCGGTTGCACTGCCTGCGGGACTGCTACTCCGCGTGTTTGCGGCGGCGCAGCACGATCACGGTGATCAGCGCCACCGCCAACAGCGCGCATATGATCCGAACGGTTCCGGAATCCATGTCGTCGTTCTCCTTTCCAGTGCTTGCGGCGGCCAGCCCGCTTCCAGCGGCCGGCGGCCGGCCTACATGTCTCTCATCATGGGGAGCAGCTCCCGGCTGATCTTCACCATGACCGGTCCCACCGTCACCACGAACAGCGAGGGCAGGATGCAAAAGAAAATCGGGAAGATCAGTTTCACGCCCAGCTTGGCCGCTTTTTCCTCGGCCGTCTGGTGCATCTGCACCCGCAAGTAGTCGGAGTGCGCCCGCAGGCTCTGCGCGATGCTGGTGCCGAACTTGTCCGCCTGGATCAGCACCGCCACCAGCTTTTTCAACTCGTCCACGCCTCCCCGGTCGGCCAGGTTCCTGAGCGCCTCCGCGCGCCGCTTGCCGGCTTTCAACTCCAGGTTCACGAGCGTGAATTCCTGGCAGATCTCCGGGTGGGCGTGCTCCAGCTCCTTGGCGCACTGTATGATCGCCTGGTCCAGCCCCAAACCCGATTCCACGCACACCACCAGCAGGTCCAGGGCGTTGGGAAGCGCCCGCCGGATATTCCGCTGGCGCCGCTTGGCCCGCATCTGCAGCCACTTGTTGGGAGCGAACAGGCCGGCGCCCACCGACCCGGCCAGCACCATGACCCGGGTATTCGTCGTGAAGTCCGAGTTGGCCGCCACAATGAAGGCCGCCACCCCGAACAGCGCGGCCAGGGCCACCTTCAGCCCGTAAAACGTCTTGAGCGCCCCCGAGCCGCGATACCCCGCCCGCATCAGCCGCTTCTGCATGGCGGAGGTGTCTTTCGGGTTTTGCGGCAGCAGCGCGCCCAGCCTCCGCACCAGGTCGTGGAAGGCCAGGCTGGGATGCGCCATCTCGCGCGCCTCGGAGGTGGCCCGGGTCACCCGTTCGATGGCCGCCTTTTGCCGCACCCAGAAGCGCGAGCCGATCAGCGACAGAATCGCCGTTACGGTCGCGAACAACAGCAAGGTGGCCATCAATTCCATGTCTCAGACCTCGATCGCGACGATCTTCTTGATCACCGCGTAACCCGCCAGTTGCATCCCGATGGCGAAGCCCAGCATGAGGTGCCCGGTGGGATCGTGGATGAAGAAGTTGGTATACATCGGGTTCACGTAGAACATGATGGCGCCCACCACCACCGGGATTAGCGACAGCACCATGCCGGTCATGCGCCCATGCGCGCTGACGGCCCGGATCTTGCCCCGCAGCTTGAAGCGCTCCCGGATCAGGTGCGCCAGCTTGTCCAGCAGCTCCGCCAGATTGCCTCCCGTGCGCTTTTGCAGCAGCACCGCCGAGACGAAGAAGTGCACGTCCATCAGCGGCACCCGCCCGGCCAGCTTCTCCAGGGCCACGTCCAGCGGCAGCCCCAGGTTCTGCTCGTCGAAGGCCCGCTTGAACTCTCCGGCCAGCGGCTCCTGGAACTCCTGGTGGATCATCTCCAGGGCCACCGAAAAGGCGTGGCCCGCCCGCATGGACCGCCCCAGAAACTCCAGGCTGTCCGGAAACAGCTCCTCGAACTTCTTGAGGCGCGCCCGGCGCTTGCGCATCACGTAGAGCGCCGGAATGGCTCCCAGGACCAGTCCCGGAACTATGGCGAAGGCGCGGTACTCCGGCGCCGCGCGCCAGGTCGCGGTGAATCCGATGAGCAATAGCGCCAGCGAGCCGTGAACCGTGCGCGTGGGGTTCCACTTCAGGCCCGCCTGCTCGAACAGGGCCGCCAGGCGCTGGTTGAGCCGCAGCCGGTGCAGCAGTTCCAGGATGAGTTGGCCTTTAGTCAGCTCTTCGGAGCGGATCAGCGCCGGGCCCCGCCGCGCGGCCTGGCCCGGCTCCGGCGCCCCGGCCAGGCGCGCCTTCATGCGGTGCAAGTCCGCCGCCTGGCGGCTGTGCGACCACAGCCACCACACCCCCAGCGCCCCCAGCCAGCAGGCCAACAGCAATGTGGCGTACAAGAGCATGCCGGGCTCAGATCTCCATGGCGTCGTCGAACAGGGCGGGGCTCAGCCGGATGCCCGCCGCCAGAAACTTTTCGTAAAACTTGGGACGGATTCCGGTGGCCGCGAAGCGCCCCAGCACCCGGCCCTCGGGCGACATCCCCCGCTTCTCGAAGACGAAGATGTCCTGCAGCGTGATCACTTCGCCTTCCATGCCGGTGACCTCGGTGATGCTCACTACCCGGCGCGTGCCGTCGCTCAGCCGCGCCACTTGCACGATCAGGTGGACCGCCGCCGCGATCTGCTGCCGGATGGAGAGCATGGGCATGTTGGCCGCCCCGAAGGTGACCATCACCTCCAGCCGCGAGATGGCGTCCCGCGGCGTGTTGGCGTGCACGGTGGTGAGCGACCCTTCGTGGCCCGTGTTCATGGCTTGCAGCATGTCCAGCGCCTCCTCGCCGCGCACCTCCCCGCAGATGATCCGGTCGGGCCGCATGCGCAGGCTGTTGATCAGCAGCTCCCGCTGCTTCACCGCCCCTTGCCCCTCCAGGTTGGCCGGCCGCGTTTCCAGCCGGACCACGTGCGGCTGCTTCAACTGCAGCTCGGCCGCGTCCTCGATGGTCACGATCCGCTCCTTGGGCGAAATGAACGCCGACAGCGCGTTGAGCAGCGTGGTCTTGCCCGCGCCCGTCCCGCCCGAGATGATGACGTTCAGCCGCGCCCGCACCGCGGCCTCCAGCAGCTCCATCATGGCCGGCGTGGTGGCCTTGCGCTCCACCAGGTCGGGCGGCATCAGCTTGTCGGTCGAGAAGCGCCGGATGGACAGGATGGGTCCGTCCACGGCCAGCGGCTGGATGATGGCGTTGACGCGCGAGCCGTCCATCAGGCGCGCGTCCACCATGGGGGTCGATTCGTCGATCCGCCGCCCCACCTGCGAGACGATCTTGTCGATGATGCGCAGCAGGTGCGCGCTGTCGCGGAAGGTCACGCTGGTCAGTTCCAGGATGCCCCGCCGCTCCACGTACACCTGCTTGTGCGTGTTCACCAGGATGTCCGAGATGGACGCATCCTCGAGCAAGGCCTCCAGCGGCCCTAACCCGAAGACCTCGTCGAGCACCTCGTCGATCACCTGCTGCTTGTCGAGGGAGCTGAGCAGGGTGGCTTCCCCGTCCATCAGCGCGACTAGAGCCTGCCGCACCTCGCTGCGCATGCGCTGGTTGTCGATGGAGGCCAGCGCCTCCAGGTTGATCCGGTCCAGCAGCTTGCGGTGCAGGGTGAACTTCAGTTCCTGGCACTCGGGCTTCAGATTGGCCCGGCTCCGGCCGGCCTTCTGCAGGATCCTCTGGTCCCAGGTCAGCGCCGGTTGGGTGGATCGTGGATCGGTCGCAATGGGCATAGGCGTGGTCTACTCTCGGGTGGCGGTCAATACCGTCCGGTCTTCCACGGGCGCCCCGCCGCGGCGGCTCTCGAGCGCCGGCCGCCCGGCCAGCCGTCCCGCGAAAACGGCGATGGCCCGGCCCAGGCCACTCTCCGGGTCCAGCGCTTGGCCCAGGGTTACGGCGCGGTCCAGCGGGAAGTAGTCGTTGGGGAAGCTGCTGTGCACCGGGCAGTCGAAGATCCGTCCCACGTCCGAGCGCCGCAGGCCTTCGCGCCCGCCCACGCGGTTGATCAGCACCTGGAAGCGCTCCTTGCCGAACCCCAACTGCCCCAGCAGGCCGACCGCCTTGCGCGCCAGGTGCAGGCTGGCCAGTTCGGGAGTGGACACCAGGAACGCCTGGTCCGCCTCGGCCAGCGCCAGCAGGCTCAGCCGGTGGAAGATGGCGGGCAGGTCCAGCACCACCCAGTCGTAGATAGCGCGCGTCCGCTCCAGGAACTCGTGCAGCCGCGCCGCCTCGATCCCAGCGTCTTGCGGCGGCATGACCGGTGCCGCCAGCAGCTCCAGGCCGGCGGCGGGGGCGACCAGCGAAGGCCACTGGTCTCCCGGGGGGGCCTCGCCCAGCGCGTCCAGCAGCGAGCCGCCCGGAGCCGCTCGCAGCGAGAAAGCCAGGCCTCCGCCCATCAGGTCCAGGTCCACCAGCAACACCCGGCTCCCGGTGAGCCGGCGCAGGGCGAGGGCGGCCTGGGAAGCTATGGTCGAGGCTCCGCTGCCCGGCTTGGCGCTCGAGAACAGCAGCACTTTTCCCAGCGCCCGCGGCGCCTCCGGGCGCGGCCCCAGCAGCCGCCGGATGCGCTCCACGGCCTGCTCCTGGACCCCCGCTTCGAACGGCGCGTGGAGGAATTCGCTGGCCCCCAGCCGCAGCGAGCGCAGAATGGCTTCCGAATCGTTGCGGCCGTGCAGGCCCACCACGTGGGTGGCGGGAGAAGAGGCCGCCACGAAACGGATCAGTTCGCAGGCCCGCTCCAGATCGGTCTCCAGATCCAGCAGCACCATCTCCGGCTGGAGCTGCCGCAGGCGCATTTCCAGGACCTGCTGCGACGGGTAGCTCTTCAGTTCCGCCAGGATCTGGAAGGCGCGGCTGGCCGCCACGCTGGTGGTGAACGCGTGGGCCAGCGCGCGGCCCGGCGCGATCAGCAGCGCCGTGAGTTGCGCCGAAGCTGGGTTGCGCGCTGGCATAGGCCGCCGCTATTTCTTGCCACCCCGCTTGGCGGGGGCCGGCTCCGGGTCCCGGGCCACGTTCAACTGCGGCGGCATGAAGTCCTGCGGCATAATCACCGGCTTCACCTCCGCAGAACTTATCGGCAGGGCCGTCTCCGGCGTTACCATCACGATCAACTCGGTCTTTGTTTTTAACGTGTCCCGGCTCTTGAACAGCGCCCCCAGGATGGGGATGTGCGCCAATCCCGGCACTTTCGACAGGCTCTCGTTCACCCGGTCGTCGATCAGCCCGGCGATCACGAAGCTTTGCCCCTCGCCCAACTCGATGTTGGTCTCCATGCGCCGCGTGGCGAGAGCGGGAATCGTGAACCCGGACACCGTCACCCCGTTGGCCAGATCGATGGTCGAAACCTCCGGCTTCACGTACATCTTGATGGTGTGGTGCGCGGTGATCTCCGGCTTGAAGGTCAGCCGGATGCCGTATTCCTTGAACTGTATGGTGATGGCCCCCGAGGTCGCGCCGCCCTGCAGGACCGGCAGCGGGAACTCCCCTCCCACCAGAAAGCTGGCTTCCTTCCCATTGGTGGTCACCAGGTTGGGCTCGGCCAGAATCTGCAGCACCCCCTTGCTCTCCAGCGCTTTGACCAGCGCGCCCAGGTTCAGATCCGGCCGGAAGGCGAAGATGTTGAGCGCATCCGAGAGCGAGAATGTGCTGTTGTTCCCGGCTTGACCCGGAACGTTGGCCGAGAGGCTGGTGGGTTTAGGCTGCGCGAACTGCCCCGTCGAGATGCTCCCCACCGTATTCGCCGCTCCGGTCGAGACCAGGTTCACGCCGAACGAGTAGCCCGCCGTGCGGTCCAATTCGGCGAACCGCACCCGCAGCAGCACCTGCCTTTCCGCCGCCGGCGCCGCCACCTGCAGGTTGTTGACCACCACCTTGGCGAAAGGGGCCATCAAAGCCGCGGCGCGATCGGAGAGCGCCTGGCTGGCCACCACCCCGGTGAGCGAGAGCGCCTCGTGCGAGGCCTGCACCTGGATGTCTTCCCTGGGGAAGGTCTCTTTCAGCAGCTTGCGCACCGGATCCAGGTTCTGGTCCACCAGCACGGCATAGGCGGTGCGCTCGCCGCTCCGGGTCCACACCCGGACGGTGGCCGCGCCCTGCGCCTTGGCCAGCAGCAGGATCTCCCGCGTGGAGACCGCCACGGCGTCCACCACCTCGGGATTGCTGGTCGAGATGCGCCCGATGTCCGAGGCGTAATCGACCACGATGCTCTTGCCTACCGTCAGCGCGAGATCCTGGCTGGTATCGGCGGGCGGGCTGGCCGGCCAACCCAGGCTCCCCGACAGGAGCGACAGGCAAATCCATCCGGCGCGTGGTGTTTTCATGAGACTATTCCGATTTCCCGATCCCCACCTGCTCCACCGTTCTCAAATTGCCGCGGATCACCACCACATCCTCGGTGACTCGCACCAGGGGCGCCGCGGGGGGCGGCGGCGCGGCGCGCCGGGGTGCGGCCGCAATCTCGGGCCGGGGCCGCTCGGCGGTGGTGGGGAACAGGTCTGCCAGCATGCGGCCGGACGTCTTCTCCACTCCCCGGTCGCTCGAATTGCGCAGCACCAGTTGAATCCGCCCTTCGGTGGCGAGCGTCAGTGTCTCGGCCTGCTCGGGCGTGACCAATAGTGTTACCACCGGCGTATTGATGGCCTTGCCCGGCCCATCCGGATCGATGTTCTGTCCCGCCGAAAGCACCTGGATGTCCTGCAGTACGGTCTTGGTGATCGCGGACTCGTGGCCGGCCGGGTGATCCGTCACCAGCACGTCCACCCGCATGCCCGGCAGCACATAGCCGGCCACCCCCGCCACGTCGTTCACGCGCACCGAGACCGCGCGCATCCCGGGCGGGATGATGGGGGCCAGCCCCATCCCGCTCCCGCGCAGGGCTAATCGGCCGGCCCGCACCGGCTCCTCCGCCAGGATGTTGGAAATCACCGGCCGGTCCAGAACCTCCTCCAGGCGCGTGAACCCGTCCGCGGGGACCTGATCGGCCGGGTATTTCGCCAGCTTGACGTCGGCCGCCTTGAGGGTCGCCCCGAACGGCAAGGCGCGCGCCGCCACCACCACGTCCTTCAAATCCGCCCGGCCGGCCCGCGAGCCGCCTCGGCGCGTTCCCGTCACCACCTGATAGAAGACCGCCGATAACACCAGGGCGACCAACAAGCTGGTCGCCACCACGGTCAAGAGTCTGCGATCCATCTGTTTTCCTTTTCCCGGCGGAGGCGCGGGCGCTTACTCCGAGCCGCCCGGAGAAGCTGTCCCCGGTCTCCTGGCAGTATTTCGGCCGAAAGCGGGAAATTCTTTAATGGTGGCCGCGCCCTCCAGCGGCCCGCCGGCGCGGCGCGGAATCACCCGCTCGAACAGCGCCGCGAGCGTGTCTTCCTCCACCAGGCGCCAGCCCGGGTCCTGGCGCAGGATGCCGGCTAGCGGCCACTCGAGCGGCGCCAGCACCGCGCTCACCCCGTAGCGCTGCAGCGTTCCGGGCCAATCTTGGCGCCCGTAAGCCACACCCAAGTAGAGTTTTCCCAGCTCGGGTCCGTAGAAATCGCTGCGCCCGTCGATGAACGCTCTCTGGCGGGGGTAGAAGCGATACAGCAGGTAGTCCCCCCATTGGTCCGAGGTGAACACCCGCGCTCCCTCCAGTTTTCCCTGCTCGCGTCCCACCAGGTCCACCGGAAACTTGACCGCCGGGAAATCGAGCGGCCACCTTACGGGCGCTCCCACGAAAACCAGGGCCAGCACCAGCGCCGCGGGCCACAGGCTGGAGCGCCGGAACCCGGAGGCGAAATCGGCCGCCACGCCGTCCAGAATCCGGGCCACCGAGCGCGGGGGTTGGCGCTCGGCCCAGCCCGCCCACAACCGGCTCGACTCCGCCGCCAGGATAGGGCAGGCCGCCACCACGAATACCGGAACGTGGCGCACCGAGACCAGCGCCGCATGCGCCCAGCCAATCACCAGCAGGGCGTCGGCCACCTGCCGGCGGCGGAGCAGCACTCCCGCCAGGATCAATCCCGCGAACAGCAGGATCTCGAACTGCAACGCGCTCTCGCTGCGGAACTTGGGGCTCTGGAACTCGTCCACCGCCTGGCGAATCCAGTCCGACTTCAGGTACTGGGCCAGGTGCCGGTGCAAACCGATCCCGTAGGGATTGACTAGCGTCGCCGCCGCGCAGGCCGCCAGCAGCGTGAGCATCCGCCGCGCGCTCATCCAGGCCGCCCGCCAGGAGCGTTCTTCCAGAACCGACTGGATGGCCGTCCCGGCCGAGAGCAGGGCCAGCGAGATTAGCAGCGCCAGGAATCCGCCGTGCAGATTCACCCACAGCGCCGTGAGCGGCGCGAGCAGCCACACCGCGCGGCTGGGCCGCCGCCGGTCGCAATCCACCATCCACAGCGAGGCGGTTAGAAACAGCAGCGTGAAGAGGTGCGGCCGCGCCAGGTAATGGATGCCCGAGGCGCCCGCGCCGAGCAGGCAAAAGGCCAGCGCCACCAAAGCGTTCGCCCCGCGCCAGGCCATGTGCCGCGTGAGCAAGGTCAGGTAGCCGGCGATGACCGTACCCGCCAGCAGCACCACCCCCTTCAGCCCCGCCAGCCGGTGGCACACCGCGAACAGCACATCCGAGAGCCACTCCCAGGCGAACCACCGCTGGCCCATCCGCGTGAAGGAGAACGGGTCGCTAGCCGGCAGCCGCCCGCGATTCAGAATGAACTCGCCGGCGCGTATGTGCCAGCCCGTGTCGCCGTCGGCCAGCAGCGCGCTCCAGCCGCTTCCGGCCAGGAACAGCCAGCCCAACAGCGCCGCGAACAGCCAATCCGAGAGCGACGGCCGGACCAGCGCCCCCAGACGCCCTGGGGCGATGGCGGACGGAATCGGGCTAGCCGGCACTCCGGCTTGCTCCGGGCGCGGCTTCGGCTTCCTGCGCGATCTGGGCGGCGCCGCCTTCGGGCCCTAGCAGCCGGCGGCTCCGGATGGCCAGCTCATAGCGGTCCCGCGCTCCGGTCTTCTCGAAGACGTGCATCAGGTGGACCTTCACGGTGCCGGGGGAAATCTCCAGCGCCCGGGCGATTTCGGTGTTCTTGAGGCCCTGCGAGAGCAGTGTGACCACCTGGCGCTCGCGCGGCGTAAGGCGGGGCGCCCGCCGCGGCGCCGGCTCCGGCTCGCCGGCCGGCTCTCGGGCGCCGTTCTCGAACCACAGATGCCCGCGCGCCACCACCCGCAGACACTCCAGGAGCATTTCCAGCGGCCGGTTCTTCACCAGAATGGCCCGCGCTCCCGCCTGCAATGCCTGGCTGGCCCGCAGGTCCTCCAGGCTTCTCACCCACAAGACGGCGTGCGTCCGGGAGAGCGCTTTGCCCAGTTCCTCGACCAGCTCGAGCGCCGCCACAGGATCGTCCTCGTGATCCACCAGCGTAATGTCCGGCGCACGGGCGAGAACCGCTCCCAGAGCCTCGCAGGTCCGCGCGGCCACCCCGGCGAGCTCGAACCGGGCGTCTCTTTCGAGCGCCTGGCGCAACCCTTCCACCACCACCGGCTGGGACTCGCACGCGAACACGCTGATGGGTCTGGAGACCATGCCGGGCTATTGATCGGCGGAATGGCCGCCGAGGTTTAGCCCGGTGACGCTATCCGCGGATGGGCCCGCCGCGCCGCTTGCACGGCCCGCGCACACCGATGCCCCCGCCCGCCCCAAAGATCCAGTCCCCCCGGGGGTCTCCGCCCGGGACGCCGTGGCGGGACGCCGTATCGTAGCATAATACGACAATTCGTGATACCATGGGCGCTTGTTAGCACGTTGATGGGATTCGTAGCACGAAGGGAGGCGCATGATCCGCCGCTGGCCGGTGATCGCGACGCTGGTTCTCGCTTTGGCCCCGCCGGCGTGGGCCGCGGGCGGGAGCGTTACCGGCCGATTGACCGATCCGCAAGGAAAGTCCGTCGCGGGGGCCAAACTTCGTTTGGTTTCCGACCGCGATTCCAATCCCGTGGAATCGATCAGCGATCCTGGCGGCCGGTTCGGTTTCTGGTCCCTGGCCGAGGGAACCTATCAACTCAGCGCCATGACGGCGGAGTTTGCCGAAGTGAAGACGGCGTTCCACCTGGGCAATAGCCAGGCGCTCAGGGTAGACCTTAAGTTCCTTCGCGTCGCGTCGCGGACCGATACGGTCACCGTGACCGCGGACGTGAAGCAGATCGACGTTCTGGCGCCCGATCCCGCCGAGAAGGTTTTCGTCGGCGCGGACTTGCTGGACGCCAACCCGGGACGCCCGGGCGCGCCGGTTTCGATTCCCGGCTATCCCATCGAGACGGCCTCGAGCGGCATCAAGGCTCCGCAGTATTTTGCGCCGGGCGTAGCGGGCGACCACGGCGAGCCGATCGCGCAGTACATCCAGGTGGGCGCGTATCTGGTTCCCAACAACCTGTCGGCGAATGCGCACGGAAATGGCTACTCCGATCCCAACATTTATATCGCGGACGCGGTAGAGAGCGTGCAGGTGGATGGCGGCGCCTACAATGTGCGCGAGGGCAATCACGCCTTGAACCTGGCGTCGATCTATGGGCTGCGGTCGCATCTGGATCCGTTTTTCAGCCTGACGGGAGACGGCCGGGACATTACGGCCACCGCGGGGATGAGTCCGTCGAAGGGTTCGTGGATCGCGATGGAGGGCTCGATTGGCAATGGATTCCTGGACCGGCTGGAGCACCGCAAGCAGATCAAAATCAACGGCGGGCGGGTCTTCCACGCGGGAGATCACACGCTAACGTTGCTGGGAATCGGATACTACGGCTTCTCCTACGTGGCGGGGCTGATCCCGATTTACGGATTCAATTCCGTGGATGCCGCCGGCGGTTGGAAGGAGTACCCGGACACGATCGACCCCCGGCAGAAAGACCAGACGCACACCGCGTTGCTGGCGCTGAACGATGTGTGGAGACCGGGCCAGGACCAGGAGCTTCAGCTCTCCGGGTTCTTCCGCACCTACAACCTCTCGCTGTTCTCGGACTTTGGGCTGGGGCTGATCCGGCAAAGCGAGTTCCGCACCGTGACCGGCGGCAGCGCGGCGTACAAGAAGAAGTTGTCGACGAACCTTACGCTGCTGGCCGGGACGGACTACCAGCGCGAGGCGCCGCGGCGCGACGATCTGGACCATTACAACTTCTACAATTCCGCCGATCCGTATTCCTACGGGCCGTTCGTCAAGGTGGACGGAAACAACGTGACCATCGCTCCGGTGTCGCCCTACCTCGCCGGGGAGGGCGAGCTGAGCCGGTATTTCCACTACTACCTGGGCTGGCGGCGCGATGAGATTAGCATCCACAACCAGGATCTGGCGGCGTCGGCGAACTCCTGGAACACGCTGGTGGGGCTGAATTCGCCGAAAGCGACGGTCGCGTTCTTTCCGAGGGATTCCTGGTACGTTCCCGAAGTGGCGCTGAGCTTTGGGAAGTCGTTCTTCACGGAAGATCCCAGAACGGGATCGGCCACGGGACAGCCGACCGCAACGGGAGCCCCGGCGGCCGTCGATCCGGTGGAGACCGCGCGCTCGTATCAGTTGGTCGCGAGCAAACGCTTCCACAACACGGATCTGAAGCTGACACTGGGGCGCGAGACGCAAACCGCCGAGTACGGCAAAATCGATCCGGACACCGGATTGCAGTTCGACTTGGGGCCGGGCCGCATACGCTACCTGGCCGTCGCGCTGCGCCGGGGCTTCAGCTTCGGATCGCTGCAGGCCACCTTTGAGCAGGCCGATGCGCGCGATCTGGACTCGGGACAGGTGACGCCGGAGGCTCCCCGATTGATCGGCGATCTTTCCTGGACATATCGGAAGCTGCCCTTTCATTTGCAGGCCAAGGGCGAATTCGAGTACGTGGGAAGGAAGGTGGTGGGGAACGGATGCGACGAGAGCAACCCCAACGACCTCACCTCGTACTGCCTGGGCGTGCCGAATAAGGAGTTCCGGCTGGCGGTGATGCGGCCGTTTCTAGGGGGAAAGATCGAAATCGGCGTGAACCTGACGATTGCCCGCGGCTACACGGGGCAGACCACGGAGAACTTCGCGACAGACGATAAACCGGGGTATGTGGGTCCTTTGCCGGTTCCCGCGAACCCGATCGCGGAGGTCGTGGGAGTTCGCATACCTTCGTACGCGAGCGTAAACTTCGCCTACAAGTTTGGCCGCTAAGAGGGCGCGGCGATCGGAGGCGCCAGAGGGCGGCTTCAGCGGCCGTGGGAGCAACTCCGCGGGGTTCGCTAGAATGGGGCGCATGACGGGCAGCCGCCGCCACAGCGAAAGTGTCATCGCGGCGGAAACCGTTCTAGCCGGGCGCGGGGATCGACGGTTTCCCCGGTGTCGAGAACGGTGCTCTGGTCGCCTGTAAGGTACTTGCCGAAGAACGCCAGCGTGTACGTCTGCGCAACACGGAAGTTGTGAACGCTTTGCTCGCGATCCACCGAGGAAGCCAGCAGCACCTGGTCCGTGAAACTCCGATGGACGAATCCGGGCAGGCCGAATAGCATCAACCGGTAGCTTCCACCTGCGATTCCGGCCAGTTGCATGGTCTGGTTTTCCTGTTGCTGCTTCATCATGGCGTCGAACTCGGGCCTGGTGAGCTTCTGGCGGGCCAGCTCGGCGTCACTGGGGTTGAGCGCCCGCGGACTCCAAACGTCTGCGGAAGAAACCACGAAGAGAAAGAACGGCTGCCGCTGGGTCTGGTCGAGCTCCGAAATGACGAACGGGGACCCACGGTAATCGGTGCTGTCCTGATCCATGCAGGCTTTCACCCGCGAGTCGATCTGGCAGGTTCTGGCGGCGGCGAGGCCGCCTATCGAGTGCCCGAATGCGCCAATCTTCTCCGTGTCGATACGTCCGTAGAAGGGCGCACGGAGGCTTCGCGTCCCCGCGTATCTCAAAAGCTCGGTCAGCGCGTACCGATTGTCTTGCGACATGACTTCCACTCGCTCTTTCGAATAGGCGCTGAGTCCGTGCGGTTGTCTGGCCACTTCCCGGTTGAAACGCGCTTGCGCAAAGAACGCCACCTCGCCATCCGGGAACCGGGTATAGGCGGTGTCGTAGGGGTGATCGATGGCCGCAATTACGTAGCCGTGGCTCGCCAGGTCCTGCAGTTCGGCTGTGTAGAGGAAGGTTGGATTGCCCCAGCCATGACAGAACAGAAGCAGCGGGAACTTCTGCCCTCCGCGCGCCATCGGAGCGTTGTCGACGACGGCGGTCTCAGGCAGGGAATCCGGTCCCGCGTAGGTCGCTGGACGAAACATATCGGCAATGTCGCCGGCGGCGATCCTGGATTTGACCTCTTCAAGTCCAGGCAGATATGGAGCAACGGGTTTCCCTTCCGTCGCCCTCCGGCCGGCGGGATACCAGACCTGCACCATGATTCTGCGATACGCATGGGGACTGGCGGATAGCGGTTCGGGCCGGCTCAGGTCGGTCAGTTCATAGCTCACCCGCCCGACCGCGTATGGGCCGCTCGGCGCGGGCAGCGCCGGTTTGTCCGCCGCGGGAAGAACGCCAGCGCCAGTGAAGAGGCCGCACAGCAGCGCGACTGCGGCGGCGGTTCTCATGAACGCCATTGTACATGCCCGGGCGCCAGCGGCTCCATTCGGGCAGATCGCGAAAGCCCTATGCGCCCGCGGCCGCTTCCGAGATGGCCGAGTCGCGCGAGGCGATCGCCGCGGCGCCGCACTGCATGGTCTCAACCGCCGATAGCCAGAGGCCGTTTGCTATGGCAACTCTCCCAGCCAAGGGAAGGCGTACCAGGACAACCACATGAACATGGTCCAGTTCAGGAGGAGATTCATCCGGAAGGATGGTGTCCTCTTCCGGTTACGGATGAACATCACCCAAAGCGACGCAACCCAGACGAAGTTGATAGCGCCGACGGCATAAGTGTACTGCGCGCCGTGATACTTCAATGCGAACTCCCCATCCAGGGCGAAGCCGACGATGCCGAGGATCGTTGCGGCTCCCAAGACGATGTACGACATCCTGGGGACCTCCTTGCCGCCACGAAACAAGCCGAGATTGCAAACATAGAAGAGAAGTGTGGGCACGAGCACTGCGGCTTTGCAGTGCGGGTAGAGCCAGAACGCAGGTATGACCGTCAGCGCGGGGAACGGGCAAAGCCACGTCGGAACACCGGACAGAAGCAGTCCAACAGAGGCAGGAATCAGGAGCCCCATCCCGAAAAGGAACGTAACGAGGCCGGCCTTCGCGATCTTGCCTGGCAGCGCCATTATGGCCCCTCACGATGATAGCCACTTTTTCCCCTGTTCGGGGCCATCCCTCTACTGCCCACTCCCCCCAAACCGCCCCAGCGCCTCCTGGTAGACCTCGCGGGTGAGGCGCGCCGTGCGTTCCCAGGAGAACTCGCGCGCGCGCTCGATGGATTTCGCGCGCAGGGCGGCGATCCATTCGGGACGCGTGGCGGCGGCGACTAGCGCCTCGGTCCAGCCGCGCGCGTCCCGGGCGTCCACCTGGACCGCCGCGCCCGCGGTCACTTCCGAGACGGCCGGGTCGCGCGAGGCGATCACCGCGGCGCCGCACTGCATGGCCTCCACCACCGGCAGCCCGAATCCTTCGTAGAGCGACGGGTACACGAATGCCAAGGCTCCCGAATACCAGGCGCTGAGCCGGTCCTCGGCGATCTCGCCCAGCACCGTGAGACCCGGCTCCTCGGGCAGGGCGGGGAAGTCCTCGCGGCGCCGGCCGGCCAGCACCAGATCCACCGGCGCCCGTTTGCGGGCCTCTCTCCAGGCCTCCACCAGCATCCGGATGTTCTTGCGCGGCTCCAGCGTGGCCAGGAACAGGAAGTAAGGCTCCGCATGCGACTCCATTGCCGGGCGCAGATGCGACGCGGCCGCCTCGGGCACGGCCACCACCCGCTGCGGAGAAATGTGGAAGCGCTCGATGGCCTGCCGGCGCACCGCCTGGCTAGGCGTCACGATCATCGTCGCCAGGCCCAGGCCCACCAGGTACGGCGTGCGGCGGCGCACCCGATCCGCCCCCGAGTGCCAGGCCGGCTCCATCCAGGGCGAAAGGTCGTGCAGCGTGAGCACGCTGGGCCGCAGCGGCAGATAGGGCACTTCGAAATTCGTCCCGTGGAAGACCTCCACGCGGCGGCGCGCCAGTTCCCGGTTCAGGCCGCACAGCCACCAGCGGCGCTCCGAGAATCCGCGCGGCGCGGCGGGCTGGGCTAGCAGCGGAAATTCGTCTTCGGGAAAAGTGGCCGTGAGCGCCCGGTGCAGCTCGCGAACGTAGCGTGGCAGTCCGCCGCTAGAGAGCGTCAACGGCGCGGCATCGAGCGCCACTCGCATGATCGGCCTACCGCCTGCCGAGGCGCTTCAGTTCCAGGTCCCGGTCGCCGTAATTCCGCTCGTAGTAGCTCTGATATGCGCCGCTCTTGACGCGCTCGATCCAGCCGGCGTTGGCCCGATACCAGGCCACCGTGCGGCGGAGTCCCTCCTCGAAGCCGACCTCGGGCCGCCATCCGGTCGCCGCCATTGTCTTCTGGCTCGAAAGCGCGTAGCGGCGGTCGTGGCCCGGCCGGTCCGTCACGAACTGTATGAGCTCCTCGGAAGCTCCCGTGGCGGACAGGATCTGGCGCACGACCTCGATATTGGCCAGCGACCGGTTGCCGCCGATGTTGTAGATCTCGCCGTCGCGTCCCGATTCCAGCAGCGCGGCCACCGCCCGGCAATGGTCGTCCACATACAGCCAGTCCCGCACTTGCAGCCCGTCGCCGTAAACCGGCAGCGGCCGGCCCTCCAGCGCGTTCGAGATCATCAGCGGGATCAGTTTCTCGGGGAACTGGTAGGGTCCATAGTTGTTCGAGGCGCGCGTCACCACCACCGGCAGCTTGTAGGTGGCGAAGTAGGAAAGCGCCAGCAGGTCGGCGCCCGCCTTGGCCGCCGAGTAGGGACTGCTGGGCCGCAGGGGGAACTCTTCATCGGCCTCCAGCGGCGCCGCCACGCTGCCATAGACTTCGTCGGTGGATACCTGCAGGAACCGCCCGATGCCGTGTTCGCGCGCTGCTTCCAAGAGCGTGAACGTCCCCCGCAGGTTGGTCTCGATCACCTGCTCCGGCGAAAGGATGCTGCGATCCACGTGCGATTCGGCGGCGAAATGCACGATCGCCTCGGGACGGAATTCGGAGAGCACGCGGCCTACCAGCGCGGCGTCGCAGATGTCGCCGCGTACGAACCGGTAGCGCGGATCGCCCGCCACCGCCTCCAGGTTCTCCAGGTTCCCCGCGTAGGTCAGCTTGTCCAGATTCAGAATGCCGGTCGCGCCCTCTTTGGCCAGCGTCAGCCGGATGAACGCCGAGCCGATGAATCCCGCCCCGCCGGTGACCAGCAGTCTCACTTGTGCTGGGTCTCCCAATCGTAGTGGATGCGCGGATCGTCGAAGGCCAGCCGCCCTTCGTCGGCCGGATCGTAGAACTGGTCGGTCGCGTAAACCAGCACGGCGGGCTGGTTTCCGATCACCTTGTAGCCGTGGCCGACCCCCGCCGGAATCAGGATCTGCCAGGGCCGGAGCGTGCCTACATACAGCGTGTTGCGCGCGCCGAAGGTGGGCGAGCCTTCGCGCAGGTCAACGAGCGCGGCCTGCAGCATGCCCGCCACCGCCGTCCAGCAGTCGCGCTGCCGCAGGTGGTAATGGAACGCCTTGACGGCGCCGGGATAGCCCAGCGCGGCGGAGACCTGAACGCGCGCGAACGGGGCCACCAGTTCCTGGCCCGTGCGGATCGCCTCCAGGAAGTAGCCCCGGTCGTCGGCATAAACGGGATACGGCCGCACCCGCACGCCCGCGATCAACTGCGGCGAATCCGGAGTCTGGATCACCGCTCCGATCCCCTTCTCGCATTGCGGGTAAGCCAGCTCCAGGCCTTCGCCCGCCTTGATCCTGGCCCCCGGCGCCATCATCGCGCCACCGCCTCGGCCGGTTGGGCCTGGCGCATGCGAGCCACCAGATTGCTCGCCCGCAGCAGCGATTCGAACGTGCCGGCGTCGGTCCACCAGCCTTCCAGATACGAGAACGTCATGGCCCCCTCGCGGATGTAGGCGTTGTTGACGTCGGTGATCTCCAGCTCGCCCCGGCCCGACGGCGCCAGCTCCCGGATCTTCTCGAAGACCGTCGCGTCGTACATGTAGATCCCCGTCACCGCGTAATTCGACTTCGGCTGCTGCGGCTTCTCCTCGATGCCCACGATGCGGTCTCCCTCGATCTCGGCCACCCCGAACCGCGCGGCGTCCGGCACTTCCTTGAGCAGGATGCGCGCGCCGCCCTGTTGCGCCGCGAAATCCTCCACCGCCTGCCGGATCGAACCCTCGATGAGGTTGTCGCCCAGGATCACGCAGATGGGCTGTCCGTCGGCGAAATGCTCGGCCTGCGCCAGCGCCTCCGCGATCCCGCCCTCGCCTTCCTGGTAGGCGTAGTTCAGGTGCGCCAGGCCGAACTCCTTGCCGTTGCCCAGCAGGCGCAGAAAATCGCCCGCGTTCCGCCCGCCGGTGACGATCATGATGTCCCGAATCCCCGCGTCGACTAGCGTCTGTATCGGGTAGTACACCATGGGCTTGTCGTAGATCGGAAGCAGGTGCTTGTTGGTGATCTTGGTCAGCGGAAACAGCCGGCTGCCGGTTCCGCCCGCCAGCACGATGCCTTTCATAATGTCTCAATCATACAACGCCGGCCCACGACTCTTCTTCCCCCGATGCTACAATCGTCGCTTCCATGGAACTCTACAAATGGGACGCGATCGAGACGGAACAGTTGAATCCGCTGTTCGTCCGCCAGGTCATCCACGCCCGCAGGATGACCGTGGCGCGGTTGCAGCTTTCCAAGGGCCTGGTGGTCCCCGCGCACCGGCACGAGAACGAGCAGATCACCATGCTGGAACGGGGAAAGCTGCGGGTCCTGGTGGAAGGCCGCGAGCTGCTGCTCCAGGCGGGTGAAGCCCTGGTCTTCGAGCCGAACGAGGAGCACAGCGTCGAGGCGCTCGAGGACAGCCTGGCGTTGGATGTTTTCTCGCCCCCGCGCGCGGATTGGCAGCGCGGCGACGACGCCTACCTGCGCTCCCCGGCCCGCTGACACGCCCGCCCCCCCGCAGGGCATATAATCGGCATGGCGGAGGTTTCCGATGGATCTGACCCGGCGCACTTTTCTGGAATCCGGAGCGGCCCTGGCCGCGGGCTCGTCTTCGAAGGCCGCGGCGACGAACGACCGCATACAGATCGGCGCGATCGGCGCCGGCGCGCGCGCGCACGAGCTGATCGAAGGCCTGATGTCCATGCCCGGCGTCGAGATCGTGGGCGTAGTGGATGCCTACCGCGGCCGCGTGGCCCGCGCTATCGAGCGCACCAAGGGGCGCGCCAAGGCCTACGCGTCCTATCCCGACCTGCTGGCCGATAACTCCATCGACGCCGTGGTGATCGCCACGCCCGACCACTGGCACGGCCGCATGGTGCTGGACGCTTTGCACGCGGGCAAAGACGTCTACTGCGAGAAGCCGCTCACTTTTCGCAGCTCGGAAGGGGTCGAGATCGCCGCCGCCGCCCGCGCCACCGGCCGCATCGTGCAGGTGGGCAGCCACGGCATGAGCTCCATGTTGCAGCGCAAGGCCCGCGAGACGATCCAATCCGGCCGGCTCGGCAAGGTCACCGTGATCCGCGCCTCCTACAACCGCAACACCGCCTCTGGCGCCTGGATCTATCCCATTCCTCCCGACGCTTCGCCCGAAACCGTGAATTGGGAGATGTTCCTCGGTCCGGCCCCCCGGCGCCCCTTCAGCCTGGAGCGTTTCTTCCGCTGGCGATGTTACGAGGACTACTCGGGCGGCCTCTCGACCGACCTTTTCGTACACCTGCTCACCACCATCCACTTCCTGATGGGCGCCCAGGTCGCCTCCTCGGTAGTGGCTCTGGGCGAGTTGTACATTCGCAAGGAAAGCCGCGACGTCCCGGACACGCTGAACGCCCTGCTCGAGTATCCCGAAGGCTTCGTGGTGAATCTCAGTTCCACCTTCAACAACCAGACCAACAACGAGAGCAGCTTCCAGTTTATGGGCACCGAGGGCGGCCTGTCGCTGGGAGGCAACGTCTACTTCTACCCCGAAGTGGCGGTCGAGGATAACCGCTGGATCGTCGATAGCTGGCCGCGCGCGCTGGCCGAGGCCTATTACCGCGACCCCAAGATCCGCGAGATCGAGATGCCGCGCACCCGCCCGCCGCGCTTGATCGACGGCCCTTCCCAATTCCGCGAGGAAGGGCTGGACCCCACGGTGGTCCACCTGGGCCACTGGGTGGATTCGCTCCGCACCCGGCAGCCCTATTGGGAGGACGCCCTCGCCGGCCACCACGCCGCCGCCTGCGCTCACATGGTCAACCTCTCCGCCAAGCAGAGGCGCCTGGTGGAGTGGGATTTCGCGCGCGACGACATCAAGAGTTAGCGCATGAGGCCCGATCTGCGGCCGCGCGCGCTGTTCCTCAGCCCGGAGGCGCCCTATCCGGCCGTGGGCGGCGGGGCGCTGCGAGCGGCGTCGCTATTCGAGTACCTGGCCGCCCGCTACGCGGTGGACGTGATTGTCTTCCGCGAGCCTTCCGCGCCCGATCCGCGCGCCGCCTTCCCCCCGGGGTTGGCCCGCGACATCCATGTGATCGAGCTGCCCTATCATTCCCGCAGCCTGCCCGCGCGCGGGGCTCGCAATCTGATGCGCTATCTGGCCGGCCGCGTTCCGCTCAACGACCGCTTCGGTGGATTTGCCGCGCCCATCGCGGCCTGCGTCGGCGGGCGGCGCTACGATCTCACCCTCATCGAGCACTTCTGGTGCGCGCCGTATTGCGGGGACCTCGAGGTGCAGTCGGGCCGCGTGGTTCTCGACCTCCACAACGTCGAATCGGTTTTCTATCGCCGCTGCGCGCAGGCCGAGCCGTGGCCGGCCTCTATCGCGCTGGGCCGCTTCGCCCGCGCCTGCGCCGCCCTGGAGCGCCGCTGGTTGCCGCGCTTCTCCCTGCTCCTCGCCGCCTCTGACGAGGACGCCCGCCGCATCCGTGAAATCTCCCCGGCCGCGCGCGTCGAGGTCTACGCCAACGCCATCCCACTGGTTCCACTGCCCGATCTGGCCGATCAGCCCGCGCTGATATTCTCCGGCAACCTCGAGTACCGGCCTAACGTCTCCGCCGTCCGCTTTTTCCGCAAGCGCATCTGGCCGCTGATTCGCGAGTGCTGGCCCGGCCTGGTCTGGCGTCTGGTGGGCAAGAACCCGCAGGCGGTCGCCAAGTTCGTCGCCGGCGACGCGCGCATCGAGCTGGTGGGGCCGGTCGAAAACGCCATTCAGGCGCTGGCGGCGGCGCGCGTCGTAGTTGTCCCGCTGCTGGCCGGCAGCGGAACCCGCGTCAAGATCCTGGAAGCCTGGGCCGCCGGCCGCCCCGTGGTTTCCACCTCGCTCGGCGCCGAGGGCCTGCCCGCGATCGATGGCGAGCATCTCCTGCTGGCCGACAATCCCGAGGACTTCGCCGGCGCAGTCTCCCGTCTGCTAGCCTCGCCCCAGCTTCGCGACCGCGTAGGCCGCGCCGGCCGCCAACTCTACGAAAGCCAGTTCACCTGGCCGCAGGCCTGGGAGCGCCTCGCGGCTATAGGGATTTAGGCCACGATTCCTCGGCGGAGCTGAACCCCCACTCGTCGGTCCTCTCTCCCAACACGGTTGAGGCGCCCGCCCAGTCCGCAATGCGCCGGAGCGATGAAGTGTGATTCACTGAGTTAGGAGATCCGCGGATGAGTTATCTGGAATCGTCCCGTGTGGCGCGCATCGCTCTGGCTTTGGTTGCGGGCGTGCTATTCTACTTCGCGCTGGGGCTTACGCCTTGGTGGCCGGCCGCGTGGCTGGCGCCCATTCCGATATTGTTGGCGGGCTTTCATGCCGGGGGCCGTGAGGCGCGTATGCTGGCCTGGCTGGCGGCAGCCATCGGTCTCAGTTCGAATTTCACCTACTATCTGAAGACCACGGGCCCGGTGGCGGCGGTGGTCGTCACCCTTTTGCAGGTCTTGTTGTGGGGGCTTCTCATCGGCAGAACGCGCGCGGTCGTCCGGGCTTGGCCAAGCTGGCCGGCGGTCTTCGCCTTTCCCGTACTGCTGGCCGCTCTCAATACGCTGGTCTCGTTCTTCTCTCCCCATGGCACGTGGGGCAGCTTTGCCTATACCCAGATGGACGCGTTGCCGGTCATCCAGATCGCCTCCGTACTCGGCGCACCGGCCGTAGTCTTTCTGGTGGGATTGTTCGCCTCCGCGGCCGCCTTGGCGCTCTATCGCGGCGCCCGGATCGAGCGCCCCTGGCTGGCCTACGGTTTGCCCCTGGCGCTGATCGCGGCCGGCGTGGGCTACGGCGAGATCCGCCTTCAGAGGGCTGCCGCGGCCCCCGCGGTGAAAGTGGGACTCGCGTCCATCGACGATTTCATCGGAAGGCGCACCACGCCCGAACGGGTCGAGGCGGTGTGGCGCGGTTATGAGGACTTGGTGACCGGGCTGGCTGGGCAGGGCGCCCGCATCGTGGTGTTGCCGGAGAAGATCGCCGCTCTCGCGCCGGAGGAGGCAGACCGGCGCCAGGCGCAACTGGCAGCGCTGGCCAAGCGCGCCGGAGTCCACTTGGTGGCGGGCGTGCAATTGAACCGCGCCCACGGCAAAGACAACGCTGCATGGCTCTTTAATCCGGCGGGAGAATTGTCGGCCGAGTACCACAAACAGCACATGGTTCCCTACCTGGAGAACGACCTGACGCCGGGAATGGAAGAGGTGGTGCGCACCATCGACGGCGTGCCCTTCGGGCTGGCGATCTGCCGCGATATGATCTTCACCGCCTTCGGACGCCGCTACGGGCAACTGGGCGTTTCCGCCATGCTGGTTCCCGCCTGGGACTTCTATCGGGACGCCTGGATGGCCTCCGGCGTGGCGGCGCTACGCGGGGTGGAGAACGGGTACGCGGTGGTTCGGGCGGGCCGCGAGAGCTACCTAAACGTCAGCGACCGGTACGGCCGCACCCTGGCTCGCCGGCGAAGCGCCGATCTGCCGGGCAGCAGCCTGCTGGCGGACCTTCCGCTCGCCCCGGCCGTCCCCACATTCTATGCGCGCCACGGCGATGTCTTCGGCTGGCTCTCGGCGGTGGCGGCTGTGTGGGTGGTCATTCTTCCGCTAACGATCTCGAAGCGCGCCCAAGCCCGAACCAAGCGGACCCAGCCAAATCCCTAACTCCGCGCAAAAACCGCGTAACGCACCACGCTGCGGTACCCCATTCTCTGGTACAGATGCAGTCCCTCCACGCTGGATTGCAGCACGCTACGTTCCAGGCCGGATTCCGCGTGCGCCTCATCGAGCGCGCGCCGCATGACGGCTTCGCCATAGCCTTTGCGCCGGCATTGCGGCAGCGTGCCCACCGAGTAGACTCCGATCGTGCCGCCGGCCGCGAGCGTCGCCGCCGTGGACACCGCGACGCCCTCGCGGTAGGCCACCCAGCCGGCGAATCCGCCGAGCCAGGTCTTCTTGGATTCGTAAATCTGGCGCGCGAAAAGGAACGGGATACCGAAGGCCACGCTCATCATGGCGTTGAAGTCCAAGCGGGTTCGAGCGTCGCCCACGCGCTGGAACTCCAGCTCCGGTAGCGGCCGTAACGGCGGCTCCAGGCCCGCGGCCTCCATGCCCGGCAATTCCATCACCAGGTGCAGCCCCTGGCGATAGCAGGTTTCCGCCGCCTTCGAACGAACCGCGCTGGAGAGCCAATCCCGGCACACCCACAGCGACCAGGGCAGCGCCCGCGGGGCGTAGTAAGCAGCCGCCGTCCGCACGGCCTCCTCCAACTCGGCCACGCTCCCCACCGGCGCGGTGAGAATCGCCCCGTTGAACATGGCGAACTCCAGCCCCGAGGAGCACACCGCAATGCCCGGGAAAGCCCGCACGTCCCCTGTAGCCTTGGCGCGCGCGAAAACGGCCAGCATCTCGCGCAGATTGCTCTCCATGGCTTGGAAACCCGGCACTCCCGTATCAAAGCAGAGTCAGAGGATCGACGTCAATCACCAGCGCCGTGGCCGGCCACTTGCTCTCCAACGCGTAGCGCCGCAGCCGGTCCAGCGTCTCCTTGAGCGCCTTGCGGCTGGCGGCCTTGATGAGCAGTTGATAGCGGTATTCGCTCTTCAAACGCGCCACCGGCGCCTCGGCCGGACCCAGAATCTTCAGTTGCTCCGGCGGCGGCGTGAGCAGCGAGCCCAATTCGCCCGCCAGCCGCAGCGCATCCTCCTGGCTCGCGCTGCGCACCAGCACGTTGGCCAGCGCGCTGAACGGCGGATACCGCATCAGCCGCCGGAAATGCAGCTCCTTTTCGTAGAACTTTTCGTAGTCCTGCGCGGCGGCGAAGCGGATGGCGTAGTGCTCCGGGTTGATGGTCTGCACCAGCACCTCGCCCGGCAGGTTGCCGCGCCCGGCCCTCCCCGCCACCTGCGTGAGCAGTTGGAAGGTGCGCTCGCCGGCGCGGAAATCGGGCATTCCCAGGCCCACGTCGGCCGAAATGACTCCCACCAGCGTGACGTTCGGGATGTCGTGCCCCTTGGCGATCATCTGCGTGCCCACCAGAATGTCGTAGCCGCCCTCCCGGAAGCCCGCCAGGATGGTCTCGTAGGCCCGCTTCCCGGTGACCGTGTCGCGATCCATGCGCGCCACCCGCGCCGCCGGGAATTCCCTGTGCAACTCCTCTTCCACCCGTTCCGAGCCGATCCCCAGGAAGTGTATGTGCTCGCTGTGGCACTTGGGACAGTGCGTCGGAACGCGCTCGGCGTAATTGCAGTAATGGCACAGCAGCCGGCGCTCGCGGCGATGGTAGGTCAGCGTGACCGCGCAGTTGGCGCACTGCACCCGCTCGCCGCAGGAACGGCAGGCCACGAAACTCGAAAACCCCCGCCGGTTCAGCAGCAGCATGGTCTGCTCGCCGCTCGCCAGGCGCGCCCGTATGGCCTCGATCAGCCGCCGCGAAAACGTGCTCTGCTTGCGCGTCTCCAGGAACTCGGTCCGCATGTCCAGGATGGCCACCTGGGGCATGGGCCGTTGCTCGATGCGCTCGGGCAGCTCCAGCAGCTTGTACTTCCCGCGCGCCGCGTTGTAACGGCTCTCGAGACTGGGCGTGGCCGACCCCAGCACCACGCAGGCCCTTGCCGCCTGCGCGCGCACCAGCGCCAGGTCGCGTCCGTTATAGCGCGGCGTTTCCTCCTGCTTGTAGCTCTGATCGTGCTCCTCGTCCACGATAATCAGCCCCAGCTTGCCCACCGGCGCGAACACACCCGAGCGCGTCCCCACCACCACGCCCGCCTCGCCCGCGCGTATCCGCCGCCACTGCTCCGCGCGCTCCGAGTGGCCGAACGCCGAGTGCAGAATCGCCACCCGGTCTCCGAAACGGTGCAGGAATTGCCCGGCCATGGCCGGCGTCAGCGCAATCTCCGGGACCAGCATCAGCGCGCCCCGCCCTCCCGCCAGCGCCGCCTCGATGGCGTTCAGATAGATCTCCGTCTTGCCCGACCCGGTCACTCCTTGCAACAGGAACGGCTGATGTTGCCCCGCTTCCATGGCCGCGCGAATTTCGTCGAAGGCCCGCTGCTGATGCGGATTCAGCACGTGCGGCGGGCGCGCGAATTGCGTCGAGACGGGCGAGAGTTCGGTCTTGAGCGCCAGCAATCCCCGGCGGGCCAGCGCGCGCGCCGCCTCTCCGGCGTTGGCCACCGCGCCCTCCACATCCTTCAGATTGTGCGTGCCCGGATGCAGCTCCAGGTAAGCCAGCAGCTCGCGCTCGGACTTCTTGTACTTTCCCTCGGGTGGCGCCTGCTCGAGCGAGACGCGCAGTTTCGCCGCCGGCGCGCGCAACGGATCCCGCTGCGCCTCCACGTCCTCGGCGTGCAGGAAACCCTTCTTCTCCAGCCCGCGGATCAGCCCCGGCGCGGCGTCGTTGTGTTTGAGGAGATAGCCGGCCGACAGCGACCGCCATTCCAGCAACCGCATCAGTTCCACCGCCGGATCCACCGAGCTCTCCGCGCCCAGCGTCAGTTGCCGCAACGCGTCGCGCCCCCTGTCCGTGAGCGAGTAGACCTTCCCCTGCCGGATTTCGCCCGCCGACGGCGCCATCGTGCGCAGCACCTCGCCCAGCGGCGCGCAGTAGTAACCCGCGATCCACCGCCCCAGCGCCAGCATTTCCTCGTCGAGAACCGGGACGCTATCCAGCAGCCGCAGCACGTCGCGCGCCCCGCCCTCCGGGGCCTCGCCGTGTACCCGCAACACGATCCCCGTCAGCTTCCGCGACCCGAATGGCGCCAGCACCCGGCATCCCGGCCTCACCCTGTGCCGCAGCGTCTCCGGCAGCCCATAAGTGAACGCCCGGTCCATCGGCACCGGCAAACTCACGTCGCAATAGTGTGGGACGAGCTTTAGCTTGTCCTCTTCGCCGCCGCCCACTATTCGTACCTCAGCGCCTCCGCCGGCGCGATGCGGCTGGCCGCGCGCGCCGGATACAGCGTCGCCACGAAGCTGATCAGGATGGCCAGCGCCGCGATCCAGATGCTGTCCACCCAGCGCGGGTCGAACGGCACATAGCTCAGTTGGTACACCTCTTCGTCGAGGCGTATCCAGCGGTACTTGTCCGCGAGAAAGCTCAGCGTGTGCCCGGCCGCCAGGCCCAGCGCCGTCCCCACCGCTCCGATCAGCACGCCCTGAAACTGGAACACCCGCCGGATCTGCGCCGCCTGCGCGCCCATCGAAACCAGAATGGCGATGTCGCGGTACTTCTCCATCACCATCATCGCCAGCGTGATCAGAATATTCAGCGCGGCCACCAGCACGATCAGCCCGATGGTCACCCAGGTGACCGCCTTTTCCATATTCAGCGCGCTCAAGATGTGCTTGTTCTGCTCCATCCAGGTCTGCGCCGCCAGGCGCGGCCCCGTGGCCCGATCCGCCAGCCGCGCCACCTCCGGCGCGCGGTAAATGTCGTCCAGCTTCAGCTCGATGCTGTTGACGACGTCGCCCACCGACAGGATCGTCTGCGCCGAGCCGAGCGAGGTGAACGCCCAGGCCGAATCGATCTCGTAGAATCCCGATTCGAACAGCCCCACCACCCGGAAACGGTACACCTCGGACCGGGGTCCGAACGGCGTGATCTCCCGATCCGGGCAGATCACCTTGATGACGCCATTCATCGTCGTCCCCAGCGTCTGCGCCAGCTTGGTGCCCAGGATGATGCCCGGCAATCCTGCGTTGGCCTTCAAGTTCTCGAGCGACCCAGCCTTCAGGGTCCGCAGCATGTCGCTGGTCTTGACCTCGGCCTCGGTCTGGATGCCCTTCAGCACGGCGCCGTCCGGGCTGGCCCCGATCAGGTACACCTGCCCGTACAGGGCCGGCGACGCCGCGACGACGTGCGGCAACTTCCGTAGCTTGGCGATCGTCGCGGGCCAGTCTTCTATGCCCGGGCCGGGCTCCTTTTCCATCACGTTCACGTGCGCATAGGCGCCCAGCAGGCTGCCTTGCAGCATGTTGCGGAAGCCGTTGTTAATCGCCAGCGCGATCACCAGCGCCATCACTCCCGCCGCCACGCCCAGCACCGAAATCACCGTGATGATCGAGATCACCGCCTGCTTGCGCTTGGCCCGCAGGTAGCGGCGCGCCACGAACAATTCGAAACCGGTGGTGGAGGGCTTCATCGCGGCGTATCGGCCGCGCGGAGTTCCTCGGCCAGTCCGATCGGCCCTTCCGGCCGCAGCAGCGGGAACAGAATCACGTCGCGGATGGATTTCGAGTTGGTGAGCAGCATGGCCAGCCGGTCGATCCCGATCCCCTCGCCGGCCGTGGGCGGCATGCCGTAGGCCAGGGCGCGCAGGAAGTCTTCGTCCATCTGGTGGGCCTCCTCGTCGCCCTCTTCGCGCAGCGCCAGTTGCTGGTCGAAGCGGCGCCGCTGCTCCAGCGGGTCGTTCAGCTCGGTATAGGCGTTGGCCAGCTCCATGCCCGCCGCCATGATCTCGAAGCGCTCCACAAACGCCGGCTCCTCCGCCTTGTTCTTCGAGAGCGGCGACATCTCGATGGGGAAATCGTAAATCAGAGTCGGCTGTACAAGCTGCCCCTCGACCATCCTTTCGAACAGATCCACCAGCGCCGCGCCGGGGCTGGCCTTGGTCGAGTGCCGCTTCAGCCACTCCGGGTCCTTCACGTCCTCCAGCGCGGGCCGGTCCGCTCCCTTCCAGAACTGCACGATGGATTCGCGCATGCTCAGCCGTTCCAGCCGCCCGAAATCCAGCGTCAGCCCCTGGTACTCCACCACCGTCCCGCCCGTGGCGTCGAGAGCCACCTGCTTCAGCAATTCCGCGGAGAAATCCATCAGCCCCCGGTAATCCGTGTAAGCTTGGTAGAACTCCAGCATCGTGAACTCCGGGTTGTGCCGCGTCGAGATGCCCTCGTTGCGGAAGTTCCGGTTGATTTCGTAGACCCGGTCCAGGCCCCCCACCACCAGCCGCTTCAGGTACAGCTCCGGCGCGATCCTCAGGTACAGGTCGATGTCCAGCGTGTTGTGATGCGTGACAAAGGGCCGCGCCGCCGCCCCGCCATACAGCGGCTGCATCATGGGCGTCTCCACCTCCAGGAACCCGCGCGCCTCGAGCTGCCGCCGGAAGCTGCCGATGATCTTGGCGCGCGTCTCAAACACCTTGCGCACCTCCGGATTGGCGATCAAATCCAGATACCGTTGCCGGTAGCGGATCTCCACGTCCTCCAGCCCGTGCCACTTCTCGGGCATCGTGAGCAGCGTCTTGGCCAGGAAATACAGCCGCTCCACGTGTACCGAGAGCTCGTTGGTCCGGGTGCGGAACAGATAGCCCTCCGCGCCCACCAGGTCGCCGATATCCAGTCCTTGGTAAAGCTGGAAATCGTTCTCCGCCACCGCGTCCTTCCGCACGTACATCTGCAACCGCTCGCCGCCCTGCTGCAAGTGGGCGAACCCGGCCTTTCCCATGCGCCGTATGGTCTCGATGCGCCCGCACAGGCGCACGGGAACCCGCGCCGCCAGCTCCTCGGCCGTCTTAGCGTCGTACGCCGCCCGGATCTCCGGTATGGTGTGCGTGAATTCGAACCGCTGGCCGAAGGGCCGATATCCCAGAGCTTCTATCTCGCGGATGCGCTCCAGGCGTTGCTCCAATAACTCTCGTTCCAAGCTGGTTCTCCTCCAGGCAGGACGCCGTGCCGTTCTACATTATAGCGGTAGTGCACGCCGCGGTATTCTTGCGCGTCAAGAGGAGGTTTCCCGCCGCGAGTTCCTTGCGGCAGTTCCAGTCTTGGTTGCCGGCCACTACTTGAGGTTGAAGGTCGCTTTCACTGTCTTGTCGGCGTCCATCGTCAAGGTGCAGGGGTTTTCCATTCCCGAGCATGCGCCGCCTGACCACCCCGCGAACACCGAGCCGTCTTGCGCCTTCGCGGTCAGCGTAACCACCGTTCCCGCTGCGTATGGACCACCTGGCTTAACCGGTGCCACCGTTCCTTGCCCATTACCGTCGCTCGGCAGGAGGTTTATCGCTAGATTCTTGGGTGCGGAGGGCGCCCCGGCGGGCTTGGTCTTCGAGTTGATCTCTTGCGAGGCAGCCCCAGCTTCCTTCTGGAGCTCCTGGAGCGCGCCGGGGAGAGACCCCGCATTGAGATACAAGATCAAATCCCGTTTCACGGCGGACAGCGGATAATCGACGGTAGTTTTGTTCGCGAGCGAATCGGAAATCTCGGCGTAGATTGTTGTGCGCCGCGTTTCCATCGCGAGCGCAATTGCCTGATAAGTCTGTTGCGCGAAGAAATTCTTGTCGACAGACAGATTGACGCCGGTTATGGCCGTTCCCAATGCGCCAAATAGGGTCTTGGCGGCATTTTGACGGGCGATGGACACCGCCGCTGTAAGCCCCAGGCTCGCCACGTCGCCAATCGCGGCGACGGCGCCCTTGCCCTCGAAAAGATGCGCGGAGTAAACGCTGTACACGTCGTCAATGGCGCCCATCAGGCCCCACGCTATGCTGTTCCGCGCGGCGCTCCTGGTTTTTTCGTCCTTCGCGGTATCGTAGTAAACTCCAACGTCGCGCTTGTAGTCCTCAAGCGAGTAGAGATATGCGGGTGCTGACCACTGGGGCACGTCTTTGGGCAAAGCTGGTGTGTTTGGCAGCGCCAGCGGCCGGCCGACTTTTCGGCAACCCATCGTAGCCGACAACACGAATGCGGTCGCAATAACAACAGTGATCCTGTATGGAGTCACTTCTATGCCCTCCTTTTGAGGAGAGTATAGACCCATCGCAGCGGCGAATGCAATGCTTAAGTAAGAAAATGTTGGCTATCGCAGTGAAAGCGTGGATTTACATTCTATCTTCTCAATGTGAGCCGGCGCGCACCCTCGCGCCTTCCGCTCGGACCAAGACCGGGCGCCGCGCCGCTCTCGATTGGTTTCTCGGATGCGCTCCAGGCGTTGCTTCAATAACTCTGGTTCCAAGCTGATTCTCCTTGAGGCAGGACCGGCTTCCGCTCTACATTGTAGCGTCGAAGGAGCCGCTCCCCAGCTCAACAACTACTTGGCGTCGAGCTCCCGCGCCTTTTGGTAGAACTCCTCCGCCTTGGCATCGTCTTTGGGCACGCCCGCGCCGTTCGCATAGATCCTGCCGGCATTGCGGCAGCCCCCTGCAATGCCGCCCTGACAGCCCTTCTTGAAAAGCTGTAGCGCCTTGGCGGCGTCTTGCTTCACGGCTTGCCCCTTGATATAGACCACCCCCGCGTTGCTGCAGGCATCCGCGCTGCCCTTGTCGCAGGCCTTCTCGTAGAGCTGGACAGCCTTGGCGTCGTCTTTCTCCACGCCCCAGCCGTTGGTGTAGCCCACACCCGCGTTCAGGCATCCCTCCGCGTTGCCCTTGTCGCAGGCCTTCTGGAATAACTGAACCGCCTTGGCATCGTCCTTCCGCGCGCCCTCGCCATTGGCGTACTTCATGCCCAGGTTTAAGCAACCCGCGGCGTCGCCGCCATCGCAGGCCTTCTGGAGCGCTTCCGTCGAGCCCTCCTGCGGCGCACCCCACAGGGCAGCCGAGAGTAAGCCGGCCATCAGGATGACTGGCGCAGCCGGCCCGCCGGGCAACGTTTTCCAGGTCCAGGTCGCGCCTGGCCGCGATGGTGTTTGGTGTTGGTCTGTGTTCCGCATGGTAATCACCGATTATAGACCCAACCGCCGCCGCCCACCGCTATAATGGACTCCGTTGCCCTTCATCTCCATCGTCATCCCCGCCTACAACGAACAAGCCCGCCTCCCCGCCACGCTCGCCGCGGTCGTGTCCTACCTGGCCGCGCGCGGCTGGCCGGATGCGGAGGTCCTGGTAGTCGACGACGGCTCCCTGGATTCCACCGCCGCCGTAGCCTCCCAGTTCCAGACGGCGCACCCGGGCGTCCGGCTGCTTGAGAATCCAGGCAACCGGGGCAAAGGCTACTCCGTGCGCCACGGCATGCTTGAGAGCCGCGGCGAGTGGGTCCTGTTCACCGATTCCGACCTCTCCGCGCCCATTGGCGAGCTCGACAAGTTGCTGGATGCCGCCCGCGCCCAGCAGGCCGCCGTAGCCATCGGATCGCGCGCCCTCGACCGCTCGCTCATCGCCCTCCATCAGTCCTGGTTCCGCGAGACCGCCGGCCGCATCTTCAACCTCCTGATGCGCCTGGCCACCGGCCTGCCCTTCGCCGACACGCAGTGCGGCTTCAAGCTCTTTGAGGGCGCCGCCGCGCGCGAAATCTTTCGCCGCCAGCAGATCGAGCGCTGGGGCTTCGACGCCGAAGTGCTCTTCATCGCCCGTAAGCTAGGCTACAAGATGATTGAGGTCCCAGTGCGCTGGAGCCACTCCCAAGGCACCAAGGTCAGCATGTTCCGCGACAGCCTCAACATGTTCCTGGACCTCCTGCGCATCCGTTGGAACCAGCTTTGCGGTCGCTACCGGTAGGAACCTGTGCGCTGGCGACCGCGACGCGATGACGCCTCAGCTATAATCGTCAGTTTCCAGCAAGGGAGGGTTGAATGCGGACCAGGATTGTCGCCGTTTGCGCAGTGGGTTGCTTGACCGTCGTCGCGGGGGCGCTACTCGGAGGCGACGCGAAGCCGCACTCCGTCACCATCAAGGGAGTAATCACCAATCTCGCGGAAGCGAAGGAGCTGATTGCGAGCGATTCGTATCTCCAACTGGTGCTTCCCTCCGGGCCAGGGAAAACCTTCAAGATCCACAGCGATGACAGGAACCGCTTCCTCGTCGACTCGAACCTGCCGAAGATATCGATGCCCGCGAAGGGGTCGAAGGGAACCTTCTCCTTCGAGTGCAAGGGGCTCGAAGAAGGCGAGTACGTGGTGGCAGTTCAGCTGTTGTTGGACGTAGGCCCTTCCTCCGTCCTCGGGAAGAGGGGAAACCCCCTGCTTATTCGGGTCAGCAAAGGCACCGGACCCACAATCGACGTGGGCGAAGTCACAATACCGGTTCCGCGCCGCTAAGACCCACGCGTTTTGGGTCGCCGTGCCCAGCCGCCCTTCAGGTTTCGCATCCCGCAGCGCGGAGGCCTGCCCTTGGGTGGCCGGCTCCGGCTTCGACTGGCCGCGCTGTTTCCCTGGTGGGCATTACTGGCTGTTCTTTGGTGCTCCCCGCGGCGGGTTGGGCGGGGGAAAATCGGTCCTGATCTCTATTCTCTGTGGGTCATGTCCGCTGCCAGGTATCCTTACCTTCAGAAACTCCCCCTCCGAGACGAAGATCATTGCGAGGTTGAAGTCCAAGGAGAACATGTATCCGCTCAAAACGACCAACCTGCCATGACGATTTGCACCAAAGCTGATCGCGCCCTTCGGCGCCATCATGCGACCAAGCGAACCGCGAATGGCCTCCAGATTGTCGATGTCACCACGATGCTGACCGGTCTCCGCGTCGTAGTTCACGACCTTTGCGTTCAATCCTGGATACAGACTTGCCGATGGGCTGTAGAACACCACATATTCTCCAGGTCCCACATTTGGGATCCGGACCTCGCCGCGTTCATTACTCATTCCAGTGAGGGAAGTGTCAATCGTACATTCCAGTTTCCCCTCCTTCTTGGGCGCGAGGACGATTCTGACGGATGGGACCGGCTTCTTTGATGCCGCGTCAACCAACACAGCGAGGAATCCGGGAGGCGACTGCTTCTGCGGCTGCGCACAGGTGGGCACCGCGCACGAGCAAGCCAGGATGGCAATGATCGGAACAGCCGACCGAACAACCAGCGCGAGTTTCCCTGCGAAAATGCGTCCCATGGTTCTCCCTCTCAACGTAAGAGTGTACGCCATTCAGGCCCAGAACGGCCTGCCAGAGGGTTTGCAGCGTCCCCTATCGGCGGCCGAATTCAAACTTAACCGAACGCGCTGCTTCCCAAGGCGACAATCACTGACCGCTCTTCGGCGCTCCCTGCGGCGGAGCGGGCTCGGGAGGAGCGGGGTTGATCTCTATCTTCGAGGGAGCGAACCAGGGGCCGGGGACGTGCACCGTCAGGAGCGCTCCCTCCGCCGTGGTGCTGATCCCTAATACCCCGAACGGCGGGTATGCCTCCATGTATCCGTTGGCGAGGGCGAGGTGACCAGCGTGATTGACCACCAATGCACCCTTCTTGGCGACCACGGATCCGAGCGAGAGGTTGTATCCGGAGGCGGAACCACCCCAAGTCACCACGGTTCCGTCCATGATCGTGACTTTCCCCGGCAGACTTTGGAAAACCACGTATTCTCCCGGGCCGAGGTTCGGGATCCGGACCTCGCCGCGTTCGTTACTGACTCCCGTCAGGGCCGTGTTGATCGTGCACTCGTATTTCCCTTCTTCCTGCAAGTCCTTCTTGGGCGCGAGTATGATTCTGACGGATGGGACCGGCTTCTTCGTTGCCGCGTCAATCAGCACAGCCACGAATCCGTGCGTCCCGCACGAGCAGGCCAGCATCGCCACGATTGGAATAGCCGATCGAACAGCCAGCGCGAGGCTCCCTGCGAACATGCTTCTCATGGTTCTCCCTCTCAACGATCGAGTGTATCCCGTCCGGGCCGCCCTACCGCCTGACGATCACTTCCCGCAGCGCGTCGCGCGTCAGGAAGAATTTCACCGCCGCGCAGCTTTGGAACAGCCGCTCCACCGCCCGGTTGTTGAAGTACTGCGCCGGACGCCGCTGCTCGCGGAAGGTGAGCAGCAGCGTGCTGGCGTCGCAGATCCGGTAATAGTACACCGGGATCGCCTCCGCCCGTTCCTCGGCGTGGAACATGGCCAGCAGCGCGCTCCCCGGCTTCATGGCCCGGTTCAGCCGCTCCACCGCCGCCGCCAGCAGCGGGGGCGCCAGGTATTCCAGAACGTCCCAGGCCAGCACGCCGTCGAACTCTTCGTCGGGAAAATTCAGGCTTTGCGCCAGGAAGGCCGCCGCCCGGCCCGGCTCCAATTGGTTGGCGAAGAAGTCTCCATCGCCGAAAGCCAGGTCCAGGCTCTGCAAGAGATCCTCGGAATAGAGCTTGTGCCCCAGGTTGGTAATAAAGGCGATATTGGCCTGCGACGCTCCGGAAAGGTCCAGGATACGCAGCCCCGGCTCGCTCCGGATCTGGTCGAAGAACTGCTCGATCCCGTTGCTGTGGCGCGTGTACGCGGAAGGCTGGCTCGACCGGCGGCCCGAGCCGCGAACCATCGCCTGAATCCCCGACGGCGGGACTTGCGCCACGCGCGAGCCGCCGCCCGGATCGGCTCGCGTCAGAGGCTTCCAGCGACCATTGAACAAAACCACCTCGCTCGTTAGCGCCTGGGCTCGGCCGTCGGGGTCGTCGTCACGATGGGCGATGCCGCGGCGGACGCGTAGGACGACACTGCCGGGCGCGCGATCGTGGCCGGCCTGACAACCGGCTCGGCGACGCCCTTTACGATGTCGATGCTGCCCTTGAAATAGGCGCCGTCTTCGATGATGATCCCACCCGTCTTGATGTCGCCCACCAGCTTGGCGTCTTTGCGAAGATCGATCTTCTCCGACGCCTCGACATTCCCGTTCACCGCCCCCAGCACCACCACCTCGCGGGCGCGTATGCTGGCCTGAAGCTTGGCGTGCGGGCCAATCGTCAGGCGGTGCTCCGGGACTTCCACCGTCCCTTCCATCTCGCCGTCCAGGTATAGGTCCTCGCGGCTGAGGATCTGCCCTTTGATGATCACGGATTTCCCGATCGCCGCCACGCCGCGTGGGGCCTCCAGGGCCGTCAGTCGGCTGGGTGGGGCGGGCGCCGCCGCGGCCTGAGCCTCCCGCACGGCCTCCGCCGGGGGCGCCGGAGTCGCGGGCACTCTCGGTGCGGGGTCTTCTTCCTTACGTTTATTCCACATTCAGCTTGTCTCCGTCGCGCGAATCTCTCCTGGGATAGCCAACCACAGTGCGCACTGCGATCCCTTCTATACTATAAGCCTACCGCGGAAAAGGCAAAGCGCAAGTGGCGTAGGGCGAATGCTCCGTCGTGGGGCAGGCAGTCTTGCCTGCTGCCGGCCTTCCGGCCGGCCGGATCGCCAGGAGAAGCGGTGGGACCAGGCCTTGCGGCGTCCAACCAGCGCCGCGACGGCCAGCCAGCCGCAGCCCATCGCGTTCCCGAGACGGGTTCGGGAACGGACTCGCTGGAAACGATGTGCTCTTTCAAATCAGGAGCGGGACGCCCCCCTCGAGACTCCAGGGCGGGCATTCGGGAGAACCAGATGAGCCTCGGCGGCTCGAAGTCCAACCCCTTGTGGTACGCTCATGTAGACCGCGAGGCCAATAAAGGTATTGTGGTTGAACCAGGCTGAACCGATCGCAGCGTGGAACTCGCGAACCGCAGATTCGATTCCAGCAAGCCGGGGGCGGCCGATACCGGAATCGACAGGCAGCGGGAGGTTGAACGAATGAAGATGTTTCATTTCCAATCGCGCCAGGCGCCCGGTGAAGAGCGGCGGCCGGCCGCGACACGCGTTTGCGCGTTCGATGGGAGCGCGTCCGGGAGCCGTTGCGGGTGGATCCTCGCCTTGCTCGGCATCGCCCTCGGGTTGACGCCGCGACTCGCGCTCGGACAGACAACCTGGCAGTTCGACAAGTGCCTGAACGATTGCTTTCGCCTGTGCGATCTGGGACCCGCGCGTCTCGCCTTTGGATGCCGCGAGAATTGCGGGGGTCAGTGCGCAAAGTATAACCAGAACGTGCCCGCGCCATACGGCGCCATCGCCGTTGGCGCTGGCGGACAGGGAATCTCCCAGAACAGGGCGAGTTGGGCGGCGGCCGACCGGGACGCCATCGCCGCGTGCAACAAGTACGGCAGCGACTGCAAGGTCGTGTACCGGTTCCAGAATACGTGTGCCGCCATCGCGGAGGCCAAAGGCACGCAGCACTTTGAGGTGGCGACGGGCAGCACCGAGAAAGAGGCTGCGGCTAGTGCGACGGCAGTCTGCCAGCAGCATTGGGGCGCCTGCAGGAGCGCCCTCTCGACGTGTTCGCTGACCGGCACGGGCGGGTCGAACCAGCCGAAGCCCCCCGCCCAGCCTCACGCGATATCCTGGGGCGCTATCGCCTACAGTGCCGCGGACATGGGAGCCGGCTGGTCGCAGGGCAAGAGCGACCGGGCCAGCGCCGAGAAAGAGGCTATGGACGCCTGTTCCCAGCGCGGCAAGGCGTGCGCTTTGCGGACCGCCTTTAACAAGCAGTGCGGGGCGCTGGCGGCGGATCGGAGCTTCGTCGGCTGGGCGACTTCCACGGAACCGCGAGATGCCCAACAAAAAGCCGTCGAGGAGTGCGCGAAGAACGGTGGCGCGAGGTGCGCGCTCCACGTTTTCTTTTGCTCCTTCTGATGGCCGCGCGGGAAGCTCCCTGGGGCCGCCCACAGGCAGCCGCTCACTCGCGGTAGCGCCCGGCGAACCGAGGCGGACTAAACCGTACGTTGAGGGAGCCGGCCGAGCGCAACGAGGCAGGCGTGGGCATATCGTGCCTCGCCCCGCTTCTGCGATAATAAAACGTGCCGAAGGCCAGAGACCTCGTGGCGGCCCTCCAGCGGACCGAGCAGCAGCTCCAGTTGTTCCAGAAGATCAGCCGTTTCATGGCGCGCGAGATGAGCTTGCAGGAGGTCCTGCAGGGAGTGGTCGGCCTCATGGTCGAGTTCATGGCCTGCGATTCCTGCCTGATCTACCTCATCGATAGCGATCAGCTCGTGCTGTGCGCCTCCAACACTCCGCATCCCGCCACCATCGGCAAGGTGCGCCTGCGCATGAACGAAGGACTCACCGGATGGGTGGCCCGCGAGCGGCGCATGCTGGCCATCTCCAGGGAGGCTTACGCCGATTCCCGCTTCAAGACCTTCCGGGAGCTTCCCGAGGACACCTTCGAGGCCTTCCTCTCGGCGCCCGTGATTGCCCGCAATCGCGTGGTGGGCGTGATCAACGTGCAGCACCGGCTCCCGCACCAGCACACCGGCAGCGAGATGGAGCTGATCTCCACCGTGGGGGAGCAGATCGGCTGTCTCCTGGTGCTGGCCCGTATGGCCCCCACCGCGGTGGAAGCCGCCAACCATGTCGAGCTGGTATTGTCTTCCGGACCGGTCGCGCCCGGCTCGTAGTTCCCGCAGGGCCGCACTCGGGGCGCTGTTGCCGCTGCTGGGGTTGTGCGTGGCCTCGGCGGCGCCGCCCGAACACTGGCGGCTCCAGTACTTCTACGATGCCGACAATTCCCGCCTGGTGATTCTCGACCTCAACTTCCCAACGCCCCAACTGGGCATGGCTGTCGGCCACCTTTTCAAGGGCGACAAGGTCCACCCGGCCGGAGTGGTCACTCGGGACGGCGGCCGCTCCTGGGCGCCGCTCGCCTTGCCGCGCCCGGGTGTTTCGCTGTTCTTCCTGGACCAGAGCCTGGGCTGGCTCGTCTCGAGAGACGGCGGCATTTGGAAAACCACCGAGTTCGGCCGGGACTGGACCTGCCTGGCCCGCCTCCCCGGCGCCATGCGGGTCCATTTTGTGGATCGGAACCGGGGCTGGGCGGTGGGGGCGCGCAAGTCGATCTGGGAATCGGGCGACGGCGGAAAGCACTGGCGCAACCTCCCTGTGGCGGACGAGCCGAAGACCACCCATGACTTCACCGCTTACGCCTGCATCGCCTTCGCCAATCCCACTACCGGCCTGATCGCCGGCTGGAGCAGGCGCCCACGCATGATGCGCCGGGTGCCCGATTGGATGGATCCGGAGAGCCGCCCTCGCGAGTTGCCCTCCGTCTCCCTGCTCCTGGATACCCACGATGGCGGCGCGCACTGGCATGTGACGGAAGCCTCGCTGTTCGGCCGTGTAACCCAGGCCCGCCTGGCGCCGGACGGCCGCGGCCTGAATCTGATCGAGTTTTGGGACGCCTTCGACTGGCCCTCCGAGGTCTTCCGCTTCGACTGGCGCACCGGCCACACCGAGCGTGTCTTCCGCCAGAAGGACCGGGCCGTGACCGATATCGCCCTGCCCTCCCAAGGCCCCGCCTATCTGGCGGCCATCGAACCGCCGGGCATGCTGCCGCGGTCCCCCATTCCCGGCAAGCTCAAAATACTCCGCAGCGACGACCTCTCCCACTGGCAGGAGATGGAGGTCGACTACCGCGCCGTGGCCCACCGCGCCATCCTGGCCGCTCCCGATGCCGCCAACCTCTGGGTTGCCACCGACACCGGAATGATCCTCCAACTGGTTCGGGAGTAGTCTGCCTTTTGGTTTGACTCCCGGCCCCTTTCGGTGCATCATGGATCTGGTTCCAAGAGGTTCGTGGGACAGCCAGCCCCGCGCGACATAGCGAACCGCGAGCGTTGATCCGTCCGCCAGAGTTACCAAGCTTGCGCGGGCGGGGAGTGAACGGAGATCGGGTGGTGCGCGGAGGCAAGCTTCTCCAACGGGGAATCGGGCCGAGCGTTGAGCCGGAGGGATCGAAAGTCCCGACGGGGAGCCAGGCGCGAGCCGCCGTTGAGAGCGCCGGGCAGATGGTGCGGGCAACGGGCTGCGGGCGTTGAGCCTCCCTGGATTCCGCGATGCGGATTGCGGGGAGGGGAGCCGGCAGCCAAACGGGTCCGAGGCCGGTCGGGCGCGGTGTCGAAGAGGCAGGCCGGGAACGACAAACCCGGAGAGGTGGTCCCTGCAAGGGGGCAGCCGCTGCGGGCTAGCGAAAGGCCGCTTCGAGGCGCCGGCTTCGCGGGAGATGGCGTCTAAGGATGCCCGCAGCTACGATCCGGGGCGGCCAATAGCCGTCGCGGGGAGCCATGGGCAGGCCCGGGACGCTCTCCCGATGCCAGGTTCGGGCCGCGCATGCCGGCCGGCGGACAAGCTGCCGTTGCGGGTCGCTTGGAACCTTTTTTTGTACGGCGGCCCCAGGTCTCCCGGTCCGGCCAGGCCCGGCCTCGGGGTCGGCTTGCGGCTCGGCGCAGCCGCCCCACAGACCACCGGCACGCTTACCCGTTGGCCGGCACAGTCTGGGCCCCGGCTGGCGCCCACCGCCCGGCACAGTAAACGATCCTGCCGATTCGAGGGGCCCACTCCGCTATATCCGTCGAGTACGTGCCCAGGAAGTTCCCATTCTCGTAGTTCGCAAAACAGGTTGCGATGTTCTTCGCCTCATTCGCCGACCTCAGCTCTGGAGCTTCCTGTTCGTGAGTGATGTGAATTGCGGAACTCAGACTGATCCGCTCCAGCCCCAGCCCGGCCTGCAACCGAATCTGGAGGTCCTGGTCCTCGAATCCCCAGCCGCTCAAACCGGAGTTGCAGCCTTCCGCCGCTATGTAGTCTGATCGGTTCATCAGAACCAGCCCATTCAGAGATCTTCCCTTCACGCCATGCCAGAACTCGATGGCCGCCGTACGCCCGTTGGTGAACGTCAGCTCCGTGATCACGCGCCGTCCGGTGAGGGCCCCGAGCCCGCGCAGGATATCGGCGTGTGCCTCGGGCACGAGTTCTTCCGCGGTCCGCACCGCGATGAAGGTGTTCGGCCTGAGTGCCCGGCGTGCTTCTTCTATCAGTTCCCGGCCCACGATCGCGTCCGCATCCAGCAGGAACGCCTGCTCGGTCGCGCTCGAATAGACCCCCACGTTGAGACTGCAACATTTGTTGAAAACCGCTCCCGGCATGTCCACGACCACGCAATCCGGCGGCGCCGCTTGAGCGAGCATCCCCGCCAGGTCCTCCAGCGATCCACCGCCATTCACGATGACCACCTGGGCGCCGAGCGACGCGAACAATTCACAGTTCTCCTGCAAGCCGATTTGCAACTGCGGCCTGTTACACCAGGGAATCACAAAGGTCAAATCGCCCATTGTCCTCACCCGTCGCAGTCCACGGACAAGCGCATTCCTTTCCGCCGGAGCTCGGCGCTGCATTCGAAAAGGGCGGGCCAGTGCTCCACCAGCGCCCCAAACTTGGCGACCAATCCCCGCGCGCATTCGAGTGCTTCGGCGGGCTGCCGTCCCGAGCGCAGCTCTTGGGGGGCCATATAGTGTCGATCCTGGAGAGCGGAAATAATTTCGCCTCGATGATTGATGGTATCTCGCGCCCAGTACTCGGGTTCGCCCGCATGAGTATTCAGCGACTCGTCGATAAGGTCGACGTACTGGGCCGCCATGCCCAAGAGGGTTGGCCGGACGGCGCCTTGAAAATCGAGATCCGACAGCCCGCCCAGCAGCTTCAAGTGCCGTCCCACGCTCGCCAACCCGTCCGCGGCGCCCGCGCCGCGCGGAATCACGGGGCCGCACTCGATGGCTGCCGCGAGTATCCCGCAAAAGGTCGTGCAGCCCGGAGTTCGCCAGATCGCGTCGTCGTTCTCGTGCGTCCTGGCGGGCTCCGGCGCGTGTCTCGCCGCAAACGGGATGTGCGCGAACAGGCACCCCGGCATAGACCTCCGCGCCAGCATTCCGAACAGCGTGTCCTCGTTCCGGAACATGGGCACAAACGGCGGCAGCACCGTACGCGCATCCAGGCCCATGAGTGTGGCCGTGCTAAAGATGCCGTCCGCGATTACCGGCCGCCGCATCGCGCGCATGACCTGCCTGTATTTGTAGGCATCCCGATAGGCCCGCTCCGAGCAGTGCAGCCGGGTTCGAGAAACCCCGCGCAATAACAGGTAGACGAGAGGTCTATCGTAAGCGTTGTCGCCCAAGATCCCGGTGTAGCTGGCCACCACCCGCCTCTTCCCGAAGTGGATGCAAGAGGATGCTGCCGGAATCCCGCTCGCAGCCGCTACCGCGGACGGCGCGGCGCACTGCCAGCCGTACCTTCCCAGAAAGCGCTCGTGAAGCGAAAACAAATCCACCTCGGCGGCGGCATTCGAAGCCAGCGCCTCCTCGTGCGTCGGATAAAACCGGAATTCGAGCAGTTCCTCGTCGCGGGCGAATGCCGCGGGTTGGCCGGCCTCCGCGGCCGCGCTCAGACGGCAAACCACGTCGTCGTCGGTGCTCAGAACCGGCTCCCCGGCGCAGTCTAGAAGCAAGCCGTTCCGGTTCGCGCCCATCGTGCCGGCGAAGCCTGTGGGACCGAAGAGCGCAAATCGCACCACATCGCCTGGCACGCCCGACTCCCGCTCCAGCCGGGTGGCGAAGGCGCACTTCTGGGCCCGTCCGGCGTAGCGAACTCTCAGGCCCAGTCTCCGGCCGAGCGCACCCGCCAAGGCGCGATTCGCCCCTCGGCAGGCCTCCTCTCGCGAATCGTCCGCGATAACGTATTCAACGTCGCGCCCATGCCGGCTGGCGTTCTCGGAGAAGCTGCCCAGACAGCGCTCCAGCAATGCCGGCCTATCGCAGGTTACAATTCCCAGCGTCCCGATCCTGGGCGGGGCGCCCTCCGGCTGTCGCATAGCCTCCCGGACTTCATCCAAGTTGACCAGCAGGCCCTGCGCGGCCATATTGGCCAGAACGCTCTCGATGGCCGCCACGCTCGGCGCAGGAGCGCTCGTTCCGTCCACCTGGGCGCTCGAATAGTCGTTAGCGATCGCCTGCGCGTGCTCGGCGAGGGTCCGCCAGGCATCGCAACTCTGTAGAATCCCGCCCGCCTCCGCGGGCAGGACCATCACTGCCCCGTTGTCGTTGCGGTAGACAATCTCGCAGGTTGTCCCGGCGGCAATCCTGGAGATTTCCGCGCAGGAGTGCAAAGCGCCATTGCCTAGGATGCCCACTCCGGAGTCTCCCGCCTGGAAAGCAGAATTGCCGTGATCCAGAACGCACCGGCGTACAGCAGCAGGGATCCCGCCAGGACGCCCGGAACATTCCAGAAGAGCGCCAGGACCCAGGCGGGAACGGCCCCCAGGCCGAGAACCCCGTACAGAATCGTTGCGGCCAAGGTGACCATCGCCGCGCCCGCGAGGCCAACCTTGGGGTTCAACAGCAGCCGGGAGCCGAGCAACATCCCGCCGAACACCTGTATCAGCGCCGGGCCACGCACGATCTCGACCGGGTACCGCCTGAACCACCCGGGCGCAACGGCCGCGGTACCGATCAGGAGCAGGCCCCAGTGCATGGCCAGATAGACCGCGAATTTTGAGCCGACGATCTGCCAATCGGATACCGGCAGGGTCCGCAGCCAGAGGATGGTGCGGCGCGCGCGCTCCTGGGCGACCAGCCATTCGCTAAACAGAACACTCGCCGCGAAGACCATGCTGAGATGGAACTGGAGCAAAACGCCATCGTCCCGCGGAGGATGCGCGCCCCTGGCCTGCGCCAGCCTCATCATCAGGACCATCAAAATCAACCCTGCACAGACCATCAGGAAGTGCTTCCAATGCAGCCACACATCCTTTCGAAGCAGCGCTCTCATAACCCCCTCCAGTCTCCTGGCCGCCGGCCCAACGCGAAGTAGACTTCCCGCAGCGACGCCGGACGCGATGCGGCCTTTTCCAGAAGACCGCGAAGCTCCCAGGGCAGACGGCCGGGGTCGAGGACGACGATCTCGGCCGCGTCCGGCATCCGCTTGGCGACCAGAACGCCGTCCGATTCGCCGAGACCATCCGCCCAGCGCCGCTCCACCGTATACACCCGCATTTGATTCACCTGTTCGATGGATGAGTGAAACCGTATCTGCCCATCCCGAAGCACCAGCACCTCGTCCGCCGCCAGTTCGATGTCTTCAAACAAGTGGGAGGATACAACCAGGCAGACGCCATAATCGGCAACCAGCGATTTAAGATGCAATTGCAGCTCGCTCCTCGATTCGGGATCCAGTCCGGAGGTGGGCTCGTCCAGCAAAAGCAACTCGGCCCGGTGGGATATGCCCACCAGGAGGGCCAGCTTCGTGCGCATCCCTTTGGAAAGCTCCTCCACTCGCTGGCTGCTCTCCAGTTGGAACCTGCCCTGCCACTCGCGAGCCAGCTCGCGATCCCACCTTTTGAACACGGCCTCGCCAAAGCGCAGGGTCTGAGCGACGGTCAGCTCGTCGTACAGATTCGGCGCTTCCGGCACGTAGGCGATCGATTCGCGGAGCCGCCAGTTCGAGACCGTAATCGCCGCGCCCTGCCAGCGCGCTTCCCCTTGGTGATGGAGCTGCGCGGAAACGCTCCCCAGCAGCGTCGTCTTTCCGGCGCCGTTGGGGCCCAGCAGCCCGAACGCCCGGCCCGAGGGAAGCGTCAGCGTAACCGGACCGAGCGTGAACCCGGGGTAGTTTTTGCTCAGACCGACCAGTTCGAGGTTGGACATCGTCGTTAGGGTGCAACAATGATCATAGGCGGGTCAAGGGAGCCTTGCGGCGCGCGCCCATTTGCTGAGGATCTCCAGCGCGGCCACTGGAACCAGCAGCGCCGCCGCCATGGCGTAGCGCCAAGCCCACACGCGCCACTCGAACTTCCTCCTAAACACCAAGCTAGCCACGGCACACAACGCCGCCCCTTGAACGGCGGCCGAACCCAAAGTGAAAACCGCCAGTTCCACGGGGCCGTGGATCAGGAGGTAGGCCACATCCAGACTGCTTCCCCGCATAATCGCTACGCAATCGGATCCGAATCGAAACCAGTTGAACAGGATGACGACATTTCCATAGATGCCCAGGACCGGAAGTCCAAGGGCCAGGTACAGCAATACGCTCTCATTGGCCGCCAGTATGCCAAAGTAGTCCCTCGCCAATGACGATGGGACCGGAGCCGGCGGCACTAGCCGCGCGCCGCCGGCGCCGGCGGCGATGGCGCCCGCAACCAGCCCGCACAAACCCAGCAGAGCGTTGAATCGCAGCACTGTTGCCGGCCGCAACAGCCGCCCTACACCGCCCTGCGCGTCTTCCGCTTTTCCCGGCGAAACCACCACGCCGGCCTTCATAGGAACGCCGCCGGAAGGAGAAAGAAAAGGCCATACAACAATACGCCATAGACTATGGCTCGCGTCCACGAGAGCTTGGCCACGCTGGCCAGGCACACCACCATCAGTCCCATAAGCCAAGCCTGGAAGTAATACTGGCACACCATCGTGACCACAAACGGCCACGAGGTCTTAATCTCCAGCACGTATTGGTTCACGCGGGCCATGATTATCCCCTGGTCGAGCACGCCGCCCAAGCTGAGAGGAGGCGGCTCGAACGTCAGCGCGATCACCAGCATGGCGAGCAGCCAGGGAATCTGTGAATAAAACGCATAGCCAGTCAGGTCGAAAAGGCGGCGATGGTGTGGCGAGTCTTTACCAAATACGATATCCAGGCAAATCAGAAACAGCGCGCAGGCGACCCACGTCATCAAGTACGAGGCGGACCCGGCGACCGAGAAGAAGTACCAAATCGACCGCATTGCCGCCACCTCGTATCCGAGCGCTCCGAGGCCATTCATCACCGGGGCGGAGGTCTTCCTGGTGATTAAGAAATACGCCGTGGCGTGCATCGCGACGCACGCGCACGGCGCGGCACCGGCATACAGCCAGTTTGCGGGCTTCGCAAGCTGTCGCCGGAAGAAGACTAACGGCCGAAATAGAAAATCCAGCATTTATTACACGCTTGGCGCTTGGCGGCCTGTGTGAATCCTCGACCTAAGCACCAGCGACAACCGAACAGGCGACCGCCCCGACGCCTCCAATCGGCGTGCACACCACTGCGGCGCCCACGGTCATTGCAAATGACCACCACCCGGACATTCCGCACGCCGCTGCGTACTGGGGTTGGGTTGCCCCGACCGTAGAGTGGATTGCCAGCGGCTGCCTGACATGATGCGAGGCAGTCGCGCTATGGATGGCCACTGCGTTAGTGGTTAGCGGAACCGCCAGAAGCGCGGCCAGCGCCAACTTCTTTCTGTCTTCCATACGAGTGTCTCCCTTTTAGTTGGAATGTGCCAAATACAACCCTGAACTCCTTTAATCGCGGAGTCTCCAAAATGTTATCATCCCTCCCAAAAGCCTGTCAAGTCGCCGAAAGCGGAGATGTCCGAGCGTAATGGGAAGTCCCGATTGGCGCCAATTCGCCAGGCCGGAACGCCAAAACGACCGGACCGCGTGATCTTCAGAAACCGGAACTTTCTACTTTGCCGCGACAGCCCGCGAAATTCGGGACTCTCCCGGTCTTCTTGGCCGCGGGCGCAACCGGTGGGCCTTTGGTCGAGATTGCCGGAGTGCGGCGCTCCCTTGTGCGAGCTCCCGGCCATATGCCAGACCTGGCGAGACGATCATCGTTCCGGAACGCTGGCCCGACGATGCTGCGGAGCCGAAATCAAGAAACTGCATCGGCCACTTCTGGCACACGCCCCCCCCAAGACGATCCCGGGCCTCTGGCGCCTCTCGGCTTGCGGAATCGCCGGCCACGTCACGATCCCCGGAAAGCACTGGCGCTCTAGTCCTGCTGCGTGCCGCCCTCGCTCGGGGGGGCTCCCGCATCCCCGGCGGGCTTGCGCAGCTTGCTCCAGCGCTTGAACGAGAACTTCTCGTGCCGCTGGCGGAAGCTGATGAAGTTGATCCGGCAGTACTCGCAGCGGTAGGGCTTGGCGCCCAGCCTCAGAGACAAGTCGGCGAACATGCCGACGTGCGCGCCCCGCTCGCTCCACAGGGCCAGGTCCATTCTCCAGCAGTGGGGGCAGCGGGCAAACCTCCAGTCCGTGAGACGCCAGGTGCGGTCGACGAAGCGGAAACGGCAATCCCGGCAGCGCAGCGGGCGGATTCCGAGCCAGGTCCAGCACCGCTCCGCGAAGCTGTGCAGCCGCGCGTAGCGGAGGTTCCTGCTGCCACACCTGGGACAAGCGATGAGCATGCGGTTCCTCTACCGCTCCCCTCCCGCGGTCAACGGAATCCCCCGCTCGTGCGCCACGTAGGCGTCCACATAGCGACGGAACGCCTCCTGCAGCCGGACCAGCGTCAGCCCGGACTGGCGCATCGGCCGGCCCTCGATCGAGAGCACCGGTAACAGGCCGCGCGTGGTCGAGGTAATGAAGACCTCGTCGGCGCGCTCGAGATCCTCCGGCGCCAGCGTCCGCTCCTCCATCCGGATTCCCTCCACCCGCACCTCCTCGAGCAGCACCTCGCGGGTCACGCCGGGCAAGCAGCCGGACTCGAGCGGCGGTGTCCACACCTGCCGGCCCTGGGCGACGAACAGGTTGGCCGAGGTGCACTCGCAGACCTCGCCGCGCTCGTTCAGCAGCAGGACCTCGTCGAAGCCCGCCTCCTGCGCCTCTTCGAGCATCGTCAGGTTGAGCGCCCAGGAGAGCATCTTGACGCCCCGGAACCGGTTCGCCGCGTGCCGCGCCTGGGGCTGCACGGACAAACTCACGCCGCTGCCCCAGGGTTTCAGGTCGGAGGTGAGCGCGATCAGATCGAATTCGCGATCCGACCCGCCCTGCCAGATCCCGCCGCGGTTGCGCACCACGGCCACGCGCAACGTGGCGTTGCGGGCGGCGTTGGCCTGGATCAGACGCAGCACCCGGGAGCGAATCGAGTCGGGCTGCGAAGGGAACGGAACGCGCAGCGCGTGGGCGTCGCGCCTCATCCGTTCCCAGTGCCGTTCATAAGCGAAGGGTACGCCATCCACCACGCGCAGCGTGCTGAAAACACCCCAACCCGCCAGCAGGCCGGTCTGTCCGGGCGAGAGCGCCCGGTCGGATACCTCGCGGATTTCGTCGTTATGAAGGATGAAGCGATGCATCCCGGGCCTCTTCATTCTACCGAACTTCTCACTTCCAATTCGGAAACAGCGACGGCTTCGCGCGGTGGCAATCCTCGAGCAGGTCCGCCACGCGGCGCGAACGGTCGAGCAGCTTTTCGAGCAACTCTTCCAGCGCGTCTTCCTCCTGGTCCATCCATTGCAGCGGCACCTGTCGATAAGCCTCATCGACCACCTCCGCCGGGAAGTGCAGCACTAAGTCCAGCCAGGGCTGAAAATCGTCCAGCGAGGCGACCGATTGGTAGACCAGGGGCCGGTGGTAGAGCCCTTGCACGGGGGAATCCGGGAGCTCCCAGTGCGGGCCGTTGAACAGAAAGCCCTGATCGATCATCCAGGCCAGGAAGGCCGGGCGGGCGCTGGCGCCGCCGGCGGTCCACTCGGTCACCCGGCTGCGGAAGAAGATGGCCTGGCGGCCGTCGGCGTTGGCGGTCCACTTGTCGAACACCAGCATGCCCAGAAACTGCCGCAGGTTCGCCACCTGGCTCAGCAGGGCGTCGGGGAGATAGTCGTAGACCGCCAGCTTGTCGGGGTGCTCCGGATAGCGCGACCCGAAATGCCAGCCCGGTTCCACCGGCACCGTGCGCGAGCCAAGCTGGATGGACACCTCGGGGTTGTCCCGAAGGAACTCCGGGCCGACCGAGATCAGCGCGGTCTGAGGAGCGGAGATCTGAAGGTAGCGCAGGAACGAGCCGCCGATGCACTCGTTGATCAGCACGCGCCGGTGCTGGGGGTTGTTGCTGAACTTGACGACGTAGAAGCCGCCGTCATCCGCCTCGATCAGGTGGCTCTGGGCGCCTCCCCGCATCTTGCGAACCTGGCGGCGTGCGTTGAGAGGCATCGGAATAGGGTACGCTAGGTCGTAGGAGAGCTTTCCCGATGGAAGACGACACCGCCCATCCCGGCCCGGCGCGCAGCAAGGACGAGATCGCCCTGGAACTGATGAAATTCGTGGCCGTCACCACCGGCTACGGCAAAGGAGCGCCCTCGGCTGGCTACGCGGGGAAGCCAAGCGGGACGGCCGAAGAATACGCGGAGGCGCTCCTGCAGCTCTACCAGCGTTGCCGCGCCGTGCTGAGCGAATGACGAGGGCAGACCCGCCGGCCTGCCCCAGACCACCTGCCCCACAGACGCCTCACCGCCGCACAAAGCCGCGGAGTCCTACTTCTTGCCCTTCTTCTTGGCGGCCTTCTTTTGGGCGGCCTTCTTCGGCGCCGCCTTCTTGACGGCCTTCTTCGGCGCGGCCTTCTTGGCGGCCTTCTTCGGCGCGGCCTTCTTAACGGCCTTCTTGGGAGCCTTCTTCGGCGCGGGCTTCGGCGCCGGCTTCACCTCCACCTTGACCGGAGCTGGCGCGGGAGCTGGCGCGGGCGCGGCTTTGACAGCCTTCTTGGCAGGCTTCTTCTGCGGCGCGGGGGGCGCGGCGGGCGGGGCCGCCACGGGGGCTGCCGGAGGAGCGGCAGCGGCTGGTTCGGCGGGAGGAGCCGGCGGGACTTCGCCTTCGCCTTCCAGACCGTACTCTTCGAGTTCCGATTCCAGCTCTATGTGCTCGTCGTTGTACTCAAAATCGTCTCGCTCGTCATGCCCAGCGAGCTCGAAAGAATCAAACATTTCCTATGCCTCCTGTACAATCGCGATCAACCCATAGAATAACTCGTTTTGCGGGGAAGGCAAGAGCGAACGGAAAAAAAGTTCGAAAACGGCGCGCGCGCTAGGGCTGCGGGGCGGCGCTCTTGGCGGGGGCCGGCTTGAGATTCGAGGCGCGGTACGCCGTCGCGGCCGGTTTGTGAGCCACGGGCTGCGGATTCGGGCGCGCGGCGGCGGCGGTCTTGGAGGGGGGCGCTTTGCGCTGGGCCGCGGGCTTGTGCGCGACGCGCCTGGCCGGGGCCGCCGCCTGTTCCCGCACCAGGGCCGGAATCACCAGCAGGTCGCCGGAGCGCAGGCTTCCGTCCAGGGCGCGGTTCACAGCCACAATGGAGCCCGGCGTGACGCTAAACCGGCGCGCGATGGCCGCCAGATCCTCGCCGTCGCCCACGCGGTGCGCGCGCCAGCAGCAGCGCTTGGCCGCCGGGATGGCCTCCAGCGCCGGCCGCAACTGCGGGCCGGAATCCTTGGGAACTCGCAACTGCCAGCCGGCGGGGGCGATGTTCCTGAGCAGCGCCGGGTTCAGGTCGCGGAGCTGGGAGACCGGGCATTCGGCCAGGTCGGCGAGCAGCAGCAAGTTGGTGGGGGCGGAGATCTCGAGGGTGTCGTAGGCCAGCGCGGGATCGGCGTCCAGGTCTCCCAGCCCGTAGGCCTTGGCGTTCTTGGTAATGATGGTCATGGCCAGGATGATGGGAACGTAGTTGAGGGTTTCCCGGGGCAGCACGGAGCGGCGCCGCAACTCCCAGAAGTCCGCGTAGCCGGTGCGTTCCACCGCCCGGTCCACGGCGGCCGGTCCGCAGTTGTAGGCGGCCATGGCCAGATACCAGTCGCCGAAGTGCTGGTAGAGATCGCGCAAGTGCCGCGCGGCGGCGCGGGTGGATTTCTCGGGATCCAGCCGGTCGTCGGACCAGGCGGACTGCGTCAGGCCATACTCGCGACCGCGAAACAGCACGAACTGCCACATGCCCGTGGCGCGGGCGCGTGAAACCGCCCGCGGCAGGAACCCGGACTCCGCCTGGGCCAGGAAGATCAACTCCTGCGGGACGCCTTCTTCGTCGAAGATGCGCTGAATGAGCGAGCGATACCGGCCGGCGCGCTCCAGACCGTAGATCAGGGTCTTGCGGCCGCGAGCGCCGGCGAAGTAGTCGATGTAGGTCAGGACCGCGTCGTTCACCTGAAGCGGCAGTTGCGAGGCGGTGGCCTTCACCTGTTCGAGCACCTTATCCTTCAGTTGCGGGTCGACGGGAAAAGTCAACTGGGGAAGATCCTCGAGGGGCGGCTTTTCAAAGCCCGGTTCCTCGAGATCCGCCGAGCCGAGTCCAGCCAGATCCAGCCGATGGACTTGGTCGACCAGTTCTTCTAGCTTCCTATCGAGGACGGCGTGGAAAGCCTCGGTATCCGGGGCGGTCAGCAGCAGGTCGGTGGCGCGATCGAACTCCAGGCGGGCGGCTCGCTCGTCTCCGGAGCGGTAGTAGGTCTGCCCGGCTTGGAGATGCCAGTCGGCCTCGCGGCCCAGGGCCTCGGCGCGGCGGCTCTCGGAGGCGGCCTGGAGCACGACCACGGTGCTCCTGGCGGAGTCGAGGTCCAACGGGCTCGCGACCAGCGGAGGTTCGATGGCGCTCGGGGCCGGCGCGGGAGACCGGGGCGGGGGAGGAACGAAGGAATGCTGGAGCGCCTGGGACCCCTCCGGCACGCACCCTACGAGCACTCCGAGCAGTGCCAGGAACCCGCCGTAAAGTGACGTTCTCTTAATGCAACGCATGCCTATCCGAACTAGACGGTAGACGGTCGGGCCTCGAGCGGCAACAACCGACTGTAACCCATCTGTCATCAATCGGTCAAGCGCCTTTAAGAGGTTAGAGGGGGGGAGTACCAGGGGGTGGTTTTGGACCGGGCGGGGGACTGCAGTGGCCGGGTCGGCCGGGGCGGAGGCGGGGAGCGGGTCGGCGGCGGCGTGGGCGGGGCGGAGGACTGCGGCGGGGGCTGGATCGGGCGCGCCGCAGACGAGGGGTGGCGTCGCGGGGAGTGGGTCGGCGGCGGCGTTGGCGCGGCGGGGGACTGCGGCGGGAGCCGGGTCGGTCGCGCCGGGGATGGAGTGGGGCGCCGCGGGGAGCGGGTCGGCGGCGGCGTTGGCGCGGCGGGGGATTGCGGGGGCTGGGTCAGTCGCGCGGGGGATGGGGCGGGCCGGTGGAGCGGAGGCGGGAGACGAGCGGGGATCGCGCGGCCGCTGGGGCGGCGGGATGGGGCGGGCGGGGATCATTCCCACTCGCAGAGGGATTCGATGTAGGCTGCGGCGCCGTCGCGGAGCCAGCCGTCGAGTTGGGCGGGTTCCTTGAGCTGCTGGCCGCGCTGGCGCGGGACCACCATGAAACGGGAATCCAGCTCGGGGATGGCGGTCATGTCGCCCCAGAGCTTTTCGAACTGGGTGACCGGGAAGACGTCCTCTTGCCCTTTGCCCCAGCGCTTCTTGACGTCCTTAAGAGTGACGTAGGTGGGCATGCGCTGGGCGAAGGAGCGAATGGCGGCGGTGACGCGGGCGCTGTCGGCGAGGGCGGCGCGGGTCAGCGAGAAGGCGCGCAGGAGCTGGTCGATATCGATCCAGGTGGTGGCGGAGTTGTAGTAGGAGAGGCGGAACTCGATCTCCTCGAAGGGGAGGGCCAAGCCTTCGATGAGGCGGACGCGGCCGTCGAGGCGGGCCAAGCCGCCGCCGCGGTCCTCGATGTTGCGCGGGGTGACCTCGGTGGAGAGTGCCGCGCCCTGTTCGATGTGCCAGCCCAAAAGGGCCGGGTTGAGGTCTGCGCCCAGGGTGTCGATGTTATGCGCCATCAAGTACTTGAGCTGGGGAACTTCAGCTAATAGTTGAGCCAGAACTCCGTTGCGCAGCAGGTTCGGAATCTCGTACCAGTGGCCCATGGGATGCACGCACTGGAGCGGGACGTTGGCGGTGTAGTCGCTGCCCTCGCCGGACTGCTCGGCCCAGCGGAGCAAGGCGGAGCGGAGGCTGTCGCGGACCTTCTGGGCCTGCTCGTCGAGCATTTGCTGGGGCATCTCTTCCCAGGCGAAGCGGAGGTCGCGGGTCATGGGGACTAGGCGCAGGCCAATGCTGCGGCCGGGCGACAGGAATAGCGGGCCGGGGTAGCGGTAGTTGTCCTCGGCTTGGAGGAACGACCGGATGGCGCCGTCGGTGAGGTAACTGGTGGTGATGACGTGGGCGAGCGGCGTGCCGCACAGACGGCTCACGCGGCGGCTCTTGGCGAGATGGACTTCCAGGAAGGTGCGATGCCGGCCGCCCAGGCGGCAGAAGGGGTTGAGCGCCTTGACGACGCCCGCGCCTTTGGTCCAGCGGCTGCCGACTCCGCCGGAGAAAGTGACCACGGCGGCCAGGCCGGCGGAGAGGGCTTCCATCCCCAGGCGGGAGTAACGTTCCGGAAGACCGGCGGTGGAATCCAGGACATCGGAGGGACCCACGTCCTCGATGCGGCTGGAGACGGGGAGGCGGTTCTGGCCCAGACCGATGCGGCCAGTGCGCAGATCGGATTGAATCTGCTCGTGCTGGGCGGGATCGAAGCCATACTCGCGAAGCAGGCTTTGGAGCTGGTGGGCTTGCTGGCCCTCGTCTTCGGCGTCGCGCGGAACCATATGATCGAAGAGGGTCTGCACCATGCCGGCCAACTCGGGGCTGGTGCGGCAGGCCAGGCCGAAACGGCCCAGCTCGGCGCGCTGCACCGCGGAGAGGGAATGCGGCGGGAGGCGGAGCAGGGGCGGGATCATGAGCGGGTAGTAGTTGGGCGGGAGCAGGGCCGCATCGCCGGAGAGCAGGCGGGCCTGGGTACCGCGCTCATTGATGGCGAAATCGTAGACCACAGGCTCCATGGCGAAGGGGACCGAGCGCTCGAGGCGGCGCTTGGTCTGGCTCATGATGGATTGGAGCAGATCCTGCGCGGCGGGCTTGTTGCCCGGTCTGAAAATGAAACCCATGCCGCCGCCGGACATGCCGCCCAGCATCCAGAACCCCCAGAAGTTGTCGCCCATGGCGGCACGTGCGCGCTCGATTAGGGTTTGGGTGTAGAGGTTGCCGGCCCAGGGAATGATGGTCTGAATGGGGAAATCGAAGTTGCGCTGGGTCCAGGCGCCGAGGCGTTGGACGTCGCCGGCCTGCAAGTCCGCGACGATGCGGTCGAGAGTGGCGATGGCTTCCTGGCGGGCCAGCCACTCGGGGCCGGAGCGGAGCAGATAGCGCTCGGTGACCATCTCGAGGATGGGACCGACATCCTGCGCCATGCCTCCGTGGACCAGGACCAGGCTGTCCTGAAGCTTCTGGCGGGTTTCGGCGGAGACCTCCTGGAGGGAGAAGACGTGATGGGAGGGAAGGAGACGGCCGCGGCTGATGCCGAATTCCTCGTCGCCCTCGGCGGCGGCGACGCCCTGAATCAGCTTCATGCCGGGCCAGACGCCGCCAGAATCCTGCCAGCCTCCGCCCGAGCCGGCCAGCCACTCGCCCAGGATGGCGCGGGCGGCGACCAGGCGGCGGTCGCTCTCGATCAAGCCGCCCGAAAGCGCCCGGATCTGTTTGGTGGCTCTCATGCAGACGGCGATCAGGCAGGCCAGCAGGCTGGTGGAAACGGCCAGGCGGGAACCCTTGGGAATGTCGTTGACGCGGCTGACGATTTCGATGCCGTGGCCGGGGCGGCCGGTGAGGCGGGCCAGCAGGCGCTCGAGAGGCTGGCCAGCGCCCTCCATGGCCGGAGGAACCAGGCCGGAGGCGATCACGGCGGCCTTCAAGAGGCCCAGGTAGTCCTTGGCGAAATCGAAGACTTCGGAGACGGTGCGGATCTCGGCGCTGGCTTGCAGGTCGACGCTGACCAGACGGAGGATGGGCTGATCGATGACGCGGAAATAGGCCTCGACGGGCGGCTTGGGGCGGGCGTCGCTGGCGCCGCGGACGCTGAGATCGATGGAGACGTTGAGGACGCGGGCGCCTTCGGGGAAATCCATTCCCAGGAAGAAGATGTCGCTCCAGGCGCTATGGGTTAGATCCATGCGGACGGGAGTGGCCTCGCAGAGGATGGGAAAGGGCGCGGTGGGGCTGGGACGCTGGAGGAGTTCCGGGCGAACTTGCAGCGGATAATCGGCGGCGTGGCCGGTGCGGAACATCCACTGATTGCCGCGCACGGAGCGAACGCTGCGGCGAACCTGGTCGGCGAGGGTTTGGAAGCCGAGGCCGCGATAGGCGGAGGCCAGGGCGCTGGAGTTGGCGGCGCTGGGGCCTTCGGCCGACTGGCTCTCGAGGAAGGTTTCGATGGCCTCCTCGAAGCGGCGCCTGAGGAGAAACTCGTAACCGGCGAAGGGGATGGGGGCCGTGGCGCGCGCGCCGGGTTTGAGCGGCACATGGAAGCGATGGATGGCGTAGAGAAAGAAGAGGGCGCGGACGCGCTCGTAGAGGTTGTCGCTGGAGCGGCGGAAGGCTTCCAGGGCCTGGCACTCGGCGAGCAGGGCGGGGAGGGACGCGGCGGCGCAGAATTCGTCGAGCGAACGGTTGCGGATCTCCGGATGGGGGCTCGAGATGATGGCGGTAAGCTCGCTCATGGGCGGTGGCTACCTTCCTGGCGAGGCCATCTCGCGCGTGGCCAATAGGGCGAGCAACTCGGAGAGGACGTCGTCGCGATCGGGTCCGCTGAGGGCGAGGGCCAGTTGCGCGGTCAGGATGCCGTAGCGGGAACCGAGGTCGTAGCGGCGGTTGGGCTGCTCGAGGGCCAGATACTGTTCCCGGCGGGCCAGCTCGGAGAGGGCGGCGGAAAAGCCGGCGTCGGCCCAGGTTCCGGAAGACTGGTGCTGGTCGAGGATGGCCATTATGGTGGGCGTAAGCACGTGCATTCCGAAGAAGCAGAGATAATAGCCGGCGCGGAGACCGGGGACGATGAGGTGCTGTTCCGCCTCGGTGGGAGTGGGCTTCTCGAGGACCAGTTGGATGCGGTAAAGGTCGGAGTGGCCGGGGACGCGCTGGCCACCCACAGCTCCGAAACTGGGCAGGCGATTCTCGCGGGTGGCCATCACGGCGGAGACGGCGCAGCCCTGCGCGGAGGCGGCCTCGACCAGTTGCTGGGCACAGCCGGGTTCGGTTTGACTAACCCAGAGATGATCGCCGACCAGGTGGAGAAAGGGGTCCTGGCCGACGAACTGGCGGGCGCAATAGACCGCGTGGGCGTAACCGAGCGGCTGGGGCTGGGGCACGAAGGTGAGGCGCGCCGCGTGGTCGCCGGCGACTTCCGCATATTCGGCTTCGTCGCCCGGAAAAACGACGATGCAGATCTCCTCGATGCGCGCGCGGCAGGCTTCGGCGATCTGGATGGCCAGGACGGATTTCTCGGTTCCGTCGCGGTCGACAAGGGTTTGCAGGGGGAGCCGGCGCTGCATGGGAGCGGCGGCGGTGATGACAGCTTTCGTGATTTTCATGATGGAGCAAGCCTCCGAGGAGGTACTGAATGAGGATAACCCATTGCGCTGCCGCGCGGCAGGCCGGCGGCGCGTTGCGACGCACGATATGCTCGCGTCTACTTCGTTGCGCTTGGCTGGCTCCCTCAACGTACCGTGAGGTACGCCTCGGTTCGCCGGCCGGCACGCGCCTCGTATCCACGGGCATCTCCTGCGTCGGGCGGCGGCGCCTCGGTTGTCTGCTGAAAACACCGGCGGCAAGACCGCCGGCGGTACCTCGCGGCACTCTGGCGCACGGGCGCTCCGTTGGGGGGCGACTGCGTAGGCGCTGCCGTGCGGCAGGCCGCCTCCGGCGAAAGGGTGCGCACCGGCGCTCGGAGGCGGGTGGCTGAAGGGCATCCGGTGGGTTCGTTTTCATATGAGTAAGTCGCTTGGTTTGTTGGGGATTGGGCTCCATGGTGGGTTCGTTCGGGAAACTCTGTTTGGCTTTCCCCGGTGGGGCTCCGCGGCGCGGCGGCGGGGCAGTCGTCGGTGGCGCGGAGGCGGTCGAGGAAGGCTTGGAAATCGGCGGGATTCTCGATGGGGAGGACGGGGTTGCGGGAGGAGAGGTCGTGGGGGCGACCGTTATGGGCGACTTTGGCCTTGCCTTGGGGGGTACGGGGGCCGGTGGAGCGGAGGGCGTTGCGGCGATTGGCGTCGAACTGTGATCGGGAAGACATGGGGTGGCTCGGCGGGGGCGGGCTGTAGCGGCGAGCCGTCCCTGTAAAAGACTTAGCACGGGGGTGGCGGGTTTAAGATGGCTGGGCTTGGGAAGTGATTGAGGGGATGGGAGATTGAGGTGGTGGGTGTGCGGGGAACGGGAAATGTGGGGGTGGGATCGGATGGCGCGCTGAAGCTTCCTGCGCCCGGATATCGGGAGGGCGATGAAACAGAGGCGCGGCTGGGCAGCTTAGCTTGAGTGGCGCACTCGCGCGGCGGCGACGGATTTGACGACCAGGGCCTGCAAGACTTCTTGGTCCACATCGGCGAGCTTCTTGATGTAGAGGCAGCCCTTGCCGTGGGTGTGCTTGCCGAGCTGGGCGAGCAGGGCCTGGGCGCCGTTGGAGCCGATCAGGTTGTAGAGGACGGTGGCGGATTTGCGGGGCGAGAAACCGACCAGCGGCGCATCGCCCTCGCGCCCGCTATCGTACTTGTAGTGGTAGCTGCCGAAGCCTATGATGGAGGGCCCCCACAGCTTGGGCTTTTCGCCGGTGGCGCTTTGCATCAAGCTGACGAGCGTCTTCGAGTCCGCGCGGCGGGCCGGGTCCGCGAGGGCATCGATGAAGGCGGCGACACTTAGTTTGGTGGGCTGAGTTTTGTTGTCTGGCATGGCACCTGCATCCCCTCTTACTTCAAGGCTAACCCAGGTGGAGGGAAGGCGCAAACGGTGCGGGGGGGGTGGGCGGGCGAGGGGCGTGGCGGCGGAATACCGAGATGAAGAAGCTTTGCCGGAGCTGGAGGTCTGGCGCGGACGTGGAGGTCCGCCCTACGGCACGCCGATCTTGCCAGCAGCCGGCCTTGGGGCCGGTGGACCCGCTGGAAATCGGGTCCGCAGGCTGGAAAGCCTGGCCCCACTGTTGGAGCTACTCTTCTTCTTCTTCCTCGCCGGCTTTGGCGGCCTTGGCGGCGGCGATGACCTTTTCGGCCTGGAGCTGCGGGACGAAGTCGTAGTGGGAGAATTCCATGGTGAAGACGCCGCGGCCCTGGGTCATGGAGGTGAGGTCGTTCTGGTAGTTGAGCATCTCGGCCATGGGGACCTGGGCTTTGACGACCTGCGTGCCGGCACGGGTATCCATGCCGGAGATGCGGCCACGGCGGCTGTTGAGATCGCCCATGAGGTCGCCGGCGTACTCGACGGGGGCCTGGATCTCGACGTTCATGATGGGCTCGAGGAGGGTGGGGCGCGCGACTTCCATGGCGGCCTTGAAGGCCTTGCGTGCGGCCAGCTTGAAGGAGAGCTCGGAGGAATCCACGTCGTGGTAGGAGCCGTCGTAGACGGTGCAGCGGAAATCGACGACGGGGAAACCGGCTAAGAAACCCTTCTCGGCGGCCTCGACGATACCCTTTTCGACGGCGGGAATGTAGTTGCGAGGGATGGAGCCGCCGAAGATATCGTTGACGAACTCGAACTTGGCTCCGCGGGGGAGGGGATCCATCTTGATCCAGCAATCGCCGAACTGGCCGTGACCGCCGGTCTGCTTCTTGTGGCGGCCCTGGACGTCGGCGTTGCCGCGAATGGTCTCGCGGTAAGGGATCTTGGGCGATTTGAGGGCCACGTCGACGTTGTAGCGCTTGCGGAGGCGGCTCACAATCACTTCGACATGCTGCTGCCCGCTGCCGGCCAGGAGAAACTCCTTGGTTTGGGGATCGCGATAGAAGCGGAGGGACTGGTCTTCCTCGAGGATGCGCTGGATGGCGTTGCCGACGCGGTCTTCGTCCTGGCGGGACTTGGCTTCAATGGCGTAAGCGATGGAAGGCTCGGGAAGCGCGACGGGCGGATAGGCGATGAGGGAGGCCTTGTCGCAGAGAGTGTCGCCGGTGAGAGTTTCCTTGAGCTTGGCCACGGCGCCGATGTCGCCGGCGTGCAGTTCGGTGACCGGCTGGATGGCCTTGCCGAGGAGACAGCCGATGTGGGCCAGGCGCTCGGAGCTTCCGCTGCGCACGTTCTGGAGGCCGGCATCGTTCTTGAGCACGCCGGAGTAAATCTTTAGATAGGAGAGGCGGCCGGCGAAGGGGTCGGCGACGGTCTTGAAAACGAAGGCGGAGACAGGCTCGGAATCGGAGACGGGACGGGCGACATCCTGATCGCCGATCTTGCCGGCAACGGCGGGGCGATCGGTGGGAGCCGAGAAGTTGTCGCAGATGAAATCGAGGATGAGGTCGGCGCCGGTGTTGTGGAGAGCGCCGGCGCAGAGGACCGGGAAAAGCTTGCGCTCGCGGACGGCCAGGCGGAGTCCCTCGAGGATCTGCTCGGGAGATAGGGAGAGCTTGTCGAGGTATTCCTCCATGAGGGCATCGTTGCTCTCGGCAACCATCTCGACTAGGGCGTCGTGGGCCTTTTCGGCGGCGGCGGAAAGGCCGGATGGGATGGGGCACTCCTGGCCCTTACCGTTGCCGTCGGCATCGAAAGTGAAGGCTTTCATCCGGACCAGGTCGATGACGCCGTTGAAGTCGCGCTCGGCGCCAACGGGCAACTGGACGGGGACGGCGGTGCGGCCGAAGTTCTCGTTGATATTGGCCAGGACGCGGTCGAAATCGGCGCGCTCGCGGTCCAGCTTGTTGACGACGAAGGCGGCGGGCAGATTGAACTGGGCGGCGAATTCCCAGACCTTCTCGGTCTGCACCTCGACGCCGGAGACGCCATCGACCACGACCAAGGCGGAGTCGGCGGCGACCAGGGCGGCGTGGGTGTCGTTGATGAAGATGTTGAAGCCGGGAGTGTCGAGGAGGTTGATCTTGGAGCGCTTCCACTCGAGGAAGGCGAGGGCGGTGGAGATGGTGACCTTGCGCTGGATCTCGTCGTCGTCGAAATCGGTGAGGGTGTTGCCTTCATCGACGCGGAGGAGGCGGTTGGTGGCGCCGGAAGTGAACAGGAGGGCGGCGGCCAGCGAGGTTTTGCCGCTGTTGCCGTGACCGATCAAGCCTACGTTGCGAATGTCCTTGCCTTCGTATACTTTCACAGTGGGTGCTCCGTTGGGGGGGCCTCAAAAGGCGAGAAACAGGCCCAAGAAATGGATGGTAGCACGGATCGGGGAGGGGGCGGTTAGAGGGGCAGTGACTGAGGGGGCGGTGGTGGGTAGGTTTCCGAGTCGCCGAGGATTCGGCCGAGGGTCCGGGTAAAGGTTTCGGTGTCTTGGGGCCGTAGGAGATGGACTACAATGAAGGCACTTGAGCGGGGCGCAGGGCAAAGCAGAGGTGCGCCTGAGCGCCGACTCAAGGGCTGGAATGGCCGGGGCGGCTTCGGTCGCCTCACCCAAGTCAGAACCGCCGCTCCCTAGCCCATTGCGGGCGAAAGCGGGTCTTGACAATGGGGGCCGCTTTCCTCCAGCCTCAGAAGATCTATCGAGGAGAGCGAAGTGCCTGACGATCCGACCCCAGCGGTGCAGTTAAGCCCCGAGTTCCTCGCCGGAAGCACAGAGGCAGGTCTGGAGAAGATTCGCACGCGCCTTCTCGACCTTACCAGCAGGAACCGCCTCCTGAACTTTAGACACACCAGTGCGTCCTCGCTGCGCGTGGTAGGCGCCAATCCGAGCGCTATCTATCGGCGCCTGACCGAGGGCGAGAAGTTGATGTTTCTGCCCGTTCCAGAACCGGACAGCCATGTCGGGCAGAAGCCGAGCGCCGTGGATCACGCCAAGGCCATCGGGTGGCCCATATCCTTCGATCTCGACGATGTTGCGGAGGGCACCGATGACGCGGCCCTGCCGGTGCTTCACTATGTCGAGCACCTCGAAACGCTCAGCAGAAAAATAGGGAGCGCAGCCAAAACGGCCATCGAAGAATCCGGGGCCAACATGCTGTACCTGATTGTCGGGTTCCTCGAATGGTATGAGTCGGACGATTCGCAACAGCCGAGGCTCGCTCCCTTGCTCACGGTCCCTGTTTCGTTGGACCGTGGTGCAGGAAGGGGAAACGGCTTCCAGTGCTCCATAGAGCATTCGGGAGAAGATCTCGCGACGAATCTGTCTCTTGTGGAGAGGATGCGACGCGACTTCGGGCTTGAGATTCCGGCGTTTGACAACGACGAAATGCCCGAGGAGTATTTCGCTCGATTCGGGCCGATGCTGCGCCAGAAGCGCCGGTGGATAATCCGACGCCAAGTGACCCTCACGCTACTCAGCTTCGGCAAGCTCCTGATGTACCGGGATCTGGACCCCAGCACGTGGCCCGGGATCATTACACACCCCCTGGTCAAGGAACTGTTCGAGGGCCGAAAGAGTGGCAGCGTCACCCAAGCCGAAGAGTTCGACATTGACGCTCCCGAGCTGAAGCACGAGATTCCGCTCTTGATTCTGGACGCCGACAGCTCGCAGCATAGCGCCCTGGTCCATGCTCTGCGCGGCCAGAATCTCGTCATTGAAGGTCCGCCTGGTACTGGCAAGTCACAGACGATTACCAACCTCATTGGAGCGGCCCTGACGAAGGGCAAAACGGTTCTGTTCGTGTCCGAGAAACTGGCCGCCCTTCAGGTTGTCCGCAAGCGCTTGGACGAAGCGGGTCTCGGCATCTTTTGCCTGGAGTTGCACAGCAACAAGACAAAAAAGCACGCGCTCCTCAACGACGTCGCGACCCGTGTCAAAGCGCAGGGAACATTCCGTGAGCCTAGAGACCTCGAGCACGTGCTCGCTGGACTTGAGGAGAAGAAGCAGTTCCTGGCGCAATACGTCGCCGAGGTCAACCGACGGATCCTGCCGTTTGATGCCACGGTTTTTGAAATCGTGTGGGCGCGCGATCGCTACAGGCGTGAACTGCCGTTCACGCGTGAGCTGGCCGGGAACGTGCCAAATGCACTCGGTTTCACTCGGGCGGAGTATGCCCGTAAAGAAGCTTTCCTGGCAGTGTACGCGCAGCATCTGGCCGCAGTACTTGAGATCAGTCCTGAACTGGACAAGCACCCTTGGGCTTGGTTGAGCAAGCCCCTGTCGTTTGAGGAGGAGGAGCGGCTCCTCGATCTTCTCGCAGGTGCGCTTGGGATACTTGCGTCAATACTCGAGCACGCTGAGAAGCTCAAGGCAGAACCCGGCTTCGTGCTGGCCCGGCGCTTGGATGAGATCGATCGAGTTAAGACGGTACTCGAGTCTCTGCCGGAAGACGCGCCGATGGCAGGCCCAAGATTGTTGGCGGCCTGTCTCCACGACGAGCTTCTCGGGCAGCTTCGCCAATTCGTACAAGATGTGAGGACCGCTCGTGGGGCCGTCGACGTGGCCCGCCGGTTTGCTGTAAGTGCCGAGGACTTTCTGGCGACTGATTCGACTGGGGCGCTAACCGACGCCTTTGAGACATTGGGACAACTGGCTCTGCTGGAAAGCACGATCACGGATCTGCGGCGCCTGCGCCTGGGCCTTAAGGCTGCATGCCTGAAGCTGTCCGAAGCCCAGAGTTCCCTGTTGGCGATGAAGTCTCTTCTGGGTTGTGAGGTCGAGTGTGACTTTGGCTCCATCGAGTTCCTTTTGTGCTGTGTTCGGCTTTTGGAGAATGCGCCCTTTGATGTTCTGCATCTCCGTTCGGCTTCCCTGGAACGCGATGGGATACCGCCGATCCTCCGAAGTGCCGCGGAAGAGAGCGGCAGAATCAACGCGCTAGCCTCCGATTTGAGTTCGGTCTTCGATCTCACCGCTGCAGACGCGGACAGTGCCGCGGAAATGCTTAACCACGCCAAGACGCTGGAGAACGCTGGCATTCTCCAAATTCTCTTCAGCAGTAGTTTCCGCGCTTCAAAGCGGACTTATGCGAGGGTTGCCGCTCGTCGAAACAAGCGTCCTCGCCGGGAAATGGCAAGGGATCTGCGCACCCTCGGTGAGTACCTCCAGAGGCGAGCGCGTTTCGATCGGGAGTCCCTTTATCAGGATACGTTCGGTTCTCATTTTAGGGGCACTGAAACCAACTGGGGCGAAATCCGGCAGATCATCGGCTGGTACGAACAGGTACTCACGGGACTTCCCGAGCACGAACGTGCTGCTGAACCGTTTCGCGAGTTACTCCTGAGAGGGAGAACGGATCGACTCAAGGCCGTACGGAGCAGTCTGGCATCGCAAAGTATGCACCGCGAGGCCCTGTCGGGTGTCCAGGCGGCGATTCGGACGGTCTCGACGAATGTCCCATCCGTGGGTTCCGCTTCACAGCCTTTATCGGAGGCGTTGCGAACGCTCCAGACCTTCATCGTTACGGTGGAAACGATTATTGAACGCATTTCAGCCGCCGGATATCGGGAAGATGCCCCGGTAACGGATATTCCAGTGGCCCTGGACACTGCAAACCGGTACCGGGCTGCGATCACGCGCATCAATGGCCAGGAGACCCTTCGAAGTCTTCTTGGGGACGGTTTCCATGGTTTGCGCACTGATCTCGAGCCCATCGAGCAAGCGGATCGATTCGCAGCACGCATCAACGAAGCCGAGCTGCCCCCCAGTGCGGTCGCTTGGATACTCTCTGAGAATCAAAGAGAACGACTTGCTCAGATTCGCTCATGGCTCGCTGAGACCGCGTCCAACCTGGAAACGCTGAAGGAGACTGTCGAAGCGATCCACGCGCTTTCTAAGTCGCCGACCTGGTCGGCAGACGGAGTTGCCGGGTCGCTGGATGCCTGCCTGACAGTGTGCAGCGGATCTCTCGACTACCGGGATCAGCTGCCTCAATGGGTTCACTTCCTTCGCGTCCGAGCACAGAGCGCGGAGGAGGGACTTTCCAAGCTGACAGCTCTCGCTGATGCAAGACGGATGGATCCGGATCACCTGGTACCGTCCTTTCGGTTTCTCTTCTATGATTCGCTGGCTCGCGGTGTTTTCGCAGAGCGGCCGGCTCTCTCGGGCTTGACCGGGTTGACGATTTCCGAAATCCGTAAACAGTTCGCCAAGTTGGACAGGGAGAGCATCCGTCTGTACAGACAACGTGCGGCGGCGATAATCGACCGGCGTCCGGTCCCCTGCGGCAGTCAGGTCGGCCCGGTCGGTACCTGGACTGACCTTGCGTTGGTCATCCATGAGATTAACAAGCAGAGACGACTCATCCCTATTCGGCAACTGATGCGCCGCGCCGGCCGTGCTTTGCACGCTTTGAAACCGTGCTTCATGATGGGGCCTCTATCGGTCGCTCAATACCTGGCCCCCGGCGAACTCTCCTTCGACTTGATCGTCATGGACGAAGCGTCTCAGTTGAAGCCGGAGGACGCAGTCGGCGCGCTCGCGCGCGGTGCGCAGATGGTCATTGTAGGAGACCCGAAACAGTTGCCGCCGACTACGTTCTTTCAGCGCGCCGCGATCGACGCCGAGACGGAGGAGGATGACCAAACGAGAACGGTGCCAGAAGAGGGCGAGAGCATCTTGGACGTGGCCAGTACACTCTATCAGCCGGTGCGGCGCCTCCGATGGCACTACCGCTCGCGGCACCACAGCCTGATCGCATTCTCGAACAAGGAGTTCTACCAGGGAGACCTGGTGATCTTCCCATCTGCATATCACGAACACAGCGATCTCGGCGTCAAGTACCATGCGGTCCGAGGTGGCGTGTTTGAGAACGGTCGCAATGCGCCCGAGGCTGCCATCGTCGTCGATGCGGTGATGGATCACATGGAGAGCAGGCCGGACGAATCTCTGGGCGTCGTCACTCTCAACTTCGAGCAGGGAGAGCTCATCGAAGAGATGTTGGATCAACGTTTGCGAGCTGACCCTTTCGCGCTCGCCTATCAGGAAAAGATGAACAGCGGGTTCGAGCCCTTTTTCGTCAAGAACCTTGAAAACGTGCAGGGTGACGAGCGCGATGTGATGTTCATCTCCGCAACGTATGGCCCGGACGCGAGGGGCAATCAGTATCAGCGGTTCGGTCCTATCAACGGCGCCAACGGGCATCGAAGGCTCAACGTGCTCTTTACAAGGGCGAAGAAGCGGACCGAGGTCTTTAGCTCGCTCGACCCGGACAAGATACAGACGGGTCCGGGCAGCGCCTGGGGACTGCGTGCGCTCAAGCAGTACCTGATTTTCGCCCGATCGGGAATTCTCGAGACCGCGGATGATGGTATCGAGCAGGCGACAAATGACTTCGAGCGCTCCGTTGGTGCAGTTCTGAAGGAGAAGGGCTTCGAGGTCGTTCCCCAAGTCGGAGTCGCTGGATTCTTCATCGATCTCGCCGTGAAGCATCCGACGAAGGTCGGCAGCTACTTGCTTGGCATCGAGTGTGACGGCGCAAGTTATCATTCCGGTCGTTCAGCACGTGACCGAGATCGATTGCGCGAGGAGATTCTCGTCAACCTGGGCTGGACGATTCATCGAGTCTGGTCAACCGATTGGTTCAAAAGCCGTACCGCGGAGATTGAGCGGCTCCTGAAGCACGTCGAAGAGATTCTGGCGGCTGATCCCGACTATCGAAGGGAACAAACGAAGCAGGCGCGTACCGAGTCCCTACGCCAAGCCCTGCTTGGCCTGCGGCATGAGATCGACACGGAGTTCCCGGATTCGCCACCCGACAAGAACCTCCTGCGTGATGAACTCCTGGAAGAGTTGATGTTCAGGCGACCGAAGTCAAGAGACGACTGGTTTAGGCTGATCTCGCAGGGATTGCGGACGGGGACCGAGCCCAAGCAGGTGGGCCGGTATCTCCCCACGGTCTTGCAGGCGATTGCCGCTGCTTCCTCCTAACGTCGCGATATGGCCGCCGATTTGCTTCAGACATCCTGTCCGATTCCAAGAGCGTCCGAATCGTAGTGGCGCGCCAGAGCGGAGGCGACGGCGATGCGGGACAGGTGTGCGCGCAAAGCGCCGATGGTGTGTTGTCTGCTGCTGTTTTCGATGGGGAGACCGTGTCGGGCGATCAGCGTGGCGACGGTGGGCGACAGTTTCGCGGATTCCATGTACAACGCGATGCGCGCGCGGCCGGACCTGATGCAGCGGTACGGCGTGCAACTGAAGCGGTGGAGCCGGCCGATCATCGGGCTGACGCGCACAGACTATTTCGATTACACGAGGTGGCTTCGCGACTCGGGCGAGCTGGGCTCGGTAGACGTGTGCATTGTGCAGATCGGGTCGAACGATATGCAGAGCATTCCGGTTGGGAAGAAGCAATGGATCGCGTACGGCTCTGCGCAATGGAGAGAGGCTTATGCCGGCCGCACGCGGGAGATGGCGCTGATTCTGACGGAACACCGCTGCGGCCTGCTGGTTTGGGTGCTGCAGCCAGGATTCGAAAAGCAGGACGCGATGGCATGCCACCGGGAGCTGATTAATGAAGTGCAACGGGAGGCGCTGCGCATGGACCGGGTGCGAGTGCTGGAACTGGCGACCTCGGAGGCGGTTTACGGACCGGACAAGACACATTTCAATCGCGCGTACCTTCTGCAGCTTGGGCCGGCGCTGCTTCAGTTGGTAGACACATCGTGTCAGATCATACACAGGGGATGCCTGGCGTGTCATAGGAATGTGGAGGGGCTGCCGCGGGAGTCCGAGATCTTTCCGCTGCGATCATGGCGATGGGAGGTGGCAGCGGCGGTGTGGGCGCCAGGGCGGGCGGGCGTGCGATGCCGGATGGCCGTAGCGAGGCGGGTTACGGTGAGGAGAGCCAGGAAGGTGGGGCATCGCCGGCGGGTGGGGTAGCGTGGCGGCGGGGGAGTGGGGCAGGACGCGGCGCGGCTCAGGTGACGGTCATGACGAGGACGGTGGCGTCGTCGTGGAAGGCGCCATGGCAGAACTCGGAGGCCGCCGAGACGATCTGGCTACGGCACTGTTCCGCGCTGGCGGAGGGCTGGCTCAGCACGGCGATCAGGCGCTGCTCGCCGAACTCCTCGTCCTGGGCGTTCATGGCTTCGGTGATGCCGTCGGTGAAGAGCGCGAGACAATCGCCGGGGCGGAGCTGGGCGGATCCGGTGGCATAGCGCGCGGCTGGGAAAATGCCGAGGACCGGGCCGCCTTCGCCGAGAGTCTCGCGGGCGCCGTCGCGATGCTGGAGGATGGGCGGGTTGTGGCCGGCGTTGCAATAGTCGAGACGCAGGCGCACGGCGTCCACGACGGCGTAGAAGAAGGTGATGTACTTGCCGGGAGCGACATTGGCGGCGATGAGCCGATTGGCTTTGGCGCACAACTCCTGGGGCGAGAGTCCGGCGGGCGCGAAGGCGCGCACGATGGCCTGAAGGTTGGACATGAGCAGCGCCGCGGCCATTCCTTTGCCGGAGACGTCGCCGATGACAATGGCGAGGGAGGAATCGCCGAGGCGGAGGGCGTCGTAGTAGTCGCCGCCAACGTCACGGGCGGGCTGGCATCCGGCGGCGAGCTGGAAACCGGGAAGTTGGGGCAACTGCTTGGGCATGAGAGCCTGCTGAATTTCGCGAGCGAGCTCGAGATCCTGCTCATGGAGGCGGAGGGTGCGGGCGCCGGCGTCCGCTTCCTGTTGGAGTTGGCGATTGCGCTCCTCGAGGCGGCTGCGGGTGGTGGTGTAGAGCCGGACCGCGCAGGAGACGATCACCGACGCGGCAACCACCAGGCGGTTGGCCAGGTACAATTCCTGCAAGTTCCTCATAATGCCCAGCAAAAGCAACAACGTGCTGCCGATGGCGGCGGCCACCAGCCCGATGGTCAGTTGCGCGCCGCCGAAGACGATCCAGTCGAGGGGGAAGCGCGATGGGTCCTCCCAGCGGCGCCGCGCATTCTCTGTGGAGAGCTGCAAGGCCATTAGCGGCAGCATGTAGACCATGGCGGCGGCCATGGTGGTTCCCACGCCGCTGCCGAGAGTGCCGTTCGCGAGGAAGAAGGCGAGCACGGCGCAGGCGGCCGCAGAAGCGAGGATGATCAGCACCGGCCGGGCGAACCGTCTTGCGTTGAAGAGCTTCATTTCCCCCGCAGTCTACTACAGATTGCGGGGAGGGTTCGGGCGGGCGGCGAGGGCGGCGGGTTTGCGGGCGAGGGCGGCGAGGGCGGCGAGGGCGCAGAGCCAGGGGAACCAATCGCCGTGGCTGGTGTAGAAGGTGAGGGAGGAGATATAGGAGAAGTTGGCGGGGGCGGCGGCGGCGAGGTAGGGGGGGAGGAGCTGGTTGAGGCGGCCGGCGGGGTCGATGACGGAGGTGAGGCCGTCGTTGGTGGCGCGGAGGAGCCAGCGGCGGTTTTCGGCGGCGCGCATGCGGACGATTTTCAGGTGCTGGTAACGGGCGGCGGAGTCGCCATACCAGCCGTCGTTGGAGATGTTGACGAGGAGGCCGGCGCCCTGGGCGGCGAACTGGCGGACGAAGTTCGGGAAGACGGATTCGTAGCAGATGAAAACGCCGAGGCGATGGGGACCGGCGGGAAGGAGAAGCTGGTTGCGGCCGGGGGCGAAATCGCCGGCTTGGCTGGAGACTTTGTCGACCAGCGGCTTGAAAGGGCCGGGGACGAACTCGCCGAAGGGGACCAGGTTCATCTTGTCGTAGCGGCCGGTGGGCTGGCCGTCGGGAGAAATGAGGAGCGCGGAGTTGAGGGGGAAGCCTTGGGGATCGTGGGGGACTACGTTTAACAAGAGGTAGGCATTGGCCTGGCGGGCCAAGTTGCCGATGGCCTGGCGCTCGAGGGCGCTTTCGTAGTAGTAAATGGGCGCGGGGATCTCGGGCCAGAGGACGAGCTTCGCGCCGGGCGCGGTGTGGAGCGAGAGAGAGGCCAGGCGGCGGTGTACGTCTGCGACGAAGTCAGGAGTCCATTCGGCGCTCTCGGAAATGTTGGGCTGGACGAGGACGGCGGTTTCGGTTCCCGGCTGCGGCGGGGGAAGTTGGGGGAGCAGATAGAGGAGCGGGAGGAACAGAAGGGGGACAAATTGGCGCGGGGGGCGGCGCAAGACGAGCAGAGCCAGAGCGGAGGCAGTCATGGCGAAGACGAAGGAGAGGCCCCAGACGCCGGTGAAAGGGGCCAGGCGGAGGGGTGCGTCCATATCGATCCCGGCGTTGCCGAGGGCCAGCCAGGCGAAACCGAGGCTGCCGTGAGTACTCTCGAGGGCCACCCAGAGGGCGGGCAGGCTGAGGATGGCGCAGGGGCGGTGAATCAGGAGGCCGGCGAGAAGGCCGAAGACGGCCAGGTGCAAGGCCTTGGCGACGGAGAAGAGCGCGAGCATGGCCCAACTGGCGGCCGGGGGGACGGCTCCGTGGACCGCGAGAACGGACTGAATCCAATAGCAGGCTCCGGCCCAGTAGACGACGCCGGCGGCCCAGCCGCAGAGAAAGCGGCATCCAGGGCGGCGCTCACGGGCCGTTGCAACCAACAGGGGGGCCAGCGCGAGCGGAGCCAGCAGATAGAGATCGAGGCGGGGAAAGGAAACGATCAGCAGGAGGGCGGAGAGAATGGCGAGCGCGAGACTGAGGAGCACGGCGGGGCGCTCCTCAGTACTTGCGAACAATCACATCCTTGAAGCCGGCGGCCTGAAGGTCGGTGCGGGCCTTGGAGATGGCGGGGGCATCGGGGAGGGGGCCGACCAGGGTCCTCCATTTGGTGGAGTTGGGCACCGGCGCGACCAGAGCGGAGAAACCCCGCTTGCGGAGCACATCGACGACCAGTTCGGCTTCGGGCTTTCCCACGGCGGCGACTTGCAGGTAGGTCTGACCGGGCTCGGGAGCCGCGGGGATGCGCTTCTCGGCGGGCGGCTTGGCGGGAGGAGCGGGGGACGGCGTGGGAGGCTGCTTGAACTCGGGGATGGGCGTGGCGGCGGGCGGCTCGGTCTTGACGGGCTCGGTGGCTACGGGGGTAGTGACTTTGGCCTGGCCGGGGGCCAGAGGGACATCGGGCGCGGCGGGCTGTTGGGGGGCGACCTGTGGCTCGGCGCCGGGTGGCGTGAGCCCCGCGGCGGGGGCACGATTGTCGGCCGTGGCTGGGCGGGCTTCGCCGGCGGCGGGAGAAGCCGAATCGGGCGCGGTGCTGCGCCCCACGAAGTAGCCCATGGAGAAGACCACACCGAACAGGCTGAACATCACGACCAGGACCATCAGCAACTGCTGATTGCCGACCACCAGTTCAAACTCACCGTCTTCGTTCTTCCGCATGGGATTGGGCTAAGCGGACTTGGGAGGGGCGGCGACGCGCTCGAGGGCCTTGCCCAGGGACGAAATGATGTCCAGGGGGAGCGGGAACACGATGGTGGTGTTCTTCTCGGTACCGATCTCGACTAGCGTCTGGAGATAACGAAGCTGGATGGCGGCGGGCTGTTTCTGGATCAGCTCGGCGGCCATGGCTAGCTTCTCGGCGGCCATGTACTCGCCCTCGGCGTGGATGACCTTGGCGCGGCGCTCGCGCTCGGCCTCGGCCTGGCGGGCCAGGACGCGGATCATCTGCTCGGCGAGGTCGACCTGCTTGACTTCCACCATAGCGACCTTGACGCCCCAGGGGCCGGTGTGCTGATCGAGGACGGTTTGCAGGCGGAGATTGAGGGTCTCGCGCTGGCTGAGCAACTGATCGAGCTCGACCTCGCCCAGGACGCTGCGCAGAGTGGTCTGGGCGAGCTGGGAAGTGGCATAGAGGTAGTTAGAGACCTCAATGACCGCTTTGATCGGATCGATGACGCGGAAATAGATGACGGCGTTCACCTTGACGGTGACGTTGTCGCGGGTGACGACGTCCTGGCCGGGGACTTCGAGGGTCTCGAGGCGCAAGGAAGTGCGGACCATGCGCTGGACGGGGGCGAAGACCAGGAAAATGCCGGGCCCGCTAGGCTCGTGGCTCACGCGGCCGAGAGTGAAAATCACGCCGCGCTCGTACTCGGCGAGGATCTTGATGCAGGTCAGAAGGTAGAGAACAACAATAGCGACGACGACAGCGATGTACTCGATAGGCATAGCGACCTCCGCTTAATTCTCCGCAACGTCTGGGGCCGGCTCGACTCGGAGGGCCAGGCCCCGAACCTCAACGATCCGTACGCGCGCGCCCGCCTCGACCGGGGCCGAGGAAACCGCGCTCCAAAATTCCCCGTGGACGAAGACCTTCCCCGCCGGGGTCAACGGGGAGTGAGCAATTCCGATTTCGCCGATCATGCCGGAAGAGCCGGTAATGACCTTGGCGGCCCGGGCGCGGACCACCAGAGTAACCAAGAAGGTGGTGATGAGCGCGAAGGGCAGGGTGACGGCGAGGGCAGTCATAAAACGGATGCGCAATTCGGGGAGCGGGCTCTCGACGAGAAGGAGCGCGCCCAGGAGCATGGAAACCGCGCCGCCAACGGCGAGAACGCCGTGCGTGGCGAACTTGGCCTCGAGGACGAACAGCGCGATGGCCAGCAGCAAGAGGGCGGCTCCGAGCCAGTTGATGGGCAGCACAGAGAGCGCGGACATCCCAAGCAGCACCATAATCGCTCCGACGACACCGGGCACGATGAGGCCCGGCGAATGAAACTCGACATAGATTCCAAGGGCGCCGAGCACCAGGAGGACCAGGGCGAGGTTGGGGTCCGCGATGGCGCCGATAATACGCTCGCGGGCGGTCTTATCGTATTCCACCACCTGCGGGGAATCCAGATGCAAGGTCTGCTGGCGGCCGTCGAAGCGGGTGATCCGGAGGCCGTTGAGCTTGCGGAAAAGATCCCACTGGTCGGCGGCGACCAGCTCGATGAGCTTGTTGTCGAGGGCTTCCTTGTCGGTGAAAGACTTGGCGTCGACGACGGCTTTCTCGGCCAGCTCGGAGTTGCGGCCGCGCTTGGCGCTGACGCCGCGGATGAGGGCGGAGACGTCGTTGAGAGCCTTGCGCATCATGACCTGGTCGGGCTGGGCGCCGAAGAGGGAAACGGGAGTGGCCGCGCCGGTGTGAGTGCCGGGGGCCATGGCCGCCACGTCGCCGGCTTCGAGGAGGAAGAAGCCGGCGGAGGCCGCGCGTCCGCCGCTGGGTGCGACGAACATGACCACGGGCACGGGGGAGGCGAAGATCTTCTCGATAATCTCGCGGGTGGCATCGACTAATCCGCCGGGAGTGTTCAGGCGGATGAGGACGATTTCGGCGCCTTGCTGGCGGGCCTGGTCGAGGGCGCGGGAGACGATTTCGACGGTGATGGGATGGACCATGCCGTCCACACTGAGCGCCTCGACCCGGTGGGCGGGAAGGGGAATTTGGGCGGTGGCGAGGGCGGCGAGGGCGAGCAAGGGTCCGTATCGCAAAGCAATAACAATATAGCACCACCGCAGCCGGGATGGCTTCTCGATTGGGGCGGCGTAGAGGCCGATGCTAACGCGGGAGAATCATTTCGTCTTCGATTGGATCTGGGCGAGTCTCTCTTGGGCGGCTTGGCGGAGCTCCGGAATCTCGGACGAGGAAAGCTCAGCCAGATCGTCCGGCGTGAATACGGCGTTACGCAGTAATTCCCTCAGCAGGTCCGTAGCATCGACCTTGGCCGCCAGGAACGCAAACCCCCATGTCTGCTGTGGAAAGACCGTGCTCCAGGTCCTCTGGGCCAAGGTCTGCCCAGCTTGGCTCAGCTCGAAAGCGACCGACTCGCCGGGCATGGTTCCCCCCTTACTTATGCCAAAGTACCCGTGGGATCTCAGGGAAACTTGGGGCGCGAATACGATCAGGGGAAAGCGGTTCCGGATGCGTGGCTCCCGAATGGCGAGCTTGATGCGCGCGGCGGACTCCATGGCGTCGGAGGTGGGGGCGCCCAGATAACCTGCCAGGGGCTTTAGATTGGGGCCGGAGGGCTCCATCGCCGCAATGGCCTGGAGGCGGAGAGACCGATCCTGAACCTGTTTGGCGGCCTCGGCCAGCCCAGCCTGCTCTTCCAGTTTCGCGACGGCGCTTTCGCGGACATGCTGGTCCCTGGCCTCGGCGGCGACCCTGTCCAGCAACGCCTTGTCGGTCAGTTTCCGGACGGCGTCAAAGCCGGCCGACTGGCTCTTGGACTGGATGGCGACCTTGGCCAGCATGGCTTGGTCGGTCAGCTTCCGGAGGGCCTCCGATGGGGGCCAGCCCTCACCCTCGATGGCGATCCTCGCCAGCAAGACCTGGTCGGTTAGTTTGTTGATGGCGGCCACGCGGACAGGAGTGTACTTGGATTGGATGGCGAGCGTTGCCAGCAAGGCCTGGTCGTTCAGTGAATCGACGGCGGCTTGGCGGACATTGGCTTGCTGGTCCTGGAGGGCGATCTTAACCAGCAAGGACTGGTCCGTCAGCTTCAAGACGGCGGCTTGGCGGGCACTCGCGTATTGGGACTCGAGGGCGATCTTGGCAAGGAGGGCCTGGTCGGTCAGCTTCCGGATAGCGGCCTTGAGCTTCCCACAGGCCTTTTGATCGCCGGCCGCGCAATCGCCGGCAAATCTGTTCACATCGTTTGGGTCGGCAGCGACCAACAGGCTCGCGAACAGCAGGGCGCAGAAGGCCGAAACAAGGGCGTTCTTCTTCACAGCCTTAAGTCTATTTGAAAGTCTTGAGAGTATCCACGGCCCCGCGAGGTTTCGGCGCGGATCCGGCGGCTCAGGATGCGGTAGGGCGATGGCGTATTTCAGGAGCGGTAGTGGGTTTCCCGGCTGGCGGGCTCGCCCTGGAGAACCTTGCGCAGCGGTGGATTCTTACACAGCCTTACGAACTTTGGCGGCGGGGAGGTGTTTACTTATATGGAAGGAGGCAGTCATGATGCATACGAAACGAGCGATTGGGATGGCGGTAATGGGCGCGGTGGCGGGATGCCTGCTGCTGGCGCAAGGAACGGGGACGGGGGCGCTCCGGAAGGGCGTGCTGGGGGCGGCGGGGCAGGAACTGCTGGCGGGCTATCTGGGGCTGACGGACGCGCAGAAGACGCAGGCAACGACCATTCTGAACAACGCCAAGACGGCGGCGCAGCCGATCCGGACGCAGATGAAAGCGGCGCGGGCGGCGCTCGAAGCCGCGGTGGTGGCGGGTCAGCCGGTGGATGCGCCGGCGGCGGCGGTGGGCACGCTGTTCGGGCAGTTGGCTGCAATTCGGGCTGGTGCGTGGGAGCAGTTTCGGGCTATTCTGACTCCCGCGCAGTTGACGAAGCTGAACGAGTTCCGGGCCAAGATGGGGAACGGGACGACGACCGCAGCGCCAACCCCGTAGCGCGGGGGTGGTTCCCCTCACTTTGGACTCGCGTTCCGGCGGTTTGGCCGCCCGGAAGGCCGGCTGCAGGGTGTGCCCAGCATGGGCGGAATCTTGTTGGATGAAAGGAGCCAATCGGAGCCGACGACGGCAACCGTAGCCGAAGCGCAAGGCGTAGTCGCGAGACGAAGCCGAAAGA
>JBKQQG010000007.1:0-77775 GCA_052144455.1 Bryobacteraceae bacterium
GGGAATGGAAAGACTTGGCCCTGGCGAACATGGGGACACTTCTATCGAGGCGGAGAGGGGGGACATTTCTATCGAGGCATGACACCTGTAACCCGGCTGGCTTGACATGGCAGCCGGAAGTTGCGTACATAGACTGAGAACCGATTCCCAATGCGCAAGGTGGATCTGGCGGACATGCGGGGCGCGTCGAGCGAGGTGGCGCGCGACATCAACCGGCGCATCGTGCTGAATCTGGTTCGCAAGCGGCAGCCGTTGTCGCGGGCCGATCTGGCGAGGCTCTCAGGGCTGCAGAGAAGCACCGTTTCGCTGATCACGGAGCAACTGGTCAAAGAGCGCTGGGTGACCGAGGGGCCGGGAGAACACCTGCCGCGCGGACGGCGGCCGACGTTCCTGCGCTTGAACTCGCAGCGGGTGGTGGTGGGGATCGACATACGGCCGGTGCAGACGACGGTCCTGCTGGCGGACGTAAACGGGCACTTTCTGTCGCGGGAAACGATGGAGACGCCGCGGAATCCCCACATTGCGATCGCTGAATTGACGATGCAGGTGAAGCGGCTGATCGGCTCGCGGCCGGAGACGATGTTCGAAGGCATCGGAATCACCCTGCCGGGGCGGCTGGACCAGGAATCGCGGAAGCTGGTCTTCGCGCCCAACCTGAAATGGCCCGTGGTGGACCTGAAGACGCCGTTCGAGCGGGCGACGGGCTTGGACGTGGAACTGGAGAACGCCGCAAATGCGTGCGTGCTGTCGGAAGTGTGGTTTGGGGAGAGGGAGGGCATCCAGAACCTGGTGGTGGTGACGGTATCGGAGGGCATCGGCACGGGCATCTTCATGAATGGGCAGTTGGTCCGCGGCCTGCACGGAGCAGCGGGAGAGTTTGGTCACGTATCGCTGGACCCGTCGGGGCCGGCTTGCACCTGCGGCGGACGCGGCTGCTGGGAGGTGTTCGCGTCGAACCGGGCGGCATTGCGGTACTACAAGGAAGCCACCGGGAATTCCGCGAATCCTAGTTTTCAGGATCTGCTGGATCTGGCCGAGCGGGGCGATCATCTGGCCGGTAAGGCGCTGGACACCATGGCGCACTACCTGGGGCGGGGGCTGCGGATGGTGGTGGCCGGAGTTGCGCCGGAAGCGATCGTGATAGTCGGCGAGTTGACACGCTCCTGGCAGCGCTTCGGGCCGGTCGTCAAATCCGAAGTGGCGGCGCAGATGCTGGCGGGGCCTTCGCCTGAAGTGGCGCCCGCGCTGGATGGCGGCTTGGCCCGTCTGCGTGGAACCGTGGCGTTGGTGCTCCAGAAGCACTTTGGAAGCAATCGAGTACTGCCGGGATAGCCCATCCGGCCTGGCGTGGGCGGGCCGTTGGCGCCGATGGTCCACAGACCGGGCATGCCTGGGGAAGCAAGTAGGGCTTGACTTTTCGCCCCGGTTGTGAGCATATAGTTTGAGGTTCGAACGATTCGGGTTGGGTCTGCGTATTTTAGGGCTCAAGCCATTGTTGTTGGGCCTATATAGTTCGAGAGTCGAACGAGGGTTGGCATCCGACCAGCTTCAGGGAGGTTAGGAAGGTGATGGGCAAACATACTGTGTTTGCAATTCATTGCGCCGTTGCACTGCTCGTCGTACTGGGGCTGTGCGGCGTCGCCAACGCGCAAGTCCTTTATGGATCGCTCACGGGAAATGTGGCCGATCCCAGCGGCGCTCCCATTCCGGGCGCCAAGGTGGAAGCACTCAACACCGGAACAGGCGTCAGCAGCAAGACCAACACCGATGACCGGGGTCTGTACCGGTTCATCAACATCCAGACAGGCGTCTACAAGATCACGGTGGGCGCCACTTCATTCAAGACGATTGTCGAGTCCAACGTCGCCGTGAGCGCCAACGAAGTCCGGCGTGTCGATTTCGCGATGCAGATCGCGGTGACCAACGAGAAGATCGAGGTCTCCGCCGAGGCGGCCGTGCTCCAGACCGACAAGGCGGATGTGCACGCGGAAGTCACCTCCCAGGAGGTGACCGAGTTGCCGTATGCCGGCGGCGAAGGCAAGAACTTCCAGAGCCTGCTGTACCTGATCCCCGGCGCAAACGCTCCCAGCTCTCGCGAGGCGAATTCCGAGGCCGGCAATCCGGTGCGTGCGCAGACGGTGTTCATGAACGGCATCTCTTCCCAGGCCAACAGCACCAGGCTGGACGGCGCCACCATCGCCTACCCGTGGCTGCCCGTCAACGTGGCCTACGTTCCGCCGGGCGAAGCCATCCAGGAAGTCAACGTGGTTACGGACGCCTACGACGCCGAGCAGGGCATGGCGGGCGGCGCGACTACCAACGTGCAAATCAAGTCGGGGACCAATCAGTTGCACGGGTCCGCCTTCGAGCGTAACCAGAACAACGCCATGACGGCGGTGAACTACTACAGCCACTCCAGCCCGATCAACAAGAACATTTTCAATCAGTTCGGGGGCTCGCTGGGGGGACCGATCTATATCCCGAAGATCGTCAACGGCAAGAACAAGCTGTTCTTCTTCGTGGACTTTCAGGGAACCCGGCGCCGGGCATACTCTGCCGACCCGAACCTGACGCTGCCGACGGATGCCATGCGCACCGGCGATTTCAGCGCGACGGGGGTGACCGTCTACGATCCGCTCACCGGGAATCTGGATGGCACCGGCCGCACGCCGTTCGCCGGGGATGTCATTCCCAGCAATCGGATCTCCTCGGCGGCCACGACAATGGCGGGTCTGCTTCCGCAACTGACCAGACCGAATCAGTACACGAGCAACTACGACGCTTACGGCGGGACCCAGTACAACCGCAACGATGTGGATGCCAAAGTCAATTACAATCCGTCGGACAAGACGATGATTTGGGGCCGCTATAGCATCTCGCCGCTGGACATCGTCGCTCCGCTGGTGTTGGGCCTGGCGGGCGGGGACGCTTTCGGCGGCGGCAACCCGATTAACGCCGGCGGCCGGGTTCAGAACACCGCGGCTGGCTTCACCTACACGATTTCGCCCACCTTCCTGGTGGACGGGAACGCGGGCTACACGCGCCAGCACATCGGCGCCAACGGCGACGAGTATCAGGGGGACTACGGGCTGGATGTGCTGAAGATCCCCGGCACCAACGGCATCGGTCCGAACTACATGGGCCAGCCGGGCTTCCAGGTCACCGGGATGGCGAACATGGGCAACACCAACACGGGCAGCCCGTTCGAGTTCCGCGATAACCAGTACACCAGCGCCATCAATGTGAGCAAGATCCATGGAGCGCACTCCCTGCGCTTCGGCTGGGAATACGACAAGTACGCGCTCAACCACTTCCAGCCGCAGGGCGGAACGTTCGGCACGGCGCGCGGCACCTTCGGATTCGACGGCACGCTGACCTCGCTCTGCACCGTTGGAAACGGCACGAAGTGCACCACGGTGTCCGCCGCTAACGCGGTCAACTATGGCGGAGTTCCCGCCAACTCCTGGGCGCAGTTCCTGCTGGGCGACCCCTCCCATGCCGGTAAGATCACCCAGTTCCAGAACCCCAACGCCTTGCGCTTCTCCTCCTGGGCGCTCTATGCGCGCGATCAGTGGCAAGTCAGCGATAAGCTGACCCTCGATTACGGATTGCGCTGGGAATACTACCCCATCTTTTCGCACAACTGGTATGGCGCTGTGCGCTTCGATCCGTCCACCGACAACGTCCTGATAGGCGGCGAGGGCGGCGTTCCATGGGACACCGGCGCCACGGCCAGCAAGAAGGGCTTTGCCCCGCGCTTCGGTGCGGCCTACCGCTTGGGCAGCAAGACGGTGCTCCGCGCCGGTTACGGCATCAGCGTCGATCCGGACAACATGCGCAACCAGCGGAACTCCTACCCATCGGTGGTCAACCAGGACTACACCCCGGCGAACACTTACCAGTTCATCACGTATCCGGGCACGACGACCCCGCTAACTTTTGTGAACGGCCTTCCGTCGCCGGTCTTCCAGGACATCTCCCAGGGCAAACTTACCCCTGCGGCGACTTCCACCACCACGACCTTTGCACCCACCACCAATCTCGGCTCCACCTTCCCGGCCTACTTTAACCGGGGCTACATCCAGAGCTGGAACTTCACCATCCAGCATGAATTCTCTCCGACTCTGACGGCGGAAGCGGGATACGTGGGCACGCATGCCGTGCACATCGACATGAACGTCAACATCAACGGCTCGGCCCCCGGCACGGGCAACGCCGGCCGACTGCTCGAACCCTACTTGGCCACCGACCTGAACGACATCGAGCCTTTCGGCGACTCTACGTACAACGCCTTGCAGACCCGGTTGAAGAAGCGCATCGGCAGCTCCCTCATCGGCGTCAGCTACACCTTCTCGAAGTCCATCGACAACGTTCAGGGCGACAACAACGATGGCACGATGTTCCGCGCCTACCCCATGTCGTACACCTTGGACAAGGGACTGTCGGGCTTCGACCGCACGCACACCCTTAACTTCTTCCACGTTTACCAGTTGCCGTTCGGCAAGGGGCACACCATGCTCACTCATGGCGTAGGCTCCGCGATCTTCGGCGGGTGGCAGCTCGGCGGCATTATAGAAAGGTACAGCGGGCTACCGTTCACAGTCGGCGCCGCCAGCGGCTCTTTGAACGCCGCCGCCCAAACACAGACGGCGAACCAGATCAACCCCGTGGTGAATATCCTGGGCGGGCACGACTCGCTCGACCCGTACTTCGACGGGACGGCCTTTGGTCCCGTCACGACGGCGGTTCTGGGTTCGACTGGCAGGGACATCCTGCGCGGTCCGGGCTGGTTCAGCATGGACGAGAACATTTCCCGAACCTTCGCCTTCAAGGAAGGGAAGCTCAAGCTGCAGTTCATCGGTGAGGGCTTCAACGTTCTCAACCACGTCTGTTTCGCAAATCCCGGCGCAACATACGCGGCGCCGACGTTTAACGCTGACGGCTCCGTCAAGAGCTACGGCAGTTACAGCGTCATCACCAGCACCTACTCCAGCCCACGCCAGTTGCAGGTGGGGGCTTACCTCCGGTTCTAGCTTCATCAGACCGTCCGTTGCTCCGCCAGTCCGACGGAGCAGCGGGCGGAGGTTGTTGAGCGAGTTGTCATGGGCAGGTCATCGCCGGTCAAGGCGGCGCTGACCTGCCCTTTCTGTTTTTGACAGGGCGCGGTTGGCCCGGACGCGGACGATGGAGGCGGCCTCCTGGTCGAAGGAGCCGTCGCGGCCAGGGCGGGAGAGGGTTGGGGCCGATCCCAGAGGGACTTGGCGGGGGATGTAACCGGTGTGTAACAGCGCAGGTAGCGGTATTAGCCTTGGCGAAGGGGGGAGAATATGCGAAATTCGGCATAGACGCGACGGAGCGAATCGGGCGCGGGGAGGGAACAATGAAGCGGATGATTCCGTTGAGCACAGGAGAACAGTGGTGCGAATAGCGATCCTCGCTCTACTGGTAGTAACGGCCGCCTGGGCGCAGCAGCAGACAACGCCCGCCCCGGCATCCGCGGCGCCCTCCAAGGAGGCCCACAAGGCCTTCGAGGAGGCTTCCAAAGCCGCCAAGGCCAACCGCATCGCGGAGGCCATCCAGGGGTTCGAGAAGGCCGTCGCGCTCTCTCCCGGCTATGCGGAGGCATGGTGCGAACTGGGCAGACTGCAGGCCGTTCAGAAGCAGCCCGAGGCGGCGCGCAAGTCGTTCGAATCGGCCATCCATGCCGGCCCGAATTATGCACCCCCATACCTGGAGCTGGCGGCGATCGAGTATGCCGCGCAGGAGTGGAAAGGGCTGGCGGAGACGACCGCCCGGCTGATCCAGATCCGGCCGGCGGATTTTCCGCGGATCTACCAATACAACGCGATTGCCAACCTCAACCTGCACAGTCCGGAGGCCGCCGAGAAGAGCGCGCGGGAGGCCGAGAGGCTGGACCCGGGCCACAAGTTCCCGGCCACCTGGCACGTGCTGGGCACCATTCTGGCCAGCCGGGGCAACTTCGCGGGCGCCGCGGAGCAATTCCGCGAGTATCTCAAGCTCGTGCCCGGCGACCCGGATCACGGCGCCACGCGCCAGTTGCTGGCCGAGTTGGAGCGCCGGGCCGGCCCCGCGCCGGCGCCCGGCGAGGCCACCTTTCACTCGGAATCCAACTTGGTGCTGGTGCGCTTCCAGGTGGGCCCCAAGAAAGGCACTCCGATCAGCGATCTGCACGCCGAGGACATCCAGATCCTAGAGGGACGGCGCGCCGCAGAAAGTGGCTTTGTTCGAAGGCGGCCGCTTCTATCCGCGCACCGTGCCTCTGGAGATCACCCTGCTGTTCGATTGCAGCGGCAGCGTGCAGAATGCGGGCTCGCTGGATCCCAACGTCTTCGACAAGAGCCTGCTGGACGAGTACGTGAACACGAAGGTCGCGATTTACGCCTTCGCCGACGAGCTGACCCGCCTGACCATGCCTACCCGCGACGGCCCAGCGCTCGTCAAAGCCTTAAGTCGCGTACGTGGCGTGAAGACCGGCGGGACTCCGCTGTTCGCCTCCATCGCCGAAACCGCCCGCGACTCAGCCGCCTCCGGCGAGAGCGCGGTGCGCATTCTGGTGATCTTCTCGGATGGAGAGTCCACAACCCCGGGCGACGATGGCCGCGACGGAGAGGCCATCCAGGCGGCGCAGGATCGCGGCATAGCGCTGTATCCGGTGACGCTCTCAAACAGCCTGGCTGGCGAAATTGGCCACCGGATGGGACCGAACTACGATCCTATCGGCAACACCTCGACTAGCTGGGAGATGCGGCGGGAGGTCTCCGTCAACAAGTTCCAGCTACTGGCCGCGGCGACCGGCGGGCTCAAGTTCGACATGGTCTCCAACGCCGATGCAGTCTCCAGCATCCTGAAGAAGATGGCCAGCCAGATTCAGTACGACTACGTGGCCGGCTTCTACCCATCCAGTTCCGGATGGACCAAGCGGCGCAATGTGGAAGTCGTGCTGCGCGACAAGGATCGCGGCCGCATTGTGGGCGGAACCCGCAGCGTGGTGCACTGACGCGGGAGGCCTACGGCTCGGATCCGGCGGGCAGAAGCTCGACGTAGTCCAGCGCGGCGGCGTCGCCGGCATCCGGGGCGCCCTCGATGCGAATGACGTCGCCGGGACGCAGTGGCACGCCAACGATCATGCGGCGCGTCGAGGAGCTGGCGTCGATGCGGAAGGCCGGGAGGTTGTCGTCCGCCAGCCATTCATCCACTAGCTGAGCGCCCAAGAAAACGCGGAAACGCGCCACGCCGTTGTGGGTGTCGAAATACTGCACGCGGAGGTCGAACCAGCCGGGCGGGCCGTCGTACTGGAGGCTGGCCGAGCAGCGCGCGGCGGCGCAGCGGACGGCCCGGCCTCCCGAAGCCGCCTCCCAGGGCTTGACCTCCACTACCTGGTAGCCCTCGAGTTGCATGGCTTCGGCCTCGCGCCGGCCCGGGAAATGGCCGGCGCGGCCCTGCGCATCTGGAATTCCGGAGGTGCGCAGGAACCAATTGTTGACGGCATCCCGCCAGACCTGCGCATAGCCGGCCTGATACTCGAGCCGCGCGAGCACTTCCAGGTAACGCGGCTCATCGATGCGCCCGCGCAGCGATTTCCACTCCCGCACGAATTCTTCGGCCTCTGCGGCGCCCCGATAATGGGTGTCGTAAATGTGCTGGATGACGGTCTTGCCGGAGTGCAGGAGATAGGTATAAGGGACGTGGTGCATCCATAGCAGCAGCTCGTCGGGACAGCTCTTCAGCGACTCGTAGACGGCCGCCACCGGCTGGCGGTATTGGCCGATGAAGCCGGTGCCGGTGGCGACGGTGCGGTCCATGCCGATGCCCTTCTCGTCGGCGCGATGCCATTGGCCCCAGCCATTGCGCTCGGAGGCCTCCACCGCGGGACCGTAATGGTTGCCGGTGATGTCGGTGAGGGTCTGGGCGCCCAGTGGCCCGGTGTAGTTTTCGTAAGTGCGCCAGGAAGAAAGCTGCAGGGCGGCGATGGTTTCGACGACGCGCGGGTCGCCGCCGAAGGTGAGGCGGGTCCATTCGTCAGCGATCTCGTTCGCGCTCAGATCCGGATTCCAAGCCAGCCGGCCAAAACCGTAAAGATTAGCCTGCGAAAGCTGGTGGCCGAACCAGTTGGCGTCGAGCCCGGCGTTGGAGACTCCCACAAAGCCGCCCACGGGGCGGTGGAAGGTTCGGCCGGCGGCGAGCGCCTTGACGGGCGTGCCGGCGCCGGCGGCATGCAGGTCGAAATCCAGCGTCTCTTTCCACATGGGAACCAGAAAACAGAGCTGGCGGGCCTGGCCGAGGTACTCCTGGGTGATTTGCAGCTCGATGGCCTGGTTGGTCTTCTCGATGGCGCCGAAGAGCGGCGAGGCGGGTTCGCGCACCTGAAAGTCGATAGGGCCATTCTTGATCTGGATCACGGCGTTGTCTTCGAACTGGCCGTCCAGATGGACGAAGTTGTCGCAGGCGGCGCGGGCGCGGTCGTTCTTGAGGTTGCGCCAGTCCATGTGGTGGTCGTAGACGAAGCCGCGATAGAAGATCAGGCCGCCGTGGGGCCGCAGCGCGCGGGCGATAACGTTGGCGGCGTCGGCGTGCGTGCGGCCGTAGACGGAGGGGCCCAGCCGGCCCTCGGAATCGGCCTTGAGCACGAAGCCGGCGAAATCGGGAATGGCACGGTAGATCTCATCCGCCTTGCTCTTCCACCATTCGGCGACGCGGGCGTCCAGCGGATCGAAGGTATCCAGGCCGCCGATGGACTTGGGGCTGGTGAAATCGATGGAGACGGAGAGACGGACGCCCCAGGGGCGAAAGACCTCGGCGATACGAGCCAGTTGCGGGAGGAACTCCGCGGTGATGACCCGCGTGTTGGCGTTGACGTTGTTCACCGTGCATCCGTTGACGCCGAGCGAGGCCAGCAGCCGGGCGTAGTCGCGCGCGGCACCCAGATCGGCGCGGACCTGGTTGTTCTCGAAGAACAAAGAACGGCCGCCATAGCCGCGCTCAATCGAGCCGTCCAGGTTGTCCCAGTGGTTGACCCAGCGGACGCCGGCGTACGGCGCGTGCCGTTCGTCGAGCTGCGAGACAGGCTCGCCCAGGGCGACCTTCCGTAGCAGCGCGAAGACGCCGTAGAGCACGCCGCGGTCGTTGGGAGCCGCGATCAGCAGGCAGGGGCGGCCGCCGAAGGTCACGGTCCTGAGCCAGTAACTGTCTTCCGCTTTGAGATCGGGCGGTGGGGCGGCGATTTGCTTGACCGCCTCGAAGGTCCCCAGAATGATGGCGCTCTCCTGGGGCAGGCGGCCTTCGCTGCGCAGCGTTCGAAGGAGCATGCCGCGCACCCCCCGGGTCAGTTCCTGCCGGGCCGCCTGCATCACCACGGAGTCGCCGAACGTGGTCACGGCGGCGGGCAGCGAGTCGTAGATCCGGCGGGCGTCGCCCTGGATTTCGGCGTAACGGAGCCAGGCGTCGTGGCCGGTCTCGGCGGCGAGCGGCGCGGCGGCGAGAGCCAGGAGCAAGCTCAAGAAGCGCATAGTCAATTCTAGATCAGTAGGGAATTCGGGGCGCGCGATCGTCGGCGGGATCGGCCCAGCGGTCGTTCGGCACGAGCGGGGTCCAGCCAGGGCGGGCCGGATCCTGGTCGTAGGGGTAGTTGCCCAGCCGCTTGTACAATTCGCTGTATTCGCGCAGCTTGTCCCGGTCCAGCTTCACGCCCAGGCCCGGGCCGGTTGGCACGGCGATGCTTCCGTTCTGGTAGAGCAACGGCCCGCCGTCGATCACGTCGCCGGCCAGATGATGGTAATGGGCGTCCGCGGCGAAGGTAAGATTGGGGATCACCGCGCCCAGGTGGAGCATGGTGGCCAGTTGTATGCCCAGCTCGCCGGAGGAATGCACGGCCACGCCAAGCTGGAAAGTCTCGCAGACCGCGGCGGCTTTGACGCAGGCGCGTATGCCGCCCCAGAAGGTGGTGTCGAGCAGGATGACATCCACGGCGGTATCCAGCGCGTTGGCGGCGAGTTGCTCGAAGTTCACGACCACGGTGTTGGTGGCTAGCGGCACTCGAATCATCTGCCGCGTGCGGCGCATGCCGTTCAGTCCGAAGACGGGGTCTTCGAGGTAGTCGTTGCGCAGTCCCTCGATGGCCTGGCCGAAGCGTATAGCCTGCTCGGTGCTCCAGACGGCGTTGGGGTCGAAGCGCAGGCGGTCCTCGGGAAACGCGGCGGCCAGAGCGCGGTAGACTTCCAGTTCGTAGTCCGGGTGGAAGACGCCGGCTTTGAGCTTATGCGTGGTGAAGCCGTACAGGCGCTTGAGAGCGCGCGCGTGCTCGACCATCTGATCGATGGTCCGCACTTCGCCTTCGCCGCTCGCGGGGTTGGGATAGCGGAAAAAGCAGTACGAGGCGAAGGGGACTCGATCGCGCAGGCGGCCGCCCAGAATCTCCGAAACCGGCACGCCCCAGGCCTGCCCGAGAAGGTCCAGACAGGCGAACTCGAGCGCGGCCAAGATTTGCGTGCGGTTGTTGTAGAGCGAGGCGGTCGGGTTGGCGATGAGGAACCGCATTTCTTCGAGGCGCGCCGGAGAGCGGCCAACCAGGTAGCCCTTCATGGCGCGAAACTGCGCTTCGGCGGATTCGCCGCCGCCACCCATCTCGCCCAATCCGATGAGACCGTCGTCGGTTTCCACTTCGACGATGGTGCGCACGAAGCGCCCCCAATGGCAGCCGTTGGCGTGGCGCAGCGGGGCCTCGAGGGGAACGGTGACGGTGGTGGCGCGGATGTCGGCGATTCGCATGAGTTAGTTCAACACTCAAACAATATCAGCGCCGGAGCGCGATGTCAACTGCGCGGGAGCGCGTCACGCGGGCCGTTCAATGCTTTATGCTAGAAACAGATGGTTAGCTCCGCAACATCCCGGGCGCTGGAGACAGGGCTGGTACAGACGGCGCCGGCGCGCCCCGCCGAAGAGAGCGCGGCGGGGGTGCGGCGGGCCGTCCGTTTGGCCTGGCAGGCGCTCGCACGTCTGCAACACCGCGACGGTTACTGGTGCGGCGACCTGACGGCGGACTCCACGCTGGAATCCGACTACATCCTCTTGCAGCTCTGGCTGCACCGGCCCGAAGGCGAAACCTGGAATCCGCCCACGCGGGCGCGGATCGACCGTTGCCGCGAAGCGATCCTGGCGAGTCAACTGCCGGACGGCGGATGGAACATCTACCCGGAGGGCCCCGCCGAGGTGAACGCTTCGGTGAAGGCTTACAGCGCGCTGCGAATTGCGGGAACGGACCCGGAGGCCGCGGAGATGCAGCGCGCCCGGGACCGCATCCTGGAGCTAGGCGGGTTGCAGGCCTGCAACAGTTACGTGCGGATCAATCTGAGTCTGTTCGGTCTGTACCCGCGGCGCTACGTCCCCACGGTGCCTCCGGAGATCATGCTGCTGCCAGGCGACCTGTTGTACGAGATGTCCAGTTGGACGCGGGCCATCGTGGTGCCGCTGTCGGTCGTGCAGGCGGCGGGGAAACAACGGCCGGCGCCGGCGGGAGTGACGCTGGATGAGCTGCTGGTGCACGGGAAACGGTTGTCGCTGGGCAGGCGCGACGGCCTGGCCATCCTGTTCCACCAGATGGACCGGCTGCTCAAGCTTTGGGAATGGAAGGCGCCGCAGGACATACGGGACGCGGCCATTCGGGAGGCCGAGCACTGGATCGTCGATCGCACGCGAAACACCGAGGGACTGGGCGCCATCTACCCGGCCATGATGTACCAGATCATGGCGTTCGACAGCCTGGGCTATCCCGCGGACCATCCCGATCTGATCGAGGCGATAGAGCATTTCGAGCGGCTTCCGATCGAGCGCAAGGGGCACTTCCGTTTCCAGCCCTGCGTCTCGCCGGTGTGGGACACTGCCATCGCGGCGTTCGCGCTAGGGGAGTCGGGTCTGGCGGATTCCGCGGCGCTGACGCGATCGGCGGACTGGCTGCTGAGCAAGGAAGTGCGGCGGAAGGGCGACTGGTCGGTGAAGCGGCCCAAGCTCGAACCCTCGGGTTGGGCTTTCGAGTTCGCCAACGAGTATTACCCGGACATCGACGATACGGCCATGGTGCTGCTGACCTTCCGGCACGCGCGGGCGAGCGATGCGGCGGCCCAGAAACGCTCGATCGAGCGGGCGGTGAAATGGCTGCTAGGCATGCAGTCGCGCGACGGCGGATGGGCGGCCTTCGATGTGGATAACAACTGGACCATCTTGAATAAGGTGCCCTTCGCGGATCACAACGCGATGCTGGACCCGACGTGTCCGGACATCACGGGAAGGGTCCTGGACGCCCTTTCGCGTTACGGATACAAGCATGGACACCCGGCGGTGGACGCCGCGGTGCGCTACCTGGTGAAGCGCCAGCATGGGGACGGCTGCTGGTACGGGCGGTGGGGCGTCAACTACGTGTACGGGACCTTCCTGGCGATGCGCGGCCTGGAGGCGAGCGGGCACCCCGGCGCGCGCGCGGCCATACGGCGCGGGGCGGAATGGCTTCGTTCGGTGCAGAACGCGGATGGCGGGTGGGGCGAAAGCTGCGCCGGCTATCATGCCCGGCACTTCGTGCCGGCTGAGAGCACTCCTTCGCAAACCGCCTGGGGGCTGCTGGGATTGGCCGCGGCCGGAGACAGGACGTCGGCCGCCGCGACTCGCGGGGTACGGTTCCTCCTGGACACCCAGCAGGCGGATGGAACCTGGCAAGAGCGCCTGGCGACCGGAACCGGCTTTCCGGGCGTGTTCTTCCTCTCGTATCATCTCTACAGGCAGTACTTCCCGTTGCTGGCGCTGGCGACTTGCGGGCCGGCACACTCGTGACGGGGTCCCAGTCGCGGGCACTTCGCTACCCGGCCGCGATCTTCCTTAGCGCGTTTCTGCTGTTCGAGGTGCAGCCCATGATCGGGCGGCACATCTTGCCCTGGTTCGGAGGCAGTCCGGCGGTCTGGACCGACTGCCTGCTGTTCTTTCAGGTGGTGCTTCTGACCGGATACGGCTATGCCCATTGGTTGGGATCGCGAAGCACGTTGCGGCCCTGGATCTGGGTACACATCGGGCTGCTGGCGGCATCGCTGCTGTTCCTTCCGATGGCGCCGCAGGCCGGCGTTTGGAAGCCCGTCGGGAGCGGCGACCCATCGGGCCGGATACTGCTGCTGCTGGCGGCCACGGCCAGCGGACCGTACTTCATGTTGTCGGCCACCTCGCCTCTGTTGCAGCGCTGGTACGGGCTGAGCCGGCCCGGGGAATCGCCGTACCGGCTGTATGCACTGGCGAATCTGGGGTCGTTTTTGGCTCTGCTGAGTTACCCTTTTGCAGTGGAACCGTTCCTGCGGCTGCGCACGCAGGCCTGGATCTGGTCGGGTTTGTACGCCGGGTTCGCGGCGCTGGCCGGATGGACGGCCTGGCGGCTGAGGCCCGCGGCTCCGGCGGCTGCCAGTTTGGATCCGGGCGCAGAGTCCGCCGGGAGGCCGGCATTCCGGGACATCCTGTTTTGGATGGGCCTCGCGGCGGCCGGCTCGACGCTGCTGGTGGCGACCACGAACCAGGCGTCGCAGGGCATTGCGGTGATCCCGTTCCTGTGGGTGGCGCCGCTGGGGATCTACTTGCTGACATTCATCCTGGCCTTTCACCATGAACTCTGGTATCGCCGGGGGCTGTTCGCGTGTGCGACGGGGGTGTTCGCTCCAGCCGCCTGCGCGGTGGCCGGTTTGGCGGTGGTGCTCCCGGTTTGGGTCCTGCTGGGCATTTACCTGGCCACGCTATTCCTCACGTGCATGGTCTGCCATGGGGAACTGGCGCTGGCGCACCCGTCGCCGCGGCATCTGACGGCCTTCTACCTGGCGGTTGGAGCGGGCGGCGCGTTGGGCGGGGCATTCGTCGCCCTGGTGGCGCCGCGCGTGTTCACCGAGTTTAGCGAGTACTCGATCAGACTGGCGGCGGCTTGCCTGCTGGGACTCGCCGGCTGGCTGCGCACGGGCGCCTGGAGCGGCTGGAAGCGGGGCGACCTCGGAGTGCGCTTCGCGCTGATGGCGCTGCTGCTGGGCGGGATGACGGCGGTGCTGGCCACGGGGGTGAACGGCAACCAGACGGCGCTGGCGAGCTGGCGCGACTTCTATGGCATCCTGCGCGTGAAGGAGACGAGCGACGCCAATGGGCCGCTGCGCGAGCTGGTCCACGGCCGGGTTCGGCACGGCTGGCAGTACCTGGGGGATTCGGAACGCGGGTGGCCGACCGCCTATTACGGGCCGCATAGCGGAGTGGGCATTGCGCTCAAGGCGATGGCTGGCGCGCGGCGGCGCGTGGCCGTCATCGGCCTGGGAACGGGGACACTGGCGGCATGGGGCCGGCCGGGAGACACCTTCCGCTTCTATGAGATCGATCCGAACGTCCAACTCGCCGCCAGCGCCTGGTTCTCGTTCCTGAAAGACTCCCGCGCGCGAACCGAAATCGTGCTCGGCGACGCGCGTGTGCAACTGGAGCGCGAACTGGCGGCCGGGCATTCGGGGGACTTTGACGCCATCGCGGTGGACGCCTTCTCGGGGGACGCCATCCCCATTCACCTGCTGACCGCCGAATGCGGGGATGTCTACCGGCGACGCCTGGCGCCCGGAGGGTTGTTGCTGCTCCACATCACGAACCGCTCGCTGGATCTTCAGCCGGTGGCGCGCGGGTTGGCGCGGAGCCTGGGCTGGAAGGCGGCGCTGTTCGTCTCCGGAGCGCACGAAGAAACGGGTGAGGCCAGCTCGACCTGGGTTTTGCTGACCGCCGACGCGGGGTTCCTGGAGCAACCCGCCATCGCCGATCAGGTGACGCCCTGGCCCAAGGGAGGGCGGCCTGCGATCACCTGGACCGACGACTTCGCGAGCCTTTGGCACGTGCTTAAGTTCTGAGAGCCGAACCTGGAGGTCCGACGGCGCGGCGATAGAGGTCGAGCAGTTGCTCCAGCGATAGTTGCTCGGCGCGGAGACGGGCCTCGGGCCAGAGGGCGGCTTGGCGGCCGTAGAACGGTTCGAGGTTGTTGCGCAGAGTCTTGCGCTTGTGGCGGAAGGCGCGGCTGGCAAACTCGAGGAAAGGCGCGGGATCGGGGAGGGCCGCGAGCGGCGGCCGGGGCGTGAGACGCACGGCGGCCGAATCGACCTTGGGGGGCGGCGAAAACGCGCCCGGCGGCACTTGGAAAAGCAGCTCCGGCTGGGTGAAGAGTTGCGCGAGGACGGTGAGGTAGCCGTACTGGCGGGCGCCGGGACGGGCGGCCAAGCGATCGGCAACCTCCTTTTGCGTCAACACGATGGCGCGGCGGAGCAGGGGGCCGAGCGCGAAGATCCGCTCCAGGATCGGCGAAGTGATGTAGTAGGGGAGATTGCCCGCGATGACGGCGGGTCCCCACTGGTCGAGGCGAGTTTCGAGGACGTCCGCCTGGATGACGGTGAGGCCGGGCGCGTACCGGAACCGCTCGCGGAGGGATTCCGCCAGACGGGGGTCGATCTCGATGGCGACGACCCGGCCCGCCCGCGCCAAAAGGAACTCGGTGAGCGCGCCACGGCCGGGACCGATTTCCACTACCAGCGGCTCGGGGCCGGGACAGGCTGCCTCGGCCAAACGCTCGAGGATGGCCGGCCGGGTTAGAAAATGCTGGCCCAACCGGCGGCCGGAGGCGGCTCGGTGGGGCGCCACTAGCTCTTCACGGTGATGTTGGTTCGGTTAAACGAGAGATACATCTTGCCGAACCTGGGCTTGCCGAAGGCGGTAGCCGGGGTGAACTCCATGAAGAGCAGCTTGTTCTCAATGGCCCGCCGCAGCTCACTGTTCTTAACCACGCTGGGGCCCTGGGTGATAGTGTAATCGATCACGCGACCCTGCCCGTCGATGATGACTTCCACCACGAAGTCCTCGTCGGGAAGCGCAAAGGGGTTCTGAGCCTTAACGGCGGGTTCGGTGAACAGAGCGACCTGAACGTCGTTGCTGAAATTGCGGACGGAGGCCAAGGAAGGCATGAGCATGCTGAACAAGAGCATGGCGGAGATCAGGCCTCCAGCCAGGGGGATGGCCAGCGGCCGCATGAGGTTGTCCACCCAGAGGCGGAAGCGGTCCCCAAGCTCTCGGAACGGATGCTGGAGGGCGAGCCGCCGGGTGCGCTCCCGGGAGGCCATCACGCGCAATGCACTGCTCAAATGGGAGGGAGGAACGGCCGGGGGCAAACTCCCCACTGCGGCCCGAACCTGGGCCAACCCTCGACTCCGAAGCCGGCACTCCGGACAGCCGGCTAGATGCTCCGATACTTCCTGCCTCTCCCCGACGGAGAGGCAGCCATCCAAATGAGCGGAGAGTGAATACTGTACGTTCTTGCAAGTCATACGTTCACTCAGCCGGTTTGTGGCGTCCATTGCAGGGCCGGATCCGGCTCGAGCCGGCCCGCCAGTTCCTTGCGCAAGGCCTCGCGGCCGCGCAAAATGCGGGACTTCACGGTCCCTAGTGCAACCTGAAGAATATCCGCTATTTCCTCGTAGCTGAGCTCCTCGATATCCCGCAGGACAACGGCGGTACGGAAGCTCGGGTTCAGATGATTGAGCGCCTCCACGACCAGTTTCTGGCGCTCATGATCCGAAGCGCAGTCGTAAGGGGAACGCCCGGGTTCGGCCAAGGTCTGGCAATAGTTCGGGCCGCCCTCGTCGTCGCTTTCGAGACCGACCTCCGACCGGCGGTGGCGGCCAAACCAGCGCTGGTAGTTGTAGGCCTCGTTGACTGCGACGCGGTAAATCCAAGTCTTCAAGCTGCTGTCGCCTCGAAAGGCGCCAATCTTGCGAAAGATCTTTAAGAAAACCTCCTGGACGACATCGCAGGCGTCCGCGGGATCGCTCATCAGGCGGGAAACGAGATTGTAGACGGGCTGCTGGAAATCGGTGATCAGGGCCTCGTAGGCCCTCTCGTCGCCCTTCCTGAGTCCCTCCACGAGCCAGGCATGGTCGCAGTCTTCCCCAAGATCCACGGGGACCGCGACCGGCTCACCGAATGCCGGCTCGACGAGATGAAGGGAAGTGTCCGCCACGGCGGCGCCTCGATGGCAATTTCACCTTCAACGTTACCAGGAATTCCAACTTCCTACAATGTAGTAGACACCACGGCAGGGCGGAAAGTTCCCTACGCAAAACGGTGGCGGGCCAGTACTCGGAGGGGGCGGGTACCGGAAGTACCTGGGTACTTAACTGCACCCAGGGCGCCTTCCAGGCCACGGGATTAGAAGTGAAAACCAATGGTTGCGGTGAGCGCCCGCGGCGTGACATAGTGCGTGCCGCTGAAAGTCGACAAGAAGTTGTACAGCGCCACACGGTTGGTGACATTGACGGCCGTCAGGCGGAGGCTCCATTTGTATTTGTCGCCATGAAACAAGTTGTCGTCGCCCACCGCCATGTCGAACAGGTTGCGGGGCGCGATACGGGGCGGGTTGTGATCGTCGTTCTCTGTGCCCGCGGCGGGGATCTTCACCAGGTTCGATCCGTACTGGGACGCCGGGCACAGTCCGTTCGGGCTGATGGGGGTGGCGGGAGTAGCATAAACGCTTCCGCAGAACAGGCCGGCCTGAAACTGCTGATCGGGCGTCAGGTTGGACACGTCGACGATGCTGTCCGTGCCGTTGGGCCCATTGGCGCAGTTGCCGCCGGCGCAGGGCACGGGCCCGGCCACCAGACCACTGTCATAGCGCCAATTGAAGCCAAACCACGGCCACTTCTTCGACGGCTGATATTGCACGTGGGCGGTCTGGTTAAAGAACTCGTCGTGGTCGATCCGAAACACGGAGCTGCCGCCCGGCGCGGCGCCGATTCCGCTGACCTGGGGTTCGAAGAACCGGGCCGCCACGCTGGAGAAAACGACAAACGCCGACAGGCCGTGGAAGTTAGGGACGCTGGCGCGCACGGCATATCCGGGGATCTTCGAACTGGCCCACTCGATGGGGAAGGTGATGGGGGTTGCGCCAAGTACGCTGAAGTCGTAGGACTCGTGCGTGTATTTCCAGATGTACTCGCCATCCACCACCAGGTATTTTCCAAAAGCCTGTTCGAGGCCGGCGTGGAACTCATTGCGGTGGCCAGGGCTGAGCGGCGCGGTGGTTACGCAGGGAGTTATCGTGGACATCAGTGCGTTGACCACTGGGTCATTGCATCCCTCGCTGGCCAGGACCAGGTTCTCGTTGAAGGGGGTCTCCATGGTCCGGGCGTAGGAGACCCGCAGCACGGTATTGGTCGGCTTGTAATTGTAAGCGATCCCAAGGCGAGGCTCGGCCTGACGGGCGGCGGTGAGGCCATTGTAGAAATCGCCCCGAACCCCGACGTTGAAGGTCCAGTTCTTCACCGTAATGGCGTCCTGGAAGTAGAGGGCCAGTTGCTTGATGTCGGCGTGGCCACGGAACGTGTACTCTCCGCTGGTCGAATTCGGGCAGCCGTCGGAGGCTGGCAGCGGCCCCGTTCGGGTCAGGTCGTAACAGCCCAGCAGAGGCTGAAATGCGGGATTCGGCTGCAGCGTTCCGGTGCATTGCGCAGGGTCGGTCAGAGCCGGATTCGTATTGGGACTTCCGTCGGCATTCAAACAAACCGCGTTTGCGGTGGGGTTTACGATCCCGAACGTGTCGTTCTCGGAGAGGAAGGTGTGCTCGTAGACGGCTCCCGCCTTTATGTTGTGAACGCCTTTCACATAGGAGAGGCTGGCACGCGCCCCGGCGTTGGTCAGGCGGCGGTCCTGGCCGACGGTCTGGTCTTGAAGATCGGGCGTAAAGTCGGCGAAGGGGTTGGCGCTGGGGTAGTAGTCGTATTGATCGTGCCGCAGGAAGGCGCCGAAGGTAAACAGCGTGCTCGCACCGAAGAGCCGCGTCCAGGTTGGCGCAATGTTAAAGGTCCTGATTTGCGAACGCTGATCCTGGGGGCCTACGGGCAGGCCGTTGGGACCCAGACCGCCGTTGTCGACGACGAGTCCGTTCCAGGCCGTGGCGTTCTGCGCGTCGAAGGAATTCGGCGTCTGGAACCAGGATCGGCTGAAACCGAGATTCACGCCGAACGTGTCCGCGTTGGAGGGCTTGAAGTCGACACGGTCGAAGAAGTTCTCTTCATTCCCTTTGTCGTGCATGACGGCGAGCTCCGGCCCGTCGAGGAACCGGCTGGTGTTCAGCCCGTTGGCGGAGATGAAATTGCCCCACGCCTTGCCGCCGTAAGCGAGATCGAAGCTCTCGTTGGTGGTGCCGAAGCTGCTGTAAGAGGTGGTTGCGTCACCGTGCGGCACGGTGGAGCCGAGACCCGAGCGGGTCGTCACCACAATCACCACGCTGGTCTTGTCCCCGTATTCGGCAGGGGGCGCGCCTTCGATCACCTCCATGGACTGCACGGAGTCGAGAGGAATCTGATTGGAGAACACTTTGCTCTGCTGGTCGGTAATCGGCTGGCCATCCAAAGAGAACGAGTTCTCCGCGTGATCGCCGAATCCATGAAAGAGGCCGTTCGAATCCGCGCTGATGCCTGGCACGGACAGCGTGACCAGGGAGCTTAAGGAGGAGGATTGGCTCTCCAGAGGCAGGGTGTCGAAGAGTGCGCGGTCCACGTCGGTATGCGTTGTGGGAACGGCTTCCACCAGATCGCTGCCCTCGGCGGTCACATCGACGGTTGTAGTGGAGGCGCCGATCGCCAGATCGATCTTCAGCTCCACCGGCACGGACGAGCGCACGTTCACGTCCTGTTGATTCGTCTGGAAGTTTTTGGCGCTAACCTGAAGATGGTAGTTGTTGAGGGGCACGTTCCGGAATTCGAAGGCGCCCTGATCGTCGGTCCGCAGGCTAACCGAGTAATGAGACACCGGATTGTGGACCTGGACGGTGGCACCCTTGATGGCCGCCCCGGAGGGATCCAGAACGGTCCCGCGAATGGTCCCCGAACCCACCGATTGAGCCAGGATCGAAACGCCGCAGCCAACTAGCGCGGCAAGGATCACAAGAGCAGCCACACGGTTCCTCATATCTCAATTGTGACGGGCCGCGGGAGCAAAACCGAGGAAAACCCGGCGGGCGGCCTGGCAGCGGCGACGGGAGAGCTATTCTTGGCGGTGAGCGGACAGTGGCTCTCAGCGCAGTGCGGCCACTCCTCGCGCAGCCGGAACCGTGAAGCTGATCGCCGTGCCTTGCGGACCGCTTTCAATCCGCAGATCCGCATCCGGCCCATAGGTCAGCCTCAGGCGCCGCGCCACGTTCAGCAGCCCGACTCCCGCGCCGGTTTCCGAGCCTGGACCGCCAGCGCCAAAGCCGGCGCCAGAATCCTCCACCAGGATGTTCACTCCCCCCGCGGAAGCGTGCACCGCGAGGCGGACCAGCCCTCCCTCCATATGGGGCGCGACGCCATGCTTCACGGCGTTCTCGACCAGAGGCTGTATCGACAAGATCGGGATTAGAACCCGAAGGGCCTCGGAATCCACCTGAATCTCCGTTCGTAATTTGGCCCCCAGCCGAAGCGTCTCGATCCGGAGGTAAGCCTGGACGATCCGGAGTTCTTCCTCGAGGGGAATCGTGGTCTCCTCGTTCCTGAGGAAATATCGGAAGACATCCGCGAGATTCACCACCATCTCGCGCGCTTCCGCCGCCTCCCGAGGCACGAGCCCGTAAAGAGTGTTCAGTGCGTTGAAAAGAAAATGGGGATTGATCTGGGCCTGCAGCGCGCGCAATTCCGCACGATCCGCCAGGCGGCGCAACTCTGCCTCGCGAAACGCTTGCACCTGATCCGCCAGGATGGTAGCGAACTGGCCCAGGTGGCTCAGGTCCTCGCTGAGGTACGGGCGGCCTCCTCGCCGCCTGCCGAGCAGGAGAAAGAGGACCTCGCTTCCGGAGAAGCGCAAAGGGATGATCGCTTCGACACCCAGGTCTTCGAGCGACTCCCGCAACTCGGGCAAGTCGGTGCTCAGCGCGGGCGCCACGATACCGGACGACTGTAACCCACCGGTCAGCTTCTCGGATCCCGTCCGAATCCTGTCCGAATGCATGAATGCCGCGATGCGGTCCAGCGCCCACGAAAGGTATGCCGGCTCGTCCTTGAGATCGACGGCCTTGGATCGGAGATCCTGGGCCAGCGCCGTCGAATCGCCGCGCCGGAAGACAATTCGGGTCAGCAGCTTCTGAAGGCGCTCCCGAGCGAGAGCGAAGAGGAGCAACAGAAGGCAGATTCCCAAGGCCTGGATGCCCTGACTCGTCACGGCGCTGCCGCCACCGAACGAAACGGAGCCCGGACGGATCAGCATCAGGCACGCGAAGGTGGCCAGACCCGCCAAAACGACGTTGGCGCAGAACCGGATCAGCGCGTCCAGCAGCACGAAGCGGTGATTGTGAAGAATGATGAACAGCGCCAGAGGCACGCTGGCATGATGAAGAACCAGCTCGTTCGACCAGGTGTGCGCTCCGTGATCCAGGCCGAGGTGAACGTAGGTGCCGATAAAGACGAACAAGACTGCAGTCCCCAGCATCTGCCGGACCAAGCCGTGCCGGTCCGAGGCGCTGGATGCGGCCAGATGAACCGCCGACAGCAAGGTTACGGCTCCCAGGCCGATGGCCATCAAAGTGAGCGCGTAAACGTGAAACTCCGGCCGGTCGAGCACGGCTTCCACGAGGTGCAGACCGACAGCGGCCGCGCCCACGATATATCCGGCGACGGCCAGAGGGCAGCGGTGGTTGAGAGAGAGATGCAGCAGAACCGGCGCCAGCAGACTGAGGCTGCCAAAGCTCAAGAACTCGACCGCGGAGCTCGTGCGCGGCCATCCGGGCGGCATGGCGATCAGAACCAGCGCGCCAAGGTTCCAGGCGAAGGCCAATCCGGCGGCTGCGAAGGCGAGGCCGCTGCCGCGCAATCGGGAGCCTGCCCGATCCCGGGCCAGCAGAAACAGGAAGATGCCGAAAATCAGGGCGCCGGCGCAGTGCCCGGCCATGTTCAGAAGCGAAGAGCCATGGCCCAGCACGGCGTAACTCTCTGTTACGGCCGAACTCATTTTCGGAGACTCCGCGAGCGGGACGCCACTATTCTCCCACGTGCGTATCCGGACTGCTGTCGGCGGGCTGCCAGGGCCTACCAGCGCAGCATGTCGCGGACGGCGTGGGCCTGCCGCTTGCTCACGATCAGCTCCTGGCCGTTGTTTAGCGTCAACAGCCAGCGCTGGCTGCTCATGGAACTCATCTTACGCACGTGACCGACATTCACGAGGGCGTTCCTATGCACGCGGCGAAAGGACTGGCCTTTCAGCCGTTCTTCGAGCGCTCGCAGGGACTGCGTCGCCAGGTAGCGCTGCTGCCCGGCGACAATCCACACCAGGTCGCCGTCGGCCTGAAATGCCAGCACTTCCTCTACATCCAGCAGGAAATACTCTTCGCCCTTGCGGCCGACGATCTTGCGCGTCCTGACCGCAGCCTGCGGTGCGGAACTGGCAGCGGCCAGTTGCGCCAGGCTCTCCGCGATCTCGAGGCGCTTCCCACGCAGTTGGCGCACCCGATCGAGCGCTTTGCGAAGGCGGGTCTCGGTGACGGGCTTCAAGAGGTAATCCACAGCACCCGCTTCGAAGGCCTGGATCGCATGCTGGTCGTAGGCGGTCACGATCACGACAATCGGAAGCTTGCCGCCCTCCAGTTTCCGGATCACATCGAAGCCGCCCATGCCCGGCATCTGCAGGTCGAGGAAAACAACGTCCGGCTCGAGAGCGGCGATCTGGCGGAGCGCTTCCTGGCCGTGCTCGGCCTCTCCGACGATCTCGACATCGCGAATCTGTTCGAGTTCCTCGCGCAGCACCCGGCGGGCGATCGGCTCGTCGTCCACGATCAGGCTCTTGATCAGGGCAGCGCTCATCTTCTTCCGTGTATACCCCAGTATCCCTCTGGAGACGAAGGAAAAGCCGTGGGCGGCCCAGGAGAAGCGGCAGACGACCTGCATTTTGCGATGAGCGGGAATAGCGGGACGATACGAGGGCGGCGGGCTGTCGTTCGCCATCCCGGGGCGTCGCTTCACGAGACCCGATTTGGGTGTAGCATCGGAATTCAGGGCAGGCTGGATATCTACATGAGACACTGGGCCGGAAGTCGGGGGGCTGTACTTTGTATGGCGTGGGCCATTTTAGTGGGAGCCGTCTGTTTGTGGGCCCAAGGGGAAACCACCAGCGCCATCACGGGGCAGGTAACGGACGCGAGCGGCGGGGCGGTGGCGGCGGCCACGGTGACAGTCACGCACCGGGAAACCGGGCTCAAACGTCAAGTGCAGACGGACGACGCGGGGCGTTTCGCGTTCCCACAGTTGCATCCCGGCCTCTATTCGGTGCGCGTGCAGGCGGCGGGATTCGATGAGCAGGAAAACGCGGGGGTCTCCGCGGGGTTGGGCGAGACCCAAACGGTGAGTTTCACCTTGAAGGTGGCCGTCAACAAGCAGGACGTCACTGTGAGCGGGGAGGCGCCGCTCATCAACGTGGAGAACCCGAATACCACAACCACGCTGAGCGGGCGCGCCATCGAGGACTTGCCGAACCCGGGTGGCGATCTCACCTACCCGGCCCAGTTTGCACCCGGCGCCCTGATCAACACGGCGGGTTCATCCAACGATTTCGTGGGAGGCCAGAACGGGTACGGGAACGTACAGTTCAATGGATTGCCCGCCCTGTCCAACGCCTATATCGTGGACGGTCTGGAGACGAACGATCCGCTGACGAATTTGAACAGCGGCCTCGCTACAAACCTCGTCTTGGGTCTGAACTCGATCCAGGAGGTTACGGTCAACACCACTTCCTATGCAGTCGACCAGGGCCGCTACGGGGCCTCGCAGATCAACTACGTCACCAAGAACGGGACGAACACGCTCCACGGCAACCTGTATGAGCTGTGGAATGGAGCACGGCTGAACGCGGCGAACTTTTTCACGAACGCGACTCCCGGCGGTCAGAAGCCGGGCTCAAACGTGAACCACTTCGGGGGCAGTCTGGGCGGCCCGATCCGCCATGACAAGCTGTTCTTTTTCGGGGACTTTGAGCAGATGCGGATCGCTCTGCCCATCGTCAACACGGTGACGGTCCCTTCGGCGCCTTTCCAGAGCTATGTCTTGCAGCAATTGACAAAAGGGGGGATCGACCCGGTCTCAGGGTCGAGCTACCCGGCCGCCCCGGATTTGGCGCCGTTTTACCAGAAGATGTTCTCGCTGTACCAGAATACGGGTGGAATTCCGCTGCCCGTGCTCGGGTGCCCCTTGAACGCCGATGGCAGTCTCGCGACAGGCGCTCCGCCGAATGGGAACGGTTGTGCGAACCGGAGGACGACCTCGCAGTCGAGTTCCGATCACGAGCAGGTGATCACGATCCGGCTGGATCACAACATCGACGTGAACAACATGGTCTGGTACCGCTTCCAGTCCGACACGGGACTCCAGGCGGCGTATACGGACCCGATTAATCCTCTCTTCAATGCGGTCTCCTCGCAGCCCTTGTATTCGTTCGTGGCGGGATATACGCACATTTTCAGTCAGAACCTGGTGAACGAGTTCAACCCGGCATTCTCCTGGTACGAGAGCCTGTTCGGGCCGGTGGATGAGGGCAAGACCCTGGCGGCCTTCCCGATCGTTCTTCAGGGCGTTGGGTCGAACGCGCCATTCACGACGATTGGCGGCCTGGACAACAACTGGGTTCAGGGACGCCGCGCCACACGGTTCCAGCTCAACGACAGCCTTTCATGGACCCTGGGCCGGCATCAATTCAAGTTCGGCGTCAGTTCGCGCCGCCTCCGGATTAACGACTACGACTTCGGCACATACACTACACCGCTGGTTACCTACACGACGCTGGCGCAATTCATCTATGGAGTGGCGTCCACAGCAACGCAGGCATTTCCCATCGCAGCTTCGCAGCCCTTCGACTACCTGAATTTGGATTTGTTCGCCCAAGACACGGTGAAGCTCTCTTCGACGCTAACCTGGACGGTGGGCGTGCGCACGGCCACGAACACCAATCCGATGAGCGCGCACGGGCTGATCGCGAGCTTACCCGGCTCCTTTGGTGCGGCCAGCCACGAATTGGACCAACCCCTCGACCAGGCGATCGTAACCGGCCGGAACAATGTGTTTGCCTCGACTCCCTTGGTCCTGTTGCAGCCGCGCACCGCGATTGCGTGGCAGTTCGCGCCCAAGACGGTATTGCGCACTGGATTCGGCTTGTTCAGCGATCTGCTGCCCGGCAGCATTGTGGACCTCATCGCCTCAAATCCGCCTTACATCAACAGTTTCCAGGGCGGACTTCTGGGTCAGGCAGGCGGACTGGCGATTGCACCGGGCGTGCCGAACAGCGCCGTGGATGCGACTGCCGCGGCCAATCAAGCCTTTCTCAGCGGCTTCCAGCAGGGGGCTCTCTCCTGCGCTTCCCCGTCATCCAATCCGAAAACGTGCCTGCCTCCGGTGGCCCTGGCCGCCATTCCGGATGGCGAACTGCGCGCGCCCTATTTCATGCAGTGGAGTTTTGGCATCGAGCGGCAGTTCGGCAACACCGGAAGTTTGCGAGCTCAGTACGTCGGCACCCGCGCGGTGAACCAGCCCTACACAACCCAGGTCAACGGGTATCAGACGGTATGCGAGGGTTGCTTCAGTCCCTTCCCGTACGGCGCGCCCGCGGACCCGCGCTTCGCGGCGGTGACGCAGTTATCTACCGGGGCGAACAGCAACTACAACGGCTTGCAGGTTACGGCGGAGAAACGCATCGGCCACGGATTGCAGGCGCGCATGAACTACACCTGGAGCCATTGTCTGGACACGGTATCAAACGGGGGTTTCCTGCCCTTCTCGGCAGGGGGGATTATCTCCCCGTTGCCCGGCATGTTGGGCCGGCAGTACGGCAACTGCGATTACGACATCCGGCACAATTTCGATGCAAACTATGTGTACGCGCTGCCGATGCATGCACGCAACGCGGTGCTGGCCAGGGTCGTGAACGGCTGGCAGTTGTCCGGCACGTTTTTCTATCATTCCGGCGTGCCCTTCTCGGTTCTGAGCGCACCGTATACGGCAAATGGCAACGGCATCCTACAGGGCGGCGGCCCGCAGTACGCCAGTGTCCTCACTGGCGTGCCACTTTATGCGCACGATCCGATCCCCGGCATCACGCAACCGGGCGCCATTCAGTGGCTCAATCCGAATGCGTTTGTTTCGACCGTCGATTCGAGCACGGGGGCCTGCGCCGGCGGCGACTCACCCGAGACGTGCCAGGTCGGCAATCTGGGCCGGAACTCGCTCCGGGGTCCGGACTTCTTCTGGGCCGACTTGTATGTTACAAAGCAGTTCCGGCTGGGGGAACGGTTTACTCTGCGTCTGGATGGGCAATTCTTCAACGTCCTGAATCACCCGAACTTCGGGTTGCCGACGGTAATCGCCGGCATACCCGGGAAGCCGGAGACGCAAGTGGGTTTCGGCGCTCTGACTTACACCACGTCCCCGCCCACCGGGTTGCTGGGCGTCGGTTTGGGCGGCGATAACTCGCCCCGCATGATTGCGATCCAAATGCGGCTCGAGTTTTGAATGGAGATCAAGGCGATGCGGCGAACACTGATGCTGTCCACGCTGGCGATGGCGGTGCTATGCGCGCAGAATGAAAGCGGCCCCGTCATCCAAAAGGCGCCGGCCGGCCGGACCTCCGGAGCTTCCGGCAAGGAAATGTACCATGCGTACTGCGCCGCCTGCCACGGCGCCGACGGGAAAGGCGATGGGCCGGCCAGCCCGGCTCTGAAACTCCAACCCTCGGACCTGACCGTTCTCGCGAAGGGGAATGCGGGGAAGTACCCAGAACTACGGGTATACGGCGCGATCAACGGGGACCTCCAGGTGACCGCGCATGGGTCCAAGGATATGCCGACCTGGGGCGCTGTTTTCCGGCAAATGGGTGCGGCGACGCGGCTGGCGTCAAGCTCCGAATTCGGAACCTGACAAAGTACATCGAATCGCTTCAGGTCAAGTGATGCGAGGGGACAAGCGCGGTGTTCCCGGCCAGACCTCCGCCTTACTTATGAAGCACGCTGTTGTTGGGGTCGAGCAGCACCTTGGTGGGCAACTGCTTGAGCGTGACGGTGAAGGGCGCGGGTTCGTTGGCCGTCCTGACCCAGCGCACCAGCGGCTTACTCTTTGGGATCTGGATTTCGACCGGCACGAGAGCGCTGAATTCCGCATCCACATTGCTCTGGGCGATAGCGCCGCGCACCTGCACCGCCGGAGGCACGCCGGTCACCTTGTAAGTAAGCTGGAGCGCCGGGATTCCCGTGCCGTATACCCACTGGTCGAAGAACTCCTCGAGTTGCGGGTCGGTTGACTTGGGAGGGAGAGCTTCGGCAACCGCGCGCTGGAACTGGGCGGTGGTGACGGCCTGGAACTGGTAGCGCTGCCGGAACTGGCCGAGCATCGTCAGGAAACGCTCGTCGCCTATGCGCTGGCGAAGCATGTGCATGATCCAGGACCCCTTCTCGTAAGTGATCACGCGCCAGGCGTCGGGGGCCTGGGAAGTGAACAGGCGCGGACCCCAAATGATGGGACCCAGGGACTCAACGGTGTTCGCACCGCCGGCGGTTTTGGCCAACAGGTGGGTCTTGTAGTTGGCCAGCACGGCGTCCACGGCGCGGCTGCCTTTGCGCTTTTCGAGGTACAGCAGCGCGGAATAGTTGGCCAGCGCCTCCATGATCCAGTCGTCCTCGAAGCTGGCCGTGGTGACCACGTTGCCCCACCATTGATGGGCGGTTTCGTGAACGTGGAGGATCTCGGAATAGAAGGTCTCGGTGGAGGAGTTGCGGGCGGATGCGGGCCGCTGCTTGGGATCCAGATAGGCCAGGGTGGAGAGGTAGATCAGGCCGGGGAAGCCCTGGCCGAAGGTCCCCGGAATCGGCGCGATGGTCAGGTTTTTGAGGATGGGCGGCCCGAAGTGCGAAGCCATGAACTCGAGGGCGCCCGCGATCTCGAGCGCCACGCGCTGCAAGCCAAGGGCGGGGTCGAGCTCGGGCATGTCCAGAGGGAACGGGTCCAGATCGACGGTCCAGCGCCGGTTGCCCGGCGGGCCGGGTTTGGGCAGCGGGAGCCGGATGCTGGGTGGCTGGGACTTGCCCTGCAGTGCGGGCTCGAGGCTCCGGTTGGCGTATACGTCGATGCTGTAGCCGCCGCGGACCAGACTCTGCCGCTGATAGCGGCCCAGGTTGAAGCCGGCCATGCGGACCGGCACATCGGTGACGTGCCGGGTAACGTGCCAGGGGCTGGAGACGGTATCTTCCACGGTTTTCCCGGTCGCCACCAGGTCCAGGTCCTCGGGGTAGCGGAAGGTGAGGTCATAGCGTGCGAAGCGGCCCTGCCGGTGAGGATACCAGGAGCCGCGCGCGCCGACGAAATACACGTGGTTGCCCGCATCCGAGACCACGTCGCCTTCGTGGTGGAATTCGATCTCGTAGTCGCGCCCGGGCTGCAAGGGCTGGGCGGGCACCACCAGAAAGGTCTCGTCGAGGTCCCCCCGGATCAGCCCGGAGCGCAGCGAGACCGGCTGGAAGACCTCGGCGGGCTGGCCGTTGATGAGCGCCTCGGTGACGCGCATCTGGGTGGCGATGTCGAAGGACAAGGCGCGCCGTGTTTCCTGGCTGGGGCCGACGGAGGCGTGCGTCACCACGCGCAAGTGGAGGTTGGGATCCAGGGTGGCGTCGATGCGATAGCTGCTCACGTGTACGTCGTTGTCCACCGGGCGGCGGGAGCCGTTCCGAAAGGCGCGCGCCTCGAAACGCGTCCAGGTATCGAAATAGGCCTGCCCCTGCCGGAAGGCGACCTGCCCGAGGGCGATCTGCTGGCGAGCCTGCGGATCGTAGCTGATATCGAAATTGCCCAGCTTCCGGCCACTGATCGCGGCGTAGAAGAGACCGTCCGCCGGCCGGCTTCCGGCGAGCAGGTCCGTCACCAGGCGGATCTGGAAGCTAGTGGAAAGGCTGCGGACCACTGGATCCCAAGCTTGCGCCAGCAGAAGGCCGCGCTCCTCGTCCCGGCGCGGCTCGCCAGAAGCCAGGATCTGCCGGTGCAGCTCGGCATAGGTGGCGTCGGTGAAGATCAGCACGGCCGAGTTGAGATGTTCGCTCAGATTGGGCGTGTGTGCGTAGGAGGCCAGCGAGAGCCGTTCGGAACGCGTGGGGGGCAGCAGGAGCACCTCGGCGTCGCCCGCCTCGATGTCGCTCGAGAAGACTGCGGAGAGCCGCACGCCATCCACGGCCTTTCCGAAGATCAGGAAGCCTTCGGTCAAGTAGACGTGGAGGTCTTCCCGGTCGAAGCGCAGATCCCGGACGCGATAGCACTCGGCGGGGTCCAGACCAGCCTCGAGAATGCGGTGGTCCAGGCCCGCGGCCGGGCCCTCCGCCGCGGGAAGCAGCAGCGGGAAACAAAGAGACACGACTAAAGCGGCGCGCTTCACTTCTCTAGAGTAGGATATCCCCCTGGTAGCGCGCAGGGGCCGATTCCGCCGGCCCACGGCTAATCAGTGGTCTTCCGATACTCGGCGGGAGGAACGAACTCGGAGGCCGGAATGCCGGCCGTGGAGAAGCCGCTCGACTCGATGGTCATCTCCATCAGGCTGCCCCCCGAGGAACCGCCGCCCATGGTTGCCAGGATCTTGTCGGCCATCTTGGCCTGCTCGCCGCCCTGGGCTTTCATGGCCTCCAAACGGGCTCGCGCCTGGGCCATCTGGGCGGCTTGAGCCGAATTGCCGGGCATGCTCATCTTGATGACTTGCAGGACCGGAACGCCGTTAATGCCGGCCATCTTCTTCTGGATGTCAGCCATGGCCTTCTGCATTCCCTGGCCGGCTCCGTGCGTGAGCGCCGCCCAGCCGGGCCCATTGGCCATCCGCTGGTAGAGGGCGCGCATCTCCGGGTAACCCGGAACGTCGGGGGAGACCCAGAAATCCACGGTCATGTGCATCTTCCCACCGCCCATCTGCTGCATCTGGGGACTGTCCACGTCCATGGTCATAACCACCTCGTGGCAGTTGTAGCCGCCGATGGTCTGGTGCTGGCCGGTCTCCTGGACATCGATCTTCATATCCACGTCCACTTGCCCCGCCCCGGCCGCGAACTGGCCGATAGGCGCCACCGTGTAAGTCTTCTGGGTGTGATTAATGTGGGTCACGGTCTGGGCGGAAAGATCGAGGATAGTCGAGGTGTTCCCGTGGTCGGTCCTCAGCTTGTCGCCTTTGATATATGCATGGTCGGAAGAGCCGCCGGCGGCCGCCGCCATCCCCCCCGCGGTTTTCATGGTCATGGTGTAGGAAAAGTCGGCGCGAGCGGCGACCGATCCCGCCACCGCCAGCACCAAGATTGCAGTCAGTTTGGTCACAAATTGCTCCCTTCGATGAACTCAGATCCGGTTGCCTCGATCCGTTGCCGTAGCGGACTGCCGGAGCGGCACGTGTTCTTCACCCGCGGCGCGATTCGAGGCGACTGATTCAAGACTATAGGGGCCAGCCGGCGATGTCAAAGGGGGGGCGGCTGCATCCATCAGATCTGGATGGGTGGTTTGGGTCTGCGACTTCTCCATACTTCAAGCCGGCGGGAGTAGAAGGCCGGCTGGTTCGCTAACAACGCGATCTCGGCGGCGCTATAGCGGTCGGCTGCGCGGAACGCTTGCACGTCCGAGGCGATGGCAGATTCCGGTGCGCACATCCAGAGCCAGCTCCGGTAGGCGGCGGGCTCCGGGACGGCGGGGAAGATGCGCGCGTTCCAGAGAGTGGGCTCGGCGGCGCCGGTCGAATCGGGCCAGACGTCCGCGGCATCCAGGCCCACTCTACGCAGCCAATCCGTCAGCGGGCGGCCACAGAACAGCCCGTCCTTGAAACTATCGCGGACGCCGTAGCAGCGCACGAACCAGACATCCTCGGCGGCGCGATTGCGGCCGGGAAGCACCTCGAGGCAGGCGCCGGGCGGGAGCGTCAGGGGCGCGTCCACGTCCACGCCCACTGCAACGTTCTGGCCGGACAACTGGAGATCGGCGGCGATGCGGCAGCCTTCCAGCCAAGCATCCTGGCCATGCAATTGGGCCGACGGCGAAATGACACTGTTCACCGCCAGGACTGTGGAGGAGGGCGCCGCGCCGCAGTCCTCAGCGACCAGCGCCAGGCCGCTTTCGATGAGCTGGCGCGTCGATCCGAAGTGCAGGAACCGGCAGGCCGGGACGAGTTGGACAGAGAGCGGCACGCGGCTCAGCACCGGGAACACACGGGCCAGCGCTGCTTCGGTCCAGCGGGAACCACTGGAGCGCGCGCTGCACAGGTAATGATGGAAGGTGGCCGCGCTTCCCAGGGCGCAGCAGATTTCGCGGTAGAGGTCGATCCCATGGCTGAGCATGCGCTCGCGCGCTTCCGCCGAAAAGGCGAAATCGCCGTCCGCCGCCCGCTCCACGCCGAAGGCCTCGAGCAACGCGGAGGCGGCGCCGGCGTCCAGGCTCATCACCGCAACGTCGAGCGCAGCCTGGCCCGCCCGGTTGATCGCGCCCATCCGCCGTTGCTCCGCCACCGGCGGTTTTTGCAGGTAAAGCGATACGGCGCCGCCCTCGCCAATGCAGAATACTCCGTGCCGGCCGGCCTCTTCCGGCGTTGCATAGCAGCCCAGCGCGATGAGGCCGGGCTGGGAGAAGCGGACCTGGCCGGCGTCGAAGCGGATCAGGGCGTCGCCAGCCGCCACGAGCACCTGCCCCGCGCCGGGGAGGCCGGGAGGCAGAGCCAGGAAATCGGGCGCCAGCCGGTCGAACAAGGTGACGGGCAGTGGCGCGCCGGAGTCCCCGGGCAGAGGAACGAAGATCTTGCCGCAGGGTGCGTAGGCGGGGAGGCGGCGGGAGTCTCCGCCCGCATGAACGATCAGAATACGAAGTTTCCGCAGGACCGCGGCGGCGTCGCCCAACCGGCCCCGGCGGCGCTCGCGGTTCAGAATCCGAACCAGGCAGAGCAGCGTGCTGCCGCCGCTGCCGATGCGCTGGTTTTCGAGATCGGGGACTACCAGCACTTCGCGCACTTGCGGCAACAGCCCGTGTTCCCGCCGCACCTGCAACTGGAGCTCATAGGCCTCGGCTTGCGCGGCGTGGGAGGCCGTCAGCACGAGATAGTCCCAGGCGAGACAAGGGGCGCTCATGGGCGGATGCGAACTCCAGCTAGGCGGACTCCAGGACGATATTGGCGTACTGGACCGTATCGCCAGTCCGGATCAGACCGATGGCCTGCGGGACGCGCTTCTTGAACTCCAGGTGAGGTTCGTAAACCACGGGCACTCCGTTCAGCGCCTGTTCGAAGCGGCTCCGCGTAGCCGCATCGTTGCCCGCCCGGAACTCCTCCGCCATAAAGGCTCGTCCCACGACGAAATTCGCGCGGATCGCCGCGAGCACGTCGAGCACCCGCGGCAGATCGTCCACCAGCGAGATGTCCACGGTTTCGATCTGCGGCCAGCAGGGAAAGCCGCGATCCGCAATCACCAGCGTGTTGGTGTGGCGAACGCGGCTGAGCAGCGAGTTGATGGCCGGATTGAGAATGCCGGTTCTGAGCATTGCCTGGTCTCCCTTATCGGGTCCGGATTCGCACCCGAAATGCGCCTGGAACGTCCTCCTCCGCAATCACCATCAGGTACCCGCCGCCGCAGCCCGAGTACATGGCGCCGGGATAACGGGATTGGAAGTTGGCCAGAATGCCTTTCAGGTCGATGGTGATTTTCGGGTGCCGGACGGTATGCGGCAGAATGGCTTCCCAGCACTCCATGCAGGCGTTCGTCGAATCGGCCAAGGCCCGCGTGTCCTGGCGGAGGATGGCGGCGTAGCAATCTTTCCCGGTCTGGCCGAGGCGCCGGACCCATTCGGGATCCAAATTCTTGACGCCCAGGGGACTGTAGCCCTCCGGCCGCTGATTCACCGGTAGGAGTTGCAGGACGCTCTCCAGCCAGCGCGCCACCCCGGGGTCGCAAGTGGACTCGACCTGGGCCGGAAAGTAGCCGCCCTCGTGCGCGGCGTCGTAATCCAGGCGGTTGATCCCCGGGTAGATGAGGCCGATCATGTCCTGGGATCCGGAAGGCTCGGCCTGGCCCTCGTTCTCGGCGCGATAGAGTTCGCGGACCAACTCCTCCGGCGGCCTGAGCGGCAGCGCGCCGTTCCACAGGCTGAGCGCCACCCGGCGGGTCCCACTGGCTATCCCAGCGCGCTCCATAAACCAGCGGTCCGGCTCCAGACCGACCACCACCATGGAGCCCGGCGGCGCGGGATTAAAGGCCGAGACGAACGGCTGGTCGATCCAGCCGCCGGCCAGCGCCAGACGGTGAGGAATGCGGCCAATGAGCGCTTGGATGCCGGCCTCGGCCGGCGGAACGGTTGAGGATTCGGGGGACATCTTAACCGGTCACGACCCGCCGGCCCGCTTTGCGGAGCGCGAACTGCCGCGCGATCCAGTCGTAGGTGTGCTGCATGCCGGTGCGCAGAGGAGTCCGTGGCTCCCAGTGGAGAACCTGCTGGATAAACGTGTTATCGCTGTTCCGGCCGGCGACGCCCTGGGGCGCGCTCAGATCGTAGCTGCGCTCCAGGCGCACGCCCGCGATCTCCTCAACCATGCCGACCAGATCGTCGATCGAGATCAGTTCGCTGGACCCCAAGTTGATGGGCGTGGCGATGAGGTCCGGGGAGTGCGTGATGCGGTCGATGCCCTGCACGCAGTCGTCGATGTAACAGAAGCTGCGGGTCTTCGTGCCGTCGCCCCAGATCTCGATGGCGAGCCGGCCCGTGTCGATGGCTTCGAGCACCTTGCGGCAGATCGCGGCGGGGGCCTTCTCGCGGCCGCCGAACCAGGTGCCATTGGGTCCGTAGATGTTGTGGAACCGGGCGATGTGCGTTTCCAGGCCGCGCTCCGCCCAGTACTCCTGGCAGAACATCTCAGAAATCAGCTTTTCCCAGCCGTAGCCGCGCTCGGCCATGGCCGGATAGGCGTCGGATTCCTTGAGGGCGCGAACCTGGGGGTCCTTCTGCAAATCCGTGTTGTAGGCGCAGGCCGAGGAAGAGAAGAAGTAACGCTGCGCGCCGGCCCGCCAGGCCGCGTCAATCAGATGCGTATTGATCAGAACGCTGCGCAGGCACTCCACACGGAAGCGTTCTATGAAGCCCATGCCGCCCATGTCCGCGGCGAAATTGTAGACTTCCACGGCGCCCTCGACGGCGCGGACGGCGTTCTGCTTCTCGCTCAAATCCATGGAGAGACATTCCACGCCCGGCACGCGCTGGTACCATTCCTGCAGAGGCTTGCGGTCGATGGCCCGTATGCGCGTGTAGCCGAGATTGTGGAAGTAGCGTGCGAGCGAGCCGGCAATGAACCCGCCGCCGCCGGCGATGACGATCAGGTCGTCCGAACCTGGCTGACGGTCAATAGGAGGACTGGTTGGGGAGGTCATTCGTTATTGGCTAAACAAAGGTCATGATGATACGCCGGCGGCTGCGCTGTCAACTGTGCGTTGGCAACCGGGGCCGCACGAGGTTGGCGCCGGGCGGTTTGGAGATGGAGCTTTCGGCCGGGCGTGATATGCTGAGAACGGAAGCAGCCGCGGCGCGCTGGGGAGAGCGATTGATGGTTGGCAGGTGCGGGAGATTCGTGGTTGCGGAACTTGCCTGTGCACTCCTGATGGGGGGCTCCTTCGCCGCCGGCCAGACCGAACCCACGCCGCGCCCGCAGGACCCGGAGGTCTCGATCAAGCCGCGGCCCGCCAAGCCGCTGGTGGGCGCGGATACCGATGCGCCGCGCGTGCGCAGCCTGCGCGTAGACGCGACCGTAGTGCTGATCCCGGTCACGGTCACCGATCCGCTGAACCGCTTCGTCACGGGCCTGGAAAAGGAGCACTTCCGGGTGTTCGAGGACAAGATCGAGCAGAAGGTCACGCATTTCTCCAGCGAGGACGCGCCCGTGTCGGTCGGCATCGTGTTCGACACCAGCGGCAGCATGGGCCCCAAGCTCCTTAAGTCCCGGCAGGCGGTTTCGCAACTCATGAAGACAGCCAACCCGGAAGACGAGTTCTTCCTGGTCCAGTTCAGCGACCGGCCGGAACTGACGGTCGGTTTCACGCGCGAAACCGAGGAGATCCAGAACCGGCTGACCTTTGCCCAATCCAAGGGCCGCACCGCGTTGTTGGACAGCGTTTACCTGGCCATCAACGAGATGAAGAAGGCCCACAATGCGCGCAAGGCGCTGTGCATCATCTCCGACGGGGGGGACAACGCCAGCCGCTATACCGAGAGCGAGATCAAGAACCTGGTGCGCGAGGCGGACGTGCAGATCTATGCGATCGGGATCTACGAGCCGATGGCGAGCCGCGGGCGGTCGGCGGAAGAGCTGGCCGGCCCCAGCCTGCTGAGCGAAATCGCCGAGCAGACCGGAGGCCGGCATTTCCCGGTCGACAACCTGAACGAGTTGCCGGACGTTGCGGCGAAGATCGGCATCGAGCTGCACAACCAGTACGTCCTGGGATACGCCCCGCTGAACCGGGAGAAGGATGGAAAGTACCGTCACGTGCAAGTCAAGCTGGTGCAGCCGCGCGGGCTGCCGCCGCTGCGCGCATTCTGGCGGCTCGGCTACTATGCGCCCACGCAATAACGCCTGGATCTTCCCGCTGGCGGCGATGCTGGCTCTTCCTTTGGGAGCGCAGGAAGGCTCCACGGTGTTCCGCACCGATACCCGGCTGGTGGTGCTGCACGCCACCGTGGTGGACCGGCACGGCAAGCTGGTCACCGACCTGCCACGCCAGGCCTTTCATGTATTCGAGGACGGCGTCGAACAGCCGCTGAAGATCTTCAAGCGCGAGGATGTGCCGGTGTCCATGGGAATCGTCATCGACAACAGCGGCAGCATGCGCGACAAGCGCAAGAAGGTCGAAGCCGCGGCGCTGGCGCTGGTAAAGGCCTCCAACCGGCAGGACGAGGTATTCATCGTCAATTTTAACGACGAAGCCTATCTGGACGTCGATTTCACCAACGACATCAAGAAGCTGGAGGAGGGCGTCGCGCGCATCGACGCCCGCGGCGGGACCGCCATGCGGGACGCCATCGACAGCTCGATGGAGCACCTGAAGAAGAAGGGCAAGCAGGACAAGAAAGTAATCGTGGTGGTCACGGACGGAAACGACAACGCGAGCGAGGTGACCTTGGAGAAGCTGGTCCAGAAGGCGCAGCAACGCGAGCTGCTGGTTTACGCGATCGGCCTGCTGGACGAAGAAGATCCGCGCGAGGCGAAGCGGGCCAGGCGCGCGCTGGATGCGATCGCGGCCGCGACCGGCGGCCAGTCGTACTATCCCAAGCAGTTGGACGACGTCGGCGAGTTCACCCTGGCGGTGGCGCGCGACATCCGCAATCAGTACACGCTGGCCTACAGCCCGCTCAAGCAGGATCTCGACGGCAGCTTCCGCCAGATCAAGGTGGTCGCGAACTCCGCCGGCCACCCCTCGGTGCGGACGCGCACCGGTTACTACGCGACTCCCGAGCTGAACAGGACGGGCCAGGCGCTTCCCGCCGCCGGCGCGCAACCGGTGGGGGGGAGCAAGTAACTCCGAGGCGTGGCCTGTTAAGATGGTCTGGTGACTTATCTTCGGGGCGCAGCCGCGGTAGGGATCCTGACGGCAGCGTTGGTCTGGGCGCAGGAGGATTCCGGCGACGTGTTTCGCGCGGAGGCCCGTCTGGTGGTGCTGCACACCACGGTGACGGACAGGAGCGGGAAGCTGCTCACCGATCTGCCTCAAAGCGCCTTCCACGCGTATGAAGACGGCGTCGAGCAGCGTGTCAAGGTATTCCGCCGCGAAGACGTGCCGGTCTCGATGGGCCTGATCATCGACAACAGCGGCAGCATGAAGGAAAAGCGGCTGAAGGTGGAAGCCGCGGCCATGGCGCTGGTGAAGGCGTCGGATCCGCAGGACGAGGTCTTCATCGTCAACTTCAACGACGAGGTTTACCAGGACGTGCCGTTCACCAGCGACCTCAAGAAGTTGGAGGCGGGGCTGGCGCGGATCGACGCGCGCGGCGGGACGGCGATGCGCGACGCCATCAACTACTCGATCGACTACGCCAAGAAAAAGGGCAAGCACGACAAGAAGGTGCTGGTGGTGGTAACCGACGGCGACGACAATATGAGCGAAGTTTCGCTGGAGCAACTCGTGCAGACCGCGCAGCAGCAGGAGGTGCTGGTCTACAGCATCGGGTTGCTGGCCGAGGAGGAGAAGCGGGAGGCGAGCCGGGCCAAACGCGCGCTGGATACGCTGACCCATGCTACCGGCGGCCAGGCGCACTATCCGTACGACGTGGATGAGGTGGGCAAGATCGCGCTGCAGGTGGCGCACGACATCCGCAGCCAGTACATCATCGCCTATACGCCCATCAAGCAGGCGCTGGACGGCAGCTTCCGCCGGATCCGGGTGACGGTGAGCGGCCCCAACAGCCCGACGGCGAGGACCCGCACCGGCTACTACGCCACCAACGACCTGGCCTCCGCGCCGGCCCGCAAGCACTAACCGCTAGTCGCGCTACAGTGGGACGATCAGGCGGCTCTCCGAGCCCAGGTAGACGGAGCGATTGACGGATTCGCCAGGGGGCAGGTTCAGGAGCACCGGCTTCAGCACCAGGACTACGTCGGTCGACTCGGTGTCGATGTTGTTCTCGCGAAACAGCCGGCCCACCAGGGGCAAGTTGGAAAGGCCGGCGACCCCGGTGAGCGTTCTGGCCTGGCTGGCGGTCATCAGGCCGGCGACGATGGCCCATTCCCCCTCCTTCAGGCTGACCTTGGATTCCATTTTGCGGTTGGAGATGATGGGCAAGCCGTTGGCGCTCTGCCCGGCCAGCAGCTTGAATTCGGCGACCACATCCAACGAGACATCGCTCGTGCCCTGCACGTGCGGCGTGATCTTCAACGATAGTCCGAGGTCCTCGAAAGTGAAAGTGGGGGGTATGGTCACGCCGGAGGTCCGGCCCAGGAAGCCGGCGGTGGCGATGGGGTACTTGTCGCCAACATGCAGGGTCGCCGTGGCCCCGTCCAGCGAACGGACCTGGGCATCCAGCAGGTTCTTGCCGAGCGACCGGTTCATGGTGGCGAAAGTGCTGGCATCGGCGATTCCCAGACCGAACATGGGGTGGCCGAACAGGAAGCGGGAGAGAAGCTGGACCGCGCCGGCCGTGCCGCCGGAGCCCACGAAGACGATGGGGAAATCGTTGGGCAGGAGCAGGCCGTAGGTAATCAGGCTGCTGCGGTCCACCTCGAGGAACTGCACCTCGATCCCCACTTCCGCCCGGCTGTGGGCGAGCTGCTCGAAGAGCACCTGGGCGGGCCGGACCTTCGAAAGCCGGTCTTTGATCACCACCATGCGGCGTTCCGCGTCGACCGCGAATTTGACAATCTCCATGGCCTGTTGGACCGCGTGGGCGAGTTCCTGGGCCTCCGCCACGGTGACAGGTTCGGGAATGGGGATGGCGATCGCCACAACCGGCTCCACCTGGGCGCGCTTCTCGGCGGTATCCTTGGCGACCAGGAACAGCCGCTCGCCGACGGGGACGACGAAGGAACCGGTGGCCGCCTCGAGAGTGTGCAGCGCCTGGCGGTAATCGGCCTCCTGGATGCGGATGTGAAGCGGCGGGCCGGGTTGGTAGTCGCCGTCGAATATCGTATCCAGGCCGAAGGCGCGCGCGGCCTGTTCGAAGACCGATTTCGAGTCGCCGCGCAGGTCGAGGTCCTTCCGTCCGGGGGTGGGTTTCAGTTCGGGCGGCGGCTTGAGGCGCTGGATTTCGGCCAGGTCCTCGGCGGAGATGGCCGCTTCGGGCGCTGGAGGTTGCGGCTCGCCGGTCCCTGGCAGGGCCAGCTTGGGCATGACCTTGGCCTGGAGCGCGGCTCGAGTGCGCAGCGCTTGGCAGCGGGCCCAGTACTCCAGGTGGTTGGGGTCTTTGGCAGCCGCTTCCGCGTACAGCAGATAGGCTTGCACCACGTCGCCGGCGCGCTCCGCGATCTTGCCTTCTCTGAACAGCTCCGCGGCACTGGGCTCGGCGGCGGACAATCCTAGAGCGATCGCCAGACACAACCACACCGCTCGGCGGAGAGGCACTAAGATCCATGACGGGCGAGGCCGCTGGAACGTGCAGAGTCCCGGAGTTCATGCCAGGTCCGGAGTTGGATTGGACTCCAGCTCGAAAATGGAATAGCATCATGAAGGAACGGAAATCCGATGGTTACCTTTGCGACACTTCGATCCGCGTATTGCCCGCCGGTCCCCGAGACTCTGGAGGACCTGGATCTTCCCCACGGCCTGGTGGTGGATTTGGTAGTGCGGCGGACCTATACGATTGGCCAGGGCAGCATACAGAGTCTCAGCGACGCCTTGAAGCTCTCTTCGAACTGTGTGGAGGCGGTCTTCCGGGAACTGCGATCGCAGCAGCTCATCGAAGTGAAGGGCATGAGCGGGAACGATTACAACTTCGTTCTGACCCAAAACGGGCGCTCGCTCGCCATGGAGCGGTTTCAGATCTGCCATTACGCGGGCGCGGCCCCGGTTTCCCTCCGGCAGTATCACAAGGCGACCAAAATCCAGGGGGCGAAAGTGCGGATCGACCGCCGGAGCCTGCGCCAGGCCTTCTCGGACCTGGTGCTCCCCGACCGGTTGCTGGATCAACTCGGCCCGGCGATCATCTCGCAAAGCTCGATCTTCCTCTATGGCCCGACGGGCAGCGGGAAGACCAGCCTGGCGGAACGGATGTTGCGCGTCTACCAGGACGCGATCCTGGTTCCCTACGCCGTGGAGGTGGACCGGCAGATCATCCAGCTCTACGATCCGGTGGCCCACGAAGCCATTCAAAACACGAACCAGGACATCGACCCGCGCTGGGTGCTGTGCCGGCGGCCGTGCGTGGCGGTGGGGGGCGAACTGACGCCCAGCATGCTGGAGCTGCGCCTGGACGAGGCGACCGGCATCTATGCCGCGCCGACCCAGATGAAGGCCAACAACGGCGTGCTGGTGGTGGACGATTTCGGCCGCCAGCTCATGTCGCCGCGCGAGCTGCTCAACCGCTGGATCGTGCCGCTGGACCGCCGCGTCGACTACCTCTCGCTGCGCTACGGGGTGAAGTTCCAGATCCCCTTCGAGATGATGGTGGTCTTTGCGACCAACCTGGACCCGCGGGAACTGGCCGATGAGGCGTTTCTGCGCCGGTTGCAGAACAAGGTGTACGTGGAGGCCGTCGAGCCGCAGTTGTTCGACGACATCTTCAAGCGCGTGGCGAGCGCGCGGAACATGCCCTACGAGCCGGATACCGCGGAGTACCTGCGCCAGCTCTGCTACCGCGAAGGCAGCATGGAACTGCGAGCCTGCTATCCGGCGGACATCTGTAACATCCTGGTCTCGATCGCGAGTTACGAAGGCCGCCCGATCCGGGCCAACAAAGAGGACCTGGAGCGGGCCGTGGCGCTGTACTTCGCGCAAACGTAGCCGGGAGTGGGAACTCCAGCGCCGGCGCCGGCATCTAATCCAGTAGGCCAGGAGGCCGAGATGGCGGAAGACCGGGCACTGGAACCTCCCGTTGGTTGCCTTTGGCTGCTGCGGATCGCAAGTTGGATCGCGCCTGGAGCGAACAGGCCCGCCTGGCGCCGGAAATGGGAAGACGGCCTGCGGCACTGGTGGGCCTGGCTGGCGGAGCGGGACGAACTGGGCCCGGAGTCCCACGCACAACTCGTGAGGCACTGCCGGAGCGCCTGGGCCGATGCGCTGGGGCAGCGATTCCAGAGGGACCACCTGCGGCACTTCCTGCGTGGCCCGGCATTTGTGCTGGGGGTGGCTGGCGCCTTCCTGGTGGTACTAACGGTGTCGAGCCGAGGCTTTGCGGGCATTCGCGCGCTGCGGGTCCCCCTTCCTTACGAGCATCCCGAGCAACTCTACGCGCTGTCGTTGAGGGACCGGCTGGGGCGGGGCTCCGGCGTGCCGGAGAGCCACCTCCGCGCCTGGCGGGATAAGGGGGCGTCAAACGGCCGGCTGGCCGCCTATATCCGCCGCGAAAACCACGCTGAAGCGACTCCGGATTTCTTCTCGCTGCTGGGCGTGCGCCCGCTCTTGGGCCGCACACTGCGAGCGGGCGACGAAGCGGAGACGGAGCTGCCGGCCGTGCTGAGTTACTCGTACTGGCGGCAGCGGTTCGGTGGAGAGCGCGCCGCGATCGGCCGCACGGTAATGCTCAACGGGCGCGTGCTGCGCATCGTGGGGGTGCTGCCGCCGGAGTTCTGGGCCCTCTCGAACCAGGTGCGCTATTGGACGCCGTTCTCGCTGGATGCAGTGCACGTCCGTCTCGGACCGCCGCCCACGGCCGGCGCCATCGTGCGCATTCATCCGGGCGTCAAGCCCGAGCAGGTGCGCGCCGCATGGCTCGACATCTGCCGCCAGGAAAAGCTACCTCTGTTCGGCCAGGGCATCGGTCTTCTGCCCCTCGAGAACCACGGCCTGGGGCGGCTCGCCATCTTCGTGGGCGGGTTGGCGATGGCAGTGCTCGCCGGGGCGGTGCTAATCTTCTTCGGCAGCCGCGGCGCCCAGCGCACTGGCTGGCGCTATTGGACCTTCGAGTCGGCTAAGACGTTGCTGCTGCTGGTTTCGCTGGCTGTCCTCCGGCTGGAGCTGACGACCAGAGGCATGCTCATGCCCGGCGGCCGCCCCAACGGCGACCTGTGGGCGGCACTGGCGCTCGACTGGGCCTTCTATCTGGGCTGTGGCGCCGCGCTTTACTGGTGTTACTACGACCAGCGCCGGCGTTGCCCGGTCTGTCTGCATCGCCTGAGCATACCCGTCACCATCGGCTCCTGGAGCAGCCCCCTATTCGATCCGGTCTCCACCGAATTGCTTTGCGACCAGGGCCATGGCTCGCTGTGGGTGCCGGAAACGCAGTCCAGCGCCAGCGTGGCCGAGCACTGGACGGGGCTGGACGAATCCTGGCGCGAGCTGTTCACGAAATAGCCCGCGAGCCGGGGGACGGGTGGCTCTTGCCTGGCGCGGAACCTTACTTGGCCCGGCGCTGCTTCTGCTGGCCGACGCGGACTTTAAAGTGCAGTTGCTTGGCTTCCTGGTACGCCTTGTGGTCGTGCCGGGCGATCGCGTCCGACAGGTACCCGTCGAGGTCCGCCTCTTTAGGGATAACGGCCATCAGCGTGAAATTCTCGTTGCAGACCGGGCAAAAGGGCCGGAATCGCCTGACATTGGGAATCGACATACTTTGCTTATCTTAGCATGCGGCCGGGAACGCCTGCTATCCGGCCATGCTGCGCACGGTAATGCCGACCAGGGCCAGCGTCAGGCCGATCAGGATGGCTACCGAGGCCCAGGTGACCCAGTTGTATAGCCGGCTGTTGGTCCACTCGCCCATCAGTTCCTTCTTGTTGATCAGCAGGACCATGAAGATCAGCACCACCGGGAGCAGCACGCCGTTGAGCACTTGCGAGAGCAGGATCATCTTGATCAACGGGAACTTCGGAATCAGCACCACCCCGGCGCCCCCCGCGATGAGCAGCGTGTACAGCCAGTAGAAGATCGGCGCCTCGCGAAGACGCCGGTTGACGCCGGCCTCGAAGCCCAGCCCCTCGCAGACCGTGTAGGCGGTGGAGAGGGGCAGGATCGAGGCCGCGAAGAGCGACGCGTTGAACAATCCCGCGGCGAAGAGCACGGAGGCGTAGATCCCGAAAGGCTTGAGGGCCAGAGCGGCGACGCCGGCGTCCTCGATGTCGCGCGGAGCGACGGCCCAGATCGCCCGCGCGCACGCCACGATGATGAAGAAGGCGATCGCCGACGTGCCGATGCAGCCCACGATCACCTCCAGGCGCGAGGCGTTGAGCTCCTTTGCCGTCACGCCTTTCTCGACCACGGCGGCCTGAAGGTAGAACTGCATCCAGGGCGAGATCGAGGTGCCTACCATGGCAATCAGCATCACGATGTAGTCCTTGTCGAGCATCATCACCGGCTTGACGCTGTAAAGGATCGCCCGCTTCCAATCCGGGTGCAGCATGACCGCCGAAACGATGTAACTGACGTACAGGAAGCTGGCCGCGAGGAAGATCTTCTCGACGCTATTGTAGGTGCCCTTGACCACCAGGATCCAGACCAGGACGGCGCAGATGGGCACCGAAATATAGCGGCTGATGGAGAACACTTCGGTCGCGGTGGCGATGCCGGCAAACTCCGCCATCACGTTGGTCAGGTTGGTGACGACCAGCAGCGCCATCAGTACGAAGGTGGTGCGCAGGCCAAACTCCTCACGGATCAGGTCGGAGAGACCCTTTCCGGTTACCGCACCCATCCGCGAGTTCATCTCCTCGGTGACGATTAGCAGGAGGGTGATGGGGAGCAGCGTCCACAGCGGCAGGTAACCGAACTTAGCTCCAGCCTGCGAGTAGGTGAGGATCCCTCCCGAGTCGTTGTCGACCATGGCGGTCACGAAGCCAGGGCCTAGCACCGAGAGAAACAGGGCGATCTGATATCGAAAACGCTTCAGAATCCTCATCGCCGCTCATCTCCGCCTCAATACCGATATCACGTCGTCGGCTGTGATAACGCCCTCGAGTTTGCCCGCCTTGTCGACCACCGGCAACGTCAGGATGTTGTACTTGTCGAAAAGTTCGGTGACGCGGTCCTGCTTCTCGTTGAGCGGCGCCTTGATGAGCGTGCCCGTGGCCAGCTCTTTGAGCGGCTGGGCGGGGTCCGCCACGAACAGCCGCCCGATCGGCACCGCTCCGGTCAGCCGGCCGGAGTTGTCGATCAGGAACATGGTGTTCAGGCTCTCCAAGAGTTCTTCGCTAGCCCGGATCGACTGCATCGCGGCGGCCACCGTGGCGTCTTCGTGCAGCGCGACGAATTCGGTGTTCATCATGCCGCCGGCTCGGTTCTCCTCGTATTTCAGCAACTCGCGCACCTCGGTCTTGGGCTCGGCGTCCATCTCCTGAAGGATTTCCTGGGAGGTCTCCTCCTGAAGTTCGTGGAGCAGGTCGGCGGCTTCGTGGGGCTCCATTTCCTCGACGATATCGGCCGCCTTCCCGGTCTCCAGCGACTCCAGAATGCTGGCCTGCATCTTGGGCTCGACCTCGGTGAGCGCGTCGGCCGCCACCTCGTTGTCGATGGCCGCGAAGATGGCCTCCCGCTCGTCCGGGCTCAGGTCTTCGACGATGTCCGCCAGATCGGCCGGATGCAGCGTCTCCAGTCTCTGGTGCGAAATGTTCAGCCGCAGCCGCCGCTGCGGGTCCGGCTCGACGATGTCGCAGAACTCCCAGCGGATGGAATTCGGGGCGATGGGCGCCTGAAGGCGGCGGATCCAGCTCCGCGGCACCCAGCCCTGCAACAGCCGCCGCAGGATGCTTCGGGCGCCCACGTCCACCTCCAGCACCCGCAACAGCTCCTGCTCGCCCTTCTTCTGGACCTCGAAGGTGACGTCGTTGACTCGCACCACTTTGCGTCCATTCACGTCGATGATCTGCTGGTCCAGCAGGTCCCGCGCGATGCGCAGCATGTACTCGTCTTCGTGGTAGGGGATGAGCGCCTCGTCGCGGAGATGGACGCCCTCGATCGAAATGGAGCGGATCTGGTCCCAGCGCACCGTGAGCCAGGTCCAGCCCGCTTCCACCAGGTAGCGGTCGACGCACACCGGATCGATCATCGGAACCAGGGCGGCGTCCGCGATCCGGCCGAGGCGGCGGCCTTTGAGGTCGTAGACCTTTAGACCCAGGATTTCTGTAAAGTACAGGATACCCGCCATCGAAAACGTCCTGGCCCAACGGGGCCCTCCGAGCGCGCCACGGGCGTTCTCTCGACGGCCGGCTGCGCTGCGCTCTACATGGGATTACGCTTCTTTTCCACTATGCCCCATCGGGCAAGGAAGCCGCAAGAAAAAACTTCGGTCCTGGCCGGCTATGCGAGCTTTTTCTTGAGGAACTCGTTGACCGAGCCGGGATTCGCCTGCCCGCGGCTGGCTTTCATGACCTGGCCCACCAGGAAACCCAGCACTTGCGCCTTGCCGGCCCGGTATTGCTCGACCTGTTTGGGATTCGCCGCCAGCACTTGATCGACGATGGCCTCCAGGGCGCCGCTGTCGCTGATCTGCCGCAGGCCTTCGCGCTCGACGATGGCCCCGGCCGATTCCCCGCTCGCGAACATCTTGGCAAAGATCTCCTTGGCCATCTTCCCCGAGATTTCGCCCTTCGCGATGAGCGCCACGAGCTCGCCCAGTTGTCCGGCGGCCACCGGGGATTCCGCGATGTCCTTGCCCTCCGGCTTGAGTGCGGCCGCCAGGTCGCCCATCACCCAGTTGGCAGCCGTGCGCGGGTCGCCGGAGGCCTGGGCGGCCTGCTCGAAGTAGTCGCTCATGGCGCGGGTCTGGGTCAGCACCTGGGCGTCGTATTCGCGCAATCCGTAACTCGAGACGAAGCGGGCGCGCCGGGAGGCCGGCAGCTCCGGCATCTCCGCCTTCACCCGCTCGCGCCACGCGTCGCCGATGCGGAGCGGCAGCAGATCGGGCTCCGGGAAGTAGCGGTAGTCGTGCGCGTGTTCCTTGGAGCGCATTCCGACGGTCTCGCCGGTATCGGCGTCGTAGAGCCGAGTCTCCTGCGTCACCCTTCCGCCACCTTCGATGAGCGCGATCTGACGCGCGATCTCGTAGTCCAGCGCCAGCTTCAGGAAGCGGAACGAGTTCAGGTTCTTCACCTCGGCCTTGGTTCCCAGCTCGGCCTGCCCGCGCGGCCGCACCGACACGTTCGCGTCGCAGCGCAGGTGCCCCTTCTCCATGTCGCAGCTCGAGACTTCGACATACTGCAACACCTGCTTCAGCTCGGTGAGGTAAGCGTAGGCCTCCTCCGAGCTGCGCATGTCCGGATCGCTCACGATCTCGATCAGCGGCGTGCCGGAGCGATTCAGATCGACGTAGGTGTAACGCTCGGAGTCGCGGAAGCCCTCGTGCATGCTCTTGCCGGCGTCGTCCTCCAGATGCACGCGGGTGACGCCGATGCGCTTGGCCGCGCCGGCGACGAGAATGTCGACCTGGCCATGCTCGGCGAGCGGCTGATCGTACTGGCTGATCTGGTAGCCCTTAGGGAGGTCCGGGTAGAAATAGTTCTTGCGCGCGAAACGCGAGAACGGTCCGATTTCGCAATTGAGCGCCAGGGCTGCGCGCATGGCCAGCTCGACCACCGTGCGGTTGAGGACCGGCAGCGCGCCGGGCAATCCCAGGCAGACCGGGCACACGTTGGTGTTTGGCTCGGCGCCGAAACCGGTTGGGCAGGCGCAGAAGATCTTGGTGTTGGTGGCAAGTTGGACGTGAACCTCGAGGCCGATGACCGGTTCGTAGCGGGCCAGGAGTTCCGGCGTAAGGGTCGGGGCAGGGGAGGACACCTCCTCATTATGGCGCACTCCCCGGCCGCGCCACGGGCCGCTGAACCGTGGGTGGCACGCTTTTTAGGCTCGTGCTACCGTGGGGATGTCCCATGCACATCCCGGATGGATTCCTCTCGACTCCCGTCTGGCTGGTCACGGATGCGGTTGCGGTTCCCTCGGTCGTCATCGCAGCGCGTATGGCGCGCCGGGAACTGGAAGAAACCCGCGTGCCGCTGCTGGGCGTGATGGGCGCGTTCGTGTTTGCGGCCCAGATGATCAACTTCCCGGTAGGTGCGGGAACGAGCGGGCATCTGGTGGGCGGCGCGCTGCTGGCCATCGCGCTGGGGCCGGCCTCCGCCATGGTAGTGATGACTGCCATTCTGTCGCTGCAAGCCTTCGTCTTCCAGGACGGCGGTGTGCTGGCGCTAGGCGCCAACGTCTTGAACATGGCGATTGCCGGCGTCGTGGCAGGCTACCTGCCGTACCGCTTCTGGGGCCGGCGGCGGCTCGCGTTCTTCGCTAGCGGCGTGCTTTCGGTGCTGGTGAGCGCGCTGCTGGCCCTGACCGAGCTGCTGGTTTCGGGTGTGCCGCTGCCGCGGCCGGCTCTGGCGGTTACCCTGGGACTGTTCGCGATAAATGCCCTGGCGGAGGGCGCCATCACGGCGGCGGTTCTCGAGGGCATACACCGGCTCAACGCGGGCTTCATCCGGCCCGCCCAGGGAGTGCGTCCGCGGACGCTGGCGGTGGTCGCGCTGGCGGCGGCGTTGCTGGCGGCGGCGGGGGTCCTCGTGGCCTCGACGCATCCGGACGGAATCGAGCAGCTTCTGCATCACGCTCCAGGCTTGCTGGATACGCCGTGGTTCCGGAAAACGGCCGAGGGTCTGGCGAGTGTGGCGGCGATTTTCGTTCTCACGGTGATCGCGGGGCGGCTCATCGCACGGCGGAGGAGCGCCTAGGTGCATCACGTCGTCATCGAGGGCTGGAGCCGGGGCGCCAGCCTGCTCCATGCGCGGGATGCGCGGGCCAAAGCGATCGTGTTGCTCGCATTTCTGGTGGCGCTCGCGACCACGCGGCAGTTCCCCCCGGCGGCCATGGCGGGCTACGCGGCTCTGGCCGTCGGCGGCATCCTGCTGGGCCGTCTTCCGCTGGCCGGGCTGCTCGCCAGGGCGGCCATCGTGCTGCCGTTTTCGGCGACCTTCGCGGCCCTCAGTTGGATGGCGGGGGACGCCCCGCGGGCGATCAGCCTGATCGTGAAGAGCTACCTCTCGGCGGTGGCGGTGCTGGTGCTGGTGGGCTCGACGCCGCTGCCTAAACTGCTGCGCGGCCTGGAATCCCTGGGAGCGCCGCGGCTACTGACGCTGGTGGTGCAGTTCCTATACCGCTATCTGTTCGTCGTCTCCGAGCAGGCGCAACACATGCGGCTGGCGGCGCTGTCGCGTGGCTCGATCCGGCCTCCGCTCCAGTTCCGGGCGGCGGCGGGGGCAGTCGCGGTGCTGTTCGCGCGGTCTTACGGGCGCGCGGAAGGAATTCACCAGGCGATGCTGGCGCGGGGTTTTTCCGGGCACATCCGGCTGCTCGCGGACCCGCGAATCGGTGTGCGCGACGCGTTGTTTCTAGCCGCGGGAGTGTCGCTCGTGGTGGCGCTCCGCCTGTCGCTGGGGGCGCCGTGGATCCCCTGATCGAAGTGCGCGGGCTGCGTTTCCGTTATGACGACGGCACCCTGGCGCTGGATGGGGTCGACTTCCAGCTTTTCCCCGGCGAGACCGTGGCGGTGCTCGGGCCCAACGGCTCCGGCAAGACCACCTTCGTGCACCATTTGAACGGCCTGCTGGCGGGGGAGGGCTTGGTTTCGGTGTGCGGCCTGCCGGCGATCAAAGCCAATCTGCCCGCCATCCGGCAGAAAGTCGGACTGGTGTTCCAGGATTCCGACGAGCAGTTATTCATGCCTACCGTCATCGAGGATGTGGCCTTCGGTCCGTTGAACCGCGGTCTGGAAGCCCCGGCGGCGATCAAAGCGGCGACGCGCGCGCTGCGCGGCGTCGGGTTGGAAGCGCTGGCCGGCAGGGCCCCGTATCACTTGAGCGCCGGAGAGAAGAAACGAGTGGCGCTGGCCGGAATCCTGGCCATGGAACCCGAGATCCTGGTGCTGGACGAGCCGACCACTTTCCTCGACCCACCCGCGCAGCGCGATCTCGCGGCGCTGCTGGGCCGCCTTCCTCAGGCCAAGCTGATCGTCACCCACTACGCGCCGTTCGCGCGGGCGCTGGCAAGCCGCGCCGTGTTCTTCGAGAAGGGTAAAATTGTCGCCGACGGCCCCGTGGATGAGGTCGTGGAACGTTTCCAGTGGGTTCCCGGAACGGCGTCCGGGAGTGCAACGGGAACGGGCCGGGGCGAGTAAGCGGGGGCTACTCTTATTCCGCTGCCTTCCCCTTGCGAAATTCCGCCCAACGGCGCTTCTGCGCCGCCGCGATTCTCTTCCTTGCCGCCGCACTGAGCTTGCGCCTGCCTGCGGGCTTCTTCTCGGGCGGTTCAGCCTTGGCGCTGGCCGGCGGGCGCCCGCGGCGCTTGCCGAGCATGGCCTGGACCTGGCTGATCTGTTCTTCGATCTTCTGCTTTTGCGCTTCCAGTCCGAGCAGCGCAGCTTGCAGTAAGCTGGAATCTTTGACGGTCGATCTTACGCCTTTTGGCATGTGTTCACCTCCTTACACCATACCACAGCTTCAACTTACTGCAATCGGACTTGGGCGCGTCAACCGGGATGGCGGAATAGCTGCCACTCGCTCAAATGGGCGCGCCCGGAGCGGAGTCGCAGATGATAGTAACCGGGCCGTCGTTAACCAGGTGAACGGCCATGGTTGCCTGAAAGACACCGCTTTCGACGGGGACATTCCGCGCCCGGCAGCCGTCCAGGAAACACTCGTAAAGCGCGCGGGCCTGCTCCGGCCCGGCCGCCATGTCGAAGCTGGGCCGGCGCCCCTTCCGGCAATCGCCATAGAGCGTGAACTGCGAGACCGCCAGCAACGCTCCGCCCGCTTCGAGCAGGCTGCGATTCATCTTGCCCGCCGCGTCGGGAAAGATGCGCAAACCGGCCACTTTGCCTGCCAGGTAATCGGCATCCGCCGGAGTGTCCGGCTTGGCCACCCCGACCAGCGCCACCAGGCCCCGCCCGATGGAGCCGACAACTTCGCCGCCAACCTCCACGCGGGCCTCGGTTACTCGCTGCAAAACGACTCGCATATGGTATAAGTGTAATGCTAGCGGGGGGAGCGAGCGGTGATCGAGACTTATGCGTACGCCCGCGCCGGGTTTCTTGGCAATCCGAGCGACGGTTACTTCGGAAAGACCATATCGTTTCTGGTCAGGAATTTCCGCGCCAGGGTGTTGCTGTATCCCAGCTCGCGGCTGGAAATCAAGCCCTCCAAGGCGGACATGCCGGTCTTCGAGAACCTCGAGGATCTGTACCAGACGACCCGCTGGCGCGGTTACTACGGCGGAATCCGGATCATCCAGGCCCTGCTGGTCCGGCTGATGGACTATTGCCGCCAGCGGGGAATCCCGCTTCCCAACCGTAACTTCACCATCGAATACGAGTCCACCATCCCCATGCGGCTGGGCCTGGGAGGATCCAGCGCGATCGTCACCTCCGCGCTGCGCGCGCTCTGCCAGTATTACGGCCTGGAGATTCCGCGGCCCGTGATGGCCAATCTGGTGCTGGAGACCGAGACCCGGGAACTGGGAGTGCCCGCGGGCTTGCAGGACCGCGTCATCCAGGTTTATGAGGGCCTGGTCTACATGGATTTCGACAAGGCCCTGATGGAGCGCCAGGGTTACGGCAATTACGAGCCGCTCGACCCGGCGCAGCTTCCCCAGGTCTACCTGGCCTACCGCACCTCGCTCAGCGAGGGGACCGAGGTATTCCACGCTAACGTTCGGGAGCGCTGGCTGCGCGGCGACCCCGAGGTAGTCGAGGCCATGCGCACCTGGGCCAGTTACGCGGAGCGGGGCCGCACCGCCATGCAGGCTGGGGATTACGATACGTTGGACCAGCTCATCGACGCCAACTTCGATCTGCGTGCCCAGCTATACCGCATCGGCGAAGGCAACCTCCAGATGATCCAGACCGCGCGCCGGGTGGGTGCAACCGCGAATTTCGCCGGCTCGGGCGGGGCGATCGTAGGATCTTACAAAGACCGGCGGATGTACGACGAACTCGTCGCGGCGATGGGGCCGCTGGGCGTGGCCGTGATCCAGCCGGTGATTTGCGAGCAGGGCCTAAGCGGCGGGTTGTAGCTATACTGTAGAGTTCAGCGATGGCAAATCCAAGAACGATCCGGTACCGGGACGCCGGCGTCGACATCGACGAGGCCAGCCGCGCCGTATCCCACATCAAGCGCCTCGCCAAGTCCACCTTCACTCGCGGAGTGCTTACCGGCATCGGCTCGTTCGGCGCCGCCTACCAGCTTGCCGGCTGGAAGAAGCCGGTGCTGATCAGCTCGAGCGACGGCGTGGGCACCAAGCTCAAGGTGGCCTTTGCGACCGGCCGGCACGACACCGTGGGGCAGGACCTGGTGAACCACTGCGTCAACGACATCGCCGTGCAGGGCGCGCGGCCGCTGTTCTTCCTCGACTACTACGCCACGGGAAAGCTCGACGCGGAGGCGATGCGGCAGGTGGTGAGCGGCCTGGCGCGGGCGTGCCGCGAGAATTGCTGTGCGCTGATCGGCGGCGAAACCGCGGAGATGCCCGGGCTTTACGCCGCGGGCGAGTACGATCTGGCGGGTTTCATCGTGGGCGCCGTGGAGCGCAGCCGCATGCTCACCGGCGCCAAGATCCGCGCCGGCGACCTGCTGCTCGGCCTGCCCTCGACTGGTCTGCACACGAACGGCTACTCGCTGGCTCGCAAACTGCTCTTCGAGGTGGCGGGCTACGGTGCGGGCGCCTTCCTCCCGGAACTGGGCTGCACGGCGGGCGATGAATTGCTGAAGGTGCACCGCAGCTATCTCACGCCTATCCAGACGCTGCTCTCCGAGGGCGTCCTGAAGGGCGCTGCGCACATCACGGGCGGCGGGATGTCCGACAACATACCGCGGATTCTCCCGGCCGGCCTGGCCGTCGAGATCGACGCTTCCGCGTGGCCCGTGCCGCCGGTCTTCGAGCTGCTGCAACGGCTCGGCGCCGTTCCCGAGGACGACTACCGGCGCACTTTCAATCTGGGCATAGGAATGGTTCTGGTGGTTGCGCCGCGCAACGTCTCGCGGGCGGGGCGCATTCTGGACGGTTTGAAGGAAACGCATTATCGGATTGGCCGGGTGGTCGCGGCGAAGCGCGGCGCCGGAGCGCGGGTACACTACCTATGAAACGCCTGGGCATCTTGATCTCGGGCCGTGGCTCGAATTTCGAAGCCATCGCCGAAAGCGTGGCGGCCGGCCGCATCGACGCGACCATCGCGGTGGTCATCTCGAATCGCCCGGAGGCGCGCGGGCTGGCCGCGGCGCGCGAGCGCGGGCTGAACGCCGTGTGCATTCCCTCGAAGGGTCTGGACCGCGAGGTCTACGACCGCCTACTGGCCGAGGAACTGAGACGGAACTCGGTGGATCTGGTCTGCCTGGCCGGCTTCATGCGGCTGCTCAGCGCCGGCTTCATCCGCGAATTCCCGTTGCGCATCCTCAATATCCACCCGTCGCTGCTGCCCGCCTTTCCCGGCCTGGACGCGCAGCACCAGGCGCTCGACCACGGAGTCAAAGTCAGCGGCTGCACCGTTCACTTCGTGGACGAATGCCTCGACTCCGGCCCGATCCTGGTGCAAACGGCCGTCCCCGTTCTGAACGACGACACGGTGGAAGCCCTCTCCGCGCGCATTCTCGGGGAAGAGCATCGGATTTACACCGAAGCCATCAATCTGGTGCTGGGGGGCCGCTTCCGCATCGAAGGCCGCCGGGTAATCTTCACGTAGGCAGAGGCGTCAAACGGCTTCGACCTGGAAGCCTTCGGCCCGCGCCGCGTCGGCGAGTCGCCGGTCGAGGCAGAGGAAGCGCCGGCCGCGCGGGCGCTGGTTGGCCCACTCCAGGCCCGCCGCCAATTGAAAGGCATCCGCCGTCCGCAAGGGGTGCCTCTGGACGAGCGCCTGGGCCACATCTCGCAATCGCTCGGAGGGCAGAACTTCGATCCACGTCTGCCGCGCCGCGGCGAGCCGGTTCGCCGCTTTCCCGAAATCCCGGATGGTGATCGCGCCCTCTCGGAGCAACCGGGCCAGCGCCGACGCGATCTCGACGGGCGTGCCCCACCAGACCGCGGCGCTCACTTTGAGCGCAGACCGCGCGAACGCACTTCCGGGCTGGTCTACAAATAGCGGCACAAGCGCGCTGCTGTCGCAGAAGGCGTCAGGCTTCTTCACGGTCCGCCTCGAGCGCGGCCAGGAGCTTATCCAGAGGAATGTTGGGAGCCGGCATGGCCAGGATCTCCTCGACGCGGAAAGGCCTCTTGGGCAGTCGAACGACGCCCTGCGCGGCCAGTTCGAGGAGTTCCTGGCTATACTCTCCGGCATCCGTCAGGGGAACAATCCTGGCAATAGGAAGGTTGCGATCGCGGACCAGGATCTCTTCTCCCCGGCGGACGCGCTTCAGGAATCCGCTCAGACCCCGCCGCAACTCGGCCACGTTCACGCTCCGAACCATATGTACATTATGTACATAAGAGCGCCGAGAAGGCAAGCCCCTACAGCAGCGTCTTCAGCTCGGCCGCCAGGCGGTCGATGTCTTCCTCGTTGTTGTAGAAGTGCGTCGAAACGCGCAGGTTGTCGTGCCGGGCGGAAACGAGAACCTGGCGGGCTTTGAGCTGCTGGGCGAGGAGCGCGGCGGGTTTGGGGAATCGGGCCGCGACCACCGGCGAATCGAAATGCGGGGATTCGTCGAATGGCAGACGCGCGCCGAGCTGGCGCAGGCGATCCCGTGCATAGCCGGCCAGCCGCATCACACGCTGTTCAATCGCCGCTGGGCCGAGCTCCAGGATCATACCCACCGAAGCTTCCATGGCGTACAGCAGGGCGGAGGGCAGCATGCCGCCCTCGTACTTCTCCGCTTCGGGGACGAACTCGGGCGCGCCGTGATGCAGGCTCGCGACTTCGCGCCAGGCACGGTGGCTGCGCCAGCCGACGGCCTGCGGTTCGAGGCGCTCGCGCAACGCCGGCGCGATGTACATGAAGGCCGCGCCGTTCGGCGAGAGCAGCCACTTGTATCCATTCACGGCGTAGATGTCGGGCTGGACCGCGCGCACGTCGAATTGGAGGGCGCCCAGGCTCTGCGTGCCATCGACATAAAGCAGCGCGCCCTGCTCGCGCGCCCGCCGGGAGATCTCCTCGAGCGGCGGGCGGAAACCGTTGGTGTAGTTCACCTCGCTCAACAGCACCAGGCGGGTGTGCGCGTCGATGGCATTGAGGAAGCGCTCCCAAGGGGCCTCGACGAACTCGACGCCGCGCTGCCGGGCCAGCGCCGGAGCGTAGATCGAGTTGGGGAATTCGTTTTCGAGGGTGACGATGCGGTTCCCTAGCCGCCAGTCCAGGCCGCCCATCAGCAGCCCGATCGCCGTGGCGGTGTTGGGCAGGAAGGCGATGTCGCCCGGCTGGGCATGGATGAGGCGCGCCAGAAGGCCGCGCAACCGGTCGGCGTCGTCGAACCAGGAAAGGAAATCCGAGCAGGCCAGCTCTCCGCGGCGCGCGAAGTGACGCTCGACCGCAGAGACCGCGCACGCGGGCATCTGGCCGAACGTGGCGGTATTGAGATAGGTCCAGCGGACCAGCGCGGGAAACTCCGCCCGCACGATCTCCCAGTTAACGTTCATGCGCTAAGGGCGCCCGCCACCCGGGCGGCCACTTCGCGAGGGGCTTCAGCGACACCGATCTCGGCGATCTGCTTGGTTCGGCGTTCGACCAGTTCGACCAGCCCGCGCGCCAGCTTCTTGCCCACCGTGATCCGATAGGGGACGCCGATCAGGTCCGCGTCCTTGAACTTCACCCCCGGGCGCTCGTCGCGGTCGTCGAGCAGCGGGTCCAGGCCCAGCGCGCGGCAGGCCGCGTAGAGCTCCTCGCTCCCCTGCTTCTGCGCGGCGTCCGAAATGTTGACTGGCGTGATCACCACGTGAAACGGCGCGATGGCCGCGGGCAGCGCCATTCCGTCGGCGTCGGCGTAAAGCTCGACCGCCGAGCTGAGGATGCGCTCGATGCCGATGCCGTACGATCCCATGATAGGGATGACTTCCTTGCCCTCGGCGTTCAGCACGCGCAAGCCCATGGAATCCGAATAGCGGTACCCGAGCTTGAAGATGTGGCCGACCTCGATGGTCTTGCTGAGCGTGAGCGGCGCGCAGCACGCGGCGCAGGGGTCCCCGGCGGCCGCCTGGCGGAGTTCCCGGTACTCGGGTGCGAAATCCTCTCCGGGTGTGACGTGGCGCAAGTGGTAATCGTCCTGGTTGGCGCCGGCGATCATGTTGTGGCGGCCCTGCAAGGCCAGGTCGGCCAGAATTCGCATGTTCTTGACGCCCACGGGACCGAGCGAGCCGGCTTGCGCGCCGAACCATTCGACAATCTCCTCGGGATGCGCGGGCCGGATCTCGCGGGCCCGCACCGCCGCGGCGAACTTGGTCTCGCTCAACTGGTGGTCGCCGCGCAGCAGGGCCAGCGCCGGCCGTCCGTCCGCCACCATCACCAGGCTCTTCATCTGCGAAGTCTCGGGCAGGCCGGTGAATTCGGCGACCTCGGCGATGGTCTTTCGCCCCGGCGTGTGAAACTTCTGGGGATCGAAATTGCCCTCCGGGTCGGGCGCCAGGCGCGGCGAGGGTTGTGAAACCGCCTTCTCGAGGTTGGCGGCGTATCCGCACTTGGGGCACTCGACCACCCAGTCCTCCCCGGCCGGCGACTTCACCATGAATTCGTGCGACTGGCTGCCGCCCATGGCCCCCGAGTCCGCTTCCACGGCCCGGAACTGGATCCCGCACCGGCTGAAGATCCGGCCATAGGCCTGGTAGTGCTTCTGGTAGGCGGCGTCCAGCCCGGCGGCGTCCAGGTCGAAGCTATAGGAGTCCTTCATGAGGAACTGGCGCACCCGCATCAACCCGGAACGCGGCCGCGGCTCGTCGCGGAACTTGGTCTGTATCTGATACCAGATCTGGGGAAGCTGCTTGTAGCTGCGGAGCTCGCCACGGGCGATGACGGTCATGATTTCCTCGGCGGTCATGCCCAGGCAGAGGTCGTGCCCGTTGCGGTCCTTCAGCCGGAACATATCGTTGCCCATAATGTCCCAGCGGCCGGACTCCCGCCATGGCTCGGCTGGGTGCAACATCGGCAGCAGCATCTGCTGGCCGCCGATTCCGTCCATCTCCTCGGCCACGATGCGGACGATGCGGCCCAGCGACCGCTGCGCCAGGAACAGGTAGCTGTAAACGCCGGCGACGAGCTGCCGGATGTAGCCCGCCCGCAACAGCAGCTTGTGGCTTACGACTTCAGCCTCCGCGGGATCCTCCCGCAGGGTAGGGATGAAAAGTTGGCTCCAACGCATGGATCGTGTCCAAAAAGAGGAAATCTGCGACTGAGTCTTAAATCTTAGCATGTTAGAATGGCTATTCCCCTATGAAGATAGCCATTGGCGCCGATCATGCTGGATTCCTCCTGAAGGAACAAATCCGCCAGGAGATGGAGAAGAAGGGCTACCAGGTCGTGGACGAGGGAACGCACTCGACGGCCCCCTGCGACTACCCGGATTTTGCGCAGGCGGTCGCTCACGACGTGGTGGAGGGCCGCGCGGATCGCGGCATCCTGGTCTGCGCGACCGGGGTGGGCATGTCGATCGCCGCGAACAAGGTGCCAGGCATCCGGGCGGCTCTGGGCACCTCGGTCGAGGAAGCCTACCTGATCCGCTCCCACAACGATGCCAACATCCTGACGCTGGGCGCGCGCTACACCGACGAGCTGACCGCCCAGACCCTGGTGCATGCCTTTCTGAACACCGAGTTCGAGGACGGGCGTCACAGCCGGCGGCTGGCCAAGATTTCGGCGCTCGAGCCCGGCTCGGGCGCGCCGCCCGCGGAAGAGCACGTTCTGACGGAACAAGAGCGGCTTAGCCGGCGCCTGGCCGAGGTGGATCCCGACGTCTACCAGGCGATCCGCAACGAGCTAGGCCGCCAGGACTCGCACCTGGAGCTCATCGCCAGCGAGAACTTCACCTCCGAGGCCGTGCTCGAGGCCGCCGGCGGCGTCTTCACCAATAAATACGCCGAGGGCTATCCGGGCAAACGCTATTACGGCGGTTGCGACTACGTGGATGTGGTGGAAACCCTGGCCCGCGAGCGCGCCAAGACGTTGTTCCGGGCCGAACATGCCAACGTGCAGCCGCACTCCGGCGCCCAGGCCAACATGGCCGCCTACATGGCCGTGCTGCAGCCCGGCGACACCATGCTGGGCATGAACCTCTCCCACGGCGGCCACCTTACCCACGGCCACCACCTGAACTTCTCCGGCAAAACCTACAAGGTGGTCCCCTACGGCGTGCGCCGCGAGGACGAGACCATCGACTACGACGAACTGGCGCGGCTGGCGGACGAGCACAAGCCTAAGCTGATCGTGGCCGGCGGCAGCGCCTATCCGCGTATCATCGACTTCCCGCGTATGCGCGCCATCGCCGATTCGGCGGGCGCGCTGCTGATGGTGGACATGGCGCACTTCTCGGGACTGGTGGCGGCGGGCGTCCATCCCAATCCTTGCGAGTACGCCGACATCGTGACCTCGACCACCCACAAGACCCTGCGCGGGCCGCGGTCGGGGATCATTCTGTGCCGGGAGAAACACGCCGCCGCCATCGACAAAGCGGTGTTTCCCGGCGTGCAAGGCGGGCCGCTGGTGCATATCGTCGCGGCCAAGGCGGTGTGCCTGCTGGAGGCCATGCAGCCGGAGTTCGTGGAATACCAGAAGCAGGTGGTGGCCAACGCCAAGGTACTGGCGGCGGGCTTGGCCGAAGACGGCTTCCGGGTGGTGTCGGGCGGGACGGATACGCATCTGCTGCTGGTGGATGTTTTCTCCAAGGGCATACGGGGCAGGGAAGCGGAGAAGGCGCTCGACGAAGCTTTTATCACCGTCAACAAGAACACCATCCCGTTTGACGTCAATCCGCCGCTCAACCCCAGCGGTATCCGGCTGGGCAGCCCGGCCGTTACCACTCGCGGATTCGGCGAAGACGAGATGGCGGAAGTCGCCGCGCTGATCGCCGAAGTGCTGCACGACATCGCCTCCCAGGAAACGCGCGCCTTGGTCCGCAGCCGCGTCGCGGCCCTCACACAGAGGTTCCCGCTGTACGCCTGGAAGATGAAGTGAGGTCCCCGGACCGCGCGGGAAGGCGATCGTTCGGCCTTCCCGGCGGGTAGCGCACCATGGCACTGCGGATCGCGATTGACGTCCGGCGGATCGGGGACTTTGGCATCGGCACTTACATCCGGAACCTGCTGCAAGGCTTGGCCGGCCTGGACCGGGAGAACCGTTACGTGCTGGTGGCTTTGCGCCCGGACGATCCGGAGCTCGGCGGGCTACCTCCCAACTTCCAGACGGCGGTCTGCGGGAGGAGCGACGCGGACTGGGTGAACCAGTTTGCGTTCTACTTCTTCCTCAAGAGACTGGCGCCGGACCTGGTGCATCTTCCGTTGAACATGGTGCCTCTGCTCATGCCCCGGCCCTACGTGGTGACCATCCACGACATGAGCAGCCTGCTCTTCAGCCAGCGCTGGCAAATGCGCCGCAACTTCCGGTTGTTTCAGTTCCGGCGCGGCCTGCTGCGCGCCGAGCGCGTGATTGCGGTTTCCCTGGCCACCCGGCGCGACGTGGAGAGCCTGCTGGGCATTCCCGCGCAGCGAATCCGGCAAATCTACGACGCTCCCGACCCGCGGTTCCTGCACAATGGCGGGGCCGGCGAGCTTGGCGCGCCTTCTCCCGACCGCGAACGCATCCTCGAGCGCTACCAGATCGCCTACCCCTTCGTCCTGTACGCCGGGGCGGTCCGCCCGCAGAAGAACATCCCGCGGCTGATCGAGGCATTCGCGGTGTTGCGCGGGGATCTGGAGAACCACCCGCTGTACAAGGACCTCCGGCTGATCATCATCGGCGACGAGATCTCTAAGTACCCTTCGGTCCGCCAGGCGGTCATCAAGACCCGCGTCGAAGAGGTGGTTCGGTTTCTGGGCTTCGTGCCTGTCGAGACCCTGCGTGTGTTCTTCGAGGCGGCCTCCGCGTTTGTCTTCCCTTCGCTCTACGAAGGCTTCGGCCTGCCACCTCTGGAGGCCCTGGCATGCGGAACGCCGGTGGTCACCTCCAGCGTCAGTTCGCTGCCGGAAGTTGTGGGCGACGCCGCCATGCTGGTGAACCCCGAGAACGTCTTCGATATCGCGCGCGGCATCCGGGAGGTGCTCCTGGACGAGAATCTGCGAGCCGACCTGATCCGGAAAGGATATCGGCAGGCCCGCCGCTTCAGTTGGGCGCAGACCGCCCGCCAGGTGCTGGAGATCTACCAGGAAGTGGCCCAGGCTCGTCGCTAGGTGCGCGACTGGGGGCCTCTGGCGGCGCCATAGATGGCAGCCCCCCGAGCGGAGTTTGTCCCTGAGCCACCAAGTCCAGCAACGAGATCTCCAGAGTCGCCAGGATGCGGTCCGCCACCACTGGCGACAGTTTTCGGATTCCCTTTAGAATGTTGTGCATGTGGGACTGGGAAACCCCAATCATGCGGGCCAGCCTGCGCTCCGTCAACTGCCCGTTCTGGACTCTCCATACGACGCTGTCCAGCAATCGCCCCTGCAAGGTCTGGAAGTCCATGTAGGCCCGGGCCTATTTCTCTTTGAAATAGGTGGGAGCTGGCGGCGGGATGTCTCGCAGGATGAAACAATTTTAATATTACACATATGTAATACGAATTCATAGCTAAGTACCAGCATAATGAACTTTAACAGATTTTAATCTTCGACGGTCCACCTCCGTCCTGCCGACCCGCCGCATAGTAGTTGACCCTTTTCCCTTAATCCGTACGCTTGAAAACAGGCTTTTGAGATGCCTCCCCCGAGGACGTCGGGAGGTCATTTGAGGACACCGACAATGCAATGGACCCGATCAGATACCATCGCGCTCGCCAACAACTCGTGCACCCAATGCCACGGGCTCGGTTTGCGCCTTGGCAAAAAGGAACGGATGAACCCCTGCAACTGCGTGTTGCGGGCGATTTTTCGGGCGTGCCATGCCCGTTTCCGGCACTGCGCGACCAAGGAAAAGTACATGAGCCGGATCTCGCTGGAACTCGTGTCCGGGCGGGAGCGGAGTTTCAGTTGGGGCCGCAAGGACGAAGAGTACATGGCGGACTTCATCCTGCTTGGCCGGCGAACCTTGTCCGAATTCGACTTTAAGGTGTTTCGATTTCATTTCCTGCTGGGAGCGGATTGGAAACTCTGCTGCCGCAGGATGGGCATTGACCGCGGCACATTCTTCCACGCGGTCTATCGCGTTCAGCAGGAACTCGGCCGGATTTTTCGAGAAGTGGAGCCCTACAGCCTTTTCCCGCTAGACGAATACTTCCACGGCTCGGTGCATGCGGCCCCGCTCAGACCTTCCCGGCTTTCGTTCGTACCCCGCATGCAGCCCGAACCGCGGAGCCCATGCCTCCGTCCCGGACTGCTGAAGTCCGCCTGACCGCCCGCCGTTGAGGAGGCCTCAGAGCCGGCCGGAGGCGGCTGGCCCTGTCCTTCGGTCCCGGAAAAAGTCCTGGAGCAGTGCCAGGCACTCCATCCCCAGGACCCCCTCGACGATCTCCACCCGATGGTTAAGCAGCTCGGAATCGGCGATCCGGAACTTGCTCCGGACGCCGCCGAAGCGCAAGTGGCGCGCACCGAAAACCAGCCGGCGCACCCGAGCCTCCACCAGGGCGCCGGCGCACATGGCGCAGGGCTCCAGAGTGACGTAGACGGTTGCCTCCTCCAGGCGGTAGTTGCCGGTGGCCGCAGCCGCCTCCCTTAGCGCCAGGATCTCGGCATGGGCGGTGGGGTCCAGCCGGGCGATGGGCGAGTTCCAGCCGCGGCCGAGTACGCGGCCGCCGGCCGTCACCACCGCGCCCACGGGCAGTTCGCCTGCCCGCTCTGCTTCGCGTGCCAGCGCGAGCGCCTCGCGCATGAAGTCTTCGTCGCTCAACCCGCCCAGTGTACTATGCCGCGTCCCGGCGTGCGGAGCGGCTAATACCCGCCCCGTTTGTCCACCACGTTGCGCAGCGGCAGCCCCTGGCGGAAGCGCTCGAAGTTGGAGAGGAAGACCTCCATCGAGCGCGCCAGCCAGCCCACGATGTGATCCGCGCAGTGCGGGGATAGCAGCACGTTCTCGAGCCGGTAGAAGGGGTGCCCGGCGGGCAGCGGCTCGCGTTCGAAGACATCCAGAGCCGCACCGCGAATCCGTTTCTCTTCCAGTGCCCGGACCAGCGCCCGTTCGTCGACCACCGGTCCGCGGCCGATGTTTATCAGCACAGCCTCCGGTTTCATGGCTCCGATTTCCGCCTCGCCGACCGAACCGCGCGTCTCAGGCGTCAGGGGCGCAGCCACCACCACGTAATCCGAGGCCGCCATCAACTCCCGCCGCGATTCGGAGGGAAACGCCCGTTCGATTAGCGGATCGTTTGCCGATCGCTCTGGCCGGCGGCGCAGCGCCAGAATGCGCATCCCCAGCGGATGCGCGCGTTGAGCCACCGCACGGCCGATATCGCCGTACCCGACGATTCCCAGGGCCTTGCCGTGAACCAGTTGGCCGTCGAACTGGTCCCAGATTCCCCGCTCCTGGGAACGAAACATGCGCCGCAGGTCTTTGGCGAAGAACAGAATCGCCGCCAGCGCGAATTCGCCCAGCGCTCCGCTGAATGCCCCCCGGGCGTTGGTCAGCTCCGCCTGGCTCTCGAGGAGCGCCGGGCCGAGCAGTCCGTCCACGCCAGCCGAACTGGCCTGCACCCAGCGCACCCCCGGCGCCATTCTCAACACGCGATCCAGCAGTTCCGCGTTGCCGTTCCACGCGAAGATGGCGTCCACTTCCCCGGCCGCGGCCTCGAAGGCCTCCGGGCTGTCGCCCGCTAGAATGCGAGTATCCTCCGGCAACCGTTGGAGCATGGCCAGATGCGGATCGTCCGGCCGCGCCAGAACCAGCAAAGTGAGAGGTTTATCGGACGCCACGATATCACTATAGGAGAAGCGGCGGGCCGCCGCTTGCTTCGCCAGCGGGCGCTGGGTCACACTGAAGATGTGCCTGAATTCTGCACCTGCGGCGCGGAGCTGCCTCCCGACGCGCGCTTCTGCCACAAGTGCGCCAAGCCTCAGCGGGACGAGCCGGTAGCCGTCGAACTGGAGCCGCCCGCTCCGCCTCCGCCCGCTCCCAGTCTGCCTCCCGCTCCGCCCAAGCCCATCGGTTTTCACAATCCGCTCGCGGTCCGGCTCGGCTTCATGACCGCCATGCTGGCCAGCTTCTTCAATGTGCTGCTGTTTTACGCTTTTCCGCTGTGGCTGGTCGCGGCGGGGTTCCTTTGCGTGTACGTATACCAGCGGCGCACCGGGGAGGCGCTGACGATGAACAACGGGGCCAGGATCGGCTGGATCACCGGCCTGTTCAGTTTCATCGCCTATACCGTGCTCTCCACGCTGACCGTGATCTCGCTGATTCAGAGCGGCGAGTACCTCAAGCTGGTTAAGAGCAACCCGGTCTTTCAGCAACAGCAGCAGCTCCTGGACACTCCTGGCCTGCTGGTGTTCGAGGTAGTCTTCATCCTGACCCTTCTTTTCGTTGTGTTCACGGCGCTGGCGATCGCCGGCGGCGTCCTGGGCGCCAAGCTGCTGGGTAAAGACCGGCCGGCTGCTGTCCGCTGACCGCAAGGGGGGCTTCAGAAGTCCAGGTGAGATAGCGCGTCTTGGACGGCATCGACCACGGTCTCAACCGGGTCCACGCAGGTCCAGTGGTTCCTGGTATCGGCGAGAGGCTCGGCGAAGGCGGAGGGCAGCGGGTGCCGGGCCACCCCCAGCGCCAGGCAGAGCACCAACACCGCGATAAGATCCGGGCTTCCCCGGAGATCCCCGATCAGCTCCCGCATCGGAACCTCCTATCTACTAAACGCTCCAGACAGGGATTTGATACGCAGGAGTTCGGGGCAATTCGTGTGCCAATCGCGCTACGCGGGGTCAGCCGGTTGCGGGCCGGGAGGGATCCGCCTTGTCCGTTTCCGGGATTCGGCTGTATGAAACCGGACGCCTTGGGCACGGGCCGCTCCTCAGTTGGCTGGAGCTTCCTCTTCGATGCGTTCCTCGACAATGCGGCCATCGAAGAGATGGATGGTGCGGTCGGCGTAGCTGGCGTAACGCGGGTCGTGCGTCACCATGCAGATGGTAGCTCCGGCGCGATGCAGGTCGCGCATCAGGTCCATCACCGCCTGGCCGTTCTTGGAGTCCAGGTTTCCGGTGGGCTCGTCGGCCAACAGGATTAGCGGATCCCCCACCAGGGCGCGCGCCACGGCCACGCGCTGCTGCTGGCCCCCCGAGAGCTGCGCCGGATAGTGCTTCATGCGATGCGACATCTCGACCCGCTCCAGCGCGTTCTGCACCCGCTTCTTGCGTTCGCTCGAGGGCATGCCACGATAGGTCAGCGGCAACTCCACGTTTTCGTACACCGTAAGGTCGCCAATCAGGTTGAAGGCCTGGAAAATGAACCCGATCTCGCGGTTCCGGATGCGCGCCCGCTCGGAGAGCTTCAGCTTTTCCACCGGCTTGCCGTTCAAAACGTAGCGTCCGTCGGTGGGCGTGTCCAGCAGCCCCAGAATCGACAGCAGCGTCGATTTGCCGCAGCCCGATGGGCCGGCGATCGAGATGTACTGTCCGGGCAGGATCTCGAGGTGGATGCCGTCCAGCGCATGCGTTTCCATCTCGTCGGTGTAGAACACCTTGGTCACGCCTTCCAACCGGATCAGCGGTTCCTGGTTCGTTGCATTCATGTTGGCTCCCCTTCAATTCAGGCGGATGCGGTCGTAGGCATCCTGTGCGGACATGTCGGACAAGACCACTTGGTCGCCGACGCGCAATCCTTCCAGTATTTCGATGGTGTTCACCGAGCTGCGGCCCAGCTTCACCTGGCTGCGGGTGGCGCCCTTGCCGTCCGCATCCAGCTTGAACAGCGTCACCTGACTGTTGGGCTGGCCGAAGGTCGGGCGGCCGACGTAGAGCACATCGGTCAGCCTCTCGATTTCGATGGTGCCGTCCACGCTCAGATCCGGACGGGCGCCCTGCGGCAGCGCGCCTTCCAGCTTCACGTCCACGGTGACGGTGCCGTCCTTGGCGGCCGGGTCGATGCGCGAGACGCGCCCCTGAATAATCCCGTTCCGCGTGTCCACTTCGGCCTTCTGCCCCATGGCCACGTCTTTGGCCTGCGTCTCGGGGATCTTGAGCTCGGCCTTGAGCTTCTCCGGCTGAACCACGCGCGCCAGGTTGGTTCCCACGGCCACGCGCTGGCCCACTTCCACCGGCACCTGCTGCAAGACCCCGTTCACGCCCGCTCGGACCCGCAGGGCTTGCACCTGGCTCTTCTTCAGCTCGTACAGCGCCCGGAATTGTTCGACGGCGGCCTGTTGCACGGCAATCTGCGCCTTGATCGCCTCCGGGTTGATCTCCAGCCGCTTCTTTTCGATCCGTGTGCGATTGGCCCAGTCCTGCGCCGTAGCCACAGAGGTCTTGGCAACCAGATCGGCCTCCAGACCCAGTTTGTTCAGTTCGACGTCCCGGTCGGCGGTGAGCTTGCTCTTGTTGGCCTCGCTCTCGACGGTCGCGGCGGCGGCCTCTTGCGTCAACCGGTCGCTTTCCAGCTTCACCTTAAGGTTCGCGAGCTCCGCCTCGGCTGCGCGCAGCTTCCATTCGGCATCCACGGTGGCTTGCTGGAGTTCCGGGTTGCTGAGCACGATCAGGACGGTGTCGGGTTTGACCACGATGCCGGGCAGCGCCAGTTGCCGCTCGACGCGCCCGTCGGTGGTGGCGGGAATCCACAAGATGTCCTCGGGGACCAGCGTGCCCAGGCCGCGCACCTGGCGCAACATCGGTCCGCGCTTTACGGTGTCCAGCCAGACCGTCGCCCGCTCCACGCTGGGGGCGGCCGGCTTGAGCCGCGAGAGACCCCAGGAGACACCCCCGGCGGCGGCCAGCAGCACCAACCCAATGACGATCTGCCGGATTCTCTTCCGCCGCGCCGCTTCTTTTCTGGGGATATCCATACCGTCCGCACTAGGTTGTACGCAACTGCAGGGCCAACCGTCCTTACAGTTTAACCCTTTAGACGGCAGAACTTGCGTTAGGTTTCGACCCTCCGGATGTTCGATTATGGGACGCTCCTGTCCGCTTCTGGTGCGGCACTATACAATGGAAAGGATGCCTTGGCTTCCCATCGACGAACAGATCTCCTACCTCAAGAAGGGGCTTTCCGAGCTGATCCGCGAAGAAGACCTGAGAGAGCGCCTGGCCGAGGCCGGGAAGTCGGGCCGCCCCCTGGTCGTGAAAGTCGGGTTCGATCCCACCGCTCCCGACCTGCACCTGGGCCACACCGTTCTGCTGCGCAAGATGAAGCATTTCCAGGATCTCGGCCACACCGTCATCTTCCTGATCGGCGATGGAACGGCCAAGATCGGCGACCCCACCGGGCGGAACATCACCCGGCCGCCCATGACCCGCGAGCAGATCGAGAGCAACGCCGAAACTTACAAGCAGCAGGTCTTCAAGGTGCTGGACCGCGAGAAGACCGTGGTCCGTTACAATTCCGAATGGCTGGATACCCTGCGCTACGAGGACATCATTCGCCTCTGCGCCAAGTACACCGTCGCCCGCCTGCTCGAGCGCGACGACTTTTCGACCCGCTTCAAGGACGGGACGCCGATTTCGGTGCACGAGCTGCTGTACCCGCTGGCCCAGGCCTACGATTCGGTGGCCACCCGCTGCGACGTCGAACTGGGCGGCACGGACCAGAAGTTCAACCTGCTGGTGGGCCGCGAGATCCAGCGCGACTACGGCCTGGCGCCGCAGATCGTCGCCACTACGCCGTTGCTCGAGGGACTCAAAGGCGGGGACAAGATGTCCAAGTCGCTCGGCAACTACGTCGGCATCACCGAGCCGCCGGAGGTGATGTTCAGCAAGCTGATGTCGATCGGCGACGACCTGACGTTCCGTTACTACGAGCTTCTCACCGACGTCAGCATGGCGGATATCTCCCGCCTGCGCGAGCGAGTGACGCGCGGCGAACTCCATCCCATGCATGCCAAGATGGACCTGGCACGCTCGATCGTCACGGATTTCCATTCGGCCGCCGACGCCGCCCGCGCCGCCGAGGAGTTCAATCGCGTGGTGCGGCAGGGCGAAGTGCCATCGGACATTGAAACGGTCCCGCTGCCCGAAGGTCTACGGACGCCCGCCGGCCTACGCATTCCGCAACTGCTCGCCAAGACCGGCCTGGCCCCGTCGGTGAGCGAGGCCACGCGCAAGATCAAGGAGGGCGCGGTGGAAATCAACGGCGTCCGGGTCGCGGATCTGGTGCTCACCCAGGTCCCGGCCGAGATGATCGTTCAGGTCGGCAAGAAGTGGCTGCGGGTTACGGTGAACCAATGACCATCCGGCCCCGCAAGCGCTTCGTGTGGAAGCTGAAGAACCGGGAACTGCAGCTCGGCGACCGCACCCTTATCGTCGGCATCCTCAACGTCACGCCGGATTCGTTCTCCGACGGCGGCGAGTATCTGGATCCCGACCGCGCCTTTGCGCGCGCGCTCGAACTCGAGGAGCAAGGCGCCGCCATCATCGACATCGGCGCGGAGTCCACCCGCCCCAGCTCGGGCCGTATCACCGAGGCGGAGGAGAAGCGCCGCCTGATTCCGGTTCTCAAGCGGCTGCGCGACAAGCTGGCGGTCCCCATCTCCGTCGACACCTACAAATCCGGGGTGGCCGCGAACGCGCTCGAGTTGGGGGCGGAGATCGTCAACGACCCCAGCGGGCTCACGCTCGATCCGCAACTGGCCCGCGTGGCGACCAACTTCGACGCCGGGCTGATCCTCAACCACATGCGCGGAACGCCCGATGCCTGGGCCAAGCTGCCGCCTATGAAGGACGTGATGGGCGGGGTGCGGAGCGACCTGGAAGCCGCGGCGCATCGCGCGGTGCGCGCGGGCGTGGACCGCGGCCGGATCGTCGTCGATCCCGGTCTGGGCTTCGGCAAACGCGGCGAACAGAACTCGGAGATCCTGGCGCGGCTTCAGGAACTCGGCGCCCTCGATCTGCCGATTCTGGTTGGCCCTTCGCGCAAGCTCTTCCTGAAGCAGGGTTCCGCGCGCGAAACCGAATTCGCCACGGCCGCCGCGGTTACGGCCGCGATCCTGGCCGGCGCCCACCTGGTCCGCGTGCACGACGTGCTGGCTATGCGCGCCGCGGTGAGCGTCGCCGACGCCATCCTGCGCAACGCGGTGTGAGGCGCATCAAGCCCGCTGGCACTTCGGGCAGTAGTGCGTGCCGCGCTGGGCGATTACGATGCGGCGGATCGGCCCGCCACAGGCCGGGCAGGGCTCGCCGGCCCTTCCGTAGACCTGGTGCTGGAACTGAAAGAAGCCGGCGCGGCCGTCGCCATCCACGTAGTTCGAGATCGACGAGCCGCCGCTCACAACCGCCGCCTCGAGAATCTCGCGCATCGCCTGGTGCAGGCGCCGCACCCGCTCCGGGCCCAGGCGCGACGCCAGGGCGCGCGGATGTATGCGCGCGCGGAAGAGCGCCTCGTCGGTGTAGATGTTCCCCATGCCGCTGACAAAGGCCTGGTTCAGCAGCAGTGGTTTGATGAGCCCGCGGCGGCCACGCAGCCGCGCCGCGAATTCCGCCTCCGGGATCGAGAGCGCGTCCGGTCCCAGCCGCGCGATGCGGGCCGGCAGCGCCGCGCTCACCTCGATGCGCCCGAACTGGCGGGGATCGTCGTAGACCAGCCGCCCCCGGTCGAAAACGAACAGCGCGCGCGTGTGCGGTCCAGGCGTGCCCTGCCAGACCAACCGACCGGTCATCCCGAGATGGATCGCCAGCGTGGTGTCGTCGCCCAGGTCGAGCACTAGGAACTTCCCTCGCCGCGCGATGCCCCGAATCACCCGGCCCCGAATGCGCTTCGATATCTGGGCCGGATCGCCTCGCATCACCAGGCTCGAGTAGAACCGCGCCTCGATCACGCGCCGGCCGGGAAGACGCGGCGCAAGCGTCCGCAGCACCGTTTCGACCTCGGGCAATTCCGGCATCTTCCTAGCATACCCTCCCTCGCCGCGCGGCTCGCGCGACCCGTGATGTAGAATGAATAGTCAAGCCACCCTAGCTCAGTTGGTAGAGCGGCTGATTCGTAATCAGCAGGTCGCCGGTTCGATCCCGGCGGGTGGCTCCAGCTCATTTATTTTGAATAACTTACTGTTATTCATCAGACCCCTAGACCGCTCGCCGTAGGCGGGTCAGAGGGCTGATTCAACGCCGAGGTCCGCAGCCATCTCCAGTGTTTTCAATGAACTACGGAACCGCGAACGACACCGACTACTAGTCAGCGGCTCCGTGTGCCAGCGTTCGCGAGACAAGCCGATCAAGCGGAGCTAAGCCTTTTATTTTCTTGAGGCTGCCGCACCCGTTTGGACCTTCCTCCAACGAGTTGAGAAGTGCCTATGCCCAATACTATGCCTGCCTTAATCCTCGTATACACGCGCTGGCTACAGTGGAGCCGAGGAAGCGGTAGGCAGCGGTTTCAGGCCTGCAAGCGACCTTCGTCAACCCGCTAGATCGAGGTCATGACCCGCGGGCCCACCTCGAACGGCAGGGGACTCAGATCAAGTCCGGGGGCAGTGTGCGGCTTCCCGGTCCGAAACTGGCGGGCCCGCAAGAACGGCGCCGTCTTCGCGGGGATTCAATTCGACGTTGAGAGGACGTTCGGCACGGCCTGGAACAAGAGTAACGCTGGGCGACCCTTTGCCCGGGCCATCAAAGCGTGCCAGCGATTGAGACGGCGGGAAATGCATCCGGGCAGGCGGCGGGAACGGGCATCTGCGCTCTTCCCTACAATGGAGAGAATCGTATGCTGGCACTCTTCGCTTTCGTGATCCGCCTGTTCCTGATCGGGACCGCGAGTCTGTGAGGCATTTCATGGCAACTTCGATTGTCGTGATCGGCGGCTTGAACATGGATTTCGTCCTTGCGGTCGACCGCTTGCCGCAGCCGGGAGAAACCATCCTCGGACGCAGTTTCCGCGTCATTCCCGGAGGAAAGGGCGCGAACCAGGCCTACGCCGCGGCGAAACTCGTCGGCGGCGGGACGGTTGTGAGGATGCTTGGACGAGTCGGAGCCGACTCATTCGGAGCTGCGCTGAAGGCCAATCTAGCGGGCGTGGGGGTCGATGTCAGTCCGGTGCTGGAAACGGATTCCGAAGCGACGGGCGTGGCCTGTATTCACGTGGACCATGCGGGACAGAACTCGATCACGGTCGCGCCCGGCGCCAACGGTGCTCTGTCTCCCGGCGACATCGATTCCGAGCACTGGGCACTCGCGGACGCGCGCTGTGTGCTGCTGCAACTCGAAATCCCGATCGATACGGTCGCAAAGGGCTTGCGGGAGGCGCGCCGTGTTGGCGCCACGTGCATCCTCGACCCTGCGCCCGCTCGCGCTCTGCCTAAGGAGATCCTCCGGCTAGTAGACATCGCAACGCCGAACGAGAGTGAGGCATGCGTGCTTGCGGGCGTGCCGCCGAACCGGATAAGTGCCGCCGACGCCGCCGCGCTCGGCCATCGGATCAGGAAGCTCGGCGTACGGTCCGTTGTCGTGAAGCTGGGCGACCAGGGATGCGTGTACTGTGGGCCGGACCGAACATTCGCTAGCTCTCCCTTTGCGGTGAAGGCCGTGGATTCGACGGCGGCGGGGGACACGTTCAACGCCGCGCTGGCGGTGTCACTGGCGGAAGGCGCGAAGATGGAAGACGCACTGCGATTCGCCAACGCGGCTGGGGCGATTTCGGTCACTCGAGCGGGTGCTCAGACGTCGGCGCCGGCGAGAGCAGACGTCGAATCTCTGCTGGCGCAGGGGCGCGGACCGCTTCAGTTCTAAAGCGAGTTTTCGGCAGGCGAGCGTAAGATCAGAAGCGGTAGCTTTGCGCGACCCAATAAAGCCAGTCACGAATCGCTTAGGCGGTTGACGCGTCCAGATCGATGGCGGCCAGCTGTGACAGAGGCACGGCCATGTTGCAGCCCTGCCAGCGCACGCGTAGACTGCGCTTTTCATCTCACCTCGGGGCCCGCAAGGTAGCACCTGGAGTGCGCAGCGGTCGGCTCGGCGGCTTTGCGGTCTCGGACGTCCAGAAAGGCCCTCGGCGTGGTCGGTGGTGGACAACAGCCACGTCGAGACGGGGGCAACTTCCCCGGTTGTGGCCGGCATGGTTCCTGGCGCCTGTCCTCGACCCGGCTGGCCAAAGCCGCACGAAGCGCTTTTCGCGCAGCGCTCGCAGCACCTGATCCTCCCCGCCGAGATCGCGGAATTCACGCGGCAGGAACACGTCATCGCGCCGCATCCTTGCGATCCGTTCCTCGGTCCTTTCGCGCAGTGTTTTCTGTCGACGCATGGCCATACCTGCCTTACAAAAACCCGACAGTATGGTTGACCTTGCCTAGGTCCCAGCTCAGTTGCTTCCGCCGCTAAGCTTGCCCTGCCAACTGCCGAGGCAACTCTATGCATACTGATTCACTCTGGCGCGCGGAGAACGGCGAAGCCGCCCGAGCAGATCGTTCAGGCCCGGAAGAAGTTCAAGATGCGCACCATCCACTACCTCAAACGGTGCTTCCCGCCCTGCCCAGGCCGTCCGCCCGAGGCAACCCTGACCAAAGCGATTGAACTCCGCAGGGAAGGCATGGAGTGGGAGGCGATCTACCCCTTTCGCATTCCCTATCTCTCGCAGACGGCGCCTGCCGTCCGGCGTCAGGCCGAGTCCAACCTCCGTGGCGCGTGCCGTTAGCGACGCAACCCGGCGAAGCGCAGGAGATGCGAGTGGGTTGATCCGACCGGACTGGTGCGCCTGAAGTTCAATGCAGGCTACCTCGGCTTTGAAGACGGAGCATGAACCCACCCAACTGCGCTGCTGGGTGAAACCGGGGCAGGCCCGCAAGGGCTACCCGGCGCCTCCTTACGCCTGAGCCAGAATCCGGGGCCAATCCAGTGTCGCTGCGAGTTACCGGCCGATTCCGAATAGCGTAAGGATGGCATCGCGGTCGGCCTTGCCATTGTCGCAGGAAAGGAGCGGGTTGAACTTGCGCAGGATGCCGGGCCGCTGGTCGTTTACGGTGTCTCGGCCCGGTTCTTGCCGACGTTCGTCATCCTCAGCAGCCTGGCGCTCGCCCCGATGGGAACGGCGATGGTCCTGCGCGGCTTCCAAACGGGTTACACCCTGAGCCAAGTCGGCCTGGATCTTGCGGCGGGCAGCGCCTTCCTGCTGGAGCTCTCTTTGAAGGGTGCGCGCTACCGCCAGTCGCCGACGGCCACAAATCCGCCCCAGTAAAGCGGATGAGTGCTCAAGTGATGGGAGCGTTGCGCCAACAACATCGAGAGGGTCGCTTCGCGAACGGCCTCGGACGTGCTCATGCCGGCGAGAAAACGGCTCCGATAGAGAGCCTGCATCCAGCGGCGCGTGCTCTCATCCTCTGCCGGCCACAGGCCCGCGATCACGGTGCGCACTCCGGCGGCCTGAAATGCCCGGCGGAGTCCGAAGATCCCTTCGCCCGCGCGCAGTTCGCCGAGCCCAGTGTTGCACGCCGAAAGCACGGCCCATTCCACTCCTTCGAGATCCATCGCGGCGATTTGCTCCGCAGTGACGATCCCTAGATCGTCCGCGGGGCCGGTTGCACCGCGCCCGTTGGCGCCGGCGAGCGCAAGCCCAGAGAGCAGGAGCGGGTTCTCACTCGTTCCCGAGGCCGGGTCGGTTAGAACCGCCCGGCAGCCTCCCAGAAAGAAGCCATGGGTAGCCAGATGCAGCACGCGCTTGCCACTGGCCTGCTCCTGGAACGCAGCTTCCCGCGCTTCGGCGCCGGAGAGCCGCACCACGGGACCAGCCTGCGCGGTCTGCCATATAGCCGCAACCTCTTTTGCCTCCAGTGCCGTCTCGGGGAGTGGCCCGAAGCGTAAGGCTTGAAAGTCCGTGCAATTCGAGCGGGCGCCGCGGTAAGTGCGCGCCAACATCGTGCCCGCGGGCCGGCTGCCGAAAGCAGGATCGCCGACCACCAGCAACCCCGTCCCCAGTGCGGCTGACGGCGCGAGCACCAGGTCGCGCTCTGTGGAAAGGTAGTGGATCAGAAAGGGCTTCTCCACGAGGTATCCAACCCGTCCTATCGGAAGGCTCGCGAAGTTGACCAGGTTCAGAGCGCCGTCAGGCACAACGAACACTCGCCGTGCGCCGCCGAGAGCCGGCGCCAGCGGGTCCCAGATCTTCTCCCGCAATCGCCCGGCAGCCCGCCGATAGCCTTCTTCCGAAGCCTTCGGTGAGAGGGCCGGATCCATGGCCTCCTGACCCACTTTCCGCCGAACCTCAGTCACCAGCGAGTCGATCTCCTTGGCGGAGCCCAGGTACAGCGCCGCCGGCTGCGGCTCGCCCGGGCGCAGCACGAAAGCGAGATACGACGTGACGGATTGCTCGGCGGGATTTTCCGAAGGACGATTGAGACGCAGGTTGCGGTGACGATAGCACACGAACGAGATCAGCGCCGCGTCCTTGGCGAGTGCCGACGCGATCTCCGGCAGCCCGGCACGGCGCTCTTCCACCTCCTGCCGAAGGCGGATACTCTTCTGGGCCAGCAAACGCTCCGCCGCGTCCTTGGCTTCGCGTGCGCGGTCAACGCTGGCTTCGAACTGCGCCCGCGGCGCCGACCCCGGACCGCGCACCGTCAACTGCGAGAGATCCTGCCGAGCCGACTCCAGCGCCTCCGCCAGACGCGCGATTTCCGGATCGCCGGTCTTGACCGCCCGATGACGCGCCGCCATCTCATCGAATACCAGGGCGCGTGACCGGATCAGCGCATCGAGCGCACGCGCACTTGGCTCCTTGGCCGCAGCCAGGCTCAACAGCGTATCCAGGCCGGTCGCGCCCATTCTTGCCTTGGCAGCGGCGTAGAGGAGCGCCTCACGCTCCGTCACTGTGCGGATGGCGATCATTTCGTAGGCTCGGGCTATTCCTTCGGCGCGGACAGCCGTTTCGACCGCCTCCTCCGTCTTTCCACTGAGCGCCAGGTTCGACGCCATGTCGCATAGGGTCCTTGCGATCAAGATATGGCTGGGGCCATAGGCCGCACCGCGGATCTGGAGCGCGCGATCGAGAAGTGGCGCCGCGGCATCGTACTGGCCGGAAGCGCTGAGGGCCCACCCCAGGTTGTTCAAGGCGATTGCGGTGCGCTTGTGGTCGGGCCCATAGCTCGCTTCGGCAATCTCCACCGAGCGCCTCAACAGCTCCACCGCTTCCGCCACTTCCCCGGTCTCGGTCAGCAGGACCCCGTAATTGTTCAGGCAGCCTGCCACAAGGGGATGCTTTGGCCCCACGCTGTTCTCATAAATCTCGAGCGCCCGCTGGTAGCGGGCCTTCGCGCCGGCGTAGTCTCCCAGCCTCGCGAGCACGGCTGCAAGATTGTTGAGGCACACCGCTACCTTCTCGTGCCTGGGGCCTAGTGACTTAGTGTAAAGGGGGAGAGCACGCTCATAGCGCACCTTGGCGCTTTCGAAATCGTCGATGCTCCGCAGAAGCAAGCCCGACTCGTTCCAGGCCTCCGCCCGCTCTCCAAGGTCGTCCGCTTCGCCAAGGGATTGGTGAATCTCCTGCGCGCGGTCAAGCAAGGTTCGCGCGCGAACGAAATCGTAGTCCCGGATGGAAAGTCGGGCCGCCAATCTCAAACTGAGCGCCATCCCCGCCGACTTCGCGCCGTACAGCTTCGTTTTGAGAGCCAGGACGCGTTCCGCCAGCGCCGTATCCTGAGGATCGTTCACCCGGCTCGAATAGAAGCAGATCTCCACTAGGGCGTCCAGCATCTCCGCAGTCGCGGCAGATTCCGGCGATTCTTTGTGGAGCTCGGCGAGAGCCTGGCGTGCCATTGGTTCCGCCTCTGCCCAGCGCCCATCCCGCATGAGCTGCTGAATGGCGACCAACGAGCCAGCCTGCTGGCCCGAGGAATTGGAAGCCGCGACGAGAACCAGCGCCAGCACCAGAATCATCGCCCGCTTCTCATGGCCTCGAGCCGCTCCAGGAGGCGTTGTGCTTCCGCCTTCTGCTCGCCATCGAGCGCCATCGCCTGGCGGAGTTCCAACTCCGCCGCAGCCGCATCGTTCCCGCGCAGCAGAGCCTTTGCCAGAAAGAGATGCGCGTATGCGAGCTCAGGCGAATCCCCGAGCGCGATGGTTTTTCTCAAGCGCTCCATCGCTTCGGTGTCGTGGCCTCCCATCAGGTAGCAGACGCCGAGGTAGAACTGGGCAGCGCTGTTCTGAGGATCTTTTTCCGCTACCGCCACCAGCCCCGCCGCGGCCGCGCCAGGAGCGCGAGCTCGTCGGCTCGCGTACCCACGCCCCGCGCTGGTGATTCCGCGCGGGCTGCTCTCTCCGCCTTCCGCAGGCTCCCGGAGTGTCGCACCCACCAGGTGGCGCCCAGCACCGCCAGCACCATCGCCGCCGCCAGCCACCTGGCAGCGGGAAGCCGGCGCGCTGTCTTCCTGCGCCGTTGCAGTACCGCTGACAGAGCCTGGAGCGTCTGTAATTCCTCGAAGCACTTCGCGCACTCGAAGTAGTGCGCCTCAAACGCCTCTGCATCGGCATCGCCGAGTTGGCCGGTGATGTACTTTTCAACGATCTCCCGTCCCTGAACGTCCTCGCAGTTCATGGCGACCTCTGTACCGTCTCTATGTGGGAGATCTTCGGGATTCGTGACAACTTTGTTACAGCTTTGTTACAAAGTCCGCCACTTTCTTTATCGCTCTAGATTTCCGCTGCCGTACCACTTCCGGGCTCAGCCCCAGCGCCTCCGCAATTACGCCCGGTTTCTCCCCTTCAGTTAGCGTCCGTAACAGGATCTCCCGATCCGTCTGGTCGAGGCGCTCGATCGCCCTGCGAACAAGGGCCTGGCGTTCGGCGATCTCGAGAAGATCCGGTCCGGCCTGGGAAGCTATCTCCTCTTCCAGGAGCCGATCGTGCGACTCCCGGCTCCGGTCCCGGATGTAGGCCTGCGCCACGTTTCGCGCAATCGACAGCACAAAGGCAGGCAGTTTGTCCGGCTCCCGCAGTTGCCCCTTTCGGAGAGCCGTCAGCGCTGCAATCAGTACGTCCTGCAGCAGATCGCGCGAGGCTTCCGGGTCCCGGGTGCGGGCGCAGAGCAGGGCGAGGATTCGCTGGCTGAAGAGGTGGACCAGCTCGGCCTCGGCTACAGGGTCGCCCGACGAGATCCGTTCGGCTAGGCCACGCGCCTGTTCGGCGTTCTCATCCAGCATACAGAGCAGTCCCTCAGTCTATCACGCGCGGGCGGCCATTCCGGTCACGTTTCGCCGTCCCCAGCTACATGTCAATGACAATCCGGTTCGAATATGATGCCCGGCGGCTCTGAGAGCCCGCCGGCAGTATTCGATGAGATCAGCGGCAATCTATACGTGCTATCTATCTCGGCGGACTGATTCTTGCCGGCCTGGATAGCGGTACCCGTCGCGAACTTGTCGGCCCGCTCCCACGAGAGGAATAGAACAAATGCCTGTTTGTGAACTTGAGACTTCCGATAAAGTCGTAACTCCCTCTTGCGAGGAGCCTGCGGTTGGCATTGAAACTCCGGCGGCGGCCAGACCTGCCCTGCGCCGTCGCTATCGCTGGGCGCTTGGCGCCCTTTTCGCCGCTGTTTGCCTGGCCGCGGGCTTCATCCTTGCTAGCGCCATGGCGGCGCCAACCCGTATCGAGCCGCTGCCCTTCGGATTCCACCTCGAGCAGCGCGACGACCGCGTGGCTCTCAATTGGAATCCCGCCGCGGAGGCCATTCGCGACGCAACCGGAGCCACGCTGACCATACAGGACGGCCCCGAGACCGAAGACGTCGAGCTGAACCTCGCGGCGCTCCGTCTCGGCGGCCTTTTCTACGATCCCATCTTCCGGAACGTTCGCTTCCGCCTAACCTTGGCCAACCCCTCACATCGAACCGTCAGTGAAAAAGTTCGCCTAAGCCTCCGGCCGTGATCGGGAGCGGTCCATAGCCCCCCGCCGGAAAGCGACCCTGCACAATTGGCCACTGAGGGACCGGTGTCGCTTTTGGGCGCACAGCGAGCAGGTGGTTCTTCCTGTCACGTTTCGCCGTCCGCGGCTACATATCAATGACAATCCGGTTCGAAACCGATGTCGGCGATCCCGACGGCCCGCCCTTCGCAGTTCACCCGGGCCGTTGCCCGTAGCATCCGAGTGCGATGTGCGGCAATCAGGAGGTGGGTCCCCACGGTTCGCACACCAGATGTTCCAGGCACCGGCCAATGATGATGAGCACTGACACCATACAAACCACACGCATTAGTAAACTGATTCTTAACGGCCTGCCGTACGGGCCGGTCGAAAGCGAGCTACGCAGCAACCTCGAGCATGCGGAGAAGAACTGCGAGTCGGCCGCGAACCTCTGTAAGGCCCTGCTGGCGAGACAGGATCTCCACAGTAGCAGGACACGATACCACCAGCTGGAGCGCGCTATCGCACAACTGGTCAGGGCTAACATGGATCAGGCCCGGGCGATCGCAGAGCTCGGTGACTTTCTCGTTGACGGGACCGTGCACCACCGGCGGTCATGATCGAGTCCACAGCCACGCCTTTGTTGATCTGCAATTCCTCCACAGCGGGGGAGACCGCAGATTGTTACAGTTATGTTACAAAGTTAGCAAGTCTCACGGCTCCCACCAGTCGTCCAACCTTGGGCCAGAGAGGGCAGCCCGAGCACCAGGCGCTTCTCTCGCCGATTCCGGCGACGCGGGGATCCTCCAGATTCTCTTTCGCTTCGCCCCGCAGCGGTTCGGCATCACCCTCTGCTATCTCACTGAGAAGATAGTTACGTCCTAAAGAAACTCTTTGATACTAAGGGCGGGGTTTGTCATGAGACCCGCTCTTCACAGGTTACCCGCTAGTGGTCTGCGGCAAGCAGATCAACGATTATCCAGCGCCGCGCGGGCACGCCTGACCTTCTCCAAAACATCGCAAGCTTTGGCAGTCCAAACGAAGGGCTTCGGGCTGTCGTTGTGTTTGTCGATGTAGTCGCCGATGGCCATGATCAGTTCCTCGACGTCGCGGAAGATGCCGCGACGGAGCCTCTGCTCGGTAAGATCTCGAAAGAAGCGCTCGACCATGTTGAGCCACGAACTGCTGGTCGGAGTGAAATGCATGTGGAAGCGCGGATGGCGGGCCAGCCACTTCTGCACTTTGGGATGCTTGTGCGTGGCGTAGTTATCTGCGATCAGGTGAAGCTCTTTGTCGGGCGGCGTGAGATCGTCGATCACGCGTAGGAACTTCAACCACTCCTGATGACGGTGCCGGTCGTCGCACATGCTGATCACGGTGCCATCCAGAGTGCTCATGGCCGCGAACAGAGTGGCGGTTCCGTTGCGCTTGTAGTCGTGGGTCATGGTTCCGCAGCGCCCCTTCTTCAACGGAAGCCCCGGCTGCGTGCGGTCCAGCGCCTGGATCTGGCTCTTTTCATCGGCGCACAGCACGATGGCGTGTTCCGGCGGGTTGAGATAGAGCCCGATGATGGCCTCCAGTTTCTCGGCGAACTGGGGATCGTTGCTGACCTTGAACGTGCGCGACAGGTGCGGCTTCAGACCATGCCGATGCCAGATTCGCCGCACGCTCTTTTCGCTGAGGCCAACGGCTTGGGCCATGCTGCGGGTGCTCCAGTGGGTGGCATTGCCGGGTTTCTCCTGCGTCGTTTTCCGGACCACCTCCTGGATCTTGGCCGGCGTGATCGTGGGCGTTCTTCCTGGCCGTGGCGCGTCTTTGTCCAGCGCCGTCAGACCGCCGTCCAGAAACCGCTTCCGCCAGCGTGCGGCCTTCTCCGGCATGATTCTCAGCCTGGCTGCGATCTGCTTGTCTTGCATCCCGGCCGCGGCCAGCAAGACAATTCGCGCGCGCTCCACGCTCCGCGCCGGAGCGCTCCGAGCACGGGCCCGAGATTCCAGGAGGTCTCTCTGCTCGGCACTCAGCACAACGGGTCGCGCCACACGCATCGTCTTTGCTCCTTCCATTGTAGAGACGATGCAACGACTATACTCGTTACTATTTAGGCCGCACTACACTAG
>JBKQQG010000008.1:0-2892 GCA_052144455.1 Bryobacteraceae bacterium
GTCGTTATTGTAGTGGATAACTGAAACCCCACGGGCGCCGGAAGGAGCGGATATGGGGTCGGCTTCCCCAGGAGCCCAGCAGTCTCGGCACTTCAATAACGCAGAATTCGCTAGGCCGTTAGGAACGCAGGACGGGTTGGACCTGGCGTAGGGCGTCTCCGAGGCCGCCTATTTTCGCGCTCGTGAATATGGTTGGTTTTGGCGCGTTTCTTGTAGTATTATTACTTCAAGATGGAATTCGAGCCCAAAGGCCCCGAGGCTGCCCGCCTCCGCCAACGCAAATTCGCGCTGCTCCGCCAATTCCCGCTCCCCCAAGATCTGCTCCCCGGCTCCCTCTCCGTCAGCCATACCCGCTGCGGGAAACCCACCTGCCACTGCGCCGAAGGCGAGGGGCACGCCGCCTGGTCATTGACTTTCATGGCCGCCGGCAAAAAACGGGTTGAGCGCATTCCCAAAGACTGGGTGGACGACGTCCGCCGGCGCGTCGCCGCCGGCCGTGCCTTCCAGGACGCTCTGCGCCAGGTCCTCACTGCCAACGCCGAGTTGCTCGTGCTGCGGCGCCAACAGCGGCCCGGTTGAAGGGACCGCATGTTCGCCAAATCCAAAACTACGCCTGTCACCGTCTGGGTCTGAAGTCCTATTTCCAACGACCGGGCGACGGCCGGCTCCATCCCCACATCCCCGCGCACGATCTGGTCTGGGCGGTGGTGATCGGGCATATCCTGCGCGTAGCCAGCTTCTTGCGCTTGGAATGGTTGGCCCGTTCCCCGGTGCGCGCAGAGTTGGGTCTGCAAGACCAGTTCGGAGACGATGCCTTGGCCTACTGCACCGAACGCATGGACCCGGAGACGACGCGGTTGGCGCTGGCCGCCGCGCTGCACCAGGCCAAGCGCAACAAGGCCTTCGAAAACAGCCCCTTCATCGGCCTGGCGCTGGACGGCACCGGCGCCGGGCGCACGCATAAAGAACCTTGCCCGCTGTGCGATCCGATCAAGGACCCCCAGGGTGAGACGCATGGTTCGTTGCATCACTTTGTGCTGATCAGTGTGGTTGGGGTTGGTTTGACGCTGCCCGTCGATGTGGAGCCCTACGGGCCTGGCGATAGCGAGTATGCCGCCGCGCAGCGTCTGCTGCGGCGCGCGGTGGAGCATCTGGGAGCGCGCTTTGCAGACTATGTGGTGGGGGATGGGGAATACGCCACCGCGCCCTTTCTACACACCACCGACGAGGTTGCTCTTCCGGTGGTGGCGCGCCTCAAGGAGAACCTTCCCCTGTTAGCCGCCGCCGTGCGCGCTCGCTTCGATGGCCAACCGCCCCACGCCGTCTACCAGCAGGGCGACGACCGTGTCGAGGTCTGGGACGCGGATGACTTCGCCCCTTGGGAAACTCTCGACTGGCCCGCCGTGCGCGTGCTGCGCTACCGCCAGCACAAACCCGATGGCACCATCGTCCAAGCCGAATGGCTGACCGACTTCCCCGTCAACAAACTGGGCAGCCTGAGTTTTTTCCGCATGGCCAAGAGCCGCTGGGAGATCGAGAATCAGGGCTTCAACGACGGCAAGAACCGTTACGGCATGGAGCACATCTGCCACCACCACGCCAACAGTATCCTCATCGTATGGCTGCTGATCGCACTGGCCTTGGTGATCGAACGCCTTTACCGGTTGCGCTATCTGCACCGCGGCGACCATCAGATTCGCTCCGCCATGGACTTGTTCACCTACCTCTGGCTGAGTCTGGGGACCCGCAGCCCGCCCGATACCGGCTGAACCGGTGCCCTGCGGACGGCTGGCAGCGTTCCGTTGCTCTTTGACAACTCGACCACTTGCCGTGGAGCGTCACCCCGCCGGACCCCGCCGTCGCTCAATCCCCAGCCCGAGCCCTGCCTCCCCCGCGACTCCAATCCGCTCCACAGTCCCGACCCCTACCTCGCAGAAGTTCCGAGACCGCTGTCGAAAGGCGTCCGCCCAACCAACGGCAGGCAAGGCCGTGGTATCCTGAAAGTGTTTTTGATCGTCCCGCAATAGCCTGGCCGAAATCCAATTCGCCTCGTCTCTCGCCTGAACAGTCAAATTCGGAGAAGTTTAAACGTGAAGAACATTTTCGTAGGCAATTTGGATTTTGCCGCCACCGAGGGATCCATCCGTGAGCTCTTCGAGCCCTACGGCAGCGTAGAACGAGTCAACTTGATCACGGACCGCGACACGGGCCGTTCCCGCGGCTTTGCATTTGTCGAAATGGCCGACGCAGGCGAGGCGGACCGCGCCATCACCGCTCTGAACGGCGCGGACGTGAACGGGCGCGCTTTGAACGTGAATGAAGCCCGGCCGAAGACCGAGGGCGGCGCGCGGCCGTTCCGTGGCGGTGGCGGCCAGCGCCATAGCGGCGGCGGCAGCGGCAGTGGCGGCGGTGGTTATCGCCAGCGTCGCGAGCCGCGCTGGTAACCCCGGCGCCTGCTAAACTATAAATGGCGATTTGGGCCGGCTCTAACCGGCCGGCTTCCGTTTGAGGAGGCGGAAAACCATCCCTACTCGATCGCGTACGTCATCCCACAAACGACAAAAAGAACTGGCCCGCCTGGAGAAGCAGCGCGATAAAGCGGCCAAGCGGCTGCAGCGCAAGCTCCAGCGCCAGTCGGGAATACCAGTTGCCGACGATGGCGACATCCTCGATGGCGAAACCGGCGAGGGCCAACCCGAAGCTGGCGAATTAGTGAAAGCCACGGACGAACATCCCGGAACCGTCGAGTGACCGGGGGCGGTTCGCCAGCCAGCATAGGAGGAGATCCCTCGGTGGATCGGCCGGGCGCTTCGACGGCCCAGACTCCGTCTCTCGGGAGACGGACAGGTTCTTTCATTTTTCTCCTTTAGTTCGATCCCTTCAGCTAGAGTC
>JBKQQG010000009.1:0-40392 GCA_052144455.1 Bryobacteraceae bacterium
GCCTGCGGGCGCGCGAGACCACCTGCTTGTCGTCGTCGGAAAGCTCGTCGATGCCCAGGATGGCGATGATGTCCTGCAAATCCTTATTGCGCTGCAGGACCCCCTTGACCCGCTGCGCCGTGGCGTAATGCTCCTCGCCCACGATGAGCGGGTCCAGAATGCGCGAGGTCGAGGTCAGCGGATCCACCGCCGGGTAGATGCCCATCTCCACAATCTGCCGCGAGAGCTGCGTGGTGGCGTCCAAATGCGCGAAGGTGGTGGCCGGCGCCGGATCGGTGTAGTCGTCGGCGGGCACGTAGATGGCCTGCACGGAGGTGATCGATCCCTTCTTGGTCGACGTGATGCGCTCCTGCAATTCGCCCATCTCGGTGGCCAGGTTGGGCTGGTAGCCCACCGCCGACGGCATGCGGCCGAGCAGCGCCGACACTTCCGCGCCCGCCTGTGTGAACCGGAAAATGTTGTCGATGAACAGCAGCACGTCCTGCCCTTCTTCGTCCCGGAAGTACTCGGCCACGGTGAGCGCGGTCAGGCCGACCCTCAGACGTGCGCCGGGCGGTTCGGTCATCTGCCCGTAGATCAGGGCGCACTTGGATTTGCGCCAGTCGTGAATGTCGATGACGCCCGATTCCTGCATCTCCAGCCACAGGTCGTTGCCCTCGCGCGTGCGCTCGCCGACGCCGCCGAAGACCGACACGCCGCCATGCTTCTGGGCGATGTTGTTGATCAGCTCCATGATGATGACGGTTTTGCCGACCCCGGCGCCGCCGAACAGGCCGATCTTGCCGCCGCGCAGATAAGGCTCCAGCAGATCCACCACCTTGATGCCGGTCTCGAACATCTTGAGCTCGGTGGACTGGTCCTCGAAGGAGGGCGCCTGGCGGTGTATGGGGGCGAACTTCTTGGCCTCCAGCGGCCCCATGTGGTCCACCGGCTGGCCGATCACGTTGATCACGCGGCCCAGCGTCTCCGGGCCGACGGGCGCCATGATCTCATGTCCCAGGCTCTCCGCTTTCATGCCACGCACCAGCCCCTCGGTGGGCTGCAGGGCGATGGTGCGGACGCGGCCCTCGCCAATGTGCTGCGCCACCTCCACCAGGATGTCGATGGGCTCGGGGGCGACGAACCCTTCGCTCGTGATGCGGACCGCCGTGTAGATCACCGGGATCTGCCCTTCCGGGAACTGTATGTCCACCGCGGGCCCGGCCACCTGTATGACGCGGCCGACGATTGGGGCTCCGGCCATATGAATTCCTCCTCCTACTCTTGCGCTCTCGAGCCGCTCACCACTTCGATGAGTTGCGTGGTGATGCTGGCCTGGCGCACTCGATTCATGAACAGCGTGAGCTTCTCGATCATCTCCCCGGCGTTGGAGCTGGCCGAATCCATGGCCGTCATGCGCGCGGCCTGATACGCCGCGGCCGATTCCAGCAGGGCCTGATACAGCACCATCTCCACGTAGCGGGGCAGCAGCGAGCCGAGAAGCTGTTCCGGCGGCTGCTCGTAAATGAAGTCCAACTCCCGCGCGCGCTGCGGCAACTCCACGGGCAGCGCCCGCAGCAGGGTCAGCTTCTGGCTCATGACGCTCTTGAATTCGTTGAACAGCACGTAGACGGCGTCGGTCTCGTTCTTCTCGAACCGGGTTCGGACCTGGCCGGCGATCTCCGCGGCGTCGGCGAAGGCCGGGGTCTGCAAAATGCCCGTGCGCTCGGCGAAGATCCGGGCCGGCCGCCGGCGGAAGAAGTTGCAGCCCTTGCGGCCCAGCACGTAGAGTTCGGTCCCGGCGTGCTCGTGCAGGAACTGCTGCGCGGCTTTGATCAGGTTCGAGTTGAACGCTCCGGCCAGCCCGCTGTCGGCGGTGACCAGCACCAGCAGGATGCGCTGCTCCGGGCGGCGGGCCAGCAACGGATGCGCCGCCACGCTCTCGCCGCCGGCCACCGCGGCGGCCACGTCGCCCAGCACCTCGCGGAACATTCTCGAATAGGGGCGCGCGGCAATGGTGCGGTCCTGGGCCCGGCGCAGTTTGGCCGCCGAAACCATCTTCATCGCCTTGGTGACCTGCTGCGTGTTCTTAACCGAACGGATGCGGCGCCGCAGGTCGATCAGAGAAGGCATGCATCAGCTCCGGCGCTCGCTCAAGAAGCGCTCCTTGGCTTCCTTCACCACGGCGTGGATTTCGGCGCGCAGGGCGTCGTCGATCTTTTTCTGTTCGCGGATCTTCGCGAGCAACCCGGGATGCGCGTTGTCCACGAATTGGTACATCGAGTCCTCGAAGGGACGGCAGTCTTCCACCGCCAGATCGTCCAGATAGGCGTTGGCGCCGGCGAACAGGATCAGGATCTGCTTTTCGACGGGCAGCGGCCGGTATTGGGGCTGCTTCAGAATCTCGATCAGCCGCTTGCCGCGGTTCAACTGGGCCATGGAGGACTTGTCCAGCTCGGAGCCGAACTGCGCGAAGGCCGCCAGGTCCCGGTACTGGGCCAGCTCCAGACGCAGCGTCCCGGCCACCTGGCGCATGGCCCGGATCTGCGCGCTGCCGCCCACCCGGCTCACCGACAGGCCCGCGTTAATCGCCGGTCGGATATTCGAGTTGAACAGGTCGGCCTCCAGGTAGATCTGGCCGTCGGTGATCGAAATGACGTTGGTCGGAATGTAGGCCGAAACGTCGCCCGCCTGCGTTTCGATGAACGGCAGCGCGGTGAGCGAGCCGCCGCCCATGGCGTCGGAGAGCTTCGAGGCGCGCTCCAGCAGGCGGCTGTGCAGGTAGAAGACGTCGCCGGGATAGGCTTCCCGGCCGGGCGGGCGGCGCAGCAGCAGCGAAATCTCGCGATAGGCGGCGGCGTGCTTCGAGAGGTCGTCGTAGATGCACAGCGCGTGCCGCTTGGTGTCGCGGAAAAACTCGCCGATGGCGCAGCCGGAGTACGGCGCGATGTACTGCATGGGGGCCGGGTCGGAAGCGGTCGCCGCCACGATCACGGTGTATTCCATGGCGCCGTGCTCTTCGAGCGTCTTCACCACCTGGGCCACCGTGGAACGCTTCTGCCCGATGGCGACGTAGATGCAAGTCACGTCGCCGCCCTTTTGGTTAATGATGGTATCCAGCGCGATGGCCGTTTTGCCGGTCTGCCGGTCGCCGATCACCAGCTCCCGCTGGCCGCGGCCGATGGGAATCATGCTGTCGATGGCCTTGATGCCGGTCTGCAGCGGCTCTCGGACCGGCTGACGGTCCACCACGCCGGGGGCCAGCCGCTCGATGGTATTGAACTGGCCGCTCTGTATGGGCCCCTTTTCGTCGATCGGCTCGCCCAGCGCGTTCACCACGCGGCCGATGACCGCCTCGCCCACCGGCACCGACATAATGCGGCCCGTGCGCCGCACTTCGTCGCCTTCCTTGATCTCCGTGTATTCGCCCAGCAGCACGGCGCCCACCTGGTCTTCTTCCAGGTTCAGCGCGATGCCCGCCACGCCGTGCGGGAACTCGATCAGTTCCCCGGCCATCACCTTCTCCAGGCCGTACACTCGGGCGATCCCATCTCCCACCGAGATCACCGAGCCAACTTCGGAGACCGCTACCGCCTGGTCGTAGTTCTGAATTTCCTCGCGGAGTACCCGCTCGATTTCGTCCGCTCGAATCTGAGCCATAATGAATGCCTCGAACCCCGATTGATGGGCTGTTAGGTTCCCGCTCCCGTCAGGCGCTGCTTCAGAGTTTCCAGTTGCCCGCGCACCGAGCCGTCGAACACCGTCGAACCGACTCTCGCCAGCACGCCGCCAATCAGCTCCTCGCGAATCGAGAACTGCGCGCGCGCCTGTCGGCCGGTGACGCGGCTTAGCTCGGCCACCAGCACGCCACGCTGCGCAGCGCTCAGATCGCGGGCGGAAACCACGTCCACGCGCACCAGCCCCTGCCGGTCGTCCATCACCGCTTCAAACGCTTCCCGGATTTCACCCAGCCAGGCCGTGCGCCGGTGATCGACGAGCACCAGCAGGAACCGCCGCGCTACGCCGGAAAGTTGGAGCGCCTGGGCCAACTGCGAAATCACCGCCCGTTTGCGAGCCGGCGCCACGGCCGGCGATTGAAGCGCATGGCGCAAAGCCTGGGAGCCGGCCAGCATCGTCTCGAACGCCGCCAGGCCGGCGATCACCCCCGGAACCTCGCTCGGCGGCGCCGCACCGGCCAGCGCGCGCGCGTAGCGGAAAGCCAGGGCGCTGGGCATGCTAGGAAACCCTCCCCGGCTGGCCCGCGTCGCGGGAAGCCAGTTCGCGGACCGTCGAATCGATCAGCGCGCCGTCGCTAGCCGGCGTCAGCCGCTCCCGGATCTTGCCCGCCGCCAAGCCGATGGCCAGATCGGCCGCATCGCTCCGCAACTGCTGGCGCGCTGCCTTCGCCGCCGACGCGATGTCCTGCTCCGACTGCGCCTGGATCTTTTTCAGCTCCCGCGCGGTCTCCTCCCTGAGCCGCTCGCCTTCCGCGCCGCCTTCCTCGTGCGCCTGCTGGCGCAGCGTCTCGATCTGCGCGCCCAGTTCGGCCAGACGCCGCTCCATCTCGGCATAGCGGGCTTCGGAATCCGCCTCCAGCTTGCCCGCCTCGCTCAACCCGCGCTGGATCTCCTGGGTGCGCCCGGCAAAAAACGCCCCGCCCTTTTTGTAGATGAAGTATCCGACAATGCCGGCCAGGATTACGAAGTTCGCGAATTTCCATAGCTCCGTGTGGTCGGCCGGCTCGCCCTTTTCGGCGGCCAACGCGCCGGCGCCGGTAAGAACCAGGAGCAGGGCCAGGATCGCTATCCGCCTCAAATCGGTCTCCTGCGCAGGATGGATTCCGCGATCTGGTCGGCCAGCGCGGAGGCGTCCTGGCGAAGGGATTCCTGGGCGGCGGCCAACTCGGCCTCCAGATGGCGGTCGGCTTCCCTCACCACAGCCGCGGCGCTCTGGCGAGCTTCTTCGACCGCCTGCGCCTGCTCCTGGCGGAGCAACTGGCGCAAAGCCTCCTGCTCGCGGTAGATTTCGGCCTTGGCGGCCCTCAAGTTGGCATCGTATTCGGCGGCTTTCGCGGAGGCCCGGGCCAGGCTTTCCTCGGCTCGCTTGCGAGCGCCCTCGGTGGCCTCGTACCTGGCCGCCAGCACCCGCTCCAGCGGCCGGAAATACATGCGCTTCAGGTAGAAGTAGAGCAGCAGCACGATCAGAAAGGTGGGGATCGCCTGCACCAGAAGCCCACCCAACGCCCGCAGTGTCTCTTCCATTGGAGTTAGTTCGGGGACGCCCAGAAAACTCTCTGATACTGCACCAGGTTGCGTCGAAACCTCACCCTAACACACCGCCGAACTAAGGGTCAACCGGGGGAATGCCTGAGTCGCGCGGCGGCGGGCGGGTGGCGGAGATGGTGTCCAGCTCCGGTGACCAGCGCGCTAACACTTATGCCTGCGCAGCTTGCGCCCGCGTCCGCCGGAACCTTCTTCGCGCCAGGATATAGACGAAGATTCCCAAGGCCAGCGTCCCGTACTCGCCGATGTCGACCCCCAACTTGGTGCCATACAAGCCCAGTCCAACCAATGGGGACCCGTAAAACAACAGCGGCAGCCCAGTATCCGAAGGAAACACCGCGGTCATCGGATGCGTGATGAAATCCACCACCCAATGGCTGAAGACAACGAGTCCGAAAACCACTCCAGTGCGGATCTGGCGACCGATACGCGCGGCAATCAGACCCCCGAGTGCCGACCAGGCTATCGCCATGAACAGGCCATGCGACCACACCGGCGGAACCACGGCGCCCGGCTTCGGGTATCGTTCGATTCCCGCGGCCCAAAAGACGCCCCACACAACGTCCAGCGCGTACGCGCCGAGCACCAGGTATCCGACTGGTACTTGGGGAGCGATCCGCTTGGCCGCGAGACCAACTCCTAGGTGTGCGAGGGCCGCCATAGAGATCCGGACTCCTTTCTCCGGAGTCTATCACGCGGCGCCGGTGCGCGGCCGGCTAGAATCTCGGTCTCGAAGATCCTCGAACCCGCGGCGCTCCGAAGACCGGGCAATCGAGGATTGAGCGCCGGCGGAGGCCCATTGACCCGGACGGGCCGCAACACCGACAATCAAAGCGTTGGAGCCGCTATGATCACCCTACCCGAATTGCCCTACGCAGCAGACGCCTTGAGTCCGCACATTTCCGCCGAGACGCTGGCCTTCCATTACGGCAAGCATCATCGCGCCTACGTCAACAACCTCAACCAACTGATCCCGGCCACCCAGTTCGAGCACCTGGATCTGGAGGGCATTGTCCGCTCCTCCTCCGGGAAGATCTTCAACAACGCCGCGCAGGTTTGGAACCACACCTTCTACTGGAACAGCCTGGCGCCGGGAGCCGGTGGAGCGCCCTCCGGAGAGCTGGCCCGGCTGATCGCCGCGGCTTTCGGAAGCTTCGAGGAGTTTCAGAAGCAGTTCGCCGCGGCCGCCATCGGCACGTTCGGCTCCGGATGGGCCTGGCTGGTGAAGAAGCCTTCCGGCGCGCTCGAGATCCGCAGCACCAGCAACGCCGAGCCGGCCTTCTTGACGGGCGATGTCCCGCTGCTCACCTGCGACGTCTGGGAGCACGCCTACTATATCGACTACCGGAACGACCGCGCGGCCTACGTCAAGGCTTTCTGGAACCTGGCGAACTGGGAGTTCGCCGCGCGCAACCTGGGCTAGCGGCATGTCACCCGAGCCGGTCCGCATCTTCGTGACGGGCGGCACCTTCGACAAGGAGTACAACGAGCGCAACGGGACCCTGTTCTTCCAGGACACCCATGTCCCCGAGATGCTCCGGCTGGGGCGCTGCCTGCTCGGCACGGCGATCCAAACCCTGCTGATGATCGATAGCCTGGAGATGACCGAGGCGGACCGGCGCCTGATTGCCGAGCACTGCCAACTGGCCCCGGAAGCCAGGATCGTCATCACCCACGGAACCGACACCATGGTCCAGACCGCCGCCCACCTGGGCCGGGAAATCCAAGGCAAAACCATCGTGCTGACCGGCGCCATGGTGCCCTACAAGTTCGGCAGCTCGGACGGCCTGTTCAATCTGGGCAGCGCCCTGGCTTTCGTCCAGACGCTGCCCGCGGGCGTCTATATCGCTATGAACGGACAGGTTTACCGCTGGGATCGCGTCCGCAAGAACAAGGAGAAGGGCGTCTTCGAAGCGGACTAACCGCCGGCGCCTCTTTTCTCGCAACGTTCCCGTCGCTAGGTGAATCCAAGTAGATGAGGGGTAAGGGAAGGGGGCACGGTATGCGATCTCTAGGCGATCGAGTGGGTTCACTGTGGTGCCACATGGCGCACCCGGCGCCGATGTGGCCGGTCAACGGCTATTACATCTGCCCAACCTGCCTGAGGGCGCATCCGGTGCCCTGGGAGCATGCCCCGGCGCTGGCGCGGCGGCATGTCAAAGCGACGCGCCTGACCTCCAATCGCACCCCGGCTGTCGGCGATTCCACGCGCGCCCTGGCCGCTGCGGCCTCCCGGTAACATCCGGCGTTTCGGGGGCATAATAGTCGCAGGCGCCCATGCCTGCGAACCTCACTCCCGACTATCTGGCGGCCGAGCGCGAGTACAAGAGCGCGCACACCCAGGCTGAGAAGGTGGCCGCGCTCGAGCTGATGCTGGCCACGCTTCCCAAGCACAAGGGCACCGAGAAGCTGCAAGCCGACCTGCGCCGCCGCCTCTCGCAGGCGCGCAAGGAATCCCAAAAGAAGGGTGGCGCCCACGCCGCTCCGTTCTACCTGATCGAGAAGGAAGGCGCCGGCCAGGTAGCCCTCATCGGGCCGCCGAACTCGGGCAAGTCCCAGCTTGTCGCCACCCTCACACACGCGCAGCCCGAGGTGGCCGACTACCCCTTCACCACGCGCTTTCCCACGCCCGGGATGATGCTCTTCGAGAACGTGCAGATACAGCTTGTGGACCTGCCGCCCCTCTCCCCCGAGTTCATGGAGCCTTGGATTCCGCAGGTGATTCGCAACGCCAGCCTCGGCGTTCTCGTTGTGGACGTGAACGACCCCGCGGTCCTCGACCAGATCGAGTTCATCGAGCAGACTCTCGAGCGCCACCACCTGCCCTCGCCCAAGCTGCTGGCGGGCAACCAGCTCGATTTGCCCGGCGGTCCGGACAACTTCGCCGCCCTGCGGGAGCTGTACGGCGAGCGCTACCGCTACGCGGGCATCTCCGCCGCCAGTGGCCAGGGGCTCGACGCCTTCGCCCGCACCGTCTTCGACGCCCTGGAGATCGTGCGCGTATACACCAAGGTCCCCGGCCAGAAGCCCGTCCTGGACGCCCCCTTCATCCTCCGGCGCGGCCAGACCGTGCAGGACGCCGCCCGCCTGGTTCACAAGGACTTCGCCGAAAACCTCAAGTTTGCTAGACTGTTCCACGTGGAGGGGAACCGGGAAGGGCTTATGGTCGAGCGCGCGCACGTCGTGGCGGACCAGGATATCCTGGAATTTCACATCTAACCATGCCGCGGGAACGTCCAATAGACGTGTGGAGTGAAGTAACACCCAAGAGCGTCTACTTGAACCGCCGCCGGTTCCTGGTCTGGGGGATGCTGGCCGCCGCGGCGCGCAAGCTCATGGCCGGCGCCCGCCTGGAGGCCGCCTCCAAGAGCCCTTTCAGCACCACCGAGACGCCCACCTCGCTCGACGACATCACGCACTACAACAACTTCTACGAGTTCGGCACCAACAAGGACCAGCCCGCCAAGCTGGCCACGAACTTCAAGGCTTCGCCCTGGAGCGTCTCGGTGGAGGGCCTCGTGAACAAGCCCCGGACCTACGACCTGGACACGCTCATGAAGCTGGCGCCGCTCGAGGAGCGCATCTATCGCCATCGCTGCGTGGAGGGCTGGTCGATCGTGGTGCCCTGGATCGGCTTCCCGCTCAGCGCGCTCGTCAAGCAAGTGGAGCCTCAGTCGAATGCCCGCTACGTCGCCTTCCAGAGCTTCTTCGATCCGCGCCAGATGCCGCAGGCGCTGTGGGCAGGCATTCGGTTCCCCTACGTCGAGGGGCTGCGCCTGGACGAGGCTCTGAATCCGCTCACGCTCCTGGCCGTCGGCCTCTACGGCGAGGTGCTGCCCAACCAGGACGGCGCGCCCATCCGCTTGGTGGTTCCCTGGAAGTACGGCTTCAAGAGCATCAAGTCGATCGTCAAGATCCGCTTCGTCGAGAAGCAACCGCCGACCACCTGGAACCTGGCCGCGCCGCGGGAATACGGTTTCTATTCCAACGTGAATCCGCAAGTGGACCATCCGCGCTGGAGCCAGGCCAAGGAGCGCCGTCTCGGGGACTTCTTCAAACGCGATACTCTGATGTTCAACGGCTACGGCGACCAGGTGGCGGCCCTCTATGCGGGCATGGATCTCCGCAAAAACTACTAAGGTTGCGGTCTTCCTGCTGGCGCTGGTTCCACTGGCCTGGCTGGCCGCGCACCGTCTCGGCCCCAACCCCATCGAGACCATCACGCATACCACCGGCGACTGGACGTTGCGCTTCCTGGTGCTCACGCTGGCCGTGACGCCGCTGCGCAAGCTGCTCGGCCTGCCCGAGCTGATCCGCTACCGCCGCATGCTGGGCCTGTTCGCCTTCTTCTACGGCACGCTGCACTTCATGACGTATCTGTGGCTCGACAAGTTCTTCGACGCCGCCGAGATTATCAAGGACGTGGGCAAACGGCCGTTCATCACCGCCGGATTCACCGGGTTCGTGCTGCTGATTCCGCTCGCCCTGACCTCGACGGCGGCCTCCATCCGGCGGCTGGGCGGCAAGCGCTGGCGCATGCTGCACCGCCTGGTCTACGTGAGCGCGCTGGCCGGGGTGGTGCACTATTACTGGCTGGTGAAATCCGACATCCGCGGGCCGCTACTCTACTTCGCGCTGATCGCCGTCCTGCTCTTGTGGCGTATCGGGCCGGATTCCTCCCGGGCCTCTTCGTAGCGACGCACCCCCGTGCCGGCTATGGAAGCGGCTGGAAACTGCCGAACGGCTTGACGGATTCGACCTTGTACACCTCAATCTTGAAGGCGTACATTCCCAGGTGGCCGAAGTTCCCGCCGGTCCGGAACCTTCCCACGAAAACGACGTCAGAGCGTGCGCCCGGCACGACGCCCCGGATGGCCTGCCGAAGCTGCGGAGAGGTCCGCGCCTCCCAGGACCTCTCGAATTCAACCCAGCTTGCCGGTGCTGGAGCCGGGCAGGAAGGCGCGTTCATGGCCGACTGTTCGAAGAGAATCTGATAGAGCGCGCGCACCCGGATCATCTTGTCCGCGAAAGCCCGCGGATTCTTCACGGCATCGCAGTAGGCGACCGTCTGGGCCTGCGGGAGATCGTCTTGGGCGGAGACGGCAGCGACGGGCTGGGTGAGTATACCGAACAACGCACCAGCTATCCTCGCGATCGCCGCGCGCATGGGAATCTATCCCGCAGTCTACCACCCAGCGCCGTATCCGGCGGCCCGGTCGTCTACTTCGCGCTGATCGCCGTCCTGCTCTTGTGGCGCATCGGGCCGGCTTCCTCCCGGGCCTCTTCGTAGCCCAGAATGATGTGGTACACCGCCGTGTCGAAGAACCTCCCCACGCAGTGTTCCAGCTCCTCTTCGGCATAGATCGCCACCGGGCTTTCGCCGATGCCCTGGTCGCGCACGAACTCCAGCATGCGGTCCTTCACGATCAGGTAGCTGAGCACCACTTCGGCCAGTGGGATGGACTCCTCGAAACGCAGGCCGCCCAGCCGCTCGTATTGCCGAGCCACATCGTCGGATTTCGAAACGCTCAGCCAGTGGCCCAGGCGCTGGAGAATATCGCGCGCCCGCTCCCGCAGGTCGCCCGCGGGCAGGCTCGCCATATGCTTTAAGCGGGGATCATGGCAAATCTCGGCCAGAATTCGATTGGCGATAGGGTCCCAGTGATCCTCGATCAGCCGGATGAGCTTGGAAGAGAGCATAACTCACCTCCTACCCTTTATTAGACTCCCAATTCCCCCCGCCGCCGCACTTTTTTCGACCCACTGTGGGGTCAGCCCTTTCGGGCTGCAGCCGGGCTTCGGCCCGGCGTCCGCGGAGCCCGCCGAGCCGATTGGGTCTACTGGTTTCGGAACCGTATCCGGTCGGGCTCGACGATCCAGAGTTCCCCAGCCGGCAGTCGCGTCTTCAGGACCGGGATAATCCTGAGCACCAATTCGAGGACCGCATACTTATCCTGTCTTTTCATCCGCAGGACGATAATCCCAGAATGCGCCGACGGAGGGTATGCCTGGATATTAGCGAAGTCCAGGTCCAACGTGATCAAGACGCGCCCCCCTGCACGCGCGCCGCGGGCAATGGCTGCATCGTCCGCTCCTTCCAGGTTCTCTTCGGCTACGGTGTCGGCGCCGAAGCCTGCATCGCGCAGCAGGGCTGCACATTCCGCGGGTAGGTTCTCGTCGATCTTGAAGTTCAAGCGATCCGTTCCAGCGGGAGCGCGGCAGTTCCTTCGCGCGCCAGTTCAGCCGCGTAGGAGAGCGCAGCTTGGATATCGGCGTCGGTAAGAGTGGGGTAGCTCGAAAGGATCTCGTCCGGGTGCACGCCCGCAGCCAGGTTGTCGAGGACTATCGAGACCATCACGCGTGTGCCACGGATGCAAGCCTTGCCGTGACAGACCGCCGGATTGATGCTGATTCGCTCCTGCCAGTCGGCCATGGTCTTATTCTATATCCAGGCTGGCCGCTCCGTGGCAGCGACAATGGCGCCGCAGGCCCGCCGATTTCGCCCTACCTCTCGGACCCCGCCAGCTCGGCGCAGGTTGAGAACATCCCGCCGGGCTTGCCGACGATGCGCACACCCACCGCCTTCACGGGCGATTTCAGCCGGACGGAAAACGCCTCGCCGTCGCGCAGCCCCGGTGAGGATTGATCGCTGCTTCCCCACCTTGAAGGAGCAGAGCGTTGGCTGCCCGAGCTATAATCCACTTCGGTTCCCTCCATGCCTGAACCTGAAGCCGTGGACAAGGTCCTGAAGCTGATCGCCCTCTGGGTAAAGGAGATCGGCCCGAAGGAGCTCGATCCACAGGAGCGGTGGTGGACGTTTCCGAGTCAAGGCCCAATCATGGGCTTCTTCGGAGCGCGGGCCCTGATGCTGATCGGAGACCAGCCCTCAACTGACCCGTGGCCCGAAACGCATCCAAGCCGCGTACTACTATATGGAACCCTTACCAAGCTTGGAGTGCCTGATGCTCACCTTACGGACGTGATCAAGAGGCGGGGCAAGAGTAGCGAGTCATGCAAGAGACTTCCGGTGGATTTCCCCCTCCACCTTGATCTCCTCCGGCGCGAAATCGATATCATCCAACCGTCCCGGATCGTTGCTCTTGGCGCTTGCGCCGAACGGCTTCTGCTTGAGCATTTGCCCGAGGTTCGAAAGGACGTGCGCCGAGCCTGGCACTTCGCCTATGGAACGCGCCCGGGTAGAGCCGAGGGCTTCGAGACGCAACTGCGGGCTGCAATTTGGGGGGACGATCCAATCCGCATTACGCACGCTCCGCCCATTGGTCGCTAGGAGTCCGCAATCCACTTCTTCTCTGACACTTGAGCTTCGAGTTGGCGCATCCGGAGCCTCATGCCCTGCAGCTTTGCGCGATTGGCCCGCTGCTGCACGAACAACACAATGCCAGTCGCAACGCCTCCGAGGGCTAGGCACCAGCCGGCCTCTGACCCTGTGTCGTTGGCGACTAAGAGAATCCCAACTAGGAGTATTACGCCGCCACAACCAATTCCAGCGCAGGAGTCCGCGGAACCGGCCTTCGACAGCTTCGCTTCATTCTCCCGAAGCTGTCTTAGTTCGGACTCGTATCGGACGATGGCCAGTTCCGCCGCTGTCTTGTCCGTTCCGATCTGGACCCTCTGGATCGCTTCCGTGACGGCTTTCAGCGCCACCGTTCCGCCCCGTCGCTGGACGATCAGTCCGGTGCCACAGTAGCCGCAAAAAAAGCGGTCCATGTCATCGTAGACATCCAGTCTCGCCCCGCAATTGGCGCAGTTCAGGCTGATGAAGTGATCGGACGAGCCCGGCTGATCCGTACCATCAGGCCTCATAGCAGTTCTGCCCCCGCTCCGGAGTGAGCGGCGGACGCAAGTTCAGTGGACGGCAGTCTTTGAACTGGACTCGAGCGTTGCCTTTCCCGTAGGTCACCGTGGACACGCGACATTCACACGAAATGAGTGCTGGAATCGCCTTCCACTGGGTGCGGTGCACCAGCAGCACCTCATTCCTCGCAGCGAGATCCTCGCAGCGCTTCGCTATGTCCAGGGTTGTCGTTATCTGCTTGATGCAATTGTCATCGGCCCAGACATTCTGCCATGGCTGTTCGGGGTTTCTCCGGTTCCGCACGACGATGTAAAAGGCCATGAGCTCCTCCGAGGAACTGTTATATCACGTCGCACGGCCCCCCGCGCTTCCGTCCGGTTGCGCAACTGACCGCTGCGGTCTCAGACCCAGTTGCACAACCGGCAAGACACCCCTCGCCTTTGTCAATCCTATTCAAGTGCGCGAAGGGAAATGCAGGCTCCTCCCTGAAGAGTGTAGCTGTGGACAAGCGTTGCTGCGCCGATAGCCTGTGAGCCCCCTACCTCTCGTACCCCGCCAGCTCCGCGCAGGTCGAGAACTGCCCGCCGGGCTTGCCGACGATGCGCAGGCCCACCGCTTTCACGGGCGTCTTCAGCCGGACGGAGAACGCCTCGCCGTCGCGCATGCCGGGCGGCTGGGTGGCGCTCGCATTGGGATACTCGTCGAGCGTGGCGACGGTTTCCCAGTTAGCGGTCCGCGTGCGTTTGATCTGGATTTGCGGCTTGCCTTCCGAGGTGTCGAACCAGCCGCCGTTCGCGAACAGCTTGCCATGGCGGTACACCACGCGCGCGATGCTGGCCGGCTGGTCGATCTCCACCGCATACCAATCCTGCGGGGCCGGTTTGATGCCCAAGGTGTTGCGGTAGGTATCCGAGCGTTCGTCGCAGATCGAGCCGTGCTGCGTGCCGGGGCGCGACCAGGACTCCCTCCCGAACGCGGTCACCGCCACAGGCCCTAGCGGGATGCGGTCCGGCCGGGCCAGCCACACGCGGTAATTCAAGGCGTCGGCGAACGGAACCAGCACCAGCGGCTGCGTCTTGCCGGCGACCACCCCGTCGATCATGTAAGCCTGGGGCCAATTCGCGCCTGCCTTGGTCTCGATCAGTCCCAAAGTGGCTGCGTTCGCCGACCTCGGCGCGGCGCGGTGCGGATACTGAACCAGCGGATTCAGCGAGGCCTCCAGCGCCAGCACCTGCGGGCCGCGCACGATCGCGATGAAGTCGCCGTAACTCGACCCACCCGGCGCCACGCGCACCGGGAGATCCATCCGGATCTGGACCATCTCCCCGGGCAGCCAAGTGCGGTCCAGCTTAACAAACTGCCCCGGCTTGCCCTCCGTAACCTCGCCCTTAACTGTCGCTGTGTACCTGGTGCACCAGCTCGGGACCCGCAGGTAGAGCGGAAACCGAGCCACCCGCGGCGTGCGCACCGAGAGCGTCACCGCGCCGTCGGCCGGAAACTTGGTCTCGCTGCGCAGCGTGACATCCAGGCCGCTCGGCAGCGGGATGGTTGCCTCGCCGGGAGCGTAAAGCAGCACCGCGGGTCCGTCGTCGCGGAGTCCCCACAGGAGTTGCGGAATCATCGCCACGCCGCGTGGCCCGCTCGAGAGGCAACAGCTAATGGTCGCGCTGGGGCGCTTCTTCCCGTCGAGCGGAGTGAAGTAGCAGAAGTTCCCGTTCTTCGCATCCTGCGCGCCCAGCAAATGGTTGAACAGGGTGCGCTCGATCTCGTCGGCGTACTGCGCCTCGCCGGTGAGCCGCAACAACTGCCAGTTGAGCTGGAGCCAGGTCACCGTCGCGCAGGTTTCCCCCACGTTCGCGCTTTCCTCGCCCGGCAGATCGCCGCTGTCCTGGAAATACTCGTCGGAGCTGGTCGTTCCGGTGAGGTACAAGCGCCTAGTCGCGATGTCTCGCCAGGCCGCCAACGCCGGTTTCAGGAACGTATCGTCCCCCGTGAGCCGGTACAGGTCCACCAGGCCCACCAGGTTCGACATCATCTCGTAAGCCTTGGCGTCGGCGGTCTGGAACACGTTTCCGGTGGCCGTGAGCGAGGTGACCAGCTTGGGGCCGCCGGGCCGGTCGTAGGAACGAACGATGTAGCGGGCGAAGTCCAGGTAGCGCTCGTCGCCGTTATACCGATAGAGCATCAAGATCGGCTCCAGGACGCTGGTCGCCGCCATGCCCACGTGCGTACCGGACTTGAGGATGTCGCGCTGGCCCGGGCCGTCCCCGAAGGTGAGCTCCAGCAGGTCGCCGATCTTGCGCGCGGCCTCCAGCGACGGCTGATCTCCCGTCGCCGCGTAGTAGCGCAGCAGGCCGATCAGATCGTATTTGTGTACCCAGACGTCCCAGCTCGTCCAGCGCTGGCTATCCAGGTAGGTCCCCAGGTATCCATCCGGGAGTTGGGTGGCGATGAGCGACTGCGCCATGCGGTCCAGCTTGGGCTTGAGCCGGTAGTCGCCCGTATACAGCCAGGTGTTCGTGGCGGCGTCCAGGAACTTGCCGGCGTGCTCCCCGATCCAGGCCTGGTTTCCCGGCCGCCTCTCGAATCCCGCCAGCAGCGCCGCCTCGTTGACGTGCAACAGGCGGCCCTCCAGGTTCACCCGCATCCTCTCGCCGAGCAGCCCCCGGATCTTCTGGCGATCGTAAGGCGCCGGAGTGAACCGGTCCTTGATCTTGTCTGCAACCACCGCTTTCGGCGCGCCCGCCATCCCCGGGCCGGGCGCCGCGAGTGCCGCTGCCACGAGCAGGCACCCGGTGCCGATCGCAACTCTGCCCATCGGGTCTAGCTTAGCAGCCCACGGCGGGAGTCTGTAGTATCCTGGACTCCATAGTCCGACGCCGGAGGTACCGATGGTCGCTGCATCGCAACTGCGCGCTGGAATGGCCGTGCGCTTCGAGGGCCAGGCCTACCGGGTGCTGGCCGCCGAGCACCACCTGGGGCAAGGCAAAATGGGCGGCGCCACGCACGCGCGGCTGAGGAACCTGACTACCGGCACGCTCTGGGAGCACAGTTTCCGCTCCGACTTGAAGCTCGAAGAACTCAGCGTCGAGAAGCAGCCCATGGATTACCTGTACGACGATGGCGGCGAGCGCACCTTCATGAACCCCGAGAACTTCGAGCAGCTCGCCATTCCGAGCGCGACCATTGGGCCGCAAGCCGCGCTCCTGCAGCCCGAGATGCGCGTGACCGTGGAATTCGTGGAGGGCCGCCCGGTCAGCGTGGCCTTCCCCGACGTTCTCGAGGTGCGCGTCGCCGAGACCGCGCCGCCCAGCCACCAGCAGGTAGACAGCGTCTGGAAGTCCGCGCGCCTCGATAGCGGGGTCGAGATCATGGTGCCGCAATTCATCAAGAACGGCGACCTGATCCGCCTCGATGTAAACGCCATGAAGTATATGGACCGGGCCAAGGCCACCAAGAGCTAACCCTATGACAACTCCGCAACCGCATATACAGCTTGTGAAAGCCCCCGACTACCGCGAGAACTACGCCAACAGCGTGCAGGTTCGCGCCAACCTCTGGGACTTCTTCCTCTCGTTCGGGACCATCGACCAGACCGCCCCCGACGCCGTCTCCATCCGGAATTTCCAGGGGATTTACATCAGCCCGCAGCAGGCCAAGGCGCTCTTTAACATCCTCCAGCAGAACCTGGGCCAGTACGAGGCCGCGTTCGGCGAGATCCACCTGGAGCCGAAGAACCAAGCCGGCAGCATCCAGTAGTTGCCGGCCACAGGGTCCTCGGAAGGAGCGGCTTCTTGTTCAAATTACTGATCGTCGCCGGGTGGCTGTTCTTCGCATCAGACGTCGTTCTGGTGATCTTCTCGGTCGCGGAGACGATCTCCCCCAGCCCGGGCGCCGACGCGGCCGGCCGCGGCATGACCAGCAGCTTCGCAGGGCTCGGTCTCGTATTCTTGCTGATCTGCGGAACGGGCTTGTATTTCAGTGGGCGCGCGCATTCGTGGCTGGGCGCCATCGTCTCTATCGTTCCGCTCTTGATTCCAGCCGTGTTTTTCGGCGCCACCAAGCTGGACTCCTGCCTGTATAACAGACGCCTGACCTCCGACAGCGCGAAGATTGGCCGCTATCCCGATCCCGTGCGGACGGAATTGGCCAAGGCCATCCAGGCCGGCGATTTTGAGGCGATGCGAAAGACCCTGGCCACCCATCCCCATCTGAACGGCCGCGATGAAGCCGGTTACGATCTGCTCTCCCTCGCGGTTTCGGAGACCCTGGGATCCTCCCACGCGGACGACGAAAGAATAATAAGGGTCGAAGGCGTCCGCCTGTTACTCGAAGCCGGAATGGCCCCCAACGAAGCCCAGGACCCGAACGGCGACTCCACATTCGCCGGCTCGGCCTCCCACGTTTCCCAGACCGGCACCCAGACCCGGGAGGTCGCCGACCAAGCCGGCGCGGAGGTTTTTCGCCTGTTTCTGGAGCACGGCGCCGACCCCAACGCTGTTCGAAGCGGCGAACCCCTGATCTTTTCGGTAGCGGCCAACCTAGACAGCCTTCGCGAAATCCTGGACCACGGCGCCGATATGAACAAGCGCGACGCGGACGGCGTTACGCCTCTGCTATCCTGCCTCTGGAATGCCCGGTGGGACGCCGCCTTGCTTCTCGTCGAACGCGGAGCGGACATCGACGTTTCGAATAGTCACGGCACGACGCCGGAAACCTGCATGGCTAACGGCAAACGGTTAACGGAAGAGGTATTTGAAAAGCCGTTGCCCGACAGCTACTACAAACTCAAAGCCGCCCTCGAACGCCGCCGGGCATCGGAACCTCACCCCTCGGAGCGCCCCCAAGACCCGCCCAGCGCCACGCCCTGAATACCGTCGGCCAGGGAACTAACCTACTCTGCTCCACTCCCGTATCGAGGCGATCTCCTCTTTCGGGATGTGCAGGAATTCCAGGAACTCCTGGTGTTCTTCGGGCGCCGAGCGCTCGAACTCCACGTGCCAGCGTTTCATGTCCGCCTCGCTGAAACCGGCGGCCCGCATAATGGAAACCCACTTCTCTTTCGTGTTCATTTCCGTCCTTTCGCTAAAGTCGAAGTTTCGCAAGAGCTTCAGGATGGCCCTCTGATGGCCGCGCAGCGTCTCGACCTCGGCGTTCAATTCCGCGAGCCGCCGTTTCAGTACCGAAGACGCATCGTCCTCCGGGCGGTCCATAAGCGCGCTAATGTCCTCGAGCTTCAGCCCGGCATCGCGGTACACGCAAATCTGGCGCAACCGCCGCAGGTCGTTGTCCCCATACCGGCGATAACCGGCGGCGCTCCGCGACACGGGTTTCAGCAGCCCGATGGATTCGTAGTAAAGCAGCGTGCTACGGCTCAAACCGCAGGCACGGGCGAGTTTGGAAACGGTCAACATCGTCCAGTTCTCACTTTGAACTATGCAGCGATAGACAGGTCAACGGGAAAATGAAAGTATTTCCGGGAGCGGCACGCCCTCGGCGCGGAACCTGGCCAGCAGGCGCATGCGGAGTTCCGACTGGACGCGCCCCAATGTGCCCCGGTCTGCGATCTGTACCACCAGCTTGCATTGCAGGTGCGTGGTCACCACGCCCGGGTCGAACAGGAACAACGGTGCGGGCTCCCCCAGCACGCCGTCCACGCCCGCGGCCTCTTCGAGCGCGATGCGCCGCACCTGCTCCGCGTCCGCCTGGTGCGATACCAGGATCTGCACTTCGCCGGAGGTCCGGTGGTCCGGCAGGCTGAAATTCAGGAGTATCCCGGAGGTGATCTTGGTGTTCGGAACCACCACGATGTCGTTGCTGCCGGTGCGCAGCCGCGTGGTTCGCCAGCCGATGTCGGTCACCACGCCCTCCTGCCCGCCCTCCAGGCGGATCACGTCGCCCACGAAAATCGGCCGCTCGATCAGGATGTGTATCCCCGCGAAGAGATTCGCGAGCGTGTCCTGCAACGCCAGCGCGACCGCGATGCCGCCCACGCCCAAGGCGGTCAGCAGCGGGCCGATCTCCCGGTTGAAATGCCGGAGCAGCCACACCGCGCCCAGCGCCAGCACCAGCACCCGGATCAGCGCGCGCGCCAGGCCCGCCCCCGCCAGCGGCATCCCTTGGCGCAGGCCGTATTCGCTCCACATTCGGACCGCGACCGAGGCCGCCACCAGCGTCAGGCTGATAATGAGGAACGCTCCCACCCACAGGCTGGTTCGCGCGGCGTACTTGCTGGGAATCTCGGCGTTCTCGATCGCCACGGCCAGCGCCGCGGCCAGCGACCAGAGAACGGAGGGAAAGCGGATCGTGGCGGAGAACGATCCCGAGAGCGCCTTGCTCCGCTGGAGCGCCCGTAGCAGCAGGTAGCGCAACAGGAGCGCCACAGCGAAGACGGCCCCGAAGAACGCCGCCGGCTCAACCCACCAGGCCATACGCATTCCCCGATTATAGATTCTCGGCCGCCGAATCGTAAACAATTCTACCTCAACGAGACCCAGGCGACCCACCATCACGCCCCGTTACACAACGCCGTCGCAAGTTATTGGGATTTCAGGGGCGAAGCCCTTGGCTAGACCTACAGCGCCTCTTCGAGGAAGCATACAGGTCCTTGCTGATCACCAATAAGACAGCGGCGCACAGGACCGACCGAAAAAAGCTGCCCATCGCCAACAGCCGGACGGTACAATGGCAGAGTCCTCCCCTTTTTTGCGAGAATGTGGTAGAGAAGAAACGGCGAAGAGCCGATATGTCAAGGCAGATGAGAATACCGCATCCCATCCCGTACCAGGGGAGCAAGCGAAAGCTGACGCCAGCAATACTGGCGTGCTTCCCTCCAGATTCGCCTCGCCTGATCGAACCGTTTGCCGGTTCCGCCGCCGTCACGCTCGCTGCTGCCGCTCGCCAAAAGGCATCCCTGTTTCTCATCGCCGACCTCAACGCGCCGTTGATGGACCTGTGGCAGGCGATGATCGAGGACCCCGACCGGATCACGGGTCAATACGCCAAGCTCTGGCACGATCAGGCCGACCGCGAGCGCGAGTTTTACGACGAGGTTCGAGATCGGTTTAACAAGGCGCGCCAGCCGGAGCATCTTCTGTACCTGCTTCTCCGCTGCGTCAAGGCAGCCGTTCGCTACAACGCGAACGGCGAGTTCAACCAGAGTCCAGACAACCGTCGCCGCGGCATGAACCCGGCGACGCTTCGAAATGAGATCGTCGGTGCCTCGCGCCTGCTCAAGGGCAAGACGCGGGTCACCGCTGGAGACTACCGCGAGGTGCTTGAGGATGCCAAACCCGAGGACATCGTGTACATGGACCCTCCGTACCAGGGCGTCTGTGGCGACAAGGACGGTCGGTACATCAAGGGACTCTCGTTCGAGGACTTCACGCAAGAACTTAGGAAGCTGAACGACCGGCGAGTTTCCTTCATCCTCAGTTACGACGGCAGGGCGAACGACAAGGTTTACGGTAAGCCGATGCCTAAGGATCTTGGCTTGTTCCGCATCGAACTCGATGCCGGCAGATCGACGCAGGCAACATTCCTGGGCAAGGACGTGACGACCTACGAGTCGCTGTACCTCTCTCCCGCTTTGGCCGAGCGCACCGGCAAGATCGATACCTCCCATTTGACTCGGCGTGCGCAACAGACTACGCTCTTTGATGACTCGCTAGTCATCGAATGGCCAAGAGACCCGATCTACCAAAAGAGTTTTTAGAACAGCTGCACGGCATAACTGCCAAGCGCGCTCGTGCCGTCATCGACCATATCCTTGAGCACGGCCACGTCACCACAGAAGAACTGGCGACGCAGCACGGCTACGGCCATCCGCCGCGCGGTGCCCGGGATGTTCGGGAGCAGGGCATACCACTCGAGACCTTCTTCCTGAAGGACTCTAAAGGTCGCCGCATGGCGGCGTACAGATTCGCGGACCCGAACGACGTCCGGCGCGGGATGCTCGGTGGCCGGAGGGTCTTCTCCAAAGAGTTCAAGCACGGGCTAATGGAAGCAAAGGGCTGCCGCTGTCATATCTGCCTCCAGGCCTATGAACATCGGTACCTGCAAGTGGACCATCGCGTACCGTATGAGGTCGCTGGCGACGTTCCTGTCGATGAGAGGCGCGCGCAGGACTACATGTTGCTCTGTGGTTCTTGCAACCGCGCAAAGTCCTGGTCGTGCGAGCACTGTCCGAACTGGCTTGAGGTCAAGAAGCCTTCCGTCTGCGGGTCCTGCTACTGGGCTCACCCGGAATCCTACGAACACGTGGCGACTGAAGATGTTCGGCGTCTCGATCTTGCGTGGGCCGGTGCTGAAGTGGCCGACTACGACCGGCTGAGGGTGCTGGCGGCGAAGACCAAGGTGCCGATGCCTCAGTTCGTTCGCGAAGTACTCAAGGCCGCGACTCGCAGGTAGCGAGATCGTGTGTCCTCTGTATACACACCCTAGGGTCCTTAGATTCTAGGCCGCCGAATCGTAAACAAAACTCCTTTAACAGAACGCTCGCGGCCCAACCCTACAGAACGCCGTCCCGAGTTGCTGGGATTTCGGGGGTGAGGCTCTTGGCTAGGTACTTCGCCAGATCCACCGCCATAAACTCGGCGCGCCGGAACCGTTTCTTCATCCGGTAGGGCGCGGTGCAGTCGAAGATGGTCTTGCAGGAGATCCCTTCGGCCGCCAGCGCCGGATTGAAATCGGGCGATTGCGAGGGGTCCAGGCGATTGCACCGCACGCCCGGAATGAACACCGTGCTCACGTCGCCTTGATAGCGCGTGGTCATGGCCCACAGGACGTCGTTGCTGTCGAAGATGTTCACGTCCTCGTCCACCAGAATGACGTGCTTGAGCTCCGGGAAGGCCGCCAACGCGGTCAGCGCGGCCTGGCGCTGGCGGCCTTCGTCGGCGATGGAACGCTTCTGGAACTGCAGGATCGCCAGCAGCTTGCCGCCGCCGGAGGAATGCGCGTAGACGTTGAGCAGCCGCCCCGGCAAGCTGCTCTCGACCAGCTTCAGGATGCCGGCTTCGGCGGGGATTCCCACCAGGTTGGTGTGCTCCTCGGCGGGGCCGACGATGGTCTGCAGGATGGGCTTGAGGCGGTGCGTGATGGCGGTCAGGCGGATCACCGGAAGCTCCGCCTGCGCTTTGCCGGGGTACCCCAGGAACTCCGGCATCGAGTAGCCGGTGTTGGTCTGTGCGTCCTCTCGGGTGCGCTCGCCGGGCAGGATTTCGCCTTCCAGCACGATCTCGGCGTGCGCGATGGCCTGCCCGGCGATGGAGACGCAATCCACCAGTTCGACCGGACGGCCGCGGAAACTCCCGGCGATGGACAGCTCGTCGCAACCCAGCGGAGTGGCCGGCGGCTCGAAACACGCGGCCAGGTAGACGGCCGGGTCGAGCCCCATGTTGATCGAGACCGGCAGCGCGCGGCCCATCTTCTCCGCCTTCATGCGGAACTGGTCGATGTGCCGGCCGGAGACGAAGTAGACGCTCAGCCGGTCCGGCCCCTGCACGCACAGCCGGTGGATGGTCACGTCGCTCTCGCCGGTTTCGGGGTCCTGGGCGCGCAGCAAGCCCATGTTGAAGTACGGCCCCGCATCGAGCACGGTGTGTGTGGGCGCGGGGATCAGGCGGCGCACGTCGAAAGGAGGCCGGATCACCACTTCCTGGCAGGCGGCCCGCGCCACCGTGACGGGCGGGCAGGGATGATTCAGGGCCTCGAGCAAATCGAAGGGCAGCCGCTCGATGCTGCTGTTCATGAGCAGCGCCGTGCGCTCGCGGCTGGCCAGGATGCCGACGACCACCGGCATGTCGTAGCCCTTGACGTTCTCGAACAGCATGGCGGGGCCGGTGCGGGTCGGAGGAGCGAGCGGCGTTCCCGCGCCCACCAGCTTGTAGACGCCGGCCAGTTCCGCCTCCGGGTCCACGATCGCGCGGGTGGAAACCAGTTGCCCCGGAATCGTGGCCAGGAATTCGAGCGCCGAGCGCAAATCGCGGACGTTGTTCAGCATGCCTACTTGATAGCACAGACGGCGATTGCGCGTGCCGCGGAAATCGGGTAGATTAGGGGCGGAGGAATGGCCGAGCGGTTGAAGGCGGCGGTCTTGAAAACCGTTAGGGTCGTGAGGCCCTCGGGGGTTCGAATCCCTCTTCCTCCGCCAGAACCCAAGATCCCGTCCTCGCAGCCGAACCAGCCGTTGCCCTTGTGGGTTGCAGAGTTCGACAGTGGAAACTCCCGAGACTGCCCGCGGATCGACACCCGCAACTCCATGGGCATCGATCAGGAACGGTGGGTCGCGGCGCCAAGCTGGGCTAGAATGGGAGGGTGCTCCTCGGCACGCACTACCTCTTCATCGACGGGGATTACTTTCGCAGGGCCTGCTCTGACGTTTTTGCTCCTCTCTTCCAGATCGAGCCGGAGATCGATTTCGGGGCGATGCGTGACTACGTGGGCTGTCAGAAGGCCTTCTACTACGGCTGCGTCGACGATGCCCCGCGCACCAACGAGGATGAAGCGAGGCGCGCGGCGAGAGTCGAGGAAGAGGAGCGGAAATACGAGAAGATTCAGGCCGTATCCGGCTTCCACGTGCGGCTCGGTACCCTCGTCGGCACCAAGCCTAAGCGACTGCGTCAGAAAGAGGTCGATGTCCAACTTGCGGTGGACATGCTCTCGCACGCTGCTGCGAAGAATATGCAATCGGCGACTCTCGTCGCTGGCGACCTGGACTTCCGGCCGGTCGTACGCGCTCTCGTCCAGTTCGGGACGTACGTCCGCTTGTGCTACGCATCGAATTCGGTAGCAAAGGACTTGCTTTGGGCTTCGGACGAGGGATGGGAGCTGACTGTTGAAGACGTCCACCATTGGACAACGAGTGAGTTTCGTTCCCAACATCCTCTGCCAACCGTCCAACGGCTGGGAGCCCCGCCGGGCGTGGCCTTCGCAACACAGCGGCCTGTGATTCGCGAGCGCGGCCAGCTTGGGCAATCCGAGGTCGAGGCTTGGTTCACCGAACGTGACCAGGAGCATCGTATCGTTGTGAATGATGGTGACGGTATGTGGTCATGTTTCAGTCACAGGGACCGCCATCTCCTGGAACGCTTCATACTTCGCAAGCGAGGCGAGATTCTCTGGAAAGACTAGTCGCCCCACGCGCGCCCCCTGCCCAGAGGCGGGAAGGAACCTCGAGGACCCGTGTGGTCCTCTACCGGGCGTTTCCTGGCTGACCGCCTTTTTCGTCAGCCCGCTCCACGGCTTCTTCTGGAGCGAAGCCTATCGGCCGCTTCGGCTTCGCGGGGTCCTTGCGCGCCAGCGTCAGCAACAGCACGCTGATCTGACTAACGTGTTGGATCAGTTCCACAGGACTGCCATCCTCCATCCCGCCACTGAATCTTATCAGTGATGGATTCCAGAACCCGAGACCAGTCAGGTGGAAAACGACCGTTTGGCCGAAGTTCACTAAGCGGAGCCCGACCTCATGGGCCTGGTCGAGTGCGGCATCATACTCACTAATCCACTGGACCAGCCGCTTGTAAAACTCACTTGCGTAATTCGCCTCCGTAGCCTCGATGAGCGCATTCCTTGCGCCAGGCAACGCCGGGACGCTGAAGTCCGGGACGAGATCCAGGATGGATTTGCGGGTATCGCCCATTCCACCTAGATCATACCAACGTGGGGCGCGCTTCGCCGGCGCAGTTGGCTTGCCAGGCGAGAAAAGTTCGAAACGTATCCAGGGTGGCCCGCCACTTCCTCGCGCAGCCAACGAACCCGACCGCGGGATCATCGAGTCCCGCCGGTGTTGTGGCATACTCAAAGAGACTGCCTATGACGTTGGAGGAAGTCCGCTCCCGATATCGCGCTCAGATCGTCGCCGCGGCAGAGAGGCGCGGCGCCCATAACGTACGTGTGTTCGGTTCGGTCGCTCGCGGCGATCAGAGTTACGACTCCGATATCGACTTCCTGGTCGATTTCGAGCCGGGCCGGTCGCTACTCGACCTGACCGGGTTGTGGCTCGACCTTGAGACGGTGTTGGGCTGCAAGGTCGACGTCGTCTCCAGCCGTGGACTTAAGCCTCGCCTGGCGTCCGAAGTGGTGCGTGACGCGGTCTCGTTATGAGGGCGGATCGCCTCCGTCTGCTGGATGCTGTCGAGCAGATCGAACTGATTTCCAGGTTCTCCCAAGGCGGCAGGGAAGCATTCTTCGGCGACGTCCTGATTCAGAGCGCAGTACTACACCGCTTGGCGTTGCTAGGCGAAGCCTGCCGGGGGCTGTCCTCCACGCTCCGCGATTCTCACCCCGAGGTTCCGTGGCCACAGATCATCGCGTTTCGCAACGTCGTGGTCCATGAGTATTTCGGGGTCGATCTTGAACTCGTGTGGGCGATCGTCACCGAGCACGTCGCCCCTTTAGGAGAGCAACTCCGTTCCATCGCGGATTCCCTGCCCGATTGAAACCAGGGGCGGGCTCTCCCACAGCGAACGCGCCAACCACCAGGTACTCAACTTCGTTCGAGTTTAACAACTCGAGAAACTCGCGCCAGTCTTTGTTCAGCGGCATCGGGGTGACGGCTGTCCCGGAGTTCGATAAAAAGATTCAGGCGCTCTTGGCAGGACATCGCCGCGTCGGCGCGCGCGTCGGCCTCATCGGCCTCCTGGAAGCTCTTAAACACCCTAACCCGTTTCTCCACGCTCACATTATAGTCCGTGGGCGCGTCTGGCCGTGGGCAATTGGGAGCCACGGCGCCGTTGACTTGGCCGCCAACGGGTTTCAAGGCCAGCCGCATGAGAACTTCTATTGGATGGCAACGGTCACCGTGGACGGACTGGAGTTCCCGCCGACCCAGACTACGACGGGGACCGCGGGGCCGGATTCGACTCCGGCCGGGATGGTCAGGTTGATCTGGAAAGCGCCGGCGACCTCACAGGGGGCTGGTCCCGAGTACAGGATGCCCGGCGCGGAAACGCCGCCGATCGTCACCGACACGGGTTGCGCGAACCTCCCAATCTGGCAGGAGACAGTGCCGTCCTGGCTTGGCGGAACGGTCAAACCGCCTCCGGTGCCGTAGAGCTGAATTACGGAGCCGACGGGCGCCGGGTTTGCGGCGGAGTTGAGCCTATTATCCTGGTTCAGCACGGCGCCGGGGCCGCGTCCGCTGGCGTCCGCCGACCAGAGCGCGGGCCATGCGGCGGCTACCGGCATGGGGACCGCTGGAGTAGGCGCGCCGTTGTATTTCGTCTGCACGGAGACGCTGGCCTGGCCTGTAATCTCGAATGGAACGATCGCCGCCACCTGGCCCGCACTGGTATAGATCAGCGGCGCGGCGGTTCCGTTGAAGAGCACCTGCGTTCCCGCCAGCGTATCGCCGTACCGATTGCCGGTGGGCGTTTGCGAGACCAATGTGGCTGGGCCCAGTTGGCTGCCGAACAGAGTTACGATTTCGCCGGGCGCCAGCGGTCCGGACTCATAACTGGCGGCGCTGGTGATGCCCCGCGGTATCAGGGACGCGGGCGGGATCGCACTCTGCAGAATGCTCGTCATCTGATAGTAGTAAGGCTCGAAATTCGCCAGCAGATTGTGTACGCCTACCACCACCAGCAGATTGCGGCTGGCATCGATCAGAGGGCTCCAGCCAAAGGCCCCCTGGCTGCCGTTCTGCAACGACCGGTATTGGCTGTCCACGTCCAGAAGCCAGTTGCCGATGCCATAGCGGTTGGCCGGCGCTTGCGGGTCCAGGTATCCGTATTGCTGATACGGCGAATCGATAATGGGGACGCCGCGGGTCTGATCGATAAGCATGGCGTCGATGGCGCGGTTGGAAAGAACCTGCTGGCCGTTATAAACGCCGCGCTGGTAGATCATGGTCAGGAGTTTCATGTAGTCGCTTACGGTGGAGCGTCCGCCGCCCGAGATACGCGGATTCTGAGTGGGGCCTTGATATTGATAGTCGGTAGCGGTAAGTCCCAGCGGTGCGGCGATGCGCTCGTTAAACAGAGTCTGCCAATCCTGGCCGGCAACCACCTCGGCAACGCGGCCCGCGATTTGCATGTCGGCGCCGGCATAGATAAAACCGGCGCCGGGCGGAATCTGCAGGGGCAGGGCGGCAAGCTCGCGGGCGCAGAGGTCCAGAGTCGTGGAAGGGTCGGACAAGCAGGTACCATTGGTCGCCGCCTCGTCGGGAAAGCCTGCGGTGTGACTCATGAGCTGGCGAATAGTGATGCCGGCCTTTTCGCCAACCATATAGGGGAGGTACTTACTGGCCCTATCGTCGAGCGAGAGCAGGCCGCTATCTACCAGGGACATGATGAGCGTGCCGGAATACCACTTGGTTCCCGAGGCGATGGCCACCTGGTTGTTCTGAGGCCATTGGCCGAACTGTTTCCAATAAAGCTGCTGGCCGTTTTGCACAATCAGGACCTCCAATCCCGGCGGGACGGCCGCGACCGCTTGCGTGAAGAGCGGGTCGAGCGGGCTGAGGTCGTAACTCTGGCCGAATGCGGTTGCGGCCAGAAACAGGAGAGCGGCGTGGCGAGAGAGCATAGAACCTCGGTGATTGGATCGTCAGTGGCGCGCGGCCGGAATAGTGCGGTGGAGAATGGTCTTCATCTGGTAGTAGTACGGCTCGAAGTTACCCAATAAGTTGCGGACGCCGACTACGGCCAGAAGACCGCGGCTCCTATCGATCAGCGGACTGAATCCCAGGGCGCCCTGGCTGCTGTTCTGCGGCGACTGAAACTGGCCGTCCACATCCTCCAGCCAGTTGCCGATTCCATAGCGGTTCGCCGGCGCCCGCGGGTCGAGCCTGGCGAATTGCCGGTAAGGCGATTGGAGAATCGGGACGCCGCGCGTCTGATCGGCGAGCATAACATCGATGGCGCGTGCGGAGAGAATCCTCTTCCCATTAAAGACGCCGCGCTGGTAGATCATGGTGAGGAACCTCATATAGTCGCTGACGGTGGAGCGGGCGCCGCCGGAGATGCGAGGGTTCCGCGTAGGCCCCTTGTACTCATAGTCGGTGGCCGCGAGTCCCAGCGGCCCGCCGATCCGTTCGCGGAACAGACTTTGCCAGTCCTTGCCCGCGGCGACTTCGGCGACACGGCCGGCGATCTGCATATCCGCGCCCGAGTAGATGAAAGCGGTTCCGGGCGTCGCCGCCAGCCTGAGCCGGGCCAGGGACTGCGCGCAGCGGTCCAGGGTGCCGAAAGAACTGCGCAGGCAGGGATCGGCAGCCGGGAATTCGCCCGGAAACCCGGCGGTGTGACTCAGTAACTGGCGAAGGGTGATACGGGCCTTGTCGCCGGTCATATAGGGGAGGTACTTACTGGCCGTGTCGTCGAGCGGGAGAAGGCCGCTGTCGACCAGGGACATGATCAGCGCGCCCGAGAGCCACTTGGTTCCCGAGGCGATCTCCACTTGGTTGTCCTTCGGCCAGCGGCCGAATTGCTTCCAATAGACCTGGCGGCCGTTCTGCACGATGAGAACTTCCAGTCCCGGGGGAACCGCTGTGGCGGCCCGGGTGAACAGCGGATCGAGCTCGCTGAGGTCGTAGGTCTGGGCGAAGCCGGTGGCGGCGAAGGCCAGGAGGATGGTTCCAGTAGATCGTGTGAAAGCTCCCACTCCGAGGTATACCCCGGAACAGAGCGAAGGTTGCGGTGAGCTTACAAAAACTGACAAATGGTCGAAGCAGCAACCCTCCCCGGCGGGCCGAGGGGCTTCAGCGTTTCGCCGAAACCCATCAGCCCGCCGAGGGGTCCACGAAAGACGATCAGAATGCTCCCGAGAAGACCTCCGGTGTGAAGGTGATATGCGCCGAGGACGGACCTGCGAATTGAACGGCCACGGAGGCCGACTGGCCGGGCGCGAGCGTCACAACGCCGGGAATCGTGATGTACGGATTCCCGCCCGCCGATCCGGTGGGGTTGTAGACCGTGACGCCGGCCGGAAGATTCGTCAGCACGAGTTGCAGCGGACCGGCGATGGGCTTCTGGCTTTGGCTGTGAACGGTTACCGTGCCGCTGAACCTGTTCGTTGTGCCGTTGAACACGAAACTGGATGAGGTGACCCTCACCAGACCGGTCACGTTCACAGGGTCCGGCGTCGCCGAGACTTCATTGGACAGCGGACTGGTTCCGCCGGCATTCACCGCCGCCACCTTGTAGAAGTACCGCCTGCCGTCGGTGAGGCCGGTGTTGGTGTAGGAGGTCTGGGCGATTCCGGTCGCGATGGGCAATGCGCCTTCGGCTCCGGCCGCCGTTCCACGGTAGACGTTGTAGGACGTCGCGCCACTGCTGGCCGTCCAGGCCAGAGTCACCTGTTTGTTGCCCGGCGTTGCCTTTAACCCCCTGGGCGCCGGAGGGGCGCCAGCCTGCGGTGTGGCGCTCGCTTCGTTGGACAGCGGACTGGTTCCGCCGGCATTCACCGCGGCAACTTTGTAGAAGTACGGCGTGCCGTTGGCGAGGCCGGTGTTGGTGTAGGAGGTCTGGGCGATTCCCGTCGCGATGGGCGTCGGGGATTCGGCGCCGGCCGCCGTTCCGCGGTAGACGTTGTAGGACGTCGCGCCGTTGCTGGCCGTCCAGGTCAGAGTCACCTGTTTGTTGCCCGGCGCCGCCTTCAGCCCCGTGGGCGTGGGCGGCGCAGCCTGGCCCGCCGTCACCACGATGGTGGCCCCGTTGCTGTTCCAGTAGTAGTCGGTGGTCCAGCCGCCGTCGAAGACGCCGATCATGACCGTGTAGGTTCCGGTCGCCTGAGAGGCGGGCACATTCCAGGTGTAAGGGTACTGGAGCTTCTGGCCGGCGGTGAAATTCTGTCCGCTCCAGACATTGGTGACCGCCGCGTTGCCGGAAGCGTCGAAGACCTGCATTTCAACGTTGCCGTTGGTCAGGCCGGCCGTTCCCGTGTCGGTCGCCGAGAAGGCGATTACCGTGGACGAGCCGCGCGCCACACTCGATGGAGTGGCCGTCGCCGAGGACGTGAAGGTGAGCGAGGAGTTCACCACGATGCTCGCGGCCGAGTTGTTCCAGTTCCACAACTGCCAGGTGGCGCTGAAGACGCCGACTTGGACGACGAAGGTTCCGGAGACTCCGGGTGTAAATGCCAGAGTGTAACTGCGAGATTGGTTGGCGGTGAAACTCTGCGCGGTGAAGTTCTGCGAAGCCACGGTGTTCCCGCTGGGGTCCAACACCAGGATCTGGACCACACCGTTCGTGAGAGTGTTGGCGGTGTCGGTGACCTTGGCCGTGACTGTCGTGCTGCTCCCTTGCGCAACCGGATTCGGGCTAGCGGTGGCGGACGATGTGAAGGTCGGGGGAAGGATGGGCGTAGCCGCGATTTCGGCCGAGTTCGGGCTGGAGCCGGCCTGGTTCGAGGCGGAGACGACGTAGTAGTAGGTGGTTCCGTTCGACAGGCCGGTGTCGGTGTAACTGGTTGGGGCCGGGTTGCTCACCGTGCCCAGAGTGGTGTAAGGTCCGCCGCTCACGGTGGCCCGCTTCACGGTGTAACTCGTGGCCCCGCCGCCGGCGTTCCAGGTGAGGGTGACCGTGCCGTTGCCCACGCTGGCCGCCAGTCCGGTGGGCGCCGAAGGAGGCGATGTGATGGCGCCCGACGGAACCACGAACAACGTGATGCTCTGCGACGGAACGGTGGTCGCGATGGTGTTGCTGGCGACGGCCACGTCGGCCAGGCGGGCGATCGAGGTCTGCGAGGCCGAGTTGATCTGCCAGACCTGCGCGGAACCGGAAGTCCCGAAGTTCGCCAGGCTCACCGTTACCGGAGTGCTGCCCTGCTGCTTGTTGATCACCATCACGGTCAGCGCGCCATCGGAGCTGCGCACTGCCGCAAACGCCGAGAGGTTGTCGGGGTTCGCGACGGTTGCCGCGACGCTGGTATCGCCGAAAGTGGAGGCGTTGCCGTCGTAGTTGCGGTAGATCTGGCTGGCCAGGTAAGTGACGTAGTAGGTGGTGGGGCTGGTGTTCGAGTCCTTGGCGGTGGTCCAGCGGGTGGCCAGGTCGAAACCTTCGCGTCCATAGATGCCGAGGACGTCGGCTTGTGTGGTGGCGCCGTTGAGATTCGGTTCGTCGCCCCAGTTGTATTCCGTGCAACCGATCTGGAGGTCTGGATAGTACTGGTTGACCATGGCCTTCAGAGTAGGAATCCAGTTGATGACCCGGCCGTTAATGCCGATGTCGCCGTACCAGGAGGGATCCTGGAAGTTCGGATCCCAGAGGATGCGCGTCTCCGCGTTGCGGACCTTCTGTCCGCCGATAGAATCGTCGCTGCCGTCGGGGGTGGCGTTGTAGCAGTGAACGGTCAGGATGTCGATGAGTTGCCGGCCGGTCTGCTGCTTGTAGGCGTAAAGCTGCTGCAGCAACCAGGGGTAGTAGTAGGTCTGGTTGTGCGTGTTGTAGTCCGAGCTGGCCGCACTGGCTCCGTTGGCCTGGTCGAAGCCGCTGAAGTACATCGCCCACCAGCCCCACTCCTCGAAGCCGGCGATCTTGGCGGTGGGATCGGCGGCGCGGATGGCCGTGGCATAGGCCTCGATCTGGCTGTACATCTCGGCGTAGTTGGCGGGATTGGGGTGGACGTCGCGATGGGTGGAATACCAGAGCGACGGCTCGTTGTCGAGAATGTAGTACTTGACGCCGGTGGGGCTGGAGGCCGGACCGAAGCCGTTCACGAAATGCTGCACCCAGGCCTGCTGGATGGCGGCGCTGTTCAGGACTCCGGTATCCAGCGGATTGTTGCCGGTGATGTTCCTGCCCGTGGCCTGGCTCACGCCGTTGCCGGCGTCGGAATTCCAGGGATCCGTGGCCGTCTGCGCGCCGTACTTCGTCACCGAAAAGCCTTCCAAGGTGGAGCGGCCCGAGCCGAGGCTGGCCAGGTAGTTAATCATGGGGACGGTGAACAGCGGTTCGGCGCCGTTGTTGGCCGCGCGGGTGGTCGCCACCCAGGCATCCGCCGATCCGCTGGGCGTGCCGCTGCCGTCGGAATAGGTCTCGAAATACCAGTCGGCGCCAGCCGAGTGCGCGTCGATCTGCCAGTTGTAGCGGGTGGTGGAGTTGCCGCCCCAGCGGTTGAGGGGAGCGTTCAAGGTCTCCATGTCGTGGGCATCGCCGTAACAGATGCCGTAGATGTTGGGGTTGATTGTGCGCCGGTTTGCGTTTGCATCCACACTCACCGAGGTGGAAGGATTCTGCGCCGAGGCTGAGGCCGCGCCGAACAGTGCGATCAGGGACAGTCCGAGGGTGGTGCTTTTCACAGAGAGCATGCTTGCTCCTTCGTATGGTGCTCTATTCGAGGCGATGGCAGGTCCACCCCAGGCAAGGGGCGAGGTGAGGCGAGCGACGGACAGTAGCACTCCACCTCAGGAATAGAGAGCGGAACCCTATACCCAAGTCCTATGAGTACTGAAGCTATCTTAGTGCGGAACGGACCGCCCGTCAATAGAGCTTTGGCGCTCCGGGAGGCTAGCTCAGATTCTGGCCCTGATCCAGGGCGTAGACGTGGCCGCTGGCTAGCGTGGTCACGGCCAGGTAGACCACCAGCAAGGCGAACTGCTCCACGGCTTCGTGGTCGGTCACCGGGTAGTGCACCGGCGAGCTCTCGCGAATGCGCTCCCAGGTCTCGCGGGGGAAATCCTCGGGCGGGAGGATCGGCCCCGGCGCGATGGCGTTGACGAAGAGGCCTCGCTCGCCGTACTCGAGCGCCATGGCGCGCGTCATGGCCGCTACCGCGGCCTTGGTGACCACGTAGGGCAGGTTGCGCCGGCGCGGTTTGCCGATGGAGGTGGCATCCGCCACGTTGACGATGTGTCCGCCGCGCGGCATGAGCGGGGCAATCAACTGGGACGGCCAGAACGTGCCCAGAATGTGGGCCCCGATGTTGTCCTGCCAGTCCCGCACGCCGGCCTCGTCGATCGAGACCGGCCGGTAGACCGAGGCCAGATTGACCAGGATGTCGATCCGCGGGAACTCGAGTTGCACCCGCTCGACCGCCGCTCGCACGCTCTCTCGGTCGGAGACATCGGCCTGGACCACGAGCGCCGCGACCCCCAAAGCCTGCGCGGCGGCAGCGGTCTCCTCGGCCTGATCCTTCGAATGGCGGTAGCTGAGGACCAGGCAGACGCCCTGCTCGGCCAGGGCCAGGGCCACCGCATGGCCGATGCGCTTGCCGCCGGTGATCCAGGCGGTCTGGTCCTTCAACCTGGCGAGGTGTTTCTCGACTAGCGTCACAGCAGTTTCCGCAGCGCGGCCTCGAGGGCCGCCAGGTCGGTCTCACCGAAGAACGAGCGGGCCTTGGCGCCCTGGCGGTCGTACAGGAACAGGGCCGGCAGTTGGCCGCTCCATTTCGGGTCGATGGCGTTGATGAACCGGTCGTCGTCTCGCGGGCGCTTGATGTAACCCGGCATGGGCACCCGCTGCTTCCTCAGGAACTCGAGGGCGCCGGCCTCCTGCTCGGGTTCGTCACAGGAGATGGCGATCAGCTTCAGGCCGCGCGCCCGGTAGCGGCTCTCGAGGGCCACTAGTTGGGGCATCTCGGCGCGGCACGGGGCACACCAGGTGGCCCAGAAATCCAAGAGCAGCACCTGCCCCTTCCCGGAGGCGATCAGCTTCTGAAACCCCGCCTCGTCCAGCGGGATCAGCCCGGCCGGCTGCGCGAACGCCACCGCGAGGGCCGCAACTTGAAGAAGCACCAGCCGCCGTGTCACGAGGCCTTCCCGACCTTCCTGATGGAGCACCCGAACGCCTTGGTTTCGGGCTGCTCGACCGGGCGCCCGGCCAGCACGGCGTCGAGGGCGTTCCTCAGCCGCTGGGTGGTCACCCGTTGGACCTGCTGCGAATCGTCGATGGAGCCGTGATAACGGATGGCTCCAGTCTGGTCCATCACGAAGGATTCAGGCGTGGCGCTGGCCCCGAAGCGGTCCGCCACCAGGTTGCCCTCGTCCTTATAGACCGGGAACGGGAAGCCGTGTTCCTGGGCGTGGCGGGCGACATCGGCCGCCGGCTCGGTCCGGTTGGCGTTGAGGAAGACGAACTTCACTCCTTTGGGCGTATAATCCTCGTACAGCGCCTTCATGCGTTCGTTGTAAGCGTTGGATACCGGGCACTGGGTGGCGATAAACACCACCACCGTGACGTTCCCTTTGAGCGACGAATACCGGACCGCATTGCCGTGCAGGTCCTGAACGGCGAAATCCGCCACCTGCGATCCCAGTTTGAATTCCTGTCCCCATAGAACGGCTGTGCACGCGCATGCCGCCAATAGCCAGCGTCCCATTTTCCCCTCCCAGGGCGGCGGGGCGCGCCCGCCGTCACTTCTTCAGTTTAAGATCGATGACCGCCTTCTGGCGGGAGTCGAACTCGCTGAGCTTCCGGAGATCGCTCTCGGCGCCTTTGTGTTCGGCCTTCAGCTCGTATTCGATGGTGGTGCTCAACCCGTGGAAGATGTAGGTTCCGTCTTCCGTCGAATTGAAGGTGCGGACCTGCAGCGTCTTGGTGTTCTTGAGATACACCACCGCGCCCGCGACCGGCTGGCCGGCCGGATCGGTCACCACACCCTCGACCGACCGGATGTTGGGGTCCTTGGAGCTCTTCTGCGCCAGGGCCGGGGATTGCGCCGCCCACACCAACAGGCCAAGCGCCAGAGCCGCCAGCCGCCTTATCGATACACTTCTCATTTGGTTTTGCCGTCTCCTCACTTAGACGCACGTTCGAGCTGAAAGAACACATCCACCCGGTCATCCGCCGTCACGGTGACGACCTTCCCCTGGGGCCGGTATCCAGGCGCCTTGGCCCTCAGGAGGTAGCTCATCGGCGCGGCCGGCAGGCGCATCAAAAACTCGCCTCTTTGCGAAGTAACACACTTCATTTCCTTGAACTTACGAGCTTCTTTCGAGTCTCCGACAGCGGTCAGCGCAAGTTCCGCTCCGGGGAAGGCCATCCCCGTCTCCCGGAACACGGTTCCGGCAACCACAGCGTACGTCGCCGGCCCCTGCTTGGGCTTGTCCGCTCCGCCGGCGGCCGTTCCGGTCCCGAACAGGACCAGCCCCAGGGCGGCCGCCAGCGCCGAGCGCCGCGGCAGTCTACTTCCACTTCTCCTCGTCCTCATCCTCGTCGTCGAAGTCCGGAGCCTCCTCGTCGTCGTCCTCGTCCTCAACCGGCTCCAGGTCAATGGGGGCCACGCTCACGACGCGCAACTCGGCGCCGCACTCGTCGCAGATCAGGGTATCCTCTTCCTCGAACTCGTCTTCCTCGATGTCGATCGCCGCGTCACAGACCGGACAGATCACCATGCTTCTCCCTCCAATGAAGTGCGAACCGTGTTCCTCTTATTCAAACTACTTCGTTTTTGGGAAACTGCCAAGGGCCATCCGCCGCTATTTTTTGCGTCCGCCCTATCCTTTCGCCCGGCGGCGCCTTGTAGTCACCGGGACAATGCCCTTCAGCCGCAAGTATACGAACATCTGAGCGCGGTGGGTGAGCTCGTGCTCCTTGATGGTCTGGATCATCTCCAGACGAGTCACCTTTTGCCCGTCGAAGCGGGTGATCAGCCCCGAGAAGAACTCCGCGGGCTGCCGGGCCAGCTCCGCGCAGCGCTCCTCGACCGAGGACCGCAGTTCCGCCGCTAGCGTGTGCGCATCCAGCTTCTCGGGAAGCGGCCGAACGTGCTGCTTCCACATTTTTCGGCCCTCCGCCAGATTGTCCACGCCCGCCAGCAGCAGTCCGGACAGCGCGTGGCTGGCATCCAGGATATGCCGGGCGATCTGGCCGAAGCTATCCACCTCGGGCACGGGCTTGAAATCCAACTCGCCGGCGGGCATGTCTTCGACCGCCTGGGCGGTGTCCTGCCGGATGGTCTTCCAGGAATCCAGTACCGTCTCGACTCGTACCATATGCCTCCCATTCTAGCCCGCATTCCCCGCGACGCACGATATACCCATGTCTACCTCGTTGCGCTCGGCCGCCATCCTCGGCGTACAGCCAAGTACGCCTCGGTTCGCCGGGCGCTGCCGCGTGGCTGGCCGCCTCCGGCTGAAGGGCGTGCACCGGTGATCGGTGAAGGTTGCCGGAGGGTACCCGGTGGGTTCGTTATCATGTGAGTAAGTGGCTTGGTTTCTTGGGATTGGGGTCCACGGTGGGTTCGTTAGGGAAATCGGGTTTGGCTTTCCCGGATGGGTCGCCGCGGCGCGGCATGCCGCCTCCGGCGGAAGGGCATGCACCGGTAATCGATGAAGGTTGCCGGAGGGCACCCGGTGGGTTCGTTCGGGAAATCGGGTTTGGCTTTCCCGGATGGGGCGCCGCGGCGCGGTTGGCGGCCTCCTGCGGAGAGACCTGTGCGGGCGGTCGGCTGTGGCCTGGGGCGGCTCGGGGCAGCGCTCGGCCTCGCGGGCGAGTTCCACGCGACAGGAGAAGAGGCCGGTTTCGATGAGGACCACGCGGCGGAGACGCCATTCGGCGGTGGCCGGGTCGCGGAGGCTGGACTTCTGGGCTGCGTTGGCAGGGCAAAAGGCGTCGGGGAGACCGTCGAGGAGGGCCTGGAAGGCGGCGGAGTTCTCTATAGGGAGAATGCCGTCGCGGGAACAGAGACCGTGGGTGCGGCCGTTACTGGCGACTTTGGCTTTGCCCGCGGGGGTACGGGGGCCTGTTGAGAACAGGGCGTTGCGGCGATTGGCGTCGATCTGCAATTGGGATGACATGGGGCGCCTCGGAGGGGGGCGGGCTGTTGTGGAGGCGCGTCCCTTTAAGAGAGATAGCACGGAGGTGCGGGATTTCCGGGAGCGGGGCGAGGGAAGTTGTTGAGAGGGTGGGAGATTGAGGTGGGGAACGGCGGTCACTCCACATTCCAGCCCCTGCGGGTCTGGCCGCGCCCCTCGCTCAGCGGCAAGGAGGCCCCATGGAAGCACTCTACCGCCGCTCGTGCGGCTTGGATGTTCACAAAGACTCGATCGCGGCCTGCGTCTTGGTGCTGGATGAGCAGGGCCAGCAGGATGTGCGGATCAAGGAGTTCCGCACGTATTGGAAGGAGCTTCAACGCCTGAAACTCTGGCTGTACGCCTCGCACGTCGAGTGCGTGGCCATGGAATCCACCGCTGTTGCTGGCCAATCCCTACCACATGCACAACATTCCCGGCCGGAAGACCGGCCAGAAGGACTCGGAGTGTATCGCGGACCTGCTGGCCCACGGGCTGCCGCGGGCCAGCTTCGTGCCGCCCCGGCCGATCCAGGAACTGCGGGACCTAACCCGCTACCGGGCGAAGCTGATGGGCGAGTACAACCGGGTGCACAATCGGATCGCCAAGGTTTTGGAGGACGCCAACATCAAGCTCGGCTCGGTGGCCAGCGACAGGGGGTAGTTGCCGCCATAGTACGAGAGCCCCACAATCCAGGGACGGCACTCCAGCATCCGCTCCGCATGGATGTCGAGTCCTTGGTGAGCCGTCGGGAGGATAAACAGAAAATGGAGCCCGCTCCTGCCGCTGCCCCCTGAGAACCGCCTCGTGCGCCGCCCTCTCGCCGGCTACGCTCCGATTGGAGTCGCGGCCCCGGCCAGGCCGGGAGGCACGGCGGCTCTTCACTAGGTCTGCCCCCAACTCCATGGATCAAGCATGATCGCCTTCAGATCGCTCGCGCTGAGTTCCAGTTTTTCGAGGCAACTGCCGGTGGCCCTCATGATCGCTGACTTCTGGTCAAAGTTGAGGCTGACTGAGAGCACGACGGGTTCATACTGGACGCTCGCGCCTTTCGCGGTGCGAACCAACGTGCGCTTGAAAGCTGGCATAGTTCGTTCTCCTTGTCAGAAACGATCCAACACGGTCTTCCGAGTGATTATGCGCCGCAGCGTGCCCCAATGCAACGTCTCCCACCAGAACCCGATTTGCCCGGTTCCACCACCCGACCAGCCCCTCGTTCCAGCGGCCTTTCGCGGGTAGAAGCCATAGTAGTTCCAGTACCTATAGTACTCGTATGATGTCTAGGTCAGTGGTTTTCTTGCCTTTGCTGTTGTGAGCGCACGCGCGAATCTCTATACTGAACCACTTACGCCTCAGGCTGCCGCAGCCGATGATTGGCTCCGGCGTTTGAGGGAGGCGAGAGAATGCGACCCGCACCATTGTCGAGCCAGGCGCCCAAACCGCTGACGGAGCAGCCATCTTTAGCTCCACTCTCCCAGTTGCCCACCGGTTCGCCGGAGGTTTGCTGGCAGTCTTGCATGCACTTAGCCGAGGGCCTCGCTTGCCTGGGCGAGACGGACGCCTGCCTGCAGTATCTGGTCCGGGCCGTGAAGGAAGCGGGCGAGCTAGGCCGGGAGGATCCGCGTCTGGCCAAGTCCCTCAATGCGCTGGGCCTGCTGCATTGCCGCCTGGGCAACGGCGCTGCGGCGGAGCGCGCTTTCAAGAGCGCCGCCGCCATTTACGAGCAGGCGCTGGGGCCGGAGCATCCCGAGCTTGCCGCCGTGCATTTCAGTCTGGCGGGGGCCTATGAGTTACAGGACAACCACGACGCCGCTGCCCTGGAATACGAGCGCGCGCTGGCCCTGGCCGAACGGTCGCTGGCCAGACTCCACCAGGACGTTGCCCTCACTCTGGACCGGCTCGGCGAGGTCTATCTCGCCCAAGGACGCCGCGCGGCTGCCCAATTTGCCCTGCGGCACGACGACTCCGGCCGCAGTCTCCCGGGCCAGCAGCAGCCCAGCCTGGCCGGCCACCTGAAGCGGTTGGCGGAGCTCTACAGCCGCTCAGACGGATCTCCCGAAGCGGAATTGCTATTCACCGGCGCCCTGGCGGCGCTCGAGAAGGCGCTGGGCCGCAGGCATCGCGAGATTCCGTCGCACCTGACCGCGCTCGCCAGGACCTGCCACGAGCAGGCGCGCTTCGCCGATGCGCACAAACTGCTCGAGCTCGCGCTGGCCATTTTGGAAAAGGCCCTCCATCCCGAGCAGCCCGGCTCGGCGGTGGCGCTCGAGTTCTACTCGGAGATTCTGCACGTCCTCACTCTCGACGCCAAGCGCAAGGAGCCGCTCGCGCGCGCCGCCGCACGCAGTTGAACTTCAGCCTCCCAGGCGCAGCACTTCCTCCGGCTCCAGCATCCGCCACTTTCCGATCGGCAGGTCGCCGATGCGTATCGGCCCGATGGCCGTCCGCACCAGCTTCAGTACGCGGCTGCCCAGCGCTTCGATCATGCGCCGCACCTGCCGATTGCGCCCCTCGGTGATGGTCAGTTCCAGAAACGTGTGGTTGCCGGAGTCCCGCAGCCGCTCGACGAGGGCGGGCTGCGTCGCGCCATCGCTCAGCCCGATCCCCTGCCGCAACTGTTCCAACTGCCCATCCTCCAGCCGCGAGGCGGTCTTCACCAGATAGGTCTTTGGCGCTTTGTAGGCCGGGTTGGTGATGCGCTCGGCGAACTGCGCATCGTTGGTGAGCAGCAGCAAGCCGCTGGTATCCAGGTCCAGCCGCCCCACCGGGAACACCCATTGGTCCACATCCTGGATCAGATCGTAGACCGTCGGCCGCCCCTCCGGATCTTTGTAAGTGGTCAGGTAGCCCTTCGGTTTGTAAAGCAGCAGGTAGACCTTGCGGCTGCCCCGGATGGGCTTGCCGTCCAGTGTCACGCGGTCGCGCTCAAGGTCAACCCAATGGTCCGGCGTCTGCACCAGCTTGCCGTTCACCCGCACCCGGCCCGCTCCGATCCAGCTTCGGGCTTCGGTCCGCGATCCCAGCCCAGCTTTCGATAGCACCCGCTCCAGCGTCTTGATCGGCCGATGCTCGCCGATGGGTTTCCGTCCAGGCATGATCCCACTCAGGGTACGACATCCGGATTGCCGCCGGCATCCAGCGCCGCTCCTGCCGGGAGTGGGCCGGCTTCCGACAAACTCGGTCCGTCTGCTCTGCTACCCCAGCAGAATCAGAGGGTGCGCGATCCGGCCCGCGCGCCCCAAGAAAAGCGACGAACTTCGGTCTTGCCGATCCAAACAACCGCAACGGGGTTAGTAGCAAAGCTGACAGCTCATTCTTCCGCCGAGCTCAGGCCAGGTCGAAGCGATCCAGGTTCATCACCTTGCTCCACGCAGCGACGAAGTCCTTCACGAACGTCTCCTTTGAGTCGCCGCACGCATAGAATTCCGCGAGGGCTCGGAGCTGAGAGTTCGAACCGAAGACAAGATCGACTACGGTACCCGTCCACTTAAGGCTGCCGGTTGCTCGATCCCTCCCCTCCAGTACGCCCGCGGAAGCAGCCGACCTCTGCCACTTCGTCTTCATGTCGAGAAGATTGACGAAGAAATCATTGGTTAGTGTTCCGGGCCGCTTGGTGAAAACGCCATGCTTGGACTGTCCGAAGTTTG
>JBKQQG010000010.1:0-70940 GCA_052144455.1 Bryobacteraceae bacterium
GCACTGCTGTCCGGCTATCGCTTGGCGGTCGGCGTATAAGTGGTGCTCGGCCAATGGGATAGGTGGTGTTTCGAGTTTTTTCGATATGGACCTTCGCTGACGGCCTTGGACGCCTCGGCACCGCTCCCGCCTGGTCGGCCGACAATGGAGCATGTTTGCCGGCCGCACCGTCTTCGCCCAGTTGATCGATCACCTCCCGCCTCACGAGTTCCACAAGTGCGTCGCGCGCTACGGCGGCAACTGTAAATTCCGTGGCTTTTCCTGCCTCGACCAGTTCCTTTGTCTGGCCTTCGCCCAGTTGACCTTTCGCGAGAGCCTCCGCGACATCGAGGCCTGCTTGCGCTCCGTAGAGAGCAAGCTCTATCACATGGGCTTCCGCGGCAAGATCTCGCGGTCCACCCTGGCCGACGCCAACGAAGCTCACGACTGGCGTATCTACGCCGACTTCGCCCAGGTGCTCATCGGCATCGCGCGTCCGATGTACGCCCACGAGTCTCTCGGCTTCGATCTCGACAACACGGTGTACGCCCTGGACTCCACCACCATCGACCTCTGCCTATCGGTGTTCCCGTGGGCTCGCTTCCGCGCCCGCAACGCCGCCATCAAGCTGCACACCTTGCTGGACCTGCGCGGCCCGATCCCTGCTTTCATTGAGGTTTCCGACGGAAAACTGCATGACGTCAACGTCCTCGACATCCTCGTTCCGGAACCTGCTTCCTTCTATGTGATGGACCGCGGTTACGTCGACTTCGAGCGTCTGCATGTCTTCCACCGCGGCGGCGCCTTCTTCGTCACGCGCACCAAGCGTGGGGTTTTGTTGCGCCGCCGCTACTCGCACCCGGTTGACACGGGCACCGGCGTGCGCTCCGACCACACCGTCGTGCTGGCTTCGGCCGCCTCGCGCAAGCATTACCCCGACCCGCTCCGGCGCATCCACTACTACGATGCCGAGCAGGATCGCAGCCTGCGGTTCCTCACCAACAACTTCGACCTGCCCGCGCTCACCATCTGCTCGCTCTACAAGTCGCGCTGGCAGGTCGAACTGTTCTTCAAGTGGATCAAGCAGCATCTGCGAATCAAGGCGTTTTACGGATATAGCGAGAACGCGGTCAAAACTCAGATCTGGATTGCAGTGTCGGTCTACGTGCTGGTGGCCATCCTCAAGAAGCGTCTGGGGCTGGAGGCCAGCCTTCACGAAACCCTACAGGTGCTCAGCGTGACGCTGTTCGAGCAAGTGCCCGTTTTGCAGGCCCTCCGAGAGATCGAGTCCCAGGAAAAATCGTCGCCAATTTCTAACCAGTTGACTCTGTGGGACTTATAGCCGGACGCTAGTGATTCCCCACATACAGCTTCATCGTTCCGTTACTCTCCTCTAACCCCGTCGGGCAAGTCCGAATCTACGGCCAATCGCTCTCATTGTCGCGTAGGAGCTGTTACCCTGCATGGACGTGATATGAACCTTGGCAGGCTGCTGAAAAAGTTCCTGGGCAAGCTGAAGCTTACCCTACGTGGGGCCGTAGGACATGCTTTAGCTTGTCCTCTTCGGGCCACCGAAATGACATTCTCCGCAGCCTGCTGGCGCCCGCCCGGCGCCTGCTGTACCATGATCTCTAGGAGCATGAAGACCAACGCCGTCCGCCAGCTCGAGAGCCTCGGCATTCCACACCAGGTGCGCGAATACGATGTGGACTCCGAGCACATGGACGCGGAGCTGGTGGCCAGCATGATCGGGCTTCCGCCACAGCAGGTCTTCAAGACCCTGGTAGCCCGCGGCGACCGCAATGGCGTGTGCTTGGCCGTGGTTCCAGCCGACGCCGAGCTCGACCCCCGGGCGCTGGCCCGGCATACGGGCGACCGCCGCATCGAACTGGTAACTCTCAAGGAAGTGCAGCCGCTCACCGGATACGTGCGCGGCGGCGTCACCGCGCTGGGCCTGAAGCGCGAATTCCCGGTCTTTGCCGACCAGACCATCGCGACCTTCGACGTCGTTTCGGTCTCCGCCGGCGTGCGCGGGGCGCAGATCCTGCTCGCGCCCGCGGACTACCTGCGCGCCGCCAAAGCCGTTGTGGCCCCCATTGCCCGCCACAAAACCGAGTATTGAGCCGCGCGGCCCGGATCGGGACCGGCCATCTGCTAGAATAGAAACCGGAAGGGGGCGTAACGGATTCGACGGGATTGTATCTGTGGTGCAGAGGCGTGCCGGGTTCCGAGCTCCCGTAAAACTATCGGAAACTTAAAACGGCCAATACGCAGTTTGCATACGCCGCCTAATTAATTAGGTGGCCGCTCCGGTTGGTGGGCCCGCCCGCCAGCTAGCGAGCGTCATCCAGCGGGATAGGCGCAAGGCTCCGGTCCGAAGCCCCAGGCCGAGATCAACCGGACTAGGTCGCAGCCGCTCTTGCCGGTTCCGACGGCGGCGCCCGAATAAACCGAATCGGATACGCACGTAGGCTCCCATCGCGGACTTTCTCGGACGCGGGTTCGACTCCCGCCGCCTCCACCATGAGGAATCGTGCGATGTCTCATTCTCTTCGTTTCCGGTTGGAGTATTGGAAGGAGGGCGAGTGGTTCGTCGGCCGCCTGCCCCAGGTCCCCGGAGTGTTCAGCCAAGGCGCCTCGCTGGACGAACTGGAGGAGAACATCCGCGACGCCTACCAACTGATGATGGATGAGCAATCGCAGGCTCCGGTCTTCGCTCCGGTGGAAACCAAAGAGATCGAACTACGGGCCTGAAGCGGCGCGAACTCGTCCGGCGGCTGGAACGGGCGGGCTGCGTTCTTTAGCGCAGCGGAAGCCGCCACGACATCTACTTCAATCCGGCGGCCAACCGCTTTGTGCCGGTACCTCGTCACACGGAGGTGCCCGATTCACTGTGCGGCCTGATCCTTCGCCAACTCGGCGTTCGGTCCGAAGCCCCAGGCCGAGATCAACCGGACTAGGTCGCGAACGCAGGCTCCCATCGCGGAATTTCTCGGACGAGCGCTCGCCCCCCGCCGCCTCCACCAACCGCCCTCGCCACTTATCAACCACATCCAGAAGCACCGAATATTGGGCATTCGGCAGGGGGTTGCGGTGTGATAGGATTTGGTGCACGTGTGCAGGGAGGCACTTATGGCCAGACGCGTTGGAGCACAAGAGACAATCCCCCCGACCTTGACGCCGCAACGGGCCATCGAGCTTGTCCGAAAGCAGCTTGGTCAGTTCGATGTCGTGTTCGGGCTTCAGTGGAAGGACCCTGATGTTGAAAAGTGGGTCGACACGACTGCGGCGATTCTGGACGGTGCCCTCGGGAGGCCCAGTGGCGGCCATCACGACATGACGAGCAAGTTCAAATACGTTGGGGGTGTCTCCTTCAGTAGCCAGTCTGATCAGTTCTACCAGCGCGAACACCAGGATCACATGCGGCGGAGAAAGGCCGTACTGGAATCGTGCATACAGCAACTTGAGATGCTTGCGCCACCCGCAGCTCAGGTTGCGCCGGATCGCTATCAGTTTCACGCTGAGATTGAGCGGGTGAGCGGACAACTGTTCCGGGACGGCCACTACAAGAATGCTGCACTTGAAGCCTACATTCGCGTCATTGACGAAGTCAAAAGGCGCTCGGGCCTCGCTCTTGACGGCGACAGCCTCATGAATCAGGCGTTTGGCTGCGAGAATCGGACGCCAGTAATTCAGCTCAGTGCTCTCGGATCAGACGCTGAGCGCGACGAGCAAAAGGGATTCATGTTCCTCTTCAAGGGCATCGTCGGGCTTCGTAATTCGAAGGCGCATAGCAATCGGCTATTCAACGACCCGTACCGTGCCCACGACTACCTGGCACTCGCAAGTCTCCTGATGCGCATACTGGAGTTGTAGTTGCAGGACAAGATCCGCGCGAGCCGCCTCTGGGCGGGGACGCTCATCCGGTGCCTCCACCACCGCACCCCCCACGTTCCGCGACCCTGATGCTCTGGTGCGTTCATTAGCCCGATTGCTCCCAACCCCTCACCATGCGAGAATCGAAAGTTCACCCATGGCGCAGATCTATCCATTCCAACCCTATCGCTACACCGGGAAGGCCGGCCCGCTCTCCAACCTGGTCACCCAGCCCTATGACAAGATCACGCCGCAGATGCGCGAGCGGTACCTCTCGCTGAGCGCTTACAACCTGGTGCGCGTCATCCTGGGCGAACGTTTCCCCACCGATTCCGAAGCCGACAACGTCTACACCCGCGCCGCGCGTCATCTGAACGACTGGATCGCCGCCGGCATCCTGGCCCAGGACCCGGAGCCGGGCCTGTTCGCCTATTTCCAGGAGTTCACCTCCCCGGACACCGGGGAGCGGCTGCTTCGCAAGGGCTTCATCGGCCTGGGCGCGGTGGAAGACTACTCCCAGGGAACGGTGTTCCCGCACGAGCGAACGCTGACCGGCCCCAAACAGGACCGCCTGGAACTGCTTCGCCACACCCGCGCCCACGCCGGCCAGCTCTTCATGCTCTACTCCGACCCACGGGGCGAAATCGACGGCATTCTGGATGAAGCCGCGCAGGCCGCCCCGCCCCTCGAGGTCGCCGACGAGTACCAGGCCGTGCACCGGCTCTGGAAGATCTCCGACCCGCCGCGCATCGCTCGCATCCGCGAACTGATGGCGGACCAGCGGCTGCTGATCGCCGACGGCCATCACCGCTATGAGACGGCGCTGGCCTTCCGCAACCAGAATCCCGGTCTGGAAGGCGCGCGCAAGGTGATGATGACCTTCGTCAATATGCACTCCGCGGGCCTCACCATCCTGGCCACTCACCGCGTGGTGCATGGCCTGCACCAGTTCGACGCCGGGGCTTTCCTGCGCGCCGCCGGAGAGTCCCTGCAAGTCTCCCCGCTCGAATCCCTGGACGCCCTGCGCCGGGCCTGGGCCGAACCGAGCCAAGGCAGGATCCGCATCGGCGTAGCGCTTTCCAGCGGCCTCTCTCTTCTGGAGGCGGCCCGCGAGCCGGACGTGCTGGACGTGGGTTTCCTGCACCAGCGCGTGCTCGGGAGCCTGCTCGGTCTCGACGAGGCCGGCATCCGCGAGCAGCGCAACCTCCGCTATGTCCGCGGACTCGAGACCGCGCTGGAACAGGTGCGCTCCGGCGCCGCCCAGGCGGCCTTCCTGCTTCAGCCGGTTCCCATCGCCGAGGTGGCCCGCATCGCTTTCGCCGGCGGAGTCATGCCGCAGAAATCCACGGACTTCTATCCGAAGCTGCTCTCCGGCCTGGCGATCTACAAGGCGGAATGAACCGGCCCGAACTTGCTGGAGGCATCCATTTGAACCGAGCCCCACAACTCAACCACCTGCGGCGTAACAAGCTGGGGCTGCAGTCCACGCTGATCGCCTTGAGCGCCTCGATGGCGCTGGTCGCGTTCTTCTGGAGCGCCCATCGCGCGCCTCAGGCCCGTGTGCCCATTGCCATCTCGGCCGCCGCCGTGGCCCTCATGTTGGCCGCATGGGGCCTTCTCTGGCGCGCGGTAATGACGGACATCGTCGGGCGCAGGCGCGCCGAGGAGTCCTTACAGGCCGCCCACGAGGCCCTCCGCCAGGCCAACGAGGCCCTCCAGACCGTTTTCCAGGCCGCCCCACTGGCCATTTTCGCCTTGGATCTGGAAGGCAACGTCATCAGTTGGAATCCCGCCGCCGAGCGCATGTTCGGTTGGAGCGAGAACGAGGTGCTCGGCCGGCGCCTCCCCCTGGTCGAGGAACATGACCTGGAAGCTTTTCAGGATCGCATCGAGCGCGGCAAGCGCGGCATTCGAATGAACGGCCGCGAAGTGACACCGCGCCGGAAGGACGGAACGCCGGTCGAGATCAGCCTGTGGGCCTCGCCGCTCCGGGACGCCTCCGGCTCTCCCAGCGGCTTCATCGCCCTGGCCGCCGATATCAGCGAGCGCAAACTCCTCGAGGAGCGCCTCCGCCAGTCGCAGAAAATGGAGGCGGTCGGCCGTCTGGCCGGCGGCGTGGCTCACGACTTCAACAATCTCCTCACCGTCATCACCGGCTACGGCTACATGCTGCTGGACGACGTGGGCGCGGCCGAAACGCTGCGCGCCAGCGTCGAAGAGATCCTGCGCACCGTCGAACGCGCCTCCGCGCTCACCACCCAATTGCTGGCCTTCAGCCGCCACCAGGTCGCCCAGCCGGTGGCCCTCGACCTCACCCATGTGGTGGCCCGGATGGACCGCATGTTGCGCCGCGTGATTGGCGAAGATATCGAGCTGATCGCCGACCTCAGCCCCGGCCTCGGCAAAGTGAAGGCCGATCCCGCCCAAATCGAGCAGGTGATCCTGAATCTGGTGGTCAACGCGCGCGACGCCATGCCGGCCGGGGGCAAAGTCGTCATCCACACCGCCAATTACGACATCGGCCCGCAGGAGGCGCGCACTCGTTTCGCCGTGCCACCCGGGCCGTATGTGCTGCTCTCGGTCTCCGATACCGGCCAAGGCATGACCGAGGATACCAAGGCGCACCTCTTCGAACCGTTTTTCACCACCAAGGAGCAGGGGAAGGGAACTGGCCTGGGCATGTCCACCGTCTACGCCATCGTCCAGCGCGGCGGCGGCGAAATCACGGTCTCCAGCCAGCCCGACGAAGGCGCCACCATCGGCGTCTACTTGCCCCGTGTCGAGGAATCCGCCGACCCGCCCGCGGAGCCCTCCCCGTCCGCCGCCGGCCTTGATCGCGGCAACGAGACGGTGCTGCTGGTGGAGGATGAGGACGGCGTGCGCAAGCTGGTCCACGATGTTCTGACCCAGCGCGGCTACACGGTGCTGCAAGCCTCCTGCCCCAACGACGCGCTGGACCTTTCCCTCGGCCACGCCGGCAAGATCGACCTGCTCGTCACCGACGTGGTGATGCCCCAAATGAGCGGCCGGGTTCTGGCCGACCGCCTGGCCGCCGCCCGCCCGGACATGAAACTGCTCTTCATTTCCGGCTACACCGAGGATGGCGTCCTGACAGACGGCGCCCAGGCGTCGCTGCTGAAGAAACCCTTCACCCCGGCCGCCTTGGCCCAAAAAGTCCGCCAGATTCTCGACAACCGTTCGTGATCCCCGCCCCGCATTTCGGCGCAATATCGATGCATTTACGCTGCAATTGCCCTTGACACGGTCTGCGGGAGACAATATGATACCACCATGTCCAGAACCGGCCGCCGAGCCGGCTTCTTAGTCGGCGCGGTTTCGCGTTTCTCAATGCTGCTTCTGCTGTTGGCGGTTTACGCCCCGGCCACGAGAGCCCAGGGGAACACTCCCGCCCCATCCACCTTCATGGGAGGCGATTGCGCCGGCTGGTTCTTATGCACGGAGGCTTTTCCGTCTAGCTACACCGGCTCTGTCACAGTCCCCAAAGAAGGCAAGTTCATCGTGCTGGACCGGGTGGAATATGCATTGGTCGATTGGGAGAACTACTGGGGCGGCAACCTCTCTCAGTCCTTCTACAGCATCACGGTGACGGCGCCAGGAGGGGCGCAAGTGATGGACCCCATTTATGAAATACGCCGCCCCATCGATCAGCTCCCCACCGGCGGCCCGCCGTGGATTCTCGATTGGACTGGGCTCGATTTTGAAAACTACTACCGCAGGATCACGACAGTCGTCGACGTCTCAACATACACCGCGACCGGCCCGGTTCAACTGACGATCAGCTACCAGAGCGATTACGCGAATAACGGGTGGGGGCTGCCGGGGATCAGCGCCCGCTTCGCGCTTTACGGCGCCAGCGGCTTCCTCCTGACACAGACGCCGTACACCTTCCAGCCGCGCGACTTCCGGGACGGAGGCGCCGACGGGGAGCACGTAGGGTCGGCATCCCCATCGGGACCCGACATCGCCCAGTGCAAGACCAACCTCAGCGACTGCCGGCCCACCTTCGTGGCTTTTGTGACCGGCATGGGGAATCGCCCAAACCCCCAGTTTCAACACAACGGACTGCCGGACCCGCTCTCCACGCCGCCGTATGGCGGAATCGACTTTTATCTCTCCCTTCCCGCCTACCAAACGGCCTGGCTTCCAGGCAACTCCACCAACAACGGCGCCGACACCGATCCGGATTACGTCTTCTGCGGCCTGCTCGACCAGCCCCAGCCGGTGCGGCTTCTCGCGCCCGATCAGGGCGGCCTGCACATCAACCTGCCCGCGCCGGGGCCGGTAAACCAAGTCAACGTGTGCTCGCACGACTACGGCGGCGTGGCCATCTTGCGGGCCACGCTCTCCATTGCCGGCACGCCCTTAGAAGCCCAAATCATCGAACGGAATACTCTGATGACTCCCGTCTCCCCGCCCCCGCCAAGTTGCGCCGGCACGGGCCAGTTCGCCAGCCTTCCGGTGGACCAGGACTGCAACGGGATCGCGGATTCCTGGGAGGCCCAGTACAAGAGCGCGCCGGGCTACAGCGCCATACCGCCGGGCGCGACCACCAACGCCACGGGAGACAACGACTTGGGCGGCAAACAACCGGGAGACCGGCTCACCAATTTTGAGGAATATCGCGGCTTCCACTACGTGACCGACGATTGGAGCGAAACGAGCCCCGACCCTTCCAAGATACGTTGGATCAGAACCGACCCGGTCAACAGTCTTGACGTTTTCTTCTGGGATTCCACCCCAGACGGCTGGGTCACCAAGGCCCTCAAGAACGGTCCGGGCGACACTCCGCCCGGGATACTCGCCCTCCAGACCCCCGCAATCACCTACCGGCGGGTGAACGCCGCCCAGGCGCACGCGGTCGATCCGAGCGACCCGACGCAGGGCGTGAGCCCACTGAACGGGAAGGCAGCCAACGCTCCCGGACTGAAGCCTTACGCGATCGCCTACTTCGACTTCACGCAGCCAGACTACGAGGAAGACCCGCCTTGCCAGGGTTGGAACGACGTGTTGGGGTCGGGCGGAGCCTACACGGACCCCATCACCCTTTACTCCGTTGACATCAAGCAGTGCGTCGCCAGGTTTAACAACGTGATATCCGAGGGTGTCCTGCGCGCCTGGGCCGTCGCCCATGAGACCGGGCACCTATTGGGCCTTCAGCACTACTACCGGCAAGCAACTTATGTTGCCACCATCCCGCCGCCCTCGAGGACGGAGTACTCGCTCAGCTCGACCCTCCTGGATCTGTACACACGCTCCCAGGTGTATCAGCCAAGCGAGGTGGTGCCCCCGGGCTCGCAGCCTCAGGCCACCTGGGAACTCAGCGACGAACTGGCCTGGGCGGATGTTGCCGCCGTGTTGCCAGGATGCGGGCTGACCGGCGACCAGCTAACCCTTGACGATCCGCCTTCGGCGGCCAGTTACTATTTCTACCCACCGGGCACCGCGCCGGAGCCCGGCGCCGCCGACTACCCGGTCGTCTACCACATGAAGTATCCCGTGCCCCTCAGCACCAACGTCTGCATTCAGGAGACGCGGGACGAGATCATGGATTACTTCCCGCGGTTTGTGCCGGCGAACGGGACAGCCGGAAACTGGAAGTTTTCGCCGGCCAACCCCGACGACCTCAAGAACATATGCCTGACCTGCCCTGGCCAGAACTGATTATAAGGAGGGATGTTGTGCGCACATTGTTGGCATTCTGCACCGTCGCAAGTGGATGGCTTTTCGCCCAGCCGGGACCGGTGGACTCCTGCCAGGATTCGCGGCACTTGGCGCTCCAGCGGAACTCGTTGCGCCTCGATCTAACCGTGGACCTGGACCGGTCGGAGTACGTGCCATACGAGGTCTATACAACCACGATCACGCTGCGCAACCCTACGGCGCAGCCCTTGGAGGTTTATGAGCCGTTGCAACACGGAAGCATGCACCTTGAGTTCGCTGGGGGCACGACCGGCGCCCAGTGCGTGCTGCGGCCGTACCCAGGGCCCTTGTTCTCCTGCTCTGGAACGGCCGTCACGGTCCAGCCCGGCCAGGCGCTCAGGCGTACGTTCCGGTCCGATGCGGCGAGGCTCTGGCTGTTCCCGCCAAGCAGGGTGCCTCTTGCTAGCGCCCCGGGCGTCACCTGCGACGATTGCTCGCTGGCGGCGGTGTACCGCGGCCAGCGGTTCAGCAGGCCGTTTCGCGTCGTGCCAGCCACGCTGGAGGGACACGCTGAGGTGAAGCTTCGCGCTCCCAAAATCGTCCACTACCCCGACGGCGCCACACGGGAGTTCGAGCGCACGGTCGAGGCGTTCGTCCTCAGCTACGGCGGGAAGCGCTACCTGTTCATTGAGGCGAGCGCCAACGCACGTCCACGCCTTCGCGTGGCGGAGCTCGACGCCGGCGAGTCGCTGGACGCCCTTCAAGAGGAGAGTGACGGCCGGATTACAGCTCGCATCCTCTCGGGAGCGCGAGAAGTCAGGTACATATCCCGGCCCGATCCGGAGCCGCAGTAGCGAGCCGGTGCGCGCGGATCGCCCCGCGGTCCCTTGCCGTGGGCCACCGTCGGCGGCCGCGACAGCTCGCCCCGTTTCCCCCGATCCGCGCCCCCGATCCGCGCCCCGCGATCCGCACCCCGCGTTTGACAGCGGGCCGTTTTCTTCGCTAACCTAATAGTCTCGAAGGCAAAGAAGCGGATTCGTCTGTCCATGAATACTGAATTTCCATCTCCGAATGAAATCAAGCGGGCGTGGCATGTGCTGGACGCCCAGACCGAGTCGCTCGGGCGCGTCGCCAGCCGCGCCGCTACCCTCCTGATGGGAAAGCACAAACCGACGTTTTCCCCATTTCTGGACACGGGCGATCACGTGATCGTGCTCAACGCCGCCAAGTTGCGGCTGACCGGCCGGAAGGAAGACCAGAAGGTCTATCGCCGGCATAGCGGCTACCCGGGCGGGTTGTCGACCGTCGTCGCGAAGAAAGTGCGCGCCGTGCGCCCCACGCGCCTGATCTACGATGCCGTGGCGGGAATGCTTCCCAAGACCAAGCTCGGCAAGCACATGCTTCGCAAGCTGCGAGTGTACCCCGGCGACAAGCATCCCCACCAGGCCCAGATCCCGGTGGCCCTGTCCCAGGCCAAGTAAGCAATAGCAAGAGAGGACTTTGAGTGGCAGCACTTGTACAGTACCTAGCGACGGGCCGGAGGAAGACCTCGGTGGCCCGAGTCTTTTTGCGCCCCGGCAAAGGCCAGATCTCGGTCAACGGCCGGGCATTTGAACATTATTTCGTGACCGAAGCCGGGCGCACCGTAGTGCGCCAGCCGCTGCTGGCCACCGAAACGGCCGAGCGGTTCGACGTGCTGATTCTGACCAATGGCGGCGGCGTCGTCGGGCAGGCCGGTGCGGCGCGCCTGGGCATCGCCCGCGCCTTGGTCGAGTTTAACCTCGAGCTGCGTCCCAAGCTGAAGCAGCTCGGTCTTTTGACGCGCGACCCCCGCAAGCACGAGCGGAAGAAGTACGGCCAGAAGGGCGCGCGCAAGCGGTTCCAGTTCTCCAAGCGGTAAATGGGCGCTGGCCGCGGTGGTTGTCCTTCCCTTCTCTCCGGGCGCGCAAATCTCGCTTTGGACCGCGTGCGCGGAGGGGTAACCGGTTATTCGTAAACAGGAGGCAGTTTGCCGTCAATTTCCATGAAAGAATTGCTCGAAGCGGGCGTTCACTTCGGGCACCAGACCAAGCGCTGGAATCCGAAGATGAAAGAGTATATCTTCGGCGAACGCAATGGGATCTACATCATCGACCTGCAGAAGACCCTCAAGCTCTTCAAGGAAGCCATGCGCTTCGTGGGCGAGATGGCCTCCCAAGGCAAGAACGTTCTCTTTGTCGGCACCAAGCGCCAGGCCCAGGAGGCCGTCTCCGAAGAGGCCACCCGCTGCCAGATGTACTTCGTCAATCAGCGCTGGCTGGGCGGGCTGCTGACCAATCACATCACCATTCAGAAATCCATCAAGCGCCTCAAGGAACTTGACGCCTTGGCCACCGAATCCGCCTATCAGGGCCGGTCCAAGAAGGAAATCACGCGCCTGGAGCGCGAGCGCAAGCACCTGCAGCAGAACCTGGCCGGCATCAAGGATATGCCCGGCCTCCCCGACTATCTTTTCGTCATCGACTCCAACAAGGAAGAGATCGCCGTCCGGGAAGCCCGCAAGCTGGGCATCCCGGTGGTCGCGGTGGTGGACACCAACTGCGACCCCGACCAGGTGGATTACCCCATCGCGGGCAACGACGACGCTCTGCGCGCCATTCGCCTTTTCTCCAGCAAGATCGCCGACGCCGTCATCGAAGGCCGCGCCCTGGCGACCGAGCAGGAGTTCACCGCCGAGAAGATCGTCAGCGACGAAACCCCGCTCGAGGATATTCCCGAGTATACCCAGTACGTCGACCCCCGCTACAGCGAGCAGTTGATGTCCGAGAGCCTGCCGGACGAGGATTTGCCCTCGTCCTCGCTGCCCCGCAAGGGCCCGGGCTCCGAGACCACCGGCGAGGTCGCGGCGCGGGAAGAGAATCCGTAGGACAAGCCTCAGCTTGTCCTCGTCTAAGGACAGGTAGGACAACATGGCGGACATTACCGCACAATTAGTGAAACAACTGCGCGAGCGCACCGGCGCCGGCATGATGGAGTGCAAGAGCGCCTTGCAGGAAGCCAAGGGCGACCTGGCCGAGGCCGAAGTCGTACTCCGCAAGCGCGGCATCGCCGCAGCCTCCAAGAAGGCCTCCCGGGCCACCAAACAAGGACTGGTGGGCAGCTACATTCACCCGGGTTCCCAGCTCGGCGTGCTGGTGGAGGTCAATTGCGAATCCGATTTCGTGGCCCGCACCGGCGAGTTCCAGCAACTGGTCCACGACATCGCCATGCAGATCGCCGCGGCCGACCCCCGCTTCATCCGCAAACAGGACGTCACGCCGGAGGTTCTCGATAAGGAACGCGAGATCCAGCGCGCCCGCGCCCTGGCCGAAGGCAAGCCCGAAAAGATCGTCGACAAGATCGTCGAAGGCCGCTTGAGCAAGTTCTACGAGGAGGTCTGTCTCTACGAGCAGCCCTTCATCAAGGAGAACACCATCACCATGGGCCAGATGATCGCCTCCAAGATCGCCAAGACCGGCGAGAACATAACCGTCTCGCGGTTCTCCCGCTTCAAGCTGGGCGACCGCGACGAGCCGGCGGGGCCCGCCGGGGCTTGATCGGAGCCGCCGTGCCCCGCTACGACCGCATCCTGCTTAAACTCAGTGGCCAGACCCTGGCCGGCGGTGCTCCGTTCGGCATCGACGCGGAGCGCGTGCGCGCCTTGGCGGCCGAAATCGCGGAGGTGGCCCGCGCCGGCGTGCAGCTCGGCGTGGTGGTGGGAGGCGGCAATTTCTTCCGGGGCGTGGCCGCCGCCGCCAAGAACATGGACCGGGTCACCGCCGATACCATGGGCATGCTGGCCACTGTCCTCAACGCGCTGGCCCTCCAGGACGCCCTCGAGCGGCAGGGCGTGCCGGCCCGTGTCATGACCGCTCTTGCGATGCCCCAGGTCGCCGAGCCGTTCGTTCGCGGCCGCGCCATTCGTCATCTCGAGAAGGGCCGTGTCGTGGTCTTCGCCGCCGGCACTTCCAATCCCTACTTTTCCACTGACACCGCCGCCACCCTGCGCGCCCTCGAGATCCGCGCCCAGCTCGTCGCCAAGGGCACCCGGGTGGACGGCGTTTACGACCAGGACCCCCTGAAATACTCCGATGCCGTCCTCTTTCCCGAGATCTCCTACGCCGAGGTTCTCACCCGGGCTCTGGGCGTTCTGGACGGCGCCGCGGTGGCCCTGTGCCGCGAGAACCGGCTTCCCATGCGGGTTTTCAACCTGGAAGTCCCCGGCAACATTCTCCGCGTGGCCCTGGGAGAGCCCGTGGGCACGCTGATTCGGCAGGGCTAGGCTGGACACCGCACCCGCGCCCATGCGAGGATCGAACAAGAGCAGGATCGCACTATGAAACCAGGCCAAGCTGAAGTCACCACCCCGGCGTTCAAGTCCGTGAAGGAAGTGGAAGCGCACGCCAAGGCGCGCATGGAGAAGGTCCTCGGCGACCTCCAGCACGCCTTATCGGGCATCCGCACCGGCCGCGCTTCGGTGAGCCTTCTGGATCCCGTCAAGGTCGACTATTACGGGAACCCCACTCCCCTCAACCAGGTCGCCACGCTGCACGTTCCCGAGGCTTCCCTCATCACCCTCCAGCCCTGGGACGTCTCGCAAATCGGCGCCATTGAGAAGGCCATCCGCGCTTCCGACTTGGGGCTGAATCCGTCCAACGACGGCAAGCTGATCCGCGTGCCCATCCCCGCGCTTACCGCCGAGCGCAGGAAGGAGCTCGTCAAGCACCTGCACGGCGTCGCCGAAGATCACCGCGTCTCCATCCGTAACCTCCGCCGCGACGCCAACGAGGCGCTCAAAAAGCTTCTCAAGGACAAGCTCATCAGCGAGGACGACGAGCGCCGCGCCCTCGACGAGGTCCAGAAGCTGACCGATGCCCACATGCTGAAGGTCGATCAGGCCGCTAAGGCCAAGGAAAAGGAAGTCCTCGAGTTGAAGTAGGGCAGGGCTCCCGCCTGGTCCATTCTACCTATCAACTGTGTAAGGATTACAGCCGCCCGATGCTTCGGAGCACGCCCTGTGGCGCAGAGGCGCCCACGGGTGTGTCCGAATGTCACTTCCGGCCCAGCGTCGGCGGCGCGGAAACCATCGCAAACCCAAGGCTAACGATCACCAACATCACCAGAATCCCGGCTACAAACATACAGTCACCCCGTACTCTCGGCTTTCTGTATGCACGCCAGGGGCCAAACGCTGGACGCGCCCAGCCTCGCGGCCGCCTTACTGCGCCCCGCGCAGCACCACCATGGTTTTCACGGTTTGGAACAGGATGTAGGCGTCCAACGAGAGCGAGATGTTCTTGATGTAGTACAGGTCGTACTCCAACTTGGTGATCGTATCCTCGATCGAGTCCCCGTACTTGTGGTTGATCTGCGCCCATCCGGTGATGCCCGGTTTCACGCAGTGCCGCTGCCGGTAGTAGGGAATCTTCTCGGCCAGCACTTTCACGAACTCCGGCCGTTCCGGACGCGGCCCCACGATCGACATTTCCCCCCGCAGCACATTCCAGAGTTGCGGCAATTCGTCGATCCGCAGCCGGCGCAGCCAGCGCCCCAAGGGGGTCACGCGCGGGTCGTCCTTGCTGGCCCAGACTGCGCCCGTCCGCGCCTCGGCGTCGGTCCACATGGAACGGAATTTGTACAGCGTAAACACCTTGCCGTTCCGACCCACGCGCGCCTGGCGGAACAGCACCGGCCCTCGCGAGCTCAGCTTCACCGCCAGCGCCGCCAGCGCCATCACCGGCAGCGCGGCCACGGCGCCCACCAAAGCCAGCGCCGCCGAATAGAACGATTGCAGCGCCACCTTGCCGCGTCTCGGCCCCATGCCCCCGGAAAAGATGAGCTGCGCCGGCCGCAGTTCCTTCGTGCAGATCCGCCCCAGCGCTTCCTCGTAGACCGTCCCGGCCTCCTCGATGGGGATGCCCGAGAACCGCAGATCGAGCAATTCCTGCACGGGCATGCGCTCGCGGCGCTCGGTCATGCCCACCACGATGCGATCCGGCTTGCTAGCCTCGACGATGCCGCGGAAAGCCTCCATGGGCCCCAGCACTTTCGCGCCATTCAGCGGCCAGTCCGGCTCGTGGCGGTCGTCCACGTACCCCAGGTTCGTGTAACCCAGTTCCGGGCGCTCGGCAAACCGCTCCGAGATCGCCTCGACCACCTGGTTGATCCCCAGGAACAGAACTCGCTCCTCGGCGAAGGCCCGCAGAACGAAGTGCGCGTAAACCATGCGCCAGCCGGACAACGTGACCGCCGCCAAGGCGCTGCCCCAGATCATGATGTGCGCCGGCAGCCGCCAGTTCTGGTTGCCGTACGCGAGCAGCGCTTCCACGATGAACGCGAACCCGATGGCTTGCACGATTTCCAGCGCCAGCGCCGTGCGGGAGACCGTCCGGATCTCCGCGTACAGATCCAGCAGGTGCAGGCCCAGCAGGATCGCCAGCACCACCACCAGAATGCGCGCCAGGCCGCCGTCGTAGAGGAGGTAGGTCCACGGATCTACCTCCAGCACCCAATACGCCGTCACGACGTAGCAGAACGTGAGCAGCATCGCCTCCGATAGCAGGAGCACCACGATACTGGTCGGCAGCGATACCCGGAAGAGCCGAATCATGCGTGAAAACGAAGTCTAACACGCCCGCCCCCTCTCCTGCGCCGAGCCGCGCCGCTCTGCTAAAGTCGGTTCTTATGCCCGCCACGCCACAGCAACCCGAGATGACCGTGAAGGCCGTCGCCCTCGGCCTCTTTTTGGCCCTGGTTTTCGGCGCCGCCAACGCCTATATCGGCCTTAAGGCCGGCCAGACCGTCGCCGCCACCATCCCGGCGGCCGTTATCGCCGTGGCGGTCTTTCGCATTCCGCGTTTCCGCGGAACCGTCCTCGAGCAGAATATCGCCCGCACCGCCGCCTCGGTTGGAGAAGCGCTAGTCGCCGGCGCCGTCTTCACCATCCCCGCTTTCCTGCTAGTCGAGATTGGCGGCCACCGCCTCTGGACCGGCCTCGCCGCCCACTATTGGCAGGCCGCCTTCATCCTCCTCACCGGCGGTCTCATCGGAGTCTTTTTCATCATCCTGCTCCGCCGCCCTCTGTGCGTGGAATCCGATCTCCCCTTTCCCGAGAGCGTCGCCAGCGCCGAGATTGTCAAGGCCGGCGAGCGTTCCAGCGACGCCCCCCGCTACCTGTTCGGCGCCATGGCCTTCGGAGGCCTGATGCAGTTCCTCACCGACGATCACGGTCTCCAGATCTTCCGCGATTCCTCCAGCGGCTTCCTGCGCTTCTCGCGCGCCGTTGTGCACCACTTCGATCTGGACCACAAGCCCCTCGCCGACGTCGCCTACGGCGGCGGCATCCCCTGGTCCACGCCCTCCCTCTCGCCGGCCCTGGTCGGCATCGGCTACATCATCGGGCCGCAGCTCTCCGCCATCACCTTCGCCGGCGGTGTGATGGCCTGGTGGCTCCTCATTCCGCTTCTGCTCTTCTTCGATCCCGACCTTTCCAGCCGCCTGCACTTCTCCGCCAACGCCCCCTGGGACGTCATCGCCAACTCGGTTTGGTACAACATTGTCCGCCCCATCGCCGTGGGCATGATGCTGGTGGGGGCCTGCCACACCCTGTTCTCGATGCGCGACTCGATCATCCGCTCCTTCCGCGGCGCCTTCGCCGCTTCCACCGCCGCCCGGGACGCCGCTCCGCTCGATCCCTCCGACCGCGACATCCCCGCGCGATGGATTCTCCTCGGCGTCCTCGGCCTGCTGGTTCCCATCACCGCCATCTACTTCTACTTCACGAACGGTTGGCTCTCCGCCATCGTCGCCGCTGTAGTGATGACGCTCACCGGCTTCCTGCTCTCCGCCATTGGCGGCTACCTGGTGGGTCTGGTGGGCAGTTCCAATCAGCCCGTCTCGGGTCTGACCCTGGCGGCCCTGGTCATCGCCGCTCTCGTGATGCTGGCTCTCGGCGTCACCGGCGCTCCGGGAGTCGCGGCCGTGTTGGGCGTCGCGGCGGTGGTTTGCTGCGCCTGCTGCGTCTCCGGATCCCTCATCCAGGACCTCAAGGCCGGCCACCTCCTGGGAGGCACTCCCTGGAAGATGGAGATCGTCGAGATCATCGCCGTCGTGCTGCTCTCTTTCTTCCTGATGTGGCCCATCGTCATCCTCCATCAGGCCTACGGGATTGGCAGCCTCAAGTTGCCGGCCCCGCAGGCCGGGCTCATGGCCCAGCTCGCCACCGGCATTGTCGGCGGTGAGATGGCCTGGGGGCTTATCGGCATGGGCGCGGCCTTCGGCGTGGCCCTGATTCTCGGCGGCGCCCGCTCGCTCATGTTGATCGCGGTCGGCCTCTATCTCCCCTTCCGGACCGACGCCGCCATCTTTGTCGGCGGCCTGATGAAGTGGGCCGTGGACTACTTCGCCAAGGATCGCCCCGCCGCCGAGGAGAAGGGAATCCTGGTGGCCTCCGGCCTCATCGCCGGCGAAGCCATCGTCGGCATCCTGCTAGCCGTGCTCGCCGCCCGCGACATTCCCCCGCTGGCCCACTACCTCACCGGCGCGGATCAGTTCCGCTTCTTCCCCGCCTGGGGCGGCTGGCTATCCCTAGTCGGTTTCGCCGCCCTCGCCTGGGCGCTCATCCGGCTCCCCAATAGGCGTTAAAACAGCCCTCTCGACGGGCAGTTGGAGAGCCTGAAGTCAGTTCGTCGGCCGGCCCGCGCGCAGGGAAGGCTGGTCGAAGAGGCCCTTTGTCATCTCCATCACGACGTTGGAGAACGTGCATTCCGGTTCCATGAAAACGACCGGGGAGCCGGCTTGGTGCCCCCGCGCGCAGACCTCGGTGGCCGGCGGAATCGAGCCCAGAATCGTGCAGCCAAGTTGCGTGGCGATCTCGTTGATGACCATCGGAGTGAGCGCCATGGTGCGGTTGACGATGACGGCGCCGGTGGTGAGCTGGCCGATGCCCCACGAATGCAGCAGTTGCAGGAACATCTTCGCTGCATGTACGCCCGTGGCATCGCGCTCCAGAACCATCGAGATGAAATGGCACCGCCGGATGGCGGCCAGCGCCATGGCCGAGCTCGGCGCGGGAAGGTCGATCACCACGCGCTCCGCCATGCGGGATGCCGTCTTGATGACGGCTTCGACCGCACTCGGATCGAGATCCCCGAACTCCGCGGGTTGCTGCGGACCGAATAGCACGCGCAGTCCGAGCGGGAGGTTGTACAGTCTGGCTTCGATCGCGGCCTCGTCGATCTTGCCGGCTCCCAGAGCCTTGAGCGAGCTCAGATTGGCGGTGGGAACGTGCTTGAGCTGATACGAGAACGTGCCGCAGCACGGCTGCAGCTCGATGGCGATGGTGCTGCGGCTCTGCTTCGCCAGAGCGGCGGCGACGTTTAGGGCGACGGTGGTGGTTCCAGACCCTCCTTTCACCCCCGTGAAGCCCAACACCACGGGGCGCACGTCGACGGGCTCCTCCTGGATTCTGGTCTGACGCCGCTCCACCGCGAGGCGCAAGCGGCGAATCATCGCCGGGCCACTCACGTCTCCCTTAACGAGGTACTCCTCGGCGCCTTCGCGCAGAGAGCCGAAGGCCAGCTCTTCGTCCTCCGACGCCGTCCAGACGATCAGGGCGGCGTTGCCGCGATGCGACCGCAGCTTGGAGAGGGTCTCGAGGCCGCGGCTATCGGGAAGATTCAGATCCAGCAGGATCGCATCGAACGGCGAGGCGTCCAGGCGGTCCAGGGCTCTTTGAAGGTTGTCCACCCGCTCCAGCGCGATCAAGGGCGTGGGCCCTTCCGCTACCGCGATCATCCGCTGAACGGAGTCCGCGGTTTCCGGGCTGTCTTCAACCAGAAGAACCTTCAATTTGTCTGGCACAACCGCCTCCCGGAAACGCGGCGGCGAACCCAGGGAGCGAGCCCCGTGGCCCCGCCGCTCGAAGACGATGATACCAGGAAACCCGCCCGGACATGCATGCCGGAGCGAGGAACACCGCGGCGCAAGGATCGCGCGAAGCGGCTCAGCCCCGGCTCAGGATGCGGTGAACGATTTCGGCGTCCATGCGGACTTCGTCCCGGAATTTCGGGAACATGCCAACGTAGACGCCATCGTACGGCTTGATGCTTTCGAAGGCGGTCCGGAAGGCCTGTTCGATGCCTTCCGGGCCGATGCGGCCGGCGGCCAGGATTTTGAAGGCGAAGCACGGCTTCTTGGTCTGCCGCAGGACGCTGTACATGCGCGGGGGATCGCTCGCCATGTAGATGTCGCGTGGCATCTCCATGATCTCGCCGCCCAGCGCTTTCTTCCACTCCGCGGCCGTGCGCCGCCGATTGTAGACGCAGCCGGCGTAAAAATCGACGTCCCAGTTCTCTTCCTCGACCTTCGCGATGACCTCCGGGATGTGCGTGCCGACGCCGGCCAGTACGCCCATGTCGCGCACCGTCTTGCACCACTCCTTGACGGTATCCATTCGGCCGGCCTGCCAGGCGTCGTCCACCACCTCGCCTTGCCGATAGAGCGCCAGCGGGTGCAGGGCCTTCACCAGCGTGGCGGCATCGGCGTGGGCTGACACCTGGGGAATGAGGTGCATCTTGCCGCCCTCGGCCACGAACCGCGACCAATCTGCCAGAGAGCGTTCCGAGTGATAGTAGTTGTACGCGTTGATGCCATAGCTGCTGGCGCGACGCAGTACCTCGCACACGCGATCCGGCGTGTACCACTCCCGCATGACATCGTCCAGGTTGTGGTTGTAGTGCGAAAAGCCGTAGAACTGGTTGACGCCGAGCACCAGGCGGCCGATCTCCACGCCGCCGAACTTCATCTTCGGCACCTGGATGCCGGCAGCGGCTGGCTCGGCGGCCTGCTGCGCTCTCGAAAACGAAGCCGAACCTGCGACGCCGGCGATCAGTGCCGCGCCGGATTGAATGAAATCCCGACGTGATCCTGCCATGTGGTCAACTCCCTCGCACGTCCGGCCCGTGCCGGACTGCCGATCAGCGTAGCAGGTCCGATGGCGCGGTTCAAGCGGGCCGGGCAGCCCTCGGCCGCCCAAGTCCCGCGCCCGTCGCCTACGGCTTCTGGTACGCCGCCTCCGCCACTCCGGGGTTGATCTTCACCTCCGTGATGGTCTGCTCGGCGCGCTTCTTGCCGCCCGAGTTCACCACCGCCTTGAAGGGCATCTTCACTCCCTGCGCGTCGCGATAGTCCGAGTAGAACTCCTCCATCTCGCTCGGCGGCCCCATCATCGACGCCGTGTACACCTTCTTCACCAGCAGCCCGGTCTTCGCATCCACGTACAACGTAACCGTCAGTTTTCGCGCCGGGTCGCTCACCGCGATCCCCTCCACCGGCGTACCGCCCGCCTCGGCCGATCCCAGCCACTGCACCGTCAGCGCGGGGTTCTCGATATTCTGCATGAGCCAGATGGTGTCGCGGAACAGATTGCCTTCCACCTCGCCGGCTGCCGAGGGCGGCATCTCCTGCACGCCTTGCGGCGACTTCCTCCAGAACACCTTGCCGTCGTAACCCTGCACGATCCCCCCGATCGGCGTCGCCAGCTTAGTCAGCATCTTCCCGCCCAGGTTCTGCGTCGCCTCCATCTTCAGGGACAACTCGCCCTGCGGCATCGAGAGCGCCATGTTGCCCACCACCGTGTAGTCTTTCACCGCCAGCAGCGCCGCCCCGCCCATGGCTTCCCGCGACTTGGTGAGCAGCGCTTTGCCTTTCGCGACCGCCTCGGCCGTCGGCGCCGCCAGCGCCTCCTGCTTCGGTTTGGGAATCGTGATGTCGATCGCCGTCACCTTGCCCAGCGAAGCCAGCGGCTGGTCGAAATCCTTGCTCTTGCCCAGCACCAGGATCGCCAGATCGTCCGTCTTCAGATACTGCTTGGCCACTCGCGCGACGTCCGCTGTGGTCACCTTCTCGATGTTGGCCTGGTAGGTTTGCAGGTAGTCCCGCGGATACCCGAAGTACTCGTACCGCATCATCCGGCCCACAATCTTCCCGGTCGAATCGAATTCGAAGGCAAATCCCTTCAGGATTTGGTCCTTGGCCTTCGCCAGTTCCTCGTCCGTCACTCCTTCCGGCATCTTCGCGATCTCGTTCCGGATCGCGTTCACCATCTTGACCGTCGTCTGGGATTTCGTCCCGCCGATCGCCCTGAACATGCCCGGCCGGTCCCATCCCGCGCTCCACGACGACCCCACTTGGTATGCCAGCGCCTGCTCGACCCGCACGTGGTTCAGCAGCCGCGACGAAAAGCCCGAGCCCAGAATCGTGTTGGCCACCGAGAGGGCGAAGTAATCCGGGTCGTTCCGCTGGCCTCCAACGAACCCCATGTACACCGTCGACTGGTTCACATCGTCCTTCTCGATCGCGTAGATCCCCGCACGCTTCCGCGCTCCCGGTTCCAGTTCGGGCGCCGCCGGCCTGGACTGTCCGCCGCGTGCCCAGCCGCCCAGCGCCTTCTCGATCTGGGCCCGCATCTCCTCGGTCTTGAAATCCCCCCACACTCCCAGAATGACGTTCTCCGGCTGAAAGAACCTCTTGTGGAAGGCGATCAGGTCCGCCCGCGTAATCGCGTCGATGGTGGCGTACTCCGGGATGTGCCCGTAGGCGCTGTTCTTCCCGAACAGCACGCGCTCGAACTCCCGCGAGGCGATCTCCCCAGGGTCGTCGTTGCGCCGCGCGATTCCCTCCCGCTCCTGGATCTTGGCCAGCTCGATCTTGTCCTCCGGGAACGCCGGGTGCTGCAGGATGTCCGCCAGGATGCTCAGCCCGGTATCGATATCTTCCTTCAGCACGGATACCGAGGCGTCGCCCGAATCCTCTCCGATGCTCGTCTCCACCGATGCGCCCAGCCGGTCCAGTTCCTCGTCCAGTTGATCGCCGCTCCGCGTCGTGCTGCCGCCCGTGCGCATCACGGTTCCGGTAATGGACGCCACCCCGGCCTTCTCCAGCGCTTCCCACCGGTCGCCCGTCCGCACCAGCGCCGACACCGTGATGGTCGGCAGTTCGCGATCTTCTACCAGATACACAACCATCCCGTTCGGCAGTTCGTACCGGGCCGCCTCGGGCGCCTTGATCTTGTTCAACGGGGGGTATCGCAGGTCCTTGTAGCTCTTCGCGACCGGCGGTTTTTGCGCCACCTGGGCCATCGCCGCCAGTGCCACCACTGCCATCGTCACGCTCAATCGCTGTCTCATGGCTTTCCTCCCGGGCTATTGCGCCTTCGCTGTTTCCAGGGCCTCGATCGTCCCCACCGTCCGATTGCTCTTCTTGAAGACCGCCTTGGACACCCGCAAGATGTCTTCCGGCGTCACCGCGTTGATCTTGTCGAGCTGCCGGAACAGATTCCGCCAGTCGCCCGTCAGCGCCTGCCAGTCCGCCAGTTGCATCGCCAGGTTGGTGTTATCCGCCAGGCCGTGGATCAGGCCCGACCGCGCCCGCCGCTTCACGCCCTCCAGTTCCTCCTTCGTCACCGGCTCCTTCTTCAGACGCTCGGTCTCCGCGTCGATGGCCTTCTCCGACTCCGCGTTGGTGTGCCCCTGCGCCGGCACTGAGAAGAAGATGAACAGCCCCGGGTACTTAAACCCAGGCAGCCCCGGAAACCCCGCCGCTTCCACCGCGATCTTCTTGTCCCGCACCAGCGACCGGTACAACCGCGAGCTCCGTCCCTGGCTAAGCAGGCTGCTGATCGCGTCGTAGACCGCCTCGTCCGGATCGTTGATGTCCGGCTTGTGGTAGCCGATCAGCAGAATGGGCTGCGATTCCAGTTCCAGCGTTACCCTCCGTTCCCCGCCTTGTTCCGGTTCCACCGTCCGCACCGGCTCGGGTTTCGGCCCGCTCGGAATCCGACCGAAGTACTTCTCCGCATCCTCCCGCGCCTGTCTCGGGTTTACGTCGCCCACCACCACGCCCGTCAGATTGCTCGGGATGTAGTACTTCTTGAAGAACGCTTCTGCGTCCGGCCGCGCGAGGTTCTCCAGGTCGCTCATGTACCCGATCGTCGGTATGCCATAGGGATGCGCCAGATAGGCAACGTGCAGGAACTCTTCCACCAGCTTGCCGATCGGCTGGCTGTCCGTCCGCATCCGCCGCTCTTCCATCACCACGTCTTTCTCTTTGTAAAACTCGCGCAGCACCGGGTCCCGGAAACGCTCGGACTCCAGGTAGAACCACAACTCCATCTCGTTGGACGGCAGGCTGAAGAGGTAGCGCGTCGCATCCCACGCCGTCGACGCGTTCAACCCGCGTCCGCCGGCCTGCTCGATGGTCTTCCCGAACTCGTTCTCCGCGACGTACTTTTCCGCACGCTCCTGCGCCTCCTTGAACGCCGCCTCCAGCGCCTTCATTTTCTGCGGGTCCGCCTTCACGCCCTGGTCCCGCTCCTGCCGCAAGGCCACAAACGTTTGGTCCACCTGCGCCAGCGCCACCCGTTCCTTGGCGTAGTCCTTGCCGCCGATCGTCTCGGTCCCCTTGAACGCCATGTGCTCGAAGATGTGCGCCAGGCCGGTGGTTCCCTTGCCATCCTGCACCGACCCCACGTCCGCATACGTGAAGAACGAAGCCACCGGCGCCATGTGCCGCTCCAGCACCAGGAACTTCATCCCGTTCCGCAGAGTGAACTCCGTCACCCGGCCTTCGATGTCCTTGAAATCGTCCGCCGCCAGCATCGAGCCGGCGGCCAGCAGCATCGCCACCGCCAGAAACCGCGCAAGTCTATTCCGAGTTGTCATCCGGACTCTCCATGTTGTCTATTTCAGCACACTGAAAGCGCTGCGAGGCAGGCTGCGGCGCGGCTGGCCCGGCCCCTCAGATCATCTCGTTCAGAAGTTCCGGCCGCGGCGAAGGGATCACCACTTTGTTCACCAGCAGCCCCTTTTGCGCCACGATCGCGGCGCCCGCCGCCACCGCCGCCTCCACCGCCGAGACGTGCCCTGTGAGCGTCACGAACGCCTTGCCCCCTAGCGCCATCGCCAGCCGTATTTCGATCAGCCGCACGTTGGCCGCCTTCACCGCGGCATCCGCCCCCTCGATCAGCGACGCTACGGAAAACGCCTCGATCACTCCCAGCGCCTCCAGCGTCTCGATCTTGGTCGTCCCGCCGATCGCCGGGAATATCGATTCGTGCACGTTGGGAATGACAAAGCTGTCGATGACTCCGACGCCGCCCGCCAGCACCCCCGCGGCCACGCTCGCTTCCACCGTCCCCACGTCCCCCCGCACCATCACCATGTACTTGCCCGAGCAAATCGACCGGGATAGGATCAGTTCCACGTCCGCGGCCTTCAGCATCGCGTCGCAGGTTTGGAATCCCGCCGCCACGCTTCCCAGTTCGATCAGCCCAATCGAATTCTTTGCCATGCGCGCGCCTACCTCTTCACTTCGATGAACGCCTCCGTCACCGCGTCCACCGTTCCCGCGATGCTGGCATGGATATTCGCGCCCAACTCGGCCGCATCCACCCGCCCGACGACCGCGCCCTTCTCCACCTTCTCGCCGCGCGCCACCACCGGACGCGCCGCCTTCCCCGCGTGCTGCAGCAGCTTGATCCGCACGCGCGCCGGCTCGATCGTCGTGTTCCGGAACGCCGCCGGGCCTTCGTATTCCTCCACCTTAAGCTTCCGGCGCAGCATTGTCAGCGGAACCCGCCGGGCCTCCTTCATCGGGTGCGCCACGGGCGGCCTGGTCTGCGTGAACTTGATCCCCGCCGCGCGCAGATCCACCTTGGCCTGATCGCAAGCTTCCCGCGGGAACAGGTCCTCCGGGCAGGCGTACAGCGTGCACAGCCCGCACGAACAGCACAATTGCCCCCACTGGTTCCAGTTGTCCGCTCCGGTCAGCGTGAATCCCAGGCTGCGCATCACCTTGTGCGGCATCACTTCGTAGCCCAGCAGGTAGCGCGGGCAAAACTCCGTGCAGTAGCTGCACTGGTCGCAGGCCGATTTCCCGATCCGGTTCATCTCCCGCTCCGGCCGCTCCATCCGTCTCACCAGATTGTGATCGCGCGGCAGCACGATGAGCCCGCTCGTGGTCTTGGTCGCCACGTCGTCCAGGTCCGTGCTCAACGAGCCCATCAGGATTCCGCTCACGAACACGGCGAACTCGGCCACCGTCGCTCCGCCCGCCGCTTCGATCAGATCGCGAAAGCTGGTGCCCACGGGCACCCAGAACGTTTGCGGCTGGCGCACCGCCCCTACCACCGACAGGAACTTCTCCGTCACCGGCAGGCCCTGGCTTGCCGCGTGTACGTTGTACAGCGTCTCGACGTTGTTCACCACCGCGCCCACGGCCGGCGGAATCCCCCCCGGCGGAATCAGCCGTCCCGTCGCGCTGTACACCAGTTCGTACTCGTCTCCCGAAGGATAGTAATCCCCCAGCAGCGCCAGCTCGATCGCCTTCCCTTTTAACTGCCCCTGAATCGCCGCAATCGCCGCCGCGTTCTTTTCCTTGATCCCCAGCTTCCCCTTTGGTGCCCCGGTGGCTTTCATCATCAGGTGCATTCCCGACACCACCTGAGCCGGGAAGTGCTCCATCAACTCCACGTCCTTGTGGATCAGCGGTTCGCACTCCGCCCCGTTCCCCAGGACGTACTCCACCTTCGAATTCGCCTTGACGCAGGTCGGAAACCCCGCGCCGCCCGCCCCAACCACGCCCAGCTCTTTCAACTTCTCGCTCAGCATGCGGAGGCCTTCTTCGCGTGGCCGCCTATTCCGGAATAGGGCCCAGCTCTTCGTCGGCGATGGGTTGCGGACCCGGAACCAGCTCTGGCTCTTCCTCTTTGTTCAGCTTCCGCTCCTCCTTCCGCGCCGCCTTCTGCTGCCGCCGCTCCAGCCTGAGCTGCTCTTTTTGCCTCTTCTGGAAACTTGCCCTGCCGCGTCCTGCCATAATTACTCCAAGGGGACAGCGCGCCTGCGCGCGCCGGATTCTTGAACTTCTGCGATTTCCTATCGAGTATAGCAGACCGCTATTTCCCGATCGAGGCTTCGCCCGCCGGCTGGAACTTCAATGTGTGTTTCAGATAGAGCGCGCCCCCATCCCGCAGCTCCACCTTGATTCCCACATCGAACGTCCCCCAGCCTTGTGCTGAAAACGGGAATGCCGCGTCTGCCGGTCCGCCCCGCTGGCAAACCCTCTGGATCGGATTCGGAAACGTGGGGTGCAGCGTGTATTGCACGCACTGGATACGCCCCAGCGTGTTCTCGTCCGCCGAGATGTACACCGTCCACGCCCACTGGCCTCCCCCAAGTGCCCGCGCCGTGTTGCCCGTCCGAATGGGACCCAGAGCGGGCGCTGGCGGCGTCGGCGGCTGCACAGTTGCCGGCGGGGAGTGCAGATCCAACGAATACTGCTGCCGCGTGGCGTGCCCATCCTTCCACTCGATCTTTACCGTCAACGGGAACTCGCCCCACCCCTCCGCAGTGAGCGGAAACCCACCGGCTGCCCCGCAGACCCTCCGCACCGGATTCGGAAACGTGGGATGCAAGGTGTACTCGACGCAGTTTATCCGGTCCAAGGTCCGCTGGTCCTCGCTCAGGAAGATCGTCCACTGGTATTGTCCGCGGCCCAGGTAGCGGTAGGTGTTCCGCACCTTCAACTCCCCTGGCGCTTGCCCCGCCGCGCTCAACAGCGTCACTGCCGCCAGCATCGCGACCCGCACCTGTGTTCTCATGCCACGCCTCACTGCGGGCTCCCCAGCTTCACCAAGGGTTGCAGCGGGTAGAAATTCTGGAATTCCCCCAGCACCTGGTTCGACCCTCTCTTGCGAAGCTGAATCTCCTGCACCACGTCGTCCGGGCCGATGTCGTTCAGCGCGAACCTCACCGAATTGCCGCCCAAGCCCTCCGACAACGCCGCCTCGATCCACTGATCCGGATTGGCTACCAGCACGTACCGGCACTCCAACTCGCGCAGGTCCAGCGCCGCCGCATTGATCCCGGTGGGAAGCTCCAGGAACCCCCGAATCGTCTGACGCCCCGCCTTTGCCGCCTGTTCCTGCGCCACTTCCAACTGCGCCTGCAGTTTCGCGATCCGCCCGTTCAACTCGTCCACCTGTCTCTGCTGCACCTGGAGGAACACCCCGGTAAACAGGAGCGCCAGCCCGGCCAACATCAGCAGTGTCCGCGCCGACACCTCCACATCCAGCCCAAACCCTTTGATCACCTGCCTGGCGCCCTCCAGCTTGCCTCCGAACGGCAGGAAGAACGACAGCACGAAGACCACGATTAGTCCAATGCCCACCGCCGGCATCACCATGTACACCAGCAGCGCTCCCCAATTAACCGCCATCTTCACTACTCCTTTGCCTGTGGAAACGATCATACTCGCCCCCCGCCTCCCTGTCAAAAAGGCGCTCCCGGAGGACGCGCCGGCGCCGGTTCTTCGCTAGTCTAGGGAGGTGGCCTGGTCCAACATCCTGGTGCGGGCGACTAATTGGGTCGGCGACGCCGTCCTGTCGCTGCCCGCGCTGCGAGCCATCAGAGAGCGCAACCCTCAGGCGCACCTCGCAATTTTGGCCCGTCCCTGGGTCGCCGGCCTTTACGCTCGGGAGCCCTTCTGCGACGAGCACATCGCCGCGCCACGCTCCATCGCTGCCCGGCTGGGTCTGGCCCGCGCTCTGCGCCAGCGCCGCTTCGACGCCGCCATCCTGCTCCCCAACTCTTTCGAGGCCGCTCTGATTGCCCGCCTGGCCGGCATCCCGCAACGCATCGGTTACCGCCGCGACGGCCGCGGATTTCTGCTCACCGCCGCCATCCCGCCGCCGCGTCCCAGCGAAATCCCGCGCCATGAGAGCTTCTACTACCTCGAACTTCTGCGCCGCGCCGGAATCCTCCCCGAGCTGCCGCCTGCCGCGCCCATTCTGCTCTACGGCTCCGAAGAAGCCCGCCGGATCGGCCAGGAACGATTCCAGGCCCTGGGATTTCCATTGCCTGTCATCGGCATCAGCCCCGGCGCCGAGAACAGCCGCGCCAAGCAGTGGCTGCCAGAACGCTTCGTGGAGGCCGCCACGCTGCTCGCCGCTTCGCTCCAGGCCGGCGTCGTCTTGTTTGGTTCGCCCAAGGAACAGGCATTGTGCCGCCTGCTGGCCGCCCAGATCCGGAAAAACGGCTGCCGGGTCCTCAACCTGGCGGGAGAGACCACGCTGGCGCAATTCGTCGAGCTGGCCGCCGCCTGCCGCCTCTTCCTGGCCAACGATTCCGGGGCCATGCATGTCGCCTCCGCGCTGGGCGTGCCCACGCTCGCCGTCTTCGGACCCACCGACTGGATTGCCACCGCGCCCGCCGGTCCCCATTTCCGCATCTTGCGCCAACCGGTGGATTGCAGTCCCTGCCAGTTCCGCGACTGCCCCATCGACCATCGCTGCATGACCGGCGTCACTGCGCAGCAGGTGGCGCAGGCGGCCCTCGAATTGGTCAAATAGGAAGTCGCGTGGACACCCGGACCAAAATCGTCACCGTCGAACACGCCGCCGCGGCTGCCCGCTCCTGCCGCGCCGCCGGAAAGCCCGTGACCCTGGTCGGCGGGTTCTTCGATCCGCTCCTGGCGGCGCATGCCCGGCGTCTGGCCGAAATCGCGCCTCGTGGCGGAGCGCTCTTCGTCGCCCTCCAGGACCCTCCCCTCCCCGTGCTCTCCGCGCAGGCCCGCGCCGAACTGGTCGCCGCGCTGTGCATGGTAGACTACGTCATACTCCCTGGCCCCCTTGCGCCGGGCCTTGCCGAGTCGATCCCAGCGGAGGCCGTATTCTGCGAAGAAGCCGCCGACCAGCGCCGTACCCAGGAATTCATACAGCGTGTTCACGACCGCCAAAAGCAGATCTAACCCGCGCATTCTGGTCGTCCGGATCGGTTCCATGGGCGACGTCATCCACGCTCTGCCGGCCTGCGCCACGCTCAAGCACAGCTTTCCCGGGTCCACTCTCACCTGGGTCGTCCATCCGCGCTGGGCGCAATTGCTCGAGGCCAATCCCTTCGTCGACGACATCATCCGCCTGGATCGCCGCAAGGCTGGCAGCCTGGCCGATGCCTGGCGCGCCCTGCGTCACGCGCGCTACGACTTCGCCGTCGATTTTCAAGGCCTCATCCAGTCCGCCCTCGTCGCCTCCATCGCCCGCGCCGACCGCATCCTCGGATTCCACCAGTCGCAGGTGCGCGAAAGGCTCGCCGCCCTGTTCTACTCCAGCCGCGTTCGTACGACCGCCGTTCACGTCGTCGACCGCAATCTTGAGCTGGCCGCCGCTGCTGGAGCCTCCACCATCCTGCTTCAATTCCCGCTCCCGGCTGGCATTCCCGAAGGCGATCTGCCCGAAGGCGGCTTCGTGCTCGCCAATCCGCAAGCCGGTTGGGGCGCTAAGCAGTGGCCGCTCGAGCATTTCCGCGTGCTGGCCCGCCGGCTGCGCGACGAACTCGGCCTCCCGCTGGTGCTCAATGGCCCGCCCGGCTCCCGCTCGCTGCTGGGGTCCGTCCCCGGCGCGCTGGTCAACATCTCGGGACTCCCGGGCCTCATTCACTCGACGCGCCGCGCTTCCGCCGTTCTCGGCTGCGATAGCGGCCCCACGCATCTGGCCGCCGCGTTGGGCAAACCCGGAGTGGCCATTTTCGGCCCCACCGATCCCGCCCGCAACGGCCCCTACGGCGGCTCCTTCACCGTGCTTCGCAGCCCCACCGCCGTTACCAGTCACCAGCGCCGCGCCCTCGATCCCAGCATGCAATCCATCTCCCCGGACCTGGTCTTCGACGCCTTGAAGGCCCGGCTCTGAGTATGTTCCCCAAGCCTTACGCCGATCTCGTAGCCCGTTTTCGCGTGCCGGCCGGGTTCCTTTTGGTGGTGGCCTTCGCCTGGTTCGCCGCCCCCACTCCCGGCTCGATCGCAGCCGGACTGCCCATCGCCGCGCTCGGCCTCTGGCTGCGCGGCTGGGCCGCCGGGCATCTCGCCAAGAACGAGAAGCTGGCCGCCAGCGGTCCCTACGCCTATCTCCGCAATCCACTCTATCTGGGAACTCTGATTGTGGCCGCGGGCCTGGCCGTGGCCTCTTGGCGCCTGCTGCTGGCCGCGTTGTTCGCTGCCGTGTTCACTCTGGTGTATCTGCCGGCCATCCAGCTCGAGCAACAGCACCTGCGCGCTCTTTTCCCCGAGTATGCCGATTACGCGGCCCGCGTCCCGCTTCTGTGGCCCCGCCTCGCACGCGCCGGCGCCCCCGGCCGTTTCCGCTGGCGGCTCTATGCCAGGAACGAGGAATACAAGGCTCTGCTCGGCTTCCTGGCCGGCGCCCTGTTCCTGGCCTGGAAGACCTGGCGCTGAGCTACTTCGCCGCCGCTGCCGCCACGGGCTTGGCGAACACCGCGTCGTTGATCGCGGCGTTGAGCTTCAATTCGGTGATCCGCATGATCACCTCCCCCACCGGCATCACCTGCCGCGTCAGGAACGGCCACTTCACCCCGCCGCCAACATCCCGGTAGTCCGATAGCTCCACCCGGATATCCATCGCCCCCTGCGGCGTCTCGAAGTTGCCCATCTGCCGTACCAGCAGGAATGTCTCCGCGTCGAAAAACTGGGTTACCGGCTTGCCCGCCGCCGGCGTCAGCTCGATCGCGTACGCCTCGCGGCCGCCCACCTTCTCCTGGCCCTTCAGTTCGGCCTTGGGGTACAGCTCCCGCCATTTCAGCGCTTCGTTGAAAACCGCCTCACGCCCCGCGCCGGCCAGTTGCTCCCCCGTCAATTCGGCGGGCGCCTCCCCCGGCATCTGGATCCACCCCGCGTGGCCGTCGAACCCTTGCCGCATCTCGCCGGCCGCCGCGAAGGTCATCGCGATCAGCCGCTTGTTGGGCGCTTTGGCGTAGTATTTCACCGCGTTGTGCAGTTCGTCGCTCTCGGTTCCCATCAGGCCCTCGACCACCATCGAGGTCACCTTCTCCAAAGCCTTCCGGCCCCCGCTGGCCTCGATCGATTTCTCGATGATCTGCTCGGCCGTCAAGCTCGGCTGCGCCTGCTGCTGCGCCGCGCCGCCGAGCGTCCACGCCACACCCGCAACGATCAGGATCGCCCGCACTCGCTCCCTCCTACTCGTATCTTACGCCCCAGTCCGCCCCGCCGTTTCTGTTATTCTGTTCACTGGAATCGCGACCGCCCCGTCAAGGAGGAGTGCTCATGAAAGTCGGCGTTTTCACCGCGCTGTTGGCCAACCTGTCGCTGGACCAGGTCATCGCCAGGCTCACGGATCTTGGCATTACGACCGTCGAGCTGGGCACCGGCAATTACCCCGGCGATCCCCACTGCAAGCTGTCAATGCTTGAGAACGCTGCCGCGCTCGGCGACTTCAAGTCCGTTCTCGCCGACCACGGCATCTCCATCAGCGCCCTGAGCTGCCATGGCGACCCCCTCCACCCCAACCAGGAGATCGCCCGACTCAACCAGGAAACCAATCGCCAGACCATCCTGCTGGCCGAGCGCCTGGGCGTGCCCGTAGTGGTCGATTTCTCCGGCTGCCCCGGCGACAGCGAGACCGCCAAATATCCCAACTGGGTCACCTGCGCCTGGCCTCCGCACTTCCAGGAGATCCTCTCCTGGCAGTGGGACAAGGTGGTCATCCCCTACTGGCAGGAGCGGGCCAAATTCGCGGCCGAGCATGGCGTCAAGGTGGCCCTCGAGATGCACCCCGGCTTCGTGGTCTACAATCCCGAGACCCTCCTCAAGTTGCGCGCCGCCGCCGGACCCAGCCTGGGATGCAACTTCGATCCCAGCCATCTGTTCTGGCAGAACATCGATCCCATCGCCGCCGTCCGCATCCTGGGCGACGCCATCTTCCACGTCCACGCCAAGGATTCCCAGCTCTACCCCTACAATCTGCCCAAGTGCGGCGTGCTCGACACCAAGAAGTACACCGACGAGCGCAACCGCTCCTGGATGTTCCGCACGGTCGGCTACGGCCACGGCGCCGACTGGTGGGCCGAGTTCATCTCTACCCTGCGCATGTACGGCTACGATTACGTCCTCTCGATCGAGCACGAGGATAGCCTCATGTCGGCCGAGGAGGGCCTCTCCAAGGCCGTCCGGTTCCTGCAAAACCTGATCATCAAGGACCAGCCCGGCGTCGCCTATTGGGCTTGACCCCGGGGCAGTGTCCTACAAGGTGCGTTGCTGAATTCGGACCACCTCACCGCTTGCGGAAGCCGTGCTAGAGTTGCAGTCATGCAGAGACTTGGCGGAGTCCCGACCTGGATTGGCGTGGCCCTGACCCTGATCGGTGCCGGTCTCCTAATCCACGGAATTCTGGGCTACTCCAGTCGTGGGGACTCATTTTCCGGTACCTGGAGCGGCTGGTCCACCCAGGCGAAACTGGAGGCCGCTGTCGGCGTGGCACTTGCGGTTGGCGGCTCACTCTTTTGCAGAGCCAGGAAGTGAATGCGGGCCTCCTCAACGCGCTCTTAGAACACTGCGCATTTCTCGGTGGTGCGCTAAAGGTGCGTTGACGGCGATTTTGGGGCCGGAGGGGGGAACTTGGTGACAACGGAAACACGGCGGGGAGGTCGGTGCGGACCCTGCGACCCGTCGTACTGCCTACGAGAAGAATCTCGCGAATCGTGGGATCACGTCCTCAGCAACGAAGTTGTATATCTGCTCGATCCCGTTGAAGTTGCAGGCGATCCCGTCACTAAGGTCGCCGAAGACTACCTCGAAGGAAACAGTTGGATCGAGTGCCATTTGACTTTTGAGGCCAATCGGCACACTTATCACGCCGTTGTCGTGATCGAATTCGATCATGGGAGCAGAGGCCTTAGGCAAGAAGGGGAAGGCAAAGACGATCTCCCCTCCATGAAGGGGGATTCGCCTGTGCTTGTCGATGTTCCCAAGCCAGTTAAGACGCCACAGAAGATGACTTCTGATGGCTCCGGCATTCCCTCCGTGATACGGCTGAAGCGATTCGATGATGCGGACTGCCTCTGTGGGCACCCCATGGGTCTGTTTCTCGAACCTCTTTCTGGTGTCTTTGTCGGAAGCGATGTCCTTGGCGAGAATGGGGAACTGGGTGTCCTCGGGATACGGAACCGTTAAGTGGGCGAGCGCAAAAACCAACTGATCCAGGGAGGAGCGAAGACAATAGAGCAGATCTCCAGCGATAAGGAAGATCGAATCCGGAATGGCGCCGATGTCAACGCGGATGCGATATCTTCCGTGTTCGATATCTTCCTCGCGAACGAAGGAATATGGCTTAGATTCGCAGAAAGAATGAAGCTCTTTCCGCAAAGCGTCAAGGTGTACCTTCGCCCTGGTGGTCTTCAGGTGGGGATCAGCCACGGACGGTCTTAACCTTTGGCCCATGCCGCCAGCCTAGCAGATTGGGTGCGTCAAGGTCTTTTTGCACCCAAAAGCCCAGCCGTTTCCGGCTGGGCCCCGTGGTGGCGGACGTTCAAGAGCGGGTAGCCATTCGATCATGCGGCCTCCAGTAGTTCACGCAGGGTCCAGATGTGGTCCGCGATTCCGCTAGCCATAGCCGGGGTCATCCTCAGCGACTTGTGGACTCGGCGAGAATTTGAGCATAGTCGGCCCGGTCTTCAAGGGTGCTGCTGACTGCCGAACGGTAAGGAGCGAAACCATCCGTTGTGATCTGGAACCGTCCCGAAGTGGCGAGCCGCAAGCCCTCGACGAACACGTCCGTGCTGGCCTGATCGCGACGGCCAACTACGAAGTTGAGCACCAACTTGGTGTGCGTCTCCAGAGCGATGAACGTGTAGACATCCCCAGCGACGCTGCGCCCGGCGATAGCCGGCGTCACGTGCTTCTGCTTGCAGCAGCAGAAGCTCCAGAGTTCATCGGCCTCAACGTCGCGAACCGGAACGTTCGTGAGCTTCTGGCCGAGAACGCGCTCGCACTTCTCTCTGGCGAGCACCAGGAGCTTTAGGATGGTCGTGTGGTGAACTTCCGTGAGCCGCTCCACACTCGAAACGCTGTTGCCTTCGAGCAGCATCCGCAACGCCACTCCGGCTTTCTCGACAGGCAAGTACATGCCCTCTAGCGTGTCCGAGTGCGGCTCCGTGAACGTTTTGCGGCACTGGCGGCACTGGTACCGACGCAGGCCATTTCTGTGTTTGCCAAACTCGCGGTATTCACTTCGGCAGTTGTGGCAGGTCACGTGGACCTTGACCTTTCTTCAGGTCCGGTCCAAAATGGAAGGGGACGTGAGAAATCCCTCGCTTCTGGCTCCGGCCCGAGGCTGACTCTGCCGGTAGCTCGCAACTACCGGCAGAGTGGTTCAAAAGTTGGCGGCCCCGTTCTGGGTCACCGGAAATCATTTCTTACCCTTCTTTGTTGGCTGCTCGTTCGCAGACTCTTACTTCGCGTATAGGTAGCTCGTCCTGCTGTCGACAACGAGCGGCTTGATGTAGCCGCTTCGGAGCAACCGATCAAGTATCTGGTGGATGGTTGCAAGCGGGTTCTTCTGGGACAGATTCACTCCGATCCTGAGCAGTTCATCGCGAATCTCCGGTGGAGTCCATATCCGGTCCGGCTGTCTTTTGAACACGTTGCGAATAGAGGCAGTGATCCCCGCGTCAGGACCAGCCCACATGCTCTTCACGAGGGGTCTGAAGCCAGCGATCCCCCGTTCCAAGTTGGCGATCTCGTCTTCGATGGCCGCGCGTTGGCTGTGGAGAAGCTCCAAACGTCCCTGAGCTTGCTTGATCCAGGATTCATAATCAAACGTCATAGCTAATACAACAGTATCACATAACATATCACATGTCAAGCATACAAGTGAGCCGCCTGGATGGGAAGCCGTGATAGCGGATGCCCAAGCGGAGACCGACTCGCTGAAGGTGCGGCAACACCAGCTGCGAGCTTCAATGCGGGATTTCCGCGAACGGATGAGGGCTGGCGAACCCCTGCCGGAGGGTCTGGTCAAAACGCAACCCGAAAATGGCTCAACGCAGAGTTAGCGGACTACCTGACCCGGCACCCACCATCCCCGTTCCGCTATAATTGGAGATCGAAAACTCTGAGGGCGCCGTTTCCGGTTCCCCCCACTACTCAGGAGTGCTCATGTCCACAAGACGCATTGCGATTCTCACCGGCGGCGGCGACGTCCCCGGCCTCAACTCGGTCATCAAGGGAGTGGTCTACCGCGCCGCCGAGATCGGCTGCGAAGTCATCGGCATCCGTCGCGGTTGGGAAGGGCTCACCCACGTCAATTTCGACGACCCCGCCAGCCAGGCCCGCTACATCTGGCCGCTCGACCGCGAGAACACCCGCACCATCGACCGCACCGGCGGCACCATCCTCCACAGCAGCCGCACCAACCCCTCCAAGATGAAGAGCGTGCCCGAGCACCTCAAGGGGCTCGAGTTCCACAAGTCCGAGTTCACCAAGAAGGGTGTGACCTCCACGGTCTTCGACCTCACCCCGCAGGTCGTCAAGAACCTGGACCGCCTCGGCATCGACTTCCTCATCGCCATCGGTGGCGACGACACCCTCAGCTACGCCGCCACGCTCGACAAGGTGGGCATGAAGGTCATCGCCATCCCCAAGACCATGGACAACGACGTGCGCAACACCGAGTATTGCATCGGTTTTTCGACCGCCATCAGCCGCGCCAGCGACGCCATCCAGCGCCAGCGCACCACCGTCGGCTCCCACGAGCGCGTCGGCATTTTCCGGGTCTTCGGCCGCGATGCGGGTTACACCGCCCTGTACACCGCCTACGTCACTTCCATGCGCTGCGGCATTCCCGAGTACAAGTTCAAGCTCGACCGCTTCATCGAACTCCTCATCAAGGATAAGCGCGACAACCCCAGCAACTACTCGATCTGCGTCCTCTCCGAAGGCGCCGAATGGGAGGGCTACCAGGTCCGCGAGTATGGCGAGCCCGATGCCTTCGGCCACCGCAAGAAGATGAGCGTTGCCGAGGACCTCAGCCAGGAGATCCAGAAGCGCGCCAAGGAAGAAACCGTGGTCAGCGACCTCACCTATGAGCTGCGCAGCGGCGATCCCGATTTCGTCGACAAGCTGGTCGCCTGCACCTTCGGCAACATGGCCATGGATTGCCTGCTCGAGGATAAGCACGGCGTCATGATGGCCATCGTCAACGGCTGCTACGCGCGCATGCCCATTCCCGACCCCAAGCTCGGCCCGCGCACTGTGGACATCGAGTCCATGTACAACACCGAGCGCTACCGCCCCAACTACGCCAACAAAGCGGGCCTGCCCATTTTCCTGACCCGCGCGTGAACTTCTTTCGGCGGAAGAAACAGGCCGAGCCTTTGACCGCGGATCTCCGCCGGCGGATTCGCGACTCCTTCGAGCAAGCCGCGGGCGACGAGGAGCATTTCCCCTCCACCATCGACCCTCGCATCTACCACGTCCAACTGATCCTGGATTTCTTCGGCGACCTGGCCGGGAAGCGCGTCCTCGACGCCGGCTGCGGCAAGGGCCGCTTCGCCCGCGTGCTCGCCGAGCGTCATCCGCGTGCCGCGATCTGCGGGCTGGACCTCGCCGAGTCCATGCTCAAGTTCGTCCCGCCCGCCATCCGCGCCTGCGCCGGCTCCCTCACCGACTTGCCTTTCCGCGACGGCGCCTTCCACGCCGCTTACGCCACCGAATCCCTCGAGCACGCCGTTGATATCGAGCGCGCCGTCGCCGAGATCTGCCGCGTCGTCGCCCCCGGCGGCCGCGTCGTCATCATCGACAAGAACGCCGAAAAATGGGGCCGCCTGGAAACTCCCGACTGGGAGAAATGGTTCACCCGCCGCCAGCTCCAGCGCCTGCTCCGCCGCCACTGCCGCCGCGTCTCCAGCCGCTTCATCTCCTATTGGGAAGACGTCCCGCCCGACGGCCTCTTCATCGCCTGGCTGGCCGAGAAGTAGATTCCGCGCCCCGCTCCTTGCCGAGCGCCGCCTCCAGCCTGTACCCTCAATGAGGAGGGTCCTTGGCCGCGGTCCTGGTTCAGAACGTCTCGAAGGTCTTTCATCTCTACCGCCGGCCGTCGGACCGCATCTTCGAACTGCTGCCCTTCGGCTCCCGCCGGGCGCACTCGGATTTTTGGGCGCTGCGCGACGTGAGCCTCGCGGTGGAGCGCGGAGAGATCCTGGGTATCGTAGGACCCAACGGCAGCGGCAAGAGCACGCTGTTGCAGCTTGTCTGCGGTATCCTGCGGCCCACCAGCGGGCGTGTGGCGACGCAGGGCCGGGTCGCGGCGCTGCTCGAGCTGGGCGCGGGGTTCAATCCCGAGTTCACGGGCCGCGAGAACGTCTTCATGAACGGGGAGATCATGGGCCTCACGCCGGCCCAGATCGAGGCCGCCTTTCCCCGTATCGCCGCGTTCGCGGAGATCGGCGACTTCATCGACCGCCCGGTGAAGGAATACTCCAGCGGCATGTACGTCCGTCTGGCCTTCTCGACCGCCATTCACGTCGAACCGGAGATCCTGATCGTCGACGAAGCCCTGGCGGTCGGCGACGCCATCTTCGCCAATCGCTGCATTCAGAAATTCGAGGAACTGAAGGACCGCAAGGTCACCGTGCTTTTCGTGTCGCACGATCTGGGTCTGGTGAAGCGACTGGCGCACCGGGCCGTTTTGATGCTGGAAGGGCGCATCGAGGCGGAAGGATCCCCCCGCGACGTCGTCAATCGCTATGTCGGCCTGGTCGTGGCGCGCCAGAAGCGCAGCCCGGAACAGGATGGGCGGGGCGGGCTGGCCAGCAGCTTCCGGCATGGCGATGGCGCGAGCGAAATCACCTCCGTCGAGCTTCTGAACGACGCGGGCGTGGCCTGCACCACGGCCATGAACGGCGACCGGGTGACGGCACGCGTGGCGGCCCAATTCCGCAAGGACGTCTCCGACCCCATCGTGGGTATCCTGATTCGCAACCGCCTCGGCATCGACGTCTTCGGCACCAACACCCGCCTGGAAGCCCGCGAGTTGGGCGAGTTCCACGCGGGCGACCGGCTCGAAGTCGAGTTCCGCTTCGAGTGCCTGCTGGCCCAGCAGGAATACACGCTGACCGCCGCCACGCAGTATTTCGATGGATCCAGCCAGGACTGGCTGGACGACGCCATAAGCTTTCAGGTAGTGGATCCCCGGGGCGCCGCGGGGGTGGCGAGCTTCCGTACCGACATCCAATGCCGCAGGGTGGCCGCATCGTGACCGCTACCGGCGCTACCTTCTTCGGCCATCCCCGCGGTTTGGCTACCCTCTTCTTCACCGAAATGTGGGAGCGCTTCAGCTATTACGGCATGCGCGCCCTCCTGATCCTGTTCATGACGGCCGCCCTCGAGCGCGGCGGATTGGGCTTCAGCGTCGCCAAGGCGGGCGTCATCTACGGCCTCTACACCGCGATGGTTTACCTGATGAGCCTGCCCGGCGGCTGGATCGCCGACCGCATCCTCGGGCAGCGCCGCGCGGTGCTCTTCGGCGGGATTCTGATCGCGCTGGGCCAATTCAGCCTGGGTGTTCACGCGGTTGCGTTCTTCTATCTGGGGCTGGTGCTGCTGGTTCTGGGCACGGGACTGCTGAAGCCCAACGTGAGCACCATGGTAGGGCAGCTTTATGCGGCCGAGGACCACCGGCGCGACGCGGGCTTCTCGCTGTTCTACATGGGAATCAACCTGGGCGCGTTCTTCGCCCCGCTGGCCTGCGGATACGTCGGGCAACGCGTGAACTGGAACCTGGGATTCGTGTTGGCCGGCGTGGGCATGACGCTGGGCCTGGTGCAGTATGTCCTGGGCGGCAAGCACCTGGGCGAGGCCGGACTGCATCCCGTGCGCCCCGCCAGCCCCGAAGCCGCGCGCAAGCAAAAGCGGGGCCTCGGGATCGCCGCCGCTTCACTCGTCGCACTGATCGGCGTGCCGCTCGTGCTTTCGCTCGCCGGCATGGTCGAGATTACCGCTAACTTCGTCGGAAATGCGCTGGGCGTTCTGCTCATCGCGCTGACCGTCGGAGTCTTCGGCTGGCTGCTCTCCAGCGCCGAGTGGACCCCTCAGGAACGGAAGCGATTCCTGGCCACCGGAGCGTTGTTCCTGGCGGCCGCGCTGTTCTGGTCGGCCTACGAACAGGCCGGTTCGACGCTCACTCTCTTCGCCGACCGCGGCACCGACAACCGCATCTTTGGCCATCCCTACCCTTCGAGCTGGTTCCAATCCCTGAATTCGCTTTTCGTGATTCTGTTGGCCCCGGCCTTCGCCTGGCTGTGGATTCGTCTGGGCAAGCGCGAGCCGTCCAGCCCCGCCAAATTCGCCCTGGGACTGGTGCTGGTTGGGCTGGGCTTCGTGGTCGTGGGCGTGGCAGCGCTGCGGGGCGCTTCCGGTGTCGCGGTCAGCCCGCTCTGGCTCACGGCCACCTATTTCCTGCATACTTGCGGCGAGCTGTGCCTCAGCCCGGTCGGCCTGAGCGCCATGACCAAGCTCGCGCCCGCCCGAGTCGCCAGTCTCATGATGGGCGTCTGGTTCCTCTCCGACGCCGTGGGCAACTACATCGGCGGCCGTGTGGCCTCGTTCTACGAATCCTTCTCGACCGCTTCGCTGTTCGCGGTGGTGGCTGGCTTCGCCATCGGCGTGGGGATCGCGCTGATGTTACTGGTCAAGCCCATCAAGGGCCTCATGGGAGGAGTGAACTGAAATGGACCTGGCAAGCATTCAATCGCAACTCGCCGAGGAAGGTCTGGATGGCTGGCTGTTCTTCGATCATCATCGCCGCGACCCGCTGGCTTACCGCGTGCTCGGATTCCAGCAGGTCTCGGTCATGTCTCGCCGCTGGTACTACCTGATTCCGGCTCACGGCGAGCCGCGCGGTCTGGTGCATCGCATCGAGGCGTTCATGCTGGATGCGCTGCCGGGACGGAAGCAAGCCTATTCTAGCTGGGCCGAGCAGATGGAAGGGCTCCGCCAGATGCTGGCGGGATGCCGCCGCGTGGCCATGCAGTATTCGCCGAACTGCGCGCTGCCCATCGTCTCCATGGTCGATGCGGGCACCGTCGAGCTGGTGCGCTCCGCGGGCGTCGAAGTGGCCAGCTCCGCCAACCTGATCCAGTATTTCGAGGCCCGCTGGACCCAGGCCAATCTGGACCGCCACCTCGAGGCCGCGGGCAAAGTCGATGCCATCCGCCGGGCCGCTTTCCAGTTGGTGGCCGATTGCCTCCGCGACGGCCGCCGCGTGACCGAATTCGACGTGCAGCAGTTCTTCCAGCGGGGTTTCGCACGGGAAGGGCTGGTGACGAGCGACGGCCCCACCATCGCGGTCAACGAGAACTCCGCGAATCCGCACTACGAGCCAACCGCGGAAGTGCATCGCGAAATCCGGCCCGGGGATTGTCTGCTGATGGACGTGTGGGCCAAGGTCGATTCCCCCGACGGCGTCTACTACGACATCACCTGGACCGGCTACTGCGGCCCACAGCCGCCCGATGCCGTCCAAAACGTCTTCGAGATCGTGCGCCAGGCGCGCGACTCCGCGGTCGCCCTGGCCCAGGAAGCCATCGCCGCCGGCCGTCCGCTGTGCGGCTTTGAAGTGGACGACGCGGCGCGCGCCGTCATAAACGAGCGCGGCTTCGGAGAGTACTTCACCCATCGCACCGGCCACTCGATCGGCGCCGAGGTCCACGGAGCGGGCGCCAACATGGACAACCTCGAAACCCACGACGAACGCCGCATCATCCCCTGGACGTGTTTCTCGGTCGAGCCGGGCATCTACCTGCCCGAGTTCGGCATCCGCTCCGAGGTTGACGTGTTCGTCGGGCCGGACGGCGCGCGAGTGACCGGCGAAATCCAAGAACGGCTGGTAACCCTGTAGATGCGCAAACTGGTGGCAGCCATCGGCCTGCTCTGCGGGTCCGTTTACGGGCAGGGCGTGCCGATCCGGCTGGCTAACACCTTCGAGCTGCAACTCGCCCAGGGAAGCGCGCGGATCGAGTGGGTCAGCCCCTCCACGTTCCGTCTCGCCAGGAACTTGGGTGCGCCATCGGCGTCGGCCGCCCCGATCAACACTGCCACGGTCGCCGTCGCGGTTGAGGATCTGGGCGCGCGCCTGCGTTTCCACACGCGGTATCTCACCGTCGAGCTAACCAAAGACGCGGGTCGCCTGGATATCCAGGCCAGGGATGGGCCGCTCGCGAGCGTCACGCTGCGCCGCGAGGGCGACCAGATCGCTATCGAGAATACCGTGGCGGCCTCGGAGCGCTTTTACGGCCTGGGTTCGCGCCGCACCCCCAATCTCGACCTGCGCGGCTCGCTGATCGAGGCCACGAAGCCGTTCCTCATCTCCAGCGCGGGATATGGCGAGTACTTCCGCACCCCCGGCGCATATACCTTCGATCTGGCTTCCTCCCGGCCGGACCGCTGGCGGACCACCGTCCCCGGCGACCGCGTCGAGTTCTTCTTCTACTACGGGCCGTCCCCCAAGGAGATTCTGGAAGAGCACCTGCGTGCGGCCGCGGAGGCCGAGTATTTCGGCGCCGCGGACCTCACTATCCGTAAACCTAGCCGGAACTCCGCCGGCCAGGCCTCCTGGGACGAACTGCGGGGAACCGTGTACGCGCTCCAGCACGAGAGCATGTCCGCTATGCTCGTGCCTTCGTTCGACCTCTCCCGTTACCAGGCTTCCGGCGGCGCGCTCGCGGCCCGCGCCTCGCAACTGGCGGCATTCATTCCGACGCTCTATGCCTCCCCGGACCAAACGCTCCGCGCCATGCTCGACTGGCGGGCGCGGTTGGTCCCCTACCTGGTGGCTTATGGCTACGAGGCGCAGGTTCGGGGCGCGCCCCTGATCCACCCGCTGGCCATGCAGTTTCCCAAAGACGCTCTGGCCGCGCGGTATAGCAGCGAGTTCATGGTCGGGGATGAGCTGCTAGTGGCCCCTGTGTTGGGCGCCGTCGAAACCGTCCGCGTCTATCTGCCGCAAGGTGTCTGGACCGATCTGCGCACCAACCAGGTCTACCAGGGCCGCCAGGAAATCGCCGTGCCCACAGTGCCCGGGCAGTTGCCCATCTTCACGCGCAACGGGACCATCCTGCCGCTGGCTGGAGAGGCTCCAGGCGCGCCGCTCGAGCTGCACTATTTCCCCCAACTGGGCGCGGAGTTTTTCCTTTTCGAGGAGGATCTGGCTGATGTCTCCCAGATGCATGCCGCCCCGGCCGGCGAGTTCCTCCGCCTCGAGTCCGAGTCCCTTAAGGCCCGCACCTATGAGTGGATTGTTCACCACACGCCGGCCTGCCGTAAAGTGATGCTCGGCGATACTGGGCTAGTCCAGGCCGCCGCCCGCGCGCAGCTCGCGCCCGGAACCTGGTTCTACGATCCGGCGGCGCAGAACCTGCACGTAGTAGTAAGTGCGGCGGCCGGCGGCGACGAGATCGTCGATGTGTCCTTCTAGCCTCGCGCGGCGCCGCACGCCTTTCCGTCGGCCACTCCTACTCGAACGGCTTCGGCGGAAGCAAGAATTGCATACCGAAATAACCCACGAATGTGGGCTGGCGATTGTGCGCGGGCGCTACGCTTCGTCCAGCCATCAGCAAGAGAATGAATGGCGGGCGCAGTTTCCAGCGCGCTCCCGCGCCTAACGTTTGTTGGCCGTTCGAATCGTGGAACGTCCCCAGTCCGTAGAACTCGCCGTCCAACTCCAGCTTCTTCGACATATCGTGTCCCACCACCAGACCCGCGAGCCACCCGTCGGGTCCGAGATGAACCGCGTTGTAGCCAACTTCCCAGTTGACGTCGATCGGTCCCAGTTTTTTCGAGAACTCCACGGGCATGAGGAAGCTGGCGCCCGGTGGAACGATGCCTCGTTGAACCGAACGATCGGGATTGTTGATCGACACCTGCGGGAAGACGGACATTTCGAAGCCCGTTTTGCCGTTCTCGTAAAACCGCCATTTCACGCCGAGTTGGTCCTGCCCCAGGCCGTACCTTGCGGCGTCCGCGCCGTTCTCCACGCGCAACCACGCATTCTCGAAAGTCAATTGGATTCGATCGCCCACGCCGTAATTGATATCCACGTCCGGCACATGAGACGTGGAGGAACCGCTGTATAAGAACGGCATGTATGCCAGATTGATTTCCCAGTTCCGATTGCCGGGCGTTCCCGGATCGTTAGTGTAGTACGGCGGCCCGCCCTGCGCGCGCGCCTGCACGGGAGCCAGCACACAAGAAATCGCCACCGCCAACGCAGCGGCATAGCGTGGCTTGCATTCGCTCGTCGAAACCGGAATTCTCATGTTGGATCCCAGCTTCTTCTCACTCTACACCGAGCCGCCATCCCCTGATCCTGCGGCCTGCATTCCAGCGCATTCCACCAACACCTCAGCGCCGCCCGGCCCGATGGCTCCCAGCCAACAGCATCCGGTAATGTCGGGCATTCTGGCAACGCCAGCCGCCGCGGATTCCCCAGGTTGTAAGCGATCGCGCTCAACCACAAGCGCCCCTCGTTGATTACTCGGGTGCTCTTCTACAGGTTGCGCGAGCGGGGGCTGTAAGCGAGCCTAAGCCGTCTTCGCTTCCGCGTGCGCTTGGGTTTCCTGCGCGAAGAGGTAAATGCCGAATAGCGGCTTGGACGCCCCGTGCCCCCAGCGGTTGACCTTGTAACTGGCCCGCAGGTATTGCACTTCCGGCTGGCCGGTCAGGTCCACCACCAACTGATACGTGCCGCAGTAGAACTTCTGAGGAAGACACGCCAGCGGTTTGTCGCCCCAATTCGCGTTGTCGGGCGATCCCCACACAAGAACATCCAGGCTTTCCTGCTCGATGATGCGCGTGATCCCGAGGGTCAGCAGGAGCGGTTTGCCCTGCGACGAATCAAGGCCGATTCCAGGGCCTTGCCCGTCTTCCCGGACCACCGTCTCGGGCACCAAGAAACTGGGCAGCATTCGCCACTCTCCGGAAGACCAATCAGCCGGGGTTGAACTCCGGCTTTCTCTAGGGTCTCACATTTCCGTCCGGAACAGAAGCGGATTGAGGGCGGCGTGGCCCGCTATACTGGAATCTCCGTGTTCCATTCAATCGAACAACTCCTCCAAGACTCGGTCGCCGCGCACCTTCGAAGCCGCTACGGATTCGAAGGGCCTGTCGCGGTCGAATCGCCCAAGCAGCCGGAGTTCGGCGAGTTCGCGCTCCCGGTCGCGTTCCAGCTCGCGCGCCAATTGAAGCGCCCGCCCAAGACCATCGCCCTGGAACTGGCGGCGGAGCTCGGCTCGATTCCCGGCGTGGCCGCCCTCCAGGTGGCGGGCAACGGCTTCATCAACGTGCGTTTGGACCGCGCCCAATATGGCGCCGCGCTGCTCGCGGGCGCGGCGGAGCAAGCCCAGCCCTCGCGGGAGGGCAAGATCATCGTCGAGCATACCAACATCAACCCCAACAAGGCGGCGCACATCGGGCATCTGCGCAACGCCGTGCTGGGCGACACCTTCGTCCGCATGTTGCGGGTGCGCGGCCGCCGGGTCGAGGTGCAGAACTACATCGACAACACCGGCGTCCAGGTGGCGGATGTGGTGGTGGGCTTTCTCCACTGGCAGGGCCGCAGCCCCGCCGAGGTCGCCAGGCTGGCGCTCGAAAGCCCGCGCTTCGACTATCTCTGCTGGGATCTCTACGCGCGGACCTCCGCCCATTACCACGAGAACCCGGCTGCCCTCGCCTGGCGCCAGGAGACCCTGCACGCCATCGAAGCGGGCGAAGGCGCCGCGGCCGAGATGGCGCACATCGTTTCCGACGCCATCGTCCAGGCGCACCTGAAAACGATGTGGCGTCTGGGCATCGTTTACGACGTCCTGCCGCGCGAGAGCGAGATCCTGCACCTGAAGTTCTGGGCAACCGCCTTCGAGCTGCTGCGCGAGCGCAAAGCCATTTACCTGGAGACCGAGGGCAAGAACACGGGCTGCTGGGTAATGCCTGGCGCGGCCTTTTCCACCGACGCCGGCGCCGAAGATAGCAAGGTGATCGTCCGCTCCAACGGCACGGTGACCTACGTCGGCAAGGACATCGCCTATCAGCTTTGGAAGTTCGGCCTGCTGGGCAAGGATTTCTTCTACCGCCCGCTCATGACCTACCCGAACGGCCACCAGTTGTGGGTGACAACGGACCAGCCGCAGCCCGCGCAGCCCGGCTTTGGAGCAGGCGCGCGGGTCTACAACGTCATCGATTCGCGCCAGTCCTATTTGCAGGATGTGGTGGTGGCCGGCCTCCAGGCGCTGGGATTCGACGAGCAGGCCGCGCGCAGCGTGCACTTTTCCTACGAAATGGTCGCGCTCTCGCCGCGTTGCTCGGCCGAACTGGGCATCAGGCTTTCCGAGGAGGACCGCAATCGGCCCTACATCGAGGTTTCCGGACGCAAGGGCCTCGGCGTGAAGGCCGACGATCTCATCGACAAACTCATCGAAGAGGCGCTCGACGAAGTGGCCTCCCGCCATCCCGAAGACCCGCCCGAGAAGCAGCGGCTAGTGGCCACCCAGATCGCGGTGGGCGCGCTGCGCTATTTCCTGCTGAAGTTCACCCGGAATTCCGTGATCGCCTTCGATTTTCAGGAAGCGCTGAGCTTCGAGGGCGAGACCGGCCCCTACGTCCAGTACGCCGCCGTGCGCGCTCGCAACATCTGGCGCAAGCTCGAGGAGCGCGGCGAAGCGGTGCCGGATTTCGCACGCGAGCTGACCCCGGAGGCGATGGGCCGCCAGCTCCGCTCCGAGCCCCTCTGGCAACTCCTGGTTGCCGCCTCGAAGGCGGACGCGGCGATCGAGCGCGCCATCGTCGCCGGCGAGCCTGCCCACGTCGCCCGCTACGCCTTCCAACTGGCCCAGGCCTTCAGCAATTTCTATCACGAATACCCGGTCATCACCGAGGAGCATCGCGAGAAGAAGGTTTTTCTGCTGTGGCTCACCGGCTACCTCCGCCAGCAGCTCGAGCGCACGCTGGCGGTGCTCGGCATCGACGTTCCCGAGTACATGTAGCCGCCCTCCGCCGCCCCCCAAAAATTCCGCTCCGCTCTGGGTGTTCTCGCGGCATAATGGAGCGATGAGGTCACGGGCATGACGAGAGGCAGTTGGGAAAGAATCATCCAGGAGAAGATGGAGCCCATGGAGTTGATCGCCGGCGAAGGATCGTCGATCTACAAGGTCCGTGGGGAGAAGACTACCGTTTGGGTCATCACCGAGCTGGGTGATTTCCCGCCGCCCTTCCCGCCCCTGGACAAGTTCGAAGTGGGGCCGTCGGGCGGAAGGGAAATCTCCTTCGATGTCTCGGACCCCGATTTCTTGGTGATCACCAAGACCATTGGTGTCGCCGAGACCACCCACTACATTCCCTGGGCGAGGATCGTCGATATCGTCTTCCGTACCAGGAGTTGAGGCCTATCGGTGGCCCGGCAGGGACCCAGCGGGCGCGGGATGCTCCGCGCTCGAAGTGGCCGAAGCCCCATCCGAATTCCCACTTCCGAGTCCGAGTATACAATTCGCTAAAATAGCGGTCAAATGCCATCCCTAGACTCGTTTGGCTCCCGGTCCGCCCTGCGCGTGGGCGGCCGCCAATACCAGATCTGTTCCCTGAGCGCACTCGAAAAAGCGGGCGTGGGCGATGTCGCGCGCCTGCCCTATTCCATCAAGGTGCTGCTCGAAAACCTGCTGCGCCATGAGGACGGGCGCGGCGTCTCCGCGGCGGACATCGATTTCGTGGCGGGCGGCCGCAGCGGCTCGCGCGAGATTCGCTTCATGCCGGCCCGTGTGCTGTTGCAGGACTTCACCGGCGTGCCCTGCATCGTCGATCTGGCCGCCATGCGCGACGCGCTCCAGGCGCTGGGGGCGGATCCGCGGCGAGCCAACCCACTCATCCCCGCGGATCTGGTCATCGACCACTCGGTGCAGGTGGACCAGTTCGGCTCCTCCGGCGCGTTCTCCGCCAACGCAATCCTCGAGTTCCAGCGCAACCGGGAGCGTTACGCTTTCCTCCGCTGGGGCCAGTCGGCCTTCTCGAACCTGAGGGTTGTTCCCCCGGACACCGGCATCGTCCACCAGGTGAACCTCGAATACCTGGCCCCGGTGATCTTCACCGCAGACGGCCTCGCCTACCCGGACACCCTGGTGGGCACCGACTCCCACACCACCATGATCAACGGCCTGGGCGTGCTGGGCTGGGGCGTGGGCGGCATCGAGGCCGAGGCCTGCATGTTGGGCCAGCCGATTCCCATGCTGCTGCCCGAGGTGATCGGCTTCCGGTTGCATGGCAGCCTGCCCGCCGGTTCCACCGCCACCGACCTGGTCCTGCGGGTCACCCAGATCCTGCGCCAGAAGAAAGTGGTCGGCAAGTTTGTCGAATACTTCGGCCCCGGATTGAGCGCCCTATCGCTCGCCGACCGGGCCACCCTCGCCAATATGTCGCCCGAGTACGGCGCCACCATGGGCTTTTTCCCGGTAGACCGGGAAACGCTGAACTACCTGCGGCTCACCGGCCGCCCGCCCGAGTTAATCGCTCTGGTCGAAGCCTACACCAAGGAGCAGGGCCTCTTCCGCACCGATCAATCGCCCGACCCCGTGTTCTCCGGTTTGGTCGATCTGGACCTGGCCACGGTCGTGCCCGCCCTCGCCGGACCCAAGCGGCCGCAGGACCGCATCGACCTGCCCGACGTCAAGCGCAACTTCCGCGAGTTCCTGACCGCCCCGCCCCGTCGCGCTGGCCAGATCGGCGACGGAACGGTGGTGATCGCCGCCATCACAAGTTGCACCAACACCTCCAATCCCTCCGTGATGGTGGGCGCGGGCCTGCTGGCCAAAAACGCCTGCCAGCGCGGCCTCCAATCCAAGCCCTGGGTGAAGACCAGCCTGGCGCCCGGCTCCAAGGTGGTCAGCGATTACCTCGAGGACGCCGGCCTGATGCCCTACCTCGAGCAGTTGGGCTTTCACCTGGTAGGCTACGGCTGCACCACTTGTATCGGCAACAGCGGGCCGCTGCCCGAGCTGATCGCCGAGCTGGTGCGCAAGGAGAGGCTGGTGGTGGCGGCCGTGCTCAGCGGCAACCGCAACTTCGAGGGCCGCGTCAACGCCCTGGTGCGCGCCAATTACCTCGCATCGCCCCCTCTGGTGGTGGCTTACGCGCTCGCCGGGTCGGTGGATATCGATCTCGACTCCGAGCCGCTCGGCCTCGACGGCGCCGGCCGCCCGGTTTATCTCCGCGACATCTGGCCATCGCCCGCAGAGGTTCGCGAAGTGGTGGGCGCCTCCGTCCGCGCCGAGATGTTCCGCAAACAGTACGCGACGGTCTTCCAGGGCGACGCCCAGTGGAACTCCATCCCCATCCCGCCCGGCGACATCTACGATTGGACCGGAGAATCCACCTACATCAAGCGGCCTCCCTATTTCGAAGCCCTGGCGGACCCCTCCGTGCCGGTCGGCGATCTCGACGGCCTGCGCGTGCTCGCCTTGCTCGGCGATTCCATCACCACCGACCACATTTCGCCCGCTGGTAATATCCCCGTCGAGAGCCCGGCCGGCCGTTATTTGATCGCCCAGGGCGTCCAGCCCGGCGACTTCAACTCCTACGGGTCGCGCCGCGGCAACCACGAAGTCATGGTTCGCGGAACGCTGGCCAACATCCGCCTGCGCAACCAGCTTGCGCCGGGCACGGAGGGCGGCTGGACCCAGCATCTGCCGGAGGGCGAGCGGATGTGGATCTACGACGCCTCGGTGAAATACCGCGCCGAGGGCGTGCCGCTGCTCATTTTGGCGGGCAAGGAATACGGCTCCGGCTCCTCGCGCGACTGGGCCGCCAAAGGCGTGAATCTCCTGGGCGTGCGCGCCGTGGTTGCCGAGAGCTTCGAGCGCATACACCGCTCCAACCTGGTCGGGATGGGCGTGCTCCCGCTCGAGTTTCCGCCTGGTGAAAACGCCGCCAGTCTGGGACTTACCGGCCGCGAAGCGTTCTCCATCCAGGGCATCCGCGAGGCTTTGACAGGCTCGCGCCGGGTGAGCGTCCGCGCCGTGGCCGCAGACGGATCTGAGCGCAGCTTCGAAGCCCTCGTCCGCGTGGATACGCCTCGGGAAGCCGAGTACTTCCGCCACGGCGGCATTCTTCCCTACGTGCTGCGCCAGTTGGCGGCCCGCCCTGCTTACCGCCTGTGAGGAAATAGCAGGTTCAATACTCGTCGCCGCTCAACTCCGATCAACGCCGATTGAAAACGAGTGGGCTTTGCCCATCGGCGTTGATCGGCGTTCATCGGCGGCGGAAAGTGCCTTTGCCCACTTTTCTGAGCGCCTTCTTGCACTCGGCAGGATGCCCTCGAGCGCTCTTGCGGTCTCCGAAGATTGGAATGGTTATTCTCTGACGATTCCTAAGTTTCTTCGTCCGCGATCAAGCCCACCAACTCCCCCAGGATCTGGTACTGGCCCGACTCGTCCAGCTCCAGGACTTCGTATTCCGGATTCAGCGGCTTCAACAGGATCTGTGTGTGCTCCCAGCCCTCTTCCGTGATCCGTTTTCGGCTCTCGTAAACCTTGACCGTGAATTCTCCGCCGCCCTCGGAGGCGCCGCGCCGCCACACCAGCACCCGCTTTCCCTGCCGCGACCCCACCGGTTGGTAGCGGAACACCGCCCGGCTGCCGTCGGGAATGGCCGGCTCCATCGAGTGGCCCGTTACGTGGACCACGAACATGTCCGGCGTCACCCGCAGGCCCGCCGGCGCCGCCACCCAGTCCTCGGCCTCCGCTTCCATGTCCTGGCCGAACTTGCCGGCCGCCGCCCGCAGCGAATACACCGGCAGATGGGTTACGAAGGGGATAACCTTGGCCGGCTCGCGAGCCAGCCCCAGCACGTTGTCTCTATACAGCCGTTCCAGTGCGAAGGGGAAATCCCGCACCGCCGCCGGCCGGCGATCCCCGATCCGCAGCACGTTGGACAGGCTGTCTTCCAGCCACTCCAGGACCTGCTTCCCGCCCAGCTCCCGAATCCTGCCCGTCAGATCCTCGCTAACCAGCGCCAGCACCTCCGCGTCCTCCGGGTCGGCCAGGTCCCCCACATCGTCCCGAAACCGATGGTAGAGCCGGTCGTTGGCCGGGTCGTAAAGCAAGACGCCAAAGGGGATGGGCCGCCGCCCCGGCAGAGCCAGTTCCACCATCGAATACTGCGCCGGGTGCGTTTCCGTCGCCAGGAGAGGCATAGCGAGCCGACAGCCGGCAGCAACCGGCTGTCAGCTATCAGCTTAACTCATCGGAGGAGAACTTCCACAGCTATATAAGGGTTTATCCCGAGGCGGCGCCATTCCTTACGGCGCGTACGGGTAGTACCCCGTGCGGGTTCGCACGTAAACATTCGGCAGCGACGGAACCTGCACCTTGATCGTGCGGAACCGCTTCGGAGTATCGCTCTTGGCGGGGACGTAGCGCAGGATGTACTGGGTCGTGATATCCCCCACCACGTTGGCGATCGCGTTGAACATCCCGTTGGCCAGCTCCGCTGTGTACCCGCCCGTTCCCGGCTGGATCGCATAGTTGCCTTCGTCGGTGGGGTTGGACAGATATCCCGATATGTCCGAGTACAATCCTTGCAGCGGGTACGCGACCCGCCCCCCCGTTTCCTGGGTCAGCCGGACCATGTTGTCGTCGCCCTCCCGGTAGAACCCGAACGCCACTGTGCTCAAGCCGTAGATCGTTACCAGGTTGCGCTGCGCGATCTCGATCACCTGGTCCAGGGTGTGCTTGCTCGCGTTATCGTTCCCGTCCCCGATCACCACCAGCACCCGCCGCGGCTCGATCGGCTCGCCCTGCACCAACTTGTGCTGTGTAATCGCCAGGTAGATGGCGTCGTACAGAGCCGCGCCCCCGCCCGGCTTCGCTTTGTCGATCCGCTCCACGATCTTGTCGGGATCCTTGGTGGTGTTCACCGCCAGTTCCGCTTCGTGGGTGAAGGTGACCAGGAACCCGCTGTAGCGGTTCTCCCGCTCGGCCGTCAGCAGGTTATACACCAGCTCCCTCGCCGAGTCCCTGAACTGCTCCCAGTGCATGCGGCTCCCGTTGCTCAGGTCCAGCAGGAATCCCACCACCACCGGCTGGTTCCGCTCCCGGTTGAAGAAGGCGATCTTCTGTTCCCGGCCATCCTCCAGAATGCGGAAGTCGCCCACCTCCAGATCGGACACGTAACGGCCCTTCTCGTCCGTCACGCTGACCGGAACGATCACCTCGTTCACCTGCACCCGGATCGGCGCCGCTTCCACCTTCTCTTCGGACGGCTTCGCCGGAGCGGGCTGCTGAGCCGGCTGCGCCAGCGCCGCCGCAAGCCAGAGAGCCGAAACCAGTAGACCCCGCATATACATCGATTATAGGAGATCGCAGCCCGCTTCGCGCCTTACCTTTGCACTCTCCCCGATCCGCCGCTCTTCAGCAGTTGGTTCACTTCCTCCGCGCTGCAGCGGTTGTAGTCGCCCAGGATCGAGTGTTTCAGGCACGAGGCCGCCACCGCGAACTCCAGCGCTTCCCGCGGGCCCGCCAGGTTCAGCAGCCCGTAGATCAACCCGGCGCCGAAAGAGTCGCCCCCTCCCACCCGGTCCACCATGTGCGTGATCTCGTAATGCCGGCTCACCAGGAAACTCTCTCCGTCGTGCAGGCAGGCCGACCAGCCGTTGTGCGAGGCGCTCTTGGACTCCCGCAGCGTGATGGCAATCTGCTTGAGGTTCGGGAATTCGGCTAACACCTTCCCGGCCAGCGCCGCGTACTGGGAGACATCCAACTGGCCCGAGTGTACGTCCACGCCCGCCTGTATGCCCAGCGCCATCTGGCAGTCCTCCTCGTTGGCGATCGCGATGTCCACCAGTTTCACCAGCTCGCGCATCGCCTCCGGCGCCGTCTTGCCGTACTTCCAGAGGTTCCTGCGGTAGTTCAAATCGCAGGATACGGTCAAGCCCTGGGCGCGCGCTTTCGAACAGGCTTCCAGGGCCAGGTCCGCGGCGCCCTGGCTGATGGCCGGCGTGATGCCCGTCACGTGGAACCACCCCGCTCCCTGGAACGCGGCCTCCCAGTCGATGTCCCCCGGCTGGGCCAGCGCGATGGCGCTCCCAGCGCGGTCGTAGACCACCTTGGACGGCCGCTGGTTGGCGCCCGCTTCCAGGAAGTAAATGCCCATCCGGCCCCGGCCCCGCGCGATCTGCGAGGTGTCCACGCCAAAACCGCGCAACTCGGCCACGCAGGCGTCGGCGATGGGGTTCGAGGGCAGCACCGTCACGAAGCGGGCCGGAACGCCAAACCCAGCCAACGAGACCGCCACATTCGCCTCCCCGCCGCCAAAGGTCGCCACGAATTGCGGCGATTGCAGAAAGCGCTCGAATCCCGGCGGGGCGAGCCGCAGCATCACTTCTCCGAAGGTCACGACAGTGGTGGACATGGGAATCTCCTAATCCAGCGCATCCGGAACGGGGCGAACATGCAAGAGATGGAGCCAATCTTGGACCCCAGCCGAGCACCCAAAGACACCGGCGCAAGACAAGGCGCCCCAATATTACCCGCCAGCAAATGATTAGGATACAATGATCGAGGCTCTAATAGCCGAGCGCGGCGTGGTTGGTCTGCCACCAGGCCTTCCAAAACGATAGGTAGGTGGATTCGTTCTGCTCGAGAAACTCTGTGTTCAGCGCAAAGTGCGCTTCCGTGTCAACGGATTGGTAGGGGCTGCTGGGCTGCGATTGCAAATAAGAGAGGCTGGGCGTCCCAGCCATGGTCTGCACCGGGAGCCCATTGGCGAACGATCCAAGGCCGCGGACCGACTCGGCGCGCAGCTCCGGGTCCGCGTCTTCCATGAGCGTGGCCAGGTACGGCAGCGCCTCCTTGGTGTGGATTGCCGCCAGGGCAAATGCCGCGGCTCGGCGAAACGGCAGGTTGCCGTTTTCGGAGTTAACCACGATCTGGCCCAGGATGCCAACCGACGCCGGATCAGCCGCGCGGAACCAGTGCTGCAGGCTCCGAAGCAACACGCCGTTCTCCAACGCGGAGGCTTCAAACGACGACGCGGCTTGAGCGGCCGTCCTCAACGCGGCGGCGTTACCCGCACGAATCTGCCCCGCCAACCCCAGGGCCTGCAGGCACGTCGCGGTTGAACCCGCCCAGCGCTGGTACAGCACCTGGGTCACAGAAGAGTTGAGTTGATCCAGCGCTCCGTTGTGAAGATATCCGAGGCTGCCCGCGCCGCAGCCGGCACTCTCGATCACCGCGCCCATTTCGGAAGCAACCGCGTCCGTCGGCGAAGCTCCTGGCCCGTAGGAATAGGCGCTGTTAATCGGACCGGGCGGCTCCGGGAAATACGCGTCCCGGAAGATCGAGGCTCCCTGCATGACAGGCAGCAGCACCCAGCCGCTGTCGGATCGCGTGAGAAACCAAACGCCAGCGCCTGTAACATACTTCGCGGCGCCGGCAATTGTATGCATCCCGTCGGCCTCCCACTCCCACGTGACAGGAATGGTTTTCCCAGCCACACCGCCGTCCCCGGCGACCACCCTTTGCACCTGCACGGAGAAGGTGATCGCCGTGCCGGCCACGGCACCGCCGCTCGCGCTGCCCACGACGACGAGATTCGCCGTCTGCTGTAGATATTGCAGGGAGCGGGGGAAACCCGCCGCGAGCGCATTGCTCCCAGCCAGCAGGAGCCCGAACACCGCAGAGAGGCCCGAAATTCTCATGATCCGTTCCCTTTCTTAGCGCCAATCGCCCAACGATAGAGGTTCTAAGGGGAATCTGGCAACACGGCGATGGCATCCAGGGCGAACGAGGCATCTAGCGACGGCAGTCCCTCGAAGGGCGGCATCACGCCGGCGGGAGGGCGTGTGCGGTCGAAGAACTCCGGCTCGACCTTCCGCACCAGTTCGGCGATGGATCGGGAGAGCGGATACACCTCCGCCACCGCCACGCTTCTATAGGAGGCCCCCACTCCATCCAGCGCTTTGGCCAGCCGCTGGAAGGCCAGCCGCGCGGCCGGTTCGTTGAACCCGAAAGCCAACTGGGAGCCGGTAAGCGCCACCCGCCGCGCGCCCACCAGCGCGATCCCGGAGCGGCCGGGCGAGCCGGGCAATCCGGGCGGGTCGAGGAACACCAGTGGCTGGGCCGGCCTCTCTCGCAGCCGCGCCACGGCCTCGCACTGAGCCAGGCTCTGCATGGGCTCGCGCATGCGCTGCACGATATCGATGGCCGCTCCCGGGAACTCCGCGTTGGCGCGCGCCCGCACGCCAGCCACATCCTCCAGCGAGCTGAGATAGCACGTGGCGATCAGAATGTCGCCGGGATCGATCCCCGCCGCCCCGGCCGCCGCGCGCAGCCCGGCCAGCGACTTCTCCGCCTCCGCCTCCTGCCCCGAGAGGAACGCCAGGCCGTGCGGGTTCAGCGCCTTCTTCTCTTCGGCCACCGCCTCCAGCTCCACCTGCGCCCCTTCCAGCGGCAGCGGGCCGATCTGCACCACGCTCAGCGCGGGCAGCGGCAGCCGCCTCTCCGTGAAGGTCTCGCTCACGATGGTCTGCACCCGCCGTGTGTCGCCCGAACCGGCCACAAACGCCCGCAGCTTGACAATCGTGGCCCCGCGGTCCTGGCTCAGCAGCCACCTTAACCCGTCGTGCACTTGTTGCGTGAGCAGGCCCCGCGCCGACAAGGGCGTCACAGAAAACCGCAGCCGGCCCGCCTCCGCCACCACCGCGGCCGGCAGCTCCTTGGGAAGTTCCAGCGTCTGGCTTTCCTCTTCCTTGTTCTTCTTCTGCGCCGGCCAGGCCAGCAGCCCGGCCAGAGCGGCGGTGGTCAAGACTAACGCCAGACGACTCATCTCGAATCGCTGATTGTATCAAATCGACGGGACGCCAATTGGCATGCCTTGCCCAGGGCCGGCGTGGGGTCAGCCCTTTCGGGCCGCCGTCGGGCTTCTGTCCGGCGTCACCCCAATTGGCTTGCCTCCCCCAGTCCAATATGGTACGGTAGTCTCAATTGGCATGTTTCCGAAACTCGAGCTGGATGGCCAGTCCGACCGCCCGATCTACCGCCAACTCCACGAGTCCATTCGCAAACTCATCGGCTCCGGCGCTCTCCGCAAGGGTGAACGGCTGCCTGCCACTCGCGACTTGGCTGGCCAACTTGGACTGAACCGGACCACCGTCTCCGCCGCCTACGCCCTACTCGAGGCCGAGGGGCTGGTGCTGGGCCACGTGGGCCGCGGCAGTTTCGTTCTGAGCGAGCCCCGCTCCTCCGTTCCCGGTCTGCGTTGGGATCAATTGCTGCCCGCCGCGGATTCGCTTGCGGCCCCCGCGCCCGCTCCTTCCGGCGCACTCAGCTTCGCTACCTCCCGCCCCAGCGAGGAACTGTTCCCGATGGACGATGTGCGGCTCAGTTGCCAGGAGGTCCTGGCCGGGCCGAATGCGGCCTCCATCCTGCAGCTCGGATCTCCCGGCGGCTACGCTCCGCTGCGCCACTATCTGCTCGAGGAGGCCCGCCGTGAGGGAGTGGCCCGCTCGGGCGACGATGTGGTGATCACCAACGGCTGCCAGCAGGCGCTGGACCTGCTCCAGCGGGTGCTGGTGCGCCCCGGCGATACCGTGCTGGTCGAGGACCCCGTCTATCCCGGGCTGAAGAATCTTTTCCTGCACGCGGGCGCGCAATTGGCTGGCGTACCTGTAGGCCCCGACGGAATCGACCTGGAGGCACTCGAGCGCCTGCTCGAACGCGGCACAGCTCGCCTGCTCCTCGTGACGCCGAATTTCCAGAACCCCACCGGGGCCACGCTGCCCGCCGCCGCACGCCGCTCCCTGCTGAGGCTGGCCCGCTCGGCCGGCCTGGTGGTCGTCGAGAACGATGCTTACGGCGAGCTGCGCTACGAAGGCAGTCCGCTGGCGCCCCTCAAGCAGCTCGACGAGACCGGCGACACGGTGCTGCTGCGCAGTTTTTCGAAGCTGACGTTCCCCGGCCTGCGCGTTGGCTGGGTCACCGCGCCCCAGGCGCTCGCCGGCCGGCTGGCCGACGCCAAGCAGCTTGCCGATCTGCACACCGACCAGCTTTCGCAGGCCGTGCTGCTGCGCTTTGCCGTTTCCGGCCGCCTGGACTCTCATCGCGAGCGCATCCGCGCGGCGGGGGCCGAGCGGCTCCGTGCCGTGCTCGAGGCCTGTCAGCGCTGCCTGCCCCCGGGGACCGCCTTCACCCGCCCGGAAGGCGGCATGAATTTGTGGGTCCGGCTGCCCGAACCGCTGGACGCCGCGGAATTGCTGGGCCGCGCCCAGCGCGCCGGAGCCGCCTACCTGCCGGGCAAGTATTTCGCCGTGGCGCGCCACGATCCCGGCGCACTGCGGCTGAGCTTTGCCGGCCTCGCGCCGGAGCAGATTCGCGCGGGTCTGGCGATTTTGGGAGAGGTTTTTTCGAGCGAACTGGCGCGCGCGCGGCTCGAGCGCTTCGAATCCGCGCCGGCGATGGTTTGAACAATTGGAGGATTCCATGTTTCTGGACGACACATTTCGCGTGAAGGTCGGCCTGGCCGAGATGCTCAAGGGCGGCGTCATCATGGACGTCACCAACGCCGACCAGGCGCTCATCGCCGAGAAGGCCGGCGCGGCGGCGGTCATGGCGCTTGAGCGCGTCCCGGCCGACATCCGCAAGGAAGGCGGCGTGGCCCGCATGGCGCCCATCCGCAAAATCCGCGAGATCATGCAAACCGTGAGCATTCCCGTGATGGCCAAGTGCCGCATCGGCCACTTCATGGAGGCCCGCATCCTCGAGGCGCTCAAGGTCGACTACATCGACGAGAGCGAAGTGCTCACCCCCGCCGACGAGGAGCACCACGTCGATAAGCGCGGCTTCGGCGTCCCCTTCGTCTGCGGAGCGCGCAACCTGGGCGAGGCCCTGCGCCGTATCGGCGAGGGCGCCGCCATGATTCGCACCAAGGGCGAGGCCGGCTCCGGCAACATCGTCGAGGCCGTGCGCCACATGCGGACCATCCAGAAGGAGATGAAGCAGCTCACCGTGCTGGGCAAGGAGGAACTGGCCGCCGAGGCCAAGAAGCTCCAGGCCCCGCTCGAGCTGGTGGAATACGTCGCCGCCCACGGCAGACTGCCGGTTCCCAATTTCTCCGCAGGCGGCATCGCCACTCCGGCCGACGCCGCCCTGGTGATGCAACTCGGCGCCGAATCCGTGTTCGTAGGCTCGGGCATCTTCAAGAGCGAGGACCCCGACGCCCGCGCCCGCGCCATCGTCATGGCCGCCACCTACTTCAACGACCCGGACAAGCTGCTGGCGGCCTGCGAAGATCTCGGCGTCGCCATGTTCGGCCTCGACGTAGCCAACATGCCGGATTCCGAGCGGCTCGCGGTGCGGGGCTGGTAGCGTGCCCAAACGGGTCGGAGTGCTGGCCCTGCAGGGCGATTTCGAGGCCCATCGCGTGGCCCTCCAGCGCGTCGGCGTCCTGGCTCTCGAGGTGCGCTCTGAAGCCGAGCTGGCGGGCTTGGACGGCCTGGTCGTCCCGGGCGGCGAAAGCACCACTATGCTGCGTATCTTGAAGGACCAGGCGCTCCTCGAACCGCTGCGCAAGTTCGGCCGGCGACGCCCCATCTTCGGGACCTGCGCCGGCGCCATCCTGCTGGCTTCCGAGGTGGCGCACCCGGCCCAGGAATCGCTGGGGCTGATGGATCTCGCCGTCGAGCGCAACGCTTACGGTCGCCAGCTCGATAGCCGCGTGGTGCGCCTGCAGCCCGAGCCGGAGTTCGCCCGCCGTGCCGGGCCCGGAGAACTCGAAGCCGTCTTCATTCGCGCGCCTATCGTCCGCCGCGTGGGACCGCGCGCGCTGGTTCTTCTGCGCTACCAGGGCGATCCGGTCCTGGTGAGCGACGGGTCGCACCTGGCCGCCACGTTCCATCCGGAACTCACCGCCGATCCCCGCGTCCACAAGCTGTTCCTGGAGATGCTCTAGCATGCGCCCCTGCCGCGTGCTCTTCGTCTGCATCGGGAATGCCTGCCGCAGCCAGATGGCCGAGGCCTTTGCCCGCCATTACGGCGCCGGTGTGCTCGATCCCGCCAGCGCCGGGCTCGCTCCGGCCGGTTTCGTCGCGCCGGATACCGTGCAAGTGATGGCCGAGAAGAACATCGATCTCCAGGACTGCCAGTCCAAAGGCCTCGACCACGCCGGCGAGGATTTCGACCTGATCGTAAACCTCAGTGGCTACCGGCTCCCGCCCGGCTATATCGCCCCCGTCCGGGAATGGGATGTGCCCGACCCGGTTGCCTCCAGCCTGGATCGCCACCGGCACGTCCGCGACCAGATCGAGGCCCTGGTAAACAGCCTCATCCTCGAATTCGGCGCGGGCCCCGCGCGCATTTGACACTCGGCTCCAACTCCTGGAGAATGAAGGGTAGCAGTCCCATCCGTGCGGATGTGGCGGAATTGGCAGACGCGCTAGATTCAGGTTCTAGTGTTCGCAAGGACGTGGAGGTTCAAGTCCTCTCATCCGCACCACCTCAGACGACCCGGCCGGCAAGTTCTGCAACCCCCCAAAACCTATCCGAAATGGCTTGTTAAACCCCACAACATTGCTCTACGATGAATGAGGGATCGTCCTAGTCCTGCAAGCCGCCAACGGCGCGGAAGCGCAGGCTGCCTTCGCGAGGCACGGCGGCCGGATCGATTTGCCGTTGACGGATGTGGTGATGCCCGGAATGGACGGGCGCGCCCTTTCCGAACCACTGCGCGAGTTGCGGCCAACCCTGCGGGTGATCCTGATGTCCGGCTACGCGGAGAATGCGATTGCCCACCGGGGCGCGCCGCGGCGTCAGCCGGCCTGGCTAGGAACGCTGCAAGCGGCTTGGGTCTCTTCCAGAACCTGGGCCAGACGGCTCATCTGAATCGGCTTGGTAAGATAGCCATCCATTCCGGCGGCGAGACACCGTTCCTCGTCGCCCTTCATGGCATGCGCGGTCAAGGCGATGATCTTCTCGGTCCGGCCGGTAGTCCGTTCGCGCTCCCGAATCGCGGCGGTGGCCTGGAAGCCGTCCATCTCGGGCATTTGCACATCCATCAGCACCAGGTCGAAGTCCTGCAAGGCGAGGGCCGCCAGCGCCTCTCGTCCGTCCCCGGCCACCTCAACCGAATGACCGCGCTTCTCCAGAATACGGCACAGCAGCTTCTGATTGACCGGGTTGTCCTCGGCTACCAGGATCTGGAGCTTCCGGCGGCGCGAATGGGGGGTAGCGCTGGGAAGATCCGCCGGCGCCGCAGCGGCCTCGGCAGCCCGGTGAGCGGCCACGCCGAACCGGGCCGTGAAGTGGAAGCAACTGCCGCGTCCAAGCTCGCTTTCCACCCAGATCTTTCCCCCAAACATGCCCACCAGATGGGAGGAAATGGTTAGCCCCAAACCAGTACCGCCGAACAGGCGCGTGATCGAGGAATCGGCCTGCGTGAAGGCTTCGAAGATGGTCTTCTGCTTGTCCGGCGCAATGCCCACGCCCGTGTCGCGAACCTGGAAGTGCAGAATCGCGTGGTCGCCTTCCATGGCCTCCACGCCGGCCGTCAGCGCCACTTCGCCGGAGCGCGTGAACTTGATGGCGTTTCCGAGCAGATTCACGACGATCTGGCGTAGACGCGTCGGATCGCCGACGACCATGGGCGGCACATCCGGCCGGATCTCGCAGGTAAGCTCGAGTCCCTTCTCCTGGGCGCGCACCGCCAGGGTCCGCGCGGCGTTTTCGAGACACTCCCGCAGGCTAAACGGCACGGAATCCACCTCCAGCCGCCCGGCTTCGATCTTGGAGAAGTCCAGGATGTCGTCGATGATAACGAGCAACGAGTCCGCCGACGCCTTGATGGTGCGCAGGTATTCCTCCTGTTCGGTGCTCGGTTCGCAATCCAGGGCCATGTCGGTGGTCCCCAGGATGCCGTTCATCGGCGTGCGGATCTCGTGGCTCATGTTAGCCACGAATTCGCTCTTGGACCGATTGGCGGACTCCGCCGCCTCCTTGGCCTTCCGCAGTTCCGAGGTTTGTTCCGCCACTAGGCGCCCCAGTTCACCGGCGCGCGCGCGCAATCGCCGCGTGTACAGTTTCTGTGCGGCGGCCGCGGCCGCGAAGAAAGCCCCCACGCAGGTGCCGTAGAACCACCAGGTCTGATAATAGTGCGGCCGCAGATCGAAGCCCACGGACGCGCCTTCCCGGTTCCACACTCCGTCGTCGTTCGAGCCGATTGCCCGGAAGCGGTATTTTCCGGGAGGGAGCTTGGTGTAGTAGGCCACCCGGCGCGTGCCGGCATCCACCCAATCCCGATCGTAGCCCTCCAGCCGGTAACGGAATCGGTCGCGTTCGGGAACCAACATGCTCAGTCCCGCATAGCGGAACTCCATCCGGTCCGTGCCGGCCGCGACCTGAAGGCCCTCGCGGAGCGGGATCGTCCGCCCATCGGCCACCAGTTCCTCCAGAACCACGGGTGGGATCAGGCGGTTCTTCAGGAGGCGCATCGGGTCCACGATCACCACGCCCTTTTGGGTGCAGAACCACAAGCGGCCGTCCCGCGTGCGGCACCCCGCGGGCTGCGCCGCCGGTGGCGAGGCCTCGCTGGCCTTCATCCCGTCCGCGGTGCCGTACTGGTTGGTTCGAACCGTGGAGATGCGTCCGTCCTCGTAGTCGTCCAGGTCCTCCCGGCTCACCCGGTAGATGCCGCTCGCGGCGCTGATCCACAGGTTTCCCGCGTTGTCCGCGAGGATACTGGTGGGGTAGTCGTCAAACAGCCCGCTGTTCTCGGTGTAGCGGGTGACACGGCCGTCTCGGATGCGGAACCGGGTCAGTCCGGGCGCCCGGCCGCCCAGCCAGAGACTGCCCCTTCCATCGTCGGAAATCGTCGTGACGGGAAACGCGATCTGCTTCTGCCAGGCTTTCTCCGGCGGTTCCCCCTTGGCGAACCGGAACAGCCCCCAGGAGGTGCCGAACCACAGCGTTCCGGATGCATCCCGATGAATCGTGAAAATGTAGTTGCCCGGCGTGGAAAGCGGCGTGGTTTGGCCGCCCATGGTCAAGGGCACGGCGTCGCCATCGCGGTAACGGAGTGCGAGAGCTTCCGAAGTGGCCACGATCAAGCCCTCTTCGTCCTCGCCGATGGCGGAAATAAAGCGCCCGGTTATCCTTGCCGCCGGGTACCGCGTGAACTTCCCGTCGCGGAATCGAATCAGTCCCGCGCCGGTGCCGAGCCAGATACCGCCGTCCCGGCCCTCGAACATTCCATTCGAGTACAGGTTTGGCAGGCCGTCCTTCTTCGTGAACGCCCTGACCGCGCCATCGCGGATGCGCGCCAGGCCCCCGCCCGCGCAGGACACGTACACGCTTCCATCCCGGGTTTCGATGACGTTCTCGGCCCTGTCCGAAGGAAGGCCCTCGCTGGCCGTGATGGCTGCCAGGCTGGTGTCGCGGAAGCGGTCCAGGCCGCCGACCGTTCCCACCCACAAACTGCCCTCGCGGTCTTCGTACAAGGACAGGACCCGGTCGCCAGTCAGACCGTCCGAAGCCCGGAATGAGGACACGTGGCCGCCGGCAATGCGATACAGTCCGGCGGTAACGGTGCCAACCCAGAGATTCCCCTGGCGGTCGCTCAGCAGGGAGCCCACCTCGGCCTGAATCTGCCGCGCCAGCGGCGGCGCCGACACCACGCCGCCCTCCATCCGCCACAGCCCGTTCGCGGTTCCGATCCACATGGACTTCGCCGGGTCGCCGGCCAGCGCGAGCGCCATGGGCCGCTGCTTCGCATCGGCGCCGGCTCGCGACAGCGCACCTCCGCGATATGAATAGATTCCAGACAACCCGGCGATCCACACCGTGCCCCGCGGGTCATCGAGGAAGCCGGAGATCCAGCTCGTGCCTTCCAGCAGCCGTTGTGGCCCCTTGTCATCAAGCCTGTAAATGAAGTTGTCGGACCCGACGAACAGCTCATGCCCGCTCGATTCGAACACAACCCGGGTATCTCCATCCGGGAGCGGCGCGGGGGGGCGGTAGTCGGCGAAGATTCCACCTTTGTAGATCAGCGTTCTCGACAGAGTGCGTACCAGGAGATCGCCGTCGGCGCCGCGGCAAATCGCCTTGATCGGCTCGTGGATCGCTTGCCCGCCTACCATCGGCGCCGTCAGCACGAAGCGCACTCCATCGAACCGCGCCAGCCCGGCCGAGGTCCGCAGCCACAAATAGCCGTCGCGGCTCTGCAGGATCTGGTAGACGCTCTCCCCAGGCAGGCCATTCTGCGCTGTCCAGATGTTATGTCCGTATTGATGGATGCTGCGATCCCGGTCCAGAGCCAGGCCGGCGCTCGCGGAGCACAGAATCAACGTGACCAGAAGAGCTCGGTTTCTCAGTTGGCGCAGGTCCATGGCTGTGATCGGCTGGCGTTGCCGCGGGACACGGGGTCCCCAGCTTCCATATCGGCTGGTTCTTATCGGTCCTGTGCCCCCGACTGCAAAAGGACCGGCGCGGCCGCCGCCGGTGTCTTAACCGAGGCGGTTGCCGGCCCGAATCGGGGTGCCGGAGTTGGGGGGGAGCGGCTCCGCGTAGTCGCTTCGCTGCCGCGCGGCTGCCGCTTTCTTGGCGAGTCGACCGGAACCTCCTAAAATCAAGGTGATGAAGAGCAGGACTCCCCAGACGCTCTCTTGCTCGGTCTTCTGCGTGGCTGCCACACCCCAGGGGAGGCCTTGCAAGAGACAGAGCGCAACCTCAAGCAGGCTATCGCGCTGTACCTGCGAAGCTTGACGGCGAGCGGGGAAGCGTAACCATCCCCCTCTCGGTACCCGCCTGATTCATGCCCGGGCTGCCTTCTCCGGCTCTCAACGGTTCGGCCAAATGGCCGGCGGCTCGCCCGCGAAGATCCGGCAGACCTTGGAACACATCGCCGATACGATTCCAGAGACGGCAACCGAAGTCCGCTCCTATATGAAGCAGCATCCCTCGCTGTGTGGCCGAACCGCATCCCTCCTCGGCCGCCCCCGCCGCTGCCGCTGGCCTTGGCGGGAATACCGAACTATCCTGGATGGATATGCCGCTGAGCAAACGAGCCGCCTGGTGGAAAGAAGTCGCGGCCTGGATAGTGGCCGCGGCCTGCCTGGCCTGGGTGCTGCGCGGCATCGACCTGCGGCGTCTGGGACTGGAGGTGCTCCGACTGCGCTGGGGATGGGTGGCCCTGGCGGTGGCCAGCCAGGTCCTCAGCTACGTGGCCCAAGGCTGGCGCTGGCAACTGCTGCTGCGGCCGGTGGGGGGCATTTCAGTCCCTCGCGCTTCGCAAGCCATCTATGCCGGCCTGTTCACCAACGAGGTGCTCCCGTTTCGTGTCGGCGAGATGGTGCGCGCCTGGCTGGTGGGGCGTTGGACCGGCGTCGAACTGCTGCGGGTGCTGCCCTCGGTCTTCGTCGAGCGCTTGTTCGACTGCCTCTGGCTGGCGGCGGGAATCGGCGTGACCGCCATCGCCATTCCGCTTCCTCCGGCGCTGGACCGGCAGGCCGACCGGCTGGGCGAATTGGTGCTCGTCGTGACCGCGCTCTTCGCGGTCTTTATCTTCTTCGAACGGCCCTCCCAGCCCCGCCGCGCGCGCCGTTCCAAGCTGCTGGGCTGGTTCGATTCCGTGGTCGAAGGAGTGCAGGCCATCGGACGGTCGCCCTCCTTCTACGGGGCCATGGCGATTTCGTTCCTGTTCCTGTTGCTCCAGGCCTTCGCGTTCTGGTGCGTGATCGTGGCCTACGGGATCGCGCTTTCCATTTGGGCGGGCGCGGTGGTTTTTCTGGTGGTGCGTTTGGGGACGGCCGTGCCCAACGCTCCCGCCAACGTGGGCACCTTCCAGTTCTTCACGGTGGTGGGGTTACTGCTGTTCGGCGTCCACAAGACGGAAGCGACGGGCTTCTCGCTGGTCGCTTTCCTGGTCATCACCGTCCCCTTGTTGGGCTTGGGATTCCTCGCGCTGAGCCGTAGCGGCGCCACGCTGTGGTCCATCCGCGAACAGTTGTTCTCTCCCAGCGGCCCTCGGCCGGAGGATGCTAGGGTAGAGCCATGAACGCGCCACAATCCATGGCGCTCTTGGCCGCGCTCGCACTCTGGCCGGCCATCGCGCGGGAGGGTCCCGGTGTGAACTACGACGAAGCTCAGGTCCCCAAATACACGCTGCCGGATCCGCTGGCCCTCCCGAGCGGCGAGCGGGTCCAGGATGCCCAAACCTGGATACAGCGGCGGCGGCCGGAGATCCTCGAGCTCTTCGAGAGCAACATGTATGGACGCAGCCCGGGCCGTCCGCAGGGCCTCCGCTTCGAGGTGTCCTCCATCGACCGCGGCGCGTTGGGCGGCCAGGCCGTTCGCAAGCAGGTGACCGTCTACTTCTTCGGGACCAAGGACGGGCCGAAGATGGACCTGCTGCTCTATCTTCCCGCCGTCGCGCGCAAGCCCGTGCCCGTGTTCCTGGGGCTGAACTTCAACGGAAACCAGACGGTCGCCGACGACCCGGGCATAAAGCTAGGCGACTTCTGGGTGGGCGAGACGAAGCAACCGGCCAAACCGGACTCCCGGGGTTCCTCGGCCGAACAGTGGCAGGTCGCCAGGATTCTGGCGCGTGGCTACGGCCTGGCCACCGCTTACTATTGCGACATCGAGCCGGATTTCAATGGCGGCCTGCGCTACGGCGTGCGGCGGACGGCTCCGGCGGCGGACGAATGGGGCGCCATCGCGGCCTGGGCCTGGGGACTCAGCCGCGCCCTCGATTACCTCGTGACCGACCCCGGCGTGGACTCTTCCCGCGTGGCCGTCATGGGGCATTCGCGCCTGGGCAAGGCCGCGCTGTGGGCGGCCGCCCGCGATACCCGCTTCGCGCTCGCTATCTCCAACGATTCGGGAGCCGGCGGCGCGGCCCTCGCCCACCGCCGCTTCGGCGAGAGGATACAGGATCTCAACACCCGCTTCCCGCACTGGTTCTGCGAGAACTACAAGCGCTTCAACGGCCGCGAGGACGAGCTGCCCTTCGACCAGCACATGCTGCTGGCCTTGATCGCTCCCCGTCCCGTCTACGTGGCCAGCGCCGACGAGGATCTCTGGGCCGATCCGCGCGGCTCGTTTCTAGCTGCCGTCGCCGCCGGTCCGGTCTACCGCCTCTTTGGCAAGCCGGGCCTCGAGACCACCCAGATGCCGCGCCTCCACCAGCCCATCCTGAACACGGTGGGCTATCACATTCGCGCCGGCAAGCACGACGTCACCGCCTACGACTGGGAGCAGTACCTGGATTTCGCCGACAAGCAAATGCCGCGCTGAAGGCCTGCCTGGATTCAGTTCAGCAGCGTGTCGTCGAATCCGTTGAACGACCGGTAAACGCCGTCCGAGTAAAGCTCGGGGTCGCCGGCCAGGGCTGCCTGGTGCGCTTTCAACGCGGCGTCGAACGCCTCGCGCACGCTGGTTTTGCCGGCGCCCTTGCGATCCGCCAGCTCGGGGTGCAGGAAAGAATCCCAAAAAACCTGCGCGAACTTAGTGCAGTCGGTCGGATGCTTGCTATCCACGCTCGAGATCAAAATCGCCCGGCTCCGGGTTCCCTGGAAGGCGTCCACGAATCCGCCCGAGTAACACTGGTCCATCACGATCACGGAGTTTCCGCGGTACTCGTCGATCTCTTCGCGCAGATCCGCGGGCCACACCTCGCCGTGCCGCAACTCCAGCAGGCTGTCTCCCTGGTCGGTGTCGCCGTGCCCGGTGGCGTACAGCACCACCAGGTCGCCCGCGGCCACCACGCCGGCCAGATCGTCCATCACGCGCCAGAAACTGTCCGGGACCGGCGCGAGTTGCAGGCTGGCGTGGGGCAGGGGATTGCGGCGGTCCCGCGGCGACACCACGAAAATGTGGGCCTGCTCGAAGCCCAGCGCGCGCAAGGTCGCATAGGCGCGCGCCACGTTCTGTTTGTGCCGCCGTTCCGTGTCCCCGTTGACCAGCACGGCGTACTTATCCGGCTGGCGCGGCGATGTGGCGGATTGCCCCGCGCTGGCGCCGCAAGCCCGGCGGTCCACAGTCTCGGTGTGGCACGCCGCCAGCGGCGCGCAAAGGACAACGCAGATCGGCGCCCAGCGCTTCATAAGGCCATCAGCCGTTCCGCCAGCGAGTGTATATGCCGCGCGTCGGTGCCGCAGCACCCACCCAGAATCCGCAGGCCGAACCGCCGCTGGAGATTCACCATCGCTTCGGCGAACCGCTCCGGGTCCTCCGTCTCCAAATGCTCCGAACCCTCCAATTCTTCGGGACTTTTCGCGGACGTATTCGCCTGTAACCCTAGCATACGGCCTCGGCTCGCCGCGTCGCAATGCTCCAGCGCGCGGGCCATGATCGAGGGATGCACGCAGTTCGCCAGGTACCCGAGCGGGGCGGGGGAGACCGTCGCGTCGATGTGTCCGATAGCCTCCGGGATGGGCGTCCCGTCCAGCAGCTCGCCCTGCTCGTTAATCAGGAAGCTCAGCACATACGGCGCGCCCATCCGCGCCATGGCAGCCGCAATTCCCTTGGCCTCCGAGGCGGCCGGCAGCGTGGAGGCGAACAGGAAATCGCAACCCGCATCCGCCAGGGCCTGAGCCTGCGCCCCGTGAAAACTAGCTGCCTCGTCCGCGCCCAGCGCCTGACTGGGCCGGTAGGCGTCGCCCCGGCAGCCCATCAAGCCGCCCAGCAGAATCCCGTCGTACTCCGCGAGGATTCGCCTCAGGAACAGAACCCCGTCGCGATTGACATCCGGAGTCAGTCCCGCCCGGCGCAGCCGCTCGGGATTGGCGCGCCAGGTGGGCGAGAAGCAGAGCATGGGCAGGCGCGCTTGCTTCGCCACTTCCAGGTACTCGCGGTACAAGCCCTCCAGAATGCGCGCCGGTCCCGGCGAGTATGGAAAGGCCGCGTGCGCCACGTGCTCGTCGAGCGAGCAGCCCGGATGCCTGCGCAGCCGCTCCACCATCGAGCCCTCGGTCAGCAGCGCCGGCCAACGGGCCAACGCCGTCGAGAGGCTGAACGAAGCTCCCATTTTATGAGCCGGCCGCGCCGGTCACTTCTTCATGATGAAGAACACAATCAGCCCCAGAATCGCAACGATCAGCACGGCCACAATCACGATCACGACCCAGTTTGATGGCCCCGAGGGCTTAGCCGGAACCTGCATAGCCGGCACGGCGGGGGCCTGCATCGGGACCTCCATGGGCGGCAAGCCGCGGGTCTGCGGCGCCTGCATCGGCGGCGCGCCGGGCATCTGCATTCCCGGGTACTGCGGCGCCGATGGCTGCCCGGCCTGTGGCGGGGCAGCGCTGGCCTCCGGGCTTCCCGGAGCCGCGGGCGCTCCGAACAGCCGGGTGTATTCGCCCGGGCCCGTGGATGCGGGCGTGGGTTGCGGCCTCGGTGCCGGCTGAGAAAAGACGCCGGTGGCGCCTTGTGGCTGCAGTGGCGGGGGCGGGGCGGGCGCCTGGAAAAGCGGTGACCCGTGCTCGCCGCCCTCTCCGTACAAACGCGTGAATTCGCCTGGCGGACGTTTAGGCGGCGCTGGAAGCGGCGCGGTGAACGAGGCCTCGGACGCTGGGGGAGGCGCGGTCGCAAAGCTCGAGCCGGGCTCGCTGGATTCGGGCGTCTGGAACAGGCTGGTGAATTGCCCTGGCGCGCCCGGACCTGCCTCGGGTGACGGCGGCGGTTCCGGCATCGGAGAAGGAGCGCCCGGAGAGGCGTGGAACAACTGGGTGAACTCTCCGCCCTGGCCGCCCGCCGGTGGCTTCGGCGCCGTTCCCCAATCCGGGGCGGCGACCGGCTCCGGCGGAAGCGGACCGGATGCGGCGGGCGCCTGGAAGAGCCGCGTGAATTCGCCGGCTTCCGAGGAGGAACCCGCGGGAGCCGGCGGCGGCGGCGGAACCGCCGCGGGCGCCTGCGGGCGTGCCTTCCTTTCCATCGGCTCGCCAACGGTGGCCACATACAACTGCGTAAACGTGCCCACCTCCGGCGGAGGCTGCGGTGGCAGCGAGGCTGTGATCCGCGGCGGCGGGGCAGTCCGGGGCGGAGGAGCCGGAGCCGGCGGCGGGGGAACCACCGGCGGAGGCGCGGCGGGCCGCGCAGGCGGCGGCTGCGGCGCCGGGCGAGCCGGTGCTACGGCTGGCTCGGCGGCTGCCGGCCGCAGCCCGAACAGCTTCGCGAATTCGTCTTTCTGGAGGGGCGCCGCCGGAGCCGGAGGCACAGCCGGCGGAGCAGGTGCGGACGGCGCGGGGCTCGCGGCCGGCGCACCTCCTTCCAGCCACGTGCGCAAGTTCGTGAATCCCTCCGGAACCTGGGTGGCCACGTAGGCCATCCCCTTGTGATCGCTGATCTCCAGGATCGGTGCGCGCCGTTCCGCCGAAGGATCCACCGCGCGCTTCAACAGCATGCTCAGCAGCGTCTCCCGTCCCGGCTGGCTGGCGCCGCCGAACAGGATGTGCACCAGCACCGCCCGGCCGCTCGCCAGTTCCTTAGCCTGGAACGTCTTGGACTCACTATCGTTCGCTACCACCGTGCCGAGTTCGTATTTTTTGTCGAGATCCATAGCAGGTCGCCAGCTCAGTATTAGATTACACCCAAACGCCGCTCCGCGGACGAGTCGCCGGGTGGTGGTGTTTTAGCGGGGAGGTGGGGTCCTACTGCTGCTCTTGCGGGGTCCACTGCGCACTGAGGATCACGCCCGCGATGGTGGCGGGGATCACGGATCATCTGTGGGAGATCGCTGACAGCCTGGAAGCGGCGTGGCAAGAAAGGGGACGCCGGAGCCACCGACTCCGGCATTCCAGCACTGCCGTTTTCAGAGTCACAGGGACGATACGCTGAAAAGAAAGGACTTGACGGGATAGCGGAAACGCCATATGATATGCTGGTTCTGTGGCCATGGATACAATCGTCCACGATGAGGTACTTGCCGTGGGTACTCCTGACCCCCTCCTGAAGAACCTTGAGTGGTACATCGCCAACCAGCAGGAACTTTCAGCCAAGTACAACGGTAAAGTCTTGCTGATCGTGGATCAGAGGCTCATTGCGGCTTTCGATTCCATGGGCGATGCCTACACCGCCGCCCTGAAAACTTACGCGCTCGGAACCTTCACATTGCAGCCCTGCTCCCCGGGCCCCGAAAGTTACACCCTCGTGCTCTACAGCCCCTGCTATAACTTCATTGCATGACTACGGCGGCCACGCCTCCCGCTATGCCGTACATGGCGTTTACCCGCCGCGCGACTGCTAGAGCCTTGACAATCGAAAGCGAAGTTGATCTCTTCGTCCCCTTCATTCCGCCAGCCAGTCCCTCCAGGCCGTTCAGATACATGGCTCTCTACGATACCGGAGCGACCCACAGTTCGATCTCCCCGAAGGTGGTCGCTGATATGCAACTCGCGTCGATTGGAAACACGAACGTCGGGGTTGGCGGGGGCACGCTTACTACTACTAGCCACGTGGTTAACATTGGCCTTCCGAACAGGGTCATGTTCACAATGATGCGGGTTGCCAAGATCCCTCTTCACGGGCATATCGACGTTATCATCGGCATGGATATTCTGGGGCTGGGGGATTTTGCGGTCACGAGCAATCAAGGCAGGACTACCTTCTCGTTCTGTTGCCCGTCTCGACGGGAGATTGACTTCGTGGCCGAGATTAAAGCGAGCGAGAAGATCCTCCCAGCACGCTCCGACAAGATCTCAAGAAACAGCCCCTGCCCATGCGGGAGCGGGAAGAAGTACAAGAAGTGCTGCGGGCGCCGAGAGCCGTAGCAAGCGCCCAGATTTAGCTCGGTGCCCCCATCGGGGTTCAGAACGCCGAATGCGCTCATCTCCCTGCCATCACTCCGCTACCAGTTGCCGGTTGTGTCTGGGATGTGCGTTGAAGCCAAAGATCTCGCTCTCATAAGCTTGGGCTTTCGCTCCATGCCCCTATACCATGGCGCACCCGGCCTGATTCGCGCAAACCTTGAAGCCCTCAGCTGCGGTAAGAGGGTATCGCTTGTCGCTATTGGCAGGCTGACGGACAGCCAACTTCAAGCCATCGACAAGAACCGCCAGGCGTGCGGTTACCCTGCGATTCGGGCCGAGATCGTTTTTCTGGGGAGGCACGTGTATGAAGGTCGCGCGGTAAAGGACGGCTACTCGATCGACGACATCCTTCACCAGATGGCAAGAGGGCTGGATGCTGCTTCGGTGGTTCTGAATTTCCGGCCGATGACGGCGCTAAGGAACCCTACGCCCAGGCCGGATCGTTACGGGAATCGGGTGAGAGATCAGGCGGTCCTTGAATGTTCGGCCAGGCATCCCAGACCGGAACTGTTCTCCGTGATACCCAAGGGAGACACAATAAAACCAAAAGGCCGCCCACCATCGGTAAGCGGCCTAGACCTGAGCGGCTCGTCCGGGTATCACGTTCTTTCCGGCACCCCAGCCGCTCCTGCTAGTGGTCTGCGGCGAGCAGATTAATCATTATTCAGCACGGCGCGGGCGCGCTTGACCTTCTCCAGGATGTCGGCTGCCTTGGCTGTCCAAACGA
>JBKQQG010000011.1:0-3832 GCA_052144455.1 Bryobacteraceae bacterium
ACCTGGTCGCCCAGGGCGATGGCCTCGTCGGCGTACTGCGCCTCGCCGCTCGCCTCGTAAAGCTCCACCGAGGCCACCACGCCGTACGAGATCCGCTCCAGTTCGTCCTGCGCCCCATAGACTTCCGGCAGCGGCGGCGCGGATTTCAGGCCGTCCAGCGCAAACTTCCAGTCCTCTTCGGCGATCCTGAGGCTGCGATGCGCAAGCTCCGGATCGCTGGCTTTCAGCACCCGCGCGGCCAGCGCCTCGACGCCGCTGACGCGGAAATTCCATTCCGGGTTGTTGACGGCTTTGCCGAACCGGTCGTCGGCGTCGCCCATGATCCCGTTAGTCCAATAGCTGACAAGTTGCCCGGTGCTGCGGTAACCGTCGCCAAAGCGGGTCTTAAGGACCCAGTTCAAGCCCCAGCGTGCTTCCTCGAGGAGCCGTCGGGAGAGAACCGGGTCGGCGCCCTGCCGCTCGAGACTCTCCGCCAGCGATAGGAGCGCGTAAACCATAGCCGGCGTGTGTCCCGTGGCCGAAAGGTCTCCGGCATCATGGTATCCGCCGTTCACCACGATACGCTGGTCTCCGTGCGTGGTGTAGACGTCCTGGTGGCATCGGCCGTGGATGCCGGGGATTTCCATGCCGCAGCGCTCGCAATACATGAAGTTGATCGCCTTCCAGATGCTGTCGGCCCAGGCATCGTCGCCGATGCGGAAGGAGCGAGTCCGCTCGTCTCCGGCCTTGATGGCGTAGCGGCCGGGTTCGCGGAGCTCGGAGAAATCGAGCAACTGGTACTTGCCCAGCGGCGTCGAGACGGCCTCGACGGGCTTGGTCAGAACTGTCCCGCCCGTCTCCAGGTTGACCACCGAGAACTCACGCGCCGCGAGGTCGCTCGCCAGGGCGGACTTCGCCGACCCTCGCCGGTAGCCGCTGTGGCTGAAAGCAATCTTGCCCGAGGCTACGTCCCACCCCTCCACATGGTCGGGCGTCACCTTCTGCAATTCCAGACGGTCAAGGTCCAGGATGGTCTGGTCGCCGGGGTCAGGGAACTTCTTCGGCAGGCTATAGGCAAACTCGAGCGCCGTCACGCGGTCCCGGTCCAGGGGAGCAATCTCCCACACCACCTGGTTCCAGGTGCGGTTCCTCAGGATGATCGATTCGTGCCGGCCTTCGTTATAGCGGTCCGGCAGCTTGTGGGCGCCGTCGTTGTGCAGCACCAGTGAGCAGGAAATGGCAGGCGCCCCGATGACGTCGGGGTACACCCAGAGCGAAATACGGTTGTACCGGCTCCAGTCCTCGCCGGCGAATTGGCGCGTGGCAACCAGGTCCTCCCACTCCCCGCCGCCTCCGACCTCGGCGATGTTGGACGTCGATTGGATGCGCAGCGAGTGGCGGCCATCCTTGGCGCGGACGTCCGTCAGCGTCATCTTTCCCGCGCCCTTGAACGACCAGGCGGAGAGGTCTTCCATGCTGTCGAGCAGACGCGATTCCTGGACGCTCTTGTTCAACCAGCGATACTCGGCGCCGTCTTCGTACTTCGCCGGCATGGGCATGACCGGCGCACTCTCCTGCGCCCTGAGCGCTGTGGCCAGGCAGAAGGCACTCAGCACCACGGCGGCCGCCGGCCGCCATTCCTTGACCATCCCATCGCCAATGTTGATTCCCATGGTAGATTCCTCGTGCGGACATCTTAATGCGACGGTAACTATAGACGAGCAAACTACGTCATGTACAGCGGACAATCTCCGGGTGGGAAAAGACTGTGTCATCAGCCGCCGGTTTTACGTTATACTTCGTCGGCCGTTTGGAGACAAAAACATGTGGCGACTTCTTCTGTTGCTTGCGTTTCTGCCCGCCGCGGCGGCGGAGACGCAGCACCCGATTCTTACCCTCGGCTCGCCGGCGCCCAATTTCCAGCTTCCCGGCGTGGACGGGCGCATTCACAGGCTCTCAGACTACGCAGATAGCCCAGTACTCGCCGTGGTGTTCACCTGCGATCACTGTCCGATCGCGCAGATGTACGAGCGCCGCATTGCGCAGCTGGCGGAGGACTACAAGGACCGCGGCGTGGCCGTCGTCGCCATCCAGCCTAACGATCCGAAGGCCATCCGCATTGACGAACTCGACTCCTCGGACATGAGCGACAGCCTGGAGGAGATGAAGATCCGGGCCGAATACAAACATCTGGCCTACCCCTACCTCTACGACGGCGAAACCCAGTCGGTGGCCGAAGCCTACGGGCCGCAGGCCACGCCCCACGTGTTTGTCTTCGATCGTGAACGCCGCCTGCGCTACGAAGGCCGCTTCGACAACAGCTATCGCGCCGAACTGGTAAAGACCCACGAAGCGCGAGACGCCATCGAGGCGCTGCTGGCCAACCGCGAAGTCGCCGTCAAGCACACGGGAGTATTCGGCTGCTCGACCAAGTGGAAGGAGAAGCAAGCCTCGCGCCTCGAGGCTTTGCGGAAGATCGAAGCTCAGCCGGTCGAACTCGAGATGGCTTCCGCCGCCGACCTGAAAGCCTTGCGGACCAATCCGGCTCACAAAACTCTGTTAGTGAGTTTCTGGGCCACCTGGTGCGGGTCCTGCATCCACGAGTTTCCCGACCTCGAGGACACTCTCCGCATGTACAGCGTGCGCGACGTGGAGCTCGTGACGGTGGCGGCCAACCTGCCGGAGGAGAAGGCCGGCGTCCTGCGGGTGCTGGAGAAGATGCACGCCACCAGCCGCAACCTGCTGTTCGCGTCGGACGACACGGCGGCGCTGCAGGCCGCCTTCGATCCCCATTGGGAGTCCGCAGTGCCTTACACCGTCCTCATTGGCCCCGACGGAAAGGTGTTGTACCAAAAGCAGGGCTCGCTGGACATCCTGGAGTTAAGAAGGACCATTCTGGCGAATCTGCCGTCTGACTACGAGGGTTTCAACCGCTATTGGGCGGGGCAGTAATACGGCGCGGCAAAAACGCAAGCAAATGCAGATTCTTCGCGCGCCGCGAAGGACTGGGGAGAACTATGGATTTGGACACAACCTGGTTGCCGATGAAGTGGCCGTGCGGGCCGCTCGAAATCGCCCGCCGCAGCCGCTCGATCAGCTTCAACCCCAGCCTCAAGGATACGCTAGATGCATGGGCCCAGCCCTCGGCCCTGGATTTCCTGAAGGGCACGCCCGTCAACTGCCTGGTGGTGGACTGGGCGAACGGCAAGCCCGAGGATGCCGCGCAGCAGCAGGCCTTGCAGCCTCTGCTCGAAGCGGGCCGCCGCCTGGGGATCAGTTTCGTGGGAAGAGTCTGGGCGAAGCAGGGCGGGGGGCCCGCCGTGGCCGCGGCGCGCACCGCCGGGCTTTCCGCCGTGCTGCTCCGCAATGCCTCGGGCGAAACCTTCGACCTCCCGGCGATCCTGCAATTCCCCCGCGACAAGGTGGCGGGTGAAACCGTGTCCACCCTATTCTCCACCAGCGGCAACGCCTGGCCGGGAGTGAATCTCGAAACTCTGGACGAAGACAACGCCCGCGCCGGCGCCACGGCGAACCCCTGGGTGAACTCCAACGCCTGGGTTTCAATGCTGGCGGGATCGCTCGACCCCGGCAAAACTCTCTGGCTGGAGTTCGACCCTCCCGATTCCTCCAGCCTCCCCCGCCCCGCCAACTACGGCCTTGCCGTAGCCGACAGCCAAGCCTACGGCAGCCGGTGGATCATCTCCCTGGACGACAAGCTGCGGGCCGCGCTCCCCAAGGGCGATCCCCAGGCCAAGAGTGTTTGGGAGAAGCTGTGCGCGTCGCTGGCTTTCTTCGAGAGCCACAAGGAATGGCGAGCCTACCAGCCGGAAGGCACGTTGGCGGTTTTCTCGGA
>JBKQQG010000012.1:0-41542 GCA_052144455.1 Bryobacteraceae bacterium
CCAGGAGGTCTCTCTGCTCGGCACTCAGCACAACGGGTCGCGCCACACGCATCGTCTTTGCTCCTTCCATTGTAGAGACGATGCAACGACTATACTCGTTACTATTTAGGCCGCACTACACTAGCCGCAAGCGGGTGTCGAGCTGGGGTCCGGACGATCGGAAATTGCGCACGGCAGGGTCAGGGACCGGCTGAGCCAGACGCCACTCCAGGCCCAAAAGAGACGCGACCGCCGGGGGCCATTCGGTTTCTCACCAGATTTCACCCTTGTGACATCGGAGTTTCATCGTCCTGTAACGATCCCCTGCCATAGTAGCGGAGCAGGGGGGCGCGGCTGGTTTCAGGTGAAAGGACTGCTCGAATGAAGATCGTCCAGAATGCTCGAATTGCACTGCTCGCGGTGGCCGCGGCCGGCCTGATGGCATGCGGCGGAGGCAACGAAGCTGAATCGGTCAAGCTGCAGGGCGCGGGCGCCAGCTTCCCCGCACCGCTCTACATGAAATGGTTCAAGGCCTATAGCGCCGCCCACCCCAACGTGCAAGTGGATTATCAGTCGGTGGGAAGTGGAAGTGGCATCAAGAGCGTCATTGACAAGACCGTTGACTTCGGGGCCAGCGACGCGGCCATGAAACCCGACGACATCGCCCGGGTGGATGTGGGCGTGCAATTGCTGCCCATGACCGCGGGCGCGATCGTCCTCACCTACAACTTGAAGGGCCTGCCCGAGCTGAAGCTCTCGCGGAAGGCCTACTCCGGTATCTTTCTCGGCACGGTCAAGAAATGGAACGACCCGCTCATCGCGCAGGTTAACCCCCGAGCGAGCCTTCCCGACGCGGCGATCAACGTCATCGTGCGCGCGGATGGCAGCGGCACCACGTTCGTGTTCACCAAGCATTTGAGCGCCATCAGCCCGGAATTCGCCAAGAACCCTGGCGTAGGCACTCTGCCGAACTGGGCCGTCGGAACGCGATCCAAAGGCAACGAAGGCGTCACGGCGAGCGTCATGACCACACCCGGCTCGATTGGGTACATCGAGTATGGTTACGCCCGGAGCCAGAAGCTGCCAATGGTGGTTCTCGAGAACAAGTCGGGCGCCTACGTCGCAGCCTCGATCGCGTCCGGCCAGGCGGCGCTGGCATCGGCGCAACTGCCCGACGACCTGATCGTCTGGGCGTCCGATCCAGACGCCAAAGACGCCTATCCCATCGTGACGTACACCTGGCTGCTCTGCTACCGGCAATACCAGGACAAGAAGAAGCTCGAAGTTCTGCAGGATCTCCTGAAGTACTGCCTGCGCGACGGCCAGAAGGAGTGCGAGCCGCTGGGCTACATTCCGTTGCCACCGGCGGTGGCCGAAAAGGTGGGCGCCGCGATCGGCAATATCAAGCTCGCGCCGAATGCCAGCTAGCGAAGGCGGGCGATGACGCAACAAACAATCTCGCAGCCGCCGACGCGCTCCCAGCGCATCACCGACTCGGTGTTCCACGGGCTTTGCCGCGTTTTTGCCTGGCTGGCGGTGCTGCTGGTCTCGTTCATCGTTCTGAGGATTGCCATGGTCGCCGCGCCGGCGGTGCGGCAGTACGGACTTGGATTCCTTTCCGGCAAGACCTGGGATCCAAACCAGGCGCGCTTTGGGATTCTGCCTGAAATCTGGGGAACCTTGTTTACGTCGCTGCTGGCTCTGGTTCTGGGGACGCTGTTCGGCGTTGCGGCGGCGGTGTTTCTCAGCGAGGGTTACCTGGGCAAGTTCGTGTTTGGCGTCCTAAACCTCCTGGGCATCCACCTTCATCCGTTCTGGAGCAGGCTGCCGGATCAGTTGGAGAATCTGCTAAAGAACCTGATCGAGCTGCTGGCAGCCATTCCCAGCGTGGTGTACGGATTGTGGGGCTTGTTTGTCGTGATTCCGCTCATCCGTCCGGCCTGCAACTGGCTGCACCTGAAAATGGGATGGATGCCGCTGTTCGGCACGGACCTGAGCGGCCCGGGCGTGCTCCCCGCGGTGCTGGTGCTGTCGATCATGATCCTGCCGACGATCACGGCCATCAGTCGCGACGCACTGGTGTCCGTACCGCCCAAACTCCGCATAGCCGCCTATGGGTTGGGCGCCACGCGGTGGGAGACCATTCTGGCGGTCATTTTGCCGACTGCCGCGCGCGGCATCTTCGGTGGCGTAGTGCTGGCGTTCGGACGGGCGCTGGGCGAGACCATGGCTCTGGCCATGCTGGTGGGCAACGCCAACCAGATCAGCATCTCGTTGTTCTCTCCGGCGAACACGCTGGCGGCCCTGCTGGCCAACAGCTTCCCGGAAGCTCACCCGAAGGAAGTCGGGGTGCTCATGTACGCCGCGCTGGTGCTACTGGGAATCACCCTGGCGGTGAATATGGCCGGCTCGCTGATTCTCCAACGCGCCTCGGCACGGATGGAGGGAGGAAAGTAGTGCCTGTGTTAGACACCGACGCGCCGTTGGCCCTGCCTCTCGGCACGCCCGAACCGAATCCGTTCGAGGGCGTGGATTTCGGCCGGCTGGAAAGATCCCTCCAGCGCCCGCGCACGCTGTTCAGCCTCCTCATGAGCGGGGTCGTCACGGCGATGACTCTGCTGGCGCTGATTCCCCTGTTCTCGGTCTTGTGGATGCTGTTCTGGAGGGGCGGCCGCAAGCTGAGCGCCGCGCTGTTCACCCAGTTGCCGCCGGCGCCGCTCGAGCAGGGCGGAGGCTTCGGAAACGCCATCGCCGGGACGCTCATTATGGTGGGCCTGGCGGCTTTGTTAAGCGTGCCGTTCGGCATTCTGACTTCCGTATTCCTCGCGCAGGCGCGGCCGGAGAATCGCCTCGCCAACGCCGCCCGATTCGCGGCCAAGGTTCTCACCGGCTTTCCGTCCATTCTGGCGGGCGTGTTCGCGTACGGCACCGTCGTCCTGCTCACGGGCGGCTTCTCGGCGGTCGCAGGCGGCCTGGCGCTCTCGATCCTGATGCTGCCCACCGTCATGCTGACGGCGGAGGATGCCGTGCGGATGGTTCCCGAAAAGATGAAAGAGGCGGCCATCGGCATGGGAGCGACGAACACCCAGACGGTGTGGATGGTGCTTCTGCCCACCGCCATGCCGGGGATCTTGACGGGGGTCATGCTGGCGGTGGCTCGCGCCGCCGGCGAAACGGCCCCTCTGCTTTTTACGGCGCTATTCAGCAACTACTGGCCGACCAGGGGCGCTCACTTGGCCCTGATGCAGCCAACGGCGTCGCTGGCCGTTCTGATTTACAACTTTGCGGGTATGCCGTTCGAGAACCAGGTGGAGATGGCGTGGGCGGCGGCGCTGGTTCTCGTGCTGCTCGTTCTGGTGGTGAACCTCATCGGCCAGAGTCTTTCGCGCCGCCAGGTTCGGGAATAGGAGTGTGGAGAGATGTCAACCGGTCCAGCCAAGGCCAAACAACCGCCGCAGAGTTCGGAGCCGAGCGACGGCGTGGTCATCGACTGCAAGATCGATAAGCTGTTCTACGGCAGCTTCAAAGCTGTCCGCGACACCACCATCCCGGTGAAGAAGAACAGGATCACGGCGTTCATCGGGCCTTCCGGCTGCGGCAAAAGTACGGTCTTGCGCTGCCTGAACCGCATGAACGACCTGGTGCGTGGCTTCCGATTCGAGGGCCATGTGCGCTTTCGCGGCAAGGACATCTATCATCCCTCCATCGACCCGGTGGCAGTGCGCCGTTACATCGGCATGGTGTTCCAGCAGCCGAATCCGTTCGCGACGAGCATCTACAATAACGTGGCCTTCGGCCTGCGCCTGAATGGCTACAAGGGCGACAGGCATGCGAAGGTGGAGAGGGCTTTGAAGGCCGCCGCGCTGTGGGACGAGGTCAAGGACAAGCTGCACAAGAGCGGCTTGTCGCTCTCCGGCGGGCAGCAGCAGCGGCTGTGCATCGCACGCGCTATCGCCACCGAGCCCGAGGTCCTGCTGATGGACGAACCGTGCTCGGCGCTGGACCCGATCGCGACGCGCAAGATCGAAGAGCTCATGCTGGAGCTGAAGAGCCGCTACACCATCGCCATCGTCACGCACAATCTGCAGCAGGCGCAGCGGGTGGCCGACCACACGGGTTTTCTCTACGTCGATACTTCCGAGGGCGGGCGCACGGGCTACTTGGTGGAGTTCGGCGAATCGAAGCAGGTCTTCGAAGCGCCCAAAGAGAAGCACACCCAGGAATACATTCGCGGCGCCTTCAGCTAGGAGAATGGGGATGCGTCGAGTTCGTGTTGCTCTGCTCCTGGCAGCCATCGCTGTCCTGGGGGGCTGCTCTTTTTCGGACCGGGGGACCGCCGAGGTTAAAGCTCCGGCCGGCGGCTTGCTGCTCAAGGGCGCCGGGGCCACGTTTCCTTCCTTGCTCTATCAGCGCTGGTTCACGATCTACCAGGGTAGCCACCGCGGGGCGGCGATCGGCTATGACGCCGTGGGGAGCGGGGAGGGCATCCGGCGCTTCATGGGGGCCAACGTCAAGCCGGAGGAGACGGTGGATTTCGGCGCCAGCGACGCCGCCATGAGCGACGAGCAGATGGCCCATGTGCCTGCGGGAGTAGTGTTGCTGCCGGTTACGGCCGGCAGCGTGGTGCTGGCCTACAATCTGCCAGGGTTCGAAGGGGAATTGCGCCTCTCGCGGAAGGCGTATGCGGGCATTTTTCTGGGTGAGATCAAGAACTGGAACGACCGCCTGATTGCTGTCGCGAATCCCCGGGCGAAACTCCCCAAACTCACCATCGCGACGGTGGTGCGTCAGGATGGCAGCGGCACGACGTACGCCTTCACCAAGCACCTGGACGCCATAAACGAGACCTGGCGCAGCCGGTACGGCGCGGCGACGCTGGTAGATTGGCCCGGCAATGCCATGCGGGCGAAAGGCAACGAAGGGGTGGCAGGGCTGATCCAGCATTCCAACGGGTCGATCGGCTACGTGAGCTACGAGTTTGCGCGCCGGCTCGGGCTGCGAATCGCGACCATCGAGAACCGGGAAGGCAACTTCGTCAAACCGTCGGTCGCAAGCTCGACGGCTGCGCTGGCCTCGGCCGAGCTTCCGGACAACCTGCGCGTCTTCGTACCGGACCCCTCGGGCCGGGACTCCTACCCGATCGTCACCCTGACTTGGATTCTGCTTCATAAGGACTACGCGGACGCCGCCAAGGCGCGGGCCATCCGCGACCTGTTCGAGTGGTGCCTGCGGGACGGCCAGAGCTACGCACCGGAGTTGAACTACATCCCGTTGCCGCCCGGCATGATCGCAAAAGCGCTGCCCGTCCTGGCCGCCATCAAGCCTGAGTGAAAGATGTCCGCGAGCAGGGCGACGCGCGGCATCAAGGAGTGACCTCTGTTCGGGCGCCAAAGGCACGCCGCATCGCGCGCATCACGCGGGTTCGCCAGCCATCCCGGAAGCGCAGCGCTGCAGCGCCCGCCCGGATCGAGGGAGGGAGCCGCCGATCCTTCCGGACCCGCCGAATCTGGCCGACGGTCGCATAGCGGGCCAACGGTCTCATATGCCGAGGATGAGCCAGGCGCCTTTCAGGAAGATGGCGGGCACGTGACGATTCGGATAAGACATTTTTCTGAAGGGTTGTTTTTGCGACTTTCCGGCCGTGATATTGAGCATCACAGAGTTCCTGCCGGCAGCCGGTACCGGGTCGCTCTGCGGTCATCCCCGCCAAGCTACATCTCGCTCGTAACCGGGCGGAGAGTAACCGAGCTGGCGCCGCGGATGACGCGGATCATGAATTAAAGCGGCTCTTGGAGCTAAGATCGTAGGAGCACTTGGGAAGCGCTGTTAGCATGAAGCCCGCCGGCGGAGATGTGGAGGCAAAACCAATGAAGTATAAGCGCATTGTCGTCACCAAACGAGGCCCACCTGAGAATCTCCAGATCACCGAATGCGACCTGCGGGATCCATCATCAAAGGAGGTCCGCGTCAAGGTTCTGGCTACTTGTGTCTGCCTGCCCGACGTGCAGGCTCGCTACGGACTCAGCCCCTTCGCACCCAAGGCGCCCTTCGTACCGGGCTACGCCATCGTCGGCGTCGTCGATGCGGCCGGCCCTGGAGCTACGCAGGCCGCTCCGGGCGCCAAAGTGGCCGCGTACCTGATACTCGGAGGCTATGCCGAGTATGTCTACCTTCGGGAAGACCAGATCATTCCGGTTCCTCCATCCCTCGATCCGGCCGAGGCAGTCCCCTTGGTGTTGAACTACTTCACCGCCTACCAAATATTGCACCGGTCCGTGAAAGTCAAGGCGGGTGACAAGGTGCTCATCATCGGCGCGAGCGGCGGGTGCGGGACGGCGTTCTTGCAGCTTGGCAGGCTCGCCGGCCTCACCATGTATGGGATCGCTTCCAAGAGCAAGCACCCGATCCTGAACGAATACGGAGCCACGCCGATCGACTATCGCACCGAGGATTTCGTGGACGTGATTCGCCGGGCCGAGCCCTCTGGACTCGACGTGGTCATCGACGGCGTGGGCGGCGATTACGCCGACAGGGCCCTCCCGCTGTTGCGTCGGGGCGGCGTGCTCGTGGGGTACGGCAATCCCCTGAGCATGCGCGGCCTGTTGCGCACCCTCGCCAAGATGCTCGTCTTCAACCTGCTGCTGAACGGCAAGCGGGTCAAGCCCTATGGGGCTTCCGCGTCCGTGCTCTTCCACCGAAAGCCGTTTCTCGAGGTTTGGGCTGTCCTCTTCCGGCTTCTCCAGGAGGGCAAGATTCGGCCGGTCATCAGCGGCAAGTTTCCACTCCTTGAAGCGGCGCGGGCGAATGCGCTCCTCGAAAGCGGCCAGGTGGTTGGCAATCTCGTCCTGGTGGCCCCGGAACTCCTGGAGGCGGGCAGTACCATACAGGCCGGCTCTCGACCCTAGGCTAATCTCAAGCTGCTGGCGGATGCGCACCTCGAGTTTACGGACTGGCTTCCGCTCGGCCCCCACCGCTGTAGGCTTCGGCAGTGAAAACCGGCTGGGGCAGCGGTAGTCCGGCCTCGACCCGCTTATGACTTCTGTAATCCGAGTAGTGGATTACATTGTCGTATGCGTCCTTGATCAAGTCGTGAAGCGGGATGACGCTGCCATTAACGCGCTGTTCGTCGAGCAGATCCAGATCGACGTCGGCGACCACCAACTGCTCCTGATTGATGGTGCCCTCCGCCGCGATCCCGTCCCGGGCGAAAAAGTAATCCGAGGGCGTCAGGATCGCGGCCTGACCGTAGTTGGTGGCCATGTATGGCACCAAAGGCAGATTGCCCACGGTGCCAGTCATCGCGACGTAGATCTGGTTCTCAATGGCGCGCGCCTGGGCGCAATAGCGGACTCGGCAGAAGCCCTCGCGGCCGTCCGTGCAGGAGGGAACGAACAGAATCTCGGCGCCGGCCTCGGCCATCACCCGAGCCACCTCGGGAAACTCCACGTCATAGCAGACCAGGATGGCGATGTTGCCGAAGTCGGTGTGGTAGATGTACAGGCCATGGCCGCGGCTGAGCTGGTAAGGGCCGCTCTCGGTGGGGGTCAGGTGGACTTTCTTCTGGCGGAAAACCTTCCCGTTGGGCGTAAACAGGTGCGCCGCGTTGTAGGCGTGGCCCTTCTGAATGACGGGATGGGTCCCGGCGATGATATAAATGCCCGTTTCCTGCGCCAGCCGCATGAACAGCGCCTCGTAGTCGGGCGCCAACCGGGCGAGGCGGCGCACCGCCAGGGCAGGCGCGGGCTCGTTGATGTAGCTGAGAAGCTGCATCGTGAAGAGCTCGGGGAACAGCACGAAGTGGGCGCGATACTCCTTGGCGCTGTGAACGAAGAACTCCACCTGGCTCGCGAAGTCCTCAAAGCGGCCGATCGGCCGGAGCAGGTACTGTACGGCGGCGATGCGCACACGGCGCGGCCGCGGAGTCCCGCGCTGGGCCTCCGCGGCGACCTGTTCCAGGGCCGCGTGCTGGAGGCTGGCTTGCAGGCTGACCGAGGAGGTGTATTCCGGGTTCAGCCATTCGAGCACCGTGGCAAAGCCATGCGATTCGTTGTCCTGGAGGTAATTCGGGACGACATCCAGGACCACCAGCCCGTTCCCAAGCTGGAAGGTGAGCACGGGGTCCCTTCGTTTGCCCGCAACCACCTCGGCCACGTATTCCTTGGGCGTCATCTGTTCGGCGACCGCGGCGTAGCCGGGAATCCGGCCGCCGGTTAGCAGCCGCTTCAGCCCGCGCTCCCCGATCAACTCCTTGCGCGCGTCGTACAGGAGAGTGCCGATGCCCTGCTGGCGAGCCTCGGGGTCCACGCCCATTTCGGCGCCATACAGGGTCTTGCCAAGCGGATTGTGAGTAGCGAATGTCCCCTGCCCGGTGATCGCCGACCAGTGGGCGGATTCGGCGTAATCGTCCCAGTCGATGAGTAGCGAGCTGGCGGAACCCACCATACCGCCGGTCTCGTCCGAGACTACAAGCTGGCCCTCGGGGAAAACCTCGAGATGGCGCGCCAGTTGGTCGGCCCTCCAGGGCGGCTCGTTCGGAAATGCACGCCGCTGCAATGCGATTACCGCCGCAACGTCGTCGCGGGTCATTTGTCTCACGCTGAATTGTTTCAGTGGGCCGTTTGTCGTGTCCATGCTTGGGAGCTCCTCAATCCCTTGTTTCACCGCGATCAAGCCAGGGAGGAGGAGCCGGGAGTGTTGAGGGACTCGTCTCCAGATCGCCCACAGTATCCCCTCTCTCGCCGCTCGACATCATGACTCGCCGGAAGCTCGGCACCTGCGCCGCACCCGCCCATTCAGCACCCACCTTAACAGAGCCAGATCACAGGGTCGTTAAGGCACAGTTGCAGCCGTGTCACATCCCTCTAGGACCGATGGCCGCGCCGAGACATTTCCGCCGGGTGGGACGTCTGGCGCCGGCTGCGACACCGCTAACCTGCTGATCGACCTGCTAAGGGCAGGCCGCCGAGGCCGCGAGCGTACCCGACACTGCGGCTGCACCCCGGCAGAGCCCCGCGGTCCGTGCCGTTCTGCCTCCCGCTGAGTTCTTCGCGTGACATACGAGCGCTGTCCGAGGCCCCCTATGCTTCCGCTTCCAGCGCGAGCTGGAGATACCCCCGCGGTTGATACTCGATCCGCAACGGTATCGCGTCGCCGCCATCCTCGGTCCAGATCCGGAAGACGATCTTTTCGCCGGTGCGCAAATTGCAGATGGTTCCGGCGACCACGGCAACGGACGCCGGCCGATGCGCGACTCCCTTGGTGGCCAGCCGCTGGCCGATGCGGGGGTCGGGCTTCTTGGCGGTCGCCAGTTCGAAGCGGTCCCGGCCGTACACGTAGACCTGCCGCAGTTTCTCCTCGCGCGAGCGCACCGCTCTGAGGAGTGCAAACAGAAACGTGGGCGGCGCTGCATCGGCGCTCTCGGGCCGGGAACGCTGCTCGGCGGCCTTCTCCTCGGGAGTTCGAAAACCCGCCTCGGCCAATAACTGGAGGCGGTTCCATTCGGCGGCGCCGGCCCTGGCGTCGGCGACGAAGTGTGCGCGCCGGCTGACCACCTCCTCCGGACGCGACTCTCCCTCGATGGCCACAAACAGGGTCTGCGCGGATGAGTTGTTCAGCGCCTTCTTCGCCTCGCTCAGGCTTTCCTCCCGCGACGCGGTCATAAAGCCCAAGTAGTGGGCTTCGACGATCCCACCGCCGTTCTCCGCCACGGTCTCCCGAATCATGCCCAGCCGGTTCAGCCCGCGGGCGCGCTCGGGCAGCGATCGGGCCGCGAATTCGAGCAGGTGCGTGGAACGATCCGCGTCCCGTGTCACCAAGTGCTTCGCGTAGCCGTACCCGACGTTGGTGCGGGTGTAAATTGGCAGGGAGAAAAGTAAGATCGTCGCGTCCACGCGATAGGAGCGGGCGGCCGGAAGCGGCTCGGGTTCGGCGTCACTCCAGAGCAGCCGCTGAATCGCCGCGACACTCAACCCGAGGAAGAATCTGCGCGTTATCGCGGCCAAGAGAACCTCCTCGGGTAGACCGTCTTCAAGGCCGCGTAGCCTCCTGTTGCCAGCCGGAGACGAGCCGCTTCGAAAAGACTGCCAGCGCGGCGAAGAACCCTCCGATCAGTCGCGGCAGAGCGGTGAGATCCCGGATGAGACTCTTGCTTCCAGCGCCGACGGTGAATGCCCCGTGTCGCATGAGCGCCAGGTTCACGATCGTCGAGATCAACGTGAACGCGATGGATGCGCCGATGCTGGCCGCCAGCCGCGGCGTGCCGCGCAGCCAGTGAACCAGCAGTTCGAGCGAGTGCTGCCCTAGCAGCAGCGCCGGAACCAGCGTCGCAACGGCCTTCCACATCGGCTCCACGCGGCGGAACGACTGCGTGATGGAGCCGCACCAGCCCGACGTGAGCGCGCGGAAGACGAACTCGGCCAGCATCGCGCCCAGCGCCTTCCTCCAGCCCGCGCCGAGATTCACTCCGAAGAACACCGAGGACCGGAGAAAAGAACTCAGAAGAGCCGATTTCCAGTTCCAGCCTCGGATCAGCAACAACCAAGGATCGGAGTACAGGCGCTTCAGCGCCGCGGCAACCGTGCCGTCGCAGCCGCCGGATTGCGGAGAAGCGTTGTGCATATCGAACCGAGTTTAGATCACGGATGTTAGAAAGGCGTGACAGCCCGGTAAAGGTGTCAATAAGTCAAAACGGATGGAAAATGTTCCGGACCGCCTCGGGTCGCAATCGTCAGGCGCACAGCCTCTGATGGCGCGCCAAGAACTCCAGCGCGCTCGCCCGTCCCAGGTAGCGCGACAACGCTGCCAGCGGCGTCTTGCGCAGATCGACCAGGATCAGCCCGTCCAGGACGTTCGAGAAGCTGGCGTCCACGTTGAAACCCAGCATGCGGCCGCCGAGTTTCATGTACTGCCGGATCAGAATCGGCACGCCCTTGCCGTCCGGTTCCAGATCCGCGATGGGGTCGGCCAGCTCGTCCAGATCGTTCAGGAACCGGCTCAGGATGTGCGCATGCCAGTGACTCGAAGCGTTTGGCCGGAAGGGCCGCCGCGGTTTGACCAGGTGCGCCAGGTCGGGATCCCGATGGCGCTCCAGAAAGCTCACCAGCAAATCCCGCGATACGGGGTTGTAGTCGCTGCTGATGCTGACCGCGCCGAACAGAACTGCGCAGTCCGGCCGGCGCACCACGTATTGTCCGATACCCTTCCACAGCAGCAGCAGCGACGCGAAGCGCTTCTGATACTCGGGCCGGATGAAGGAGCGGCCGAGCTCGAGCGCCGGGCCGATGCGGCGGAACAACTCCGGGCTGTAGTGGAACAGAGTGCTCGTGTAAAGCCCGCGGATGCCGTGCGCGGCCAGGATGTCGAGGGTCGGGCCAAGCCGGTAGGCCCCCGCAACTTCCCGCTTCTGTTCGTTCCACAGGAACAGATGCAGGTACCACTGATCGAAGGCGTCGAGATCGAGAGCCTTGCCGGCGCCCTCGCCGACGGCGCGAAACGTGAGCTCGCGCAGGCGTCCGATTTCCCGGAGCGTGCAGGGAATCTCCTGTCCGGAGGCGACGTACACCGCCAGATCCTCGAGTTCGGCGAGCTTTTGTCCGGGGCCGAGGCGCGCGACCTCGGCCTGCAGGTCCGATGCGGGCGTTTCGACGGCCAGCGGCGGGACCTTCTTTGAAGTCGCCTTGGGCAGCGGAATGCGGTGGGGCGGGCGGGCGGAGCGGCCGCGGCTCACCAGCATGTCGGTGCGGCAGCGCAGATACTCGGTGGCATCCTGGTCGCTGGCCAGCGCACGCAACGTCTCCGCCGGCACCAGGCGGCCGATGTGCAGTTCGATGGTGCTGCCGCGTTTGTTCAGCAACTGGCGCGGCAGGGCCGCGGTTCCTAAGCGGGGATGCACGGCGCCGAGCAGGTGGAAGCCCAGGCTGTTGGCGCCTCGGAAAAAGACGGGGAGCGCGGGACACCCGGTCGAGCGAATCAGCCGGGCCGCGGCGGAGTTCCACGGCGGATCCACGACGGCGCGGCGCCGCAGATTCAAACGCGCCACCTCGCCGGCCGGAAAGACGGCCAAGGCCCCGCCGCCGCGCAGCCACTCGACGCAATGCCGCAGTGGAGTCCGGTTCTCGAGAATCGCCTCGCGCCCGCCGAACGGGTTAACGCAAATGAAACGGTCGCGCACTTGCGGGATCGCGGCGAGCATGGAATTCGCCATGAACTTCACGTCGCGGCGAACGCGATACAGGATCGCGGCGAGAATGGCGCCCTCGATCATTCCGAACGGATGGTTAGCGACGATCACCAATGGGCCGGTGGCCGGGATGCGGGCCAGGTCGCCGGCTTCCACCCGATAGTCGACCGCCAGTTCGGAAAGCAGCGTGGCGAAGGGGTCCCCGGTTCCGGCGTCGCGAAGCACCGCGTCGAACGTCATGTACAGCCGGTCGAGGCTGAGCAGCCGCTCGATGGCGGGCGCGACGGGCGACAGAAAATGCCGGAACCGGGGATCGAAGAAGGCGACCGGATCGAAGGCGGGAAACGAGACTGGCCTCTGCATCGCATAACTAATAACACCCGAATGTTACTAGCGCGTGAGAGAGCCGTGAAGGGCTAGTGAATTGGCCTTTTGGGGAGCGGGTTACGAAGCTACGCCAACAGGCGCGGGGTCTCCCGTTCCCGATCGGGAATCGGCGCCCGGGGTTCGGAGGAGCGCCCCATAAACGGAGTACACATTCTCGAATACGCGGTCCCAGGACGCCTCCACAGCCGCCTCGCGCGCGGCGCGGCTCATCGCGCTGCGGAGGCCGGGATCGTGCATGAGCTCGCGGGCTGCGGCGACGAACCCGGCCTCGTCGCGGGCAATGAATCCGTTCACGCCGTGCCGCACCAGGAACTTGGGTCCGCCCTCCGAACTTACGATCGTGGGGACGCCGGAAGCGAGCGCTTCCTGGACCACGTTGCCGAACGTGTCGGCCACGGAAGGGAACACGAACGCGTCCATGTTGGCGTAGGCACGCGCGAGCGCTTCCCCCTGGAGGGCCCCGGTGAACTCCGCGCGCTGCATGTGCTCCTCGAGCCAGGGCCGCTCGCCGCCGTGCCCTACGATCAGGAAGCGGAAATCGCGCTCGCCGAGGCGGAGGAGGCCTTGCTCGATGGCGGCGAGCAGCCGCACGCTCTTTTCCGGCTGGAGGCGGCCGACGTAGCCGACGACGAACTCGCCGCCGGTGCGTTCGCGGTGCGCGGGCGAGAACGCCGCGGAATCCACGCCGCGCCGCATCAGAAAGGCGGGCTTGCCCGTGCCGCGCTCGAGCAGCGGAATCAGTTCGGTATTCGGCGCCAGCAGCAGGCGAGCGATGCGATAGAAACGTAGCGTGGCCAGCAGCGTTCCGCGCCCGGCGAGACGAGCCGCGCCCGCGCGCCACCGCGCTGGAAGAAAACCGAGCGTCCGCTCGATCCGCTTGGCGGCGAACGTGTGCAGGTTGGTGTGCCAGGATGCCACCAGGGGAACACGCACCTGGTGCGCCAGAATGGCGCCCAGGATGCCGCAATCCCCCGGCCCAGTGATGTGCACGATATCCGGCCGGAACTCCGCCAGAGCTTCGAGCACCCAGGCGCGGTTGCGCAGAAAAAGCGGGTCGAAGCGCATATCGACGTCGATGGGGAACGCCAGCGGGCTTCTCCGGTATTCGAGCGTCGCCTGGGAGCCGCGGCGTGCGATCCCCGAGGAAGGCCCGGGGCGCACCGCGAAAAACGGCAGACCGCGGCCCCGCGCAAATTCCTCGAGCTTCCGGCAAGTTAGGGCGACGCCGTTGACCTCATGAAAACAGTCGGCGAAAAAGGCGACGCGCGGCGGGTCGGGAATCACAACGCAGCTTCCTTCTCGGCAAGCGCCCAGCGAAGGGCGGGACGCATGGTCTGCCCCCCCAACAGGCCCATCAGGCCCACGAAGCTGCTCACCGCGCCTGGCTGGCGGCGGCCCCACAGCTCGGAGAGGTTGGTCACCGTTCCGTCTTTGCGCTGATAGAAAACGCGGTCGCTCCACCGTATCCAGCCCAGGCTGTGGCTCGGATGATCGCGCAGAATGTCGAACGCCGTCTCGAACAAGCGCACCTTGCGCGATTCGCGAAGCCGGGGCAGCAGTGCGACCACGCTGCGGCCGGAGCGCATTTCCTGCACGAACTCGGCGAAGTCGGCGGCGTTGGTCAGGTTCACAACCGGGCTGGGATCGCATCCATGCCGATCTCCGCCGGAAACCACGGGCAGGTTGTGGTCCCGCGCCACTTGGATGGTGGCGGCGTTTTCGCTCGACGGCCGGTCGGCGTTCAGTTCCAGCGCATGCAGCGAGCGGCCGCAGAACTCCAGCAGCCTGTCGAGAGCGGTCCAGTGCAGATCCTCGCTCGCGCCCGCTTCGTCCCAGAACGGATGGTTGAGCACGACCAGCGTTTCCGGATAGCAACTCACTTCTTCCAGCAGGTCGCGCAGCGACGATTCGCCCGCGCCGGCGGTGTATTCGTTCATGGAGCGCACCAGGGAACGGGCGCGCTGCGGGGGCAGATTGTGAACGCCGATGTGGAACGACGCGCCGCGGAACGGAACCGTCCACTCGATCGACACCGGCGTCTGACGGCTCTCCTCGAGCGTGTGCAAGGCGCTGGCCGCATCGATGTTGTCGTGATCGGTGATCGACACCATGGCGCGCCGCTGCAAGCGCTGTTCGACGGCCGACTTCTCGAGCCGCCAGGCGGCATAGGCCGAAAGCGGCGGAGTCCACCAGGCCCGCGCGAATTCCGCGTGCGGGATTTCGTTCATGCCGTGCCACCGGGCTTCGCGGCGCACCAGCCACCCCAGCAGCGGGATGGCCTTGAGATAGCGCGGAATGAACGTCAAGTATTCGCGCGAGTGCAGCGTATGGGAGTGAAGCGATACTGCCGCGCGCAAAGACCGGCAGGCGCGCCGGTCTTTCCACCACAGCCGGATCTCGGCGCCCATTTTCGGATCTCCTGTAGGCGGCGGGGCCATTCTCGGGCGCGCCGTCGGCTACAAGCATGGAGCGCCATCGTTACATCTTGATGATCGTGGCGTGAATATTAAAAAACATTTCACAAATAAATGTTGTTGAGGGAGTGGGCGGGTTACTGGCGCCGCAGCGTTCGCATCGGATCTCGGGACGACGGTGACGACGAGTCAACGAAATGAAACCGCAGGCGCGGGTTGGTAGTCGCCCAGTATCTCGGTAAGCACCCGGCCGAAGGCTCCAGCCGGCATTTCCACATCCATCAGGGCCGCGAGGGTCGGGGCAATGTCGTTGACCTCAATACTCCGGCGGCGCCATCCGGGCCTGACTCCCGCGCCGAAGAAGATCACCGGAACGTGCGTGTCGTAGTTGTACGGCGTGAAATGTGTGGTTATCGTGGGCGCTTTCTGCACCTGCATCCAGTAGGGCTCGAAAATCGCGATGATGTCCCCGCTGCGCACCGGATGGAAACCGTTCACAACCGCGGCGGCGATGGGATCTCCCGCGACCCCCTGCTGCAGTTGATCACTGGTGAACACTCGCGCAACGTGGGCCTGGGGCACGGCCAGCAGCGCCTCGACCGCCGTGCGGCACGCCGCCCCGGCGTCGATCTTCCTTTCTTGGAGGGCCTTGTGGTCGAGATAGACCGCGCTGTCCACGCTGCCGAGCACCAGGTCCGGCGCACCGAACTTCTTGAACAGCGCCGAGCGCACGATATCTTCGATGTCCACATAAACGTAGCCGCCCGGCATCTTGCGCTCGGCCTGCACTTCCGGAGCCGGCGCCACACCGTGGTCGGCGGTCAGGACGAAGAGCGCGTTTTCGAGGCCGACTTTCTCGCCGACGACTTCAAGCAGTCTGGCCATCAGCTTGTCCGTCCGGATGCACATATCGCGCACCTCGGGAGCGTCGGGGCCGGTCTGGTGGCCCACGTAGTCGTTCGAGGAAAAGGAAATCGTGAGCAGGTCAATCGCTTCGCGTTGCCCCAGTCTCTCGGCATCGATCGCAGCCGCCGCCAATTTCTCGACCAGTTCGTTGCCCCAGGGGCTCGCCAAGATCTTTTGATACCGACGGGGGCTGATAGCATCGGCGTGAAAATCCCAGCTTTCGAATCCCTCCCACTTCTTGTCCAGATACTCCCGCGGGAGTCCAAGAGCGTTGAAGTGCTGGACCCAAGACGGAAGCTCGGAGTAGTAGAAAGTACTGCTGACGAAGACGCCGCTCTGGTCGTCGAACCAGAACGCGCCATCGGCGCGGTGGCCGGATAGCAGAATCGCGCTTCGCGACTTGAGCGAGATGCCGATCACCTTTGATCGCCCGTCGCGGTTCTTGATCTCGTCGCCGATGGTGCTCACCAGCAGGCGGCGCGGCGACGCAGGATCCCAGTCCTCGCAGCGCAGTCCCGGCGGGGGAGTTTCCGCTCCGACCACCTTGTACCGGTCGTCGCAAACGCTAGTGACCTGCTTACCCGTCTCACGGTCGAACCAGGTGTTGCCCACGATCCCGCTGACGGATGGCATCGCGCCGGTCATCACGAGGCTGTGGCCGACGGCCGTGACCGTCGGCGATTGCGCGTACCGAGCATTGGTGAACACCGCGCCCTCGCGCAACATTCGATCGAGGCCGCCGTGGTAATCGGCGCGGAACCGCGTCAGGTAGTCATAACGGAACTGGTCGACCACGATGGCGACCACCAGTTTGGGCTTTCGTGGAGCCTGCGCGGACACCACCATGGCGGCGAGCAGGAAGAATACGATGCGTTTCAGATGCATGCCAATGAGGATTGTAGCGCCGCTAGGTGACAAGCGGATTACGGCCCGGCGAACAGTGTGGGATACTGTTAGCAGAACAGGGGCCACGCCGTGGATGCAGGGGATTTCCGCCGGATTGCGCTGAGCCTTCCCGGGGCATCGGAAGGCTCGCATATGGGATCACCCGACTTCCGTGTGGGCGGCAAGATATTCGCTACGCTGGCTTCACAGAACCAGGGTTACGGAAATCTGAAGCTCACGCCAGAGCAACAGGCGGAGTTCGTTGCCGGCCAGCCGGACGTGTTCGTTCCCATCGCGGGCGGATGGGGAAGGATGGGAATGACCCATATCCGTCTGGCCGCGGCGGATGAGGATCTCCTGGCTGGCGCTCTCCGCACGGCCTGGAGGCTGCGAATCGGGAAGAATGCGAAGACGACATGCAAGCCGACGGTCCGCGGCGGAGGCTCCTCTTAATCGACGAAACATTGCAGTTTCATCTGCCCGTAACCTAGGCTGCGTAGAGTAACGATAAGCCTTCCGGACTCCAGACCGGCGGGTGTGCCCAGGAAAATCATGAGACCATTTTCCCTATCGAGACTCGCCGCCGCAGCGGTTCTTCTGGCCGCCAACGCCGCGGCCGCCCCCGTGCTGCTGATCTCCATTGACGGATTGAAGCCGGAGTATGTGACCCAGGCCGATGAGCATGGCTTGAAGATTCCGAACCTGCGCCGATTCATCCTCGAAGGAACTTATTCCGAAGGCGTAGTTGGCGTGGTTCCGACGGTCACATACCCCAGCCACACAACCATCGTCACGGGCGTTGCGCCCTCCGAGCACGGCGTGATCGCGAATACTACGTTCGACCCGCTGCTGAAGAATCACATCGGCTGGTACTGGTACGGGCAAGCGATCCGCGCGCAAACGCTTTGGGAGGCAGCCAGCGCGGCCGGCATCACAACCGCCAGTCTCAACTGGCCGGTGACGGTGGCGGCGCGCGGCGTGCACTACCTGATTCCGGAATACTGGCGCGCCGGGACCGAAGACGACCTCCGGCTGATCGAAGCCTTGAGCCGGCCGGATGGCTGGCTTCAGCGGCTCGAACAGAAGCTGGGGCCCTATACCAATGGCAACGAAACCACTGTCGCCGGCGATGAGATCCGGACCAGATACTCAATTGAGATCATCGAGAGCACGAAGCCGGGGCTGATGACGATTCACCTGAGCGCGCTGGACGAAACGGAACATGAAACAGCCCCGTTCAGCAAAGAGAGCTGCGAAACACTGGAGGCGCTGGACGGGATGATCGGGCGTATTGTGGCCGCGGCCTCTAAGTCCGACCCGAAGACGGTGGTTGCGATCGTTTCCGACCACGGTTTCGTGCGAACCGACCACAAGCTGAACCTGGCGGCGCCCTTCGTGCAAGCAGGCCTGATCACGGTGGGAAAACCCGAGGCCATCTCGGGAGCGAGAACCATCTCCGACTGGCTGGCGTCGCCCTGGCCCGCCGGCGGAATGGCTGCCGTGATGCTGAAGGATCCGGCGGATGCGGCGCTTCGCGATCGTGTGAGCAGGCTGCTTCAGAACCTGGCAGCCGATCCGGATGCCGGCGTCGCCCGCGTGCTCGCTGGCGCGGAGATCGCGAAGCTGGGCGGATTCCCCGATGCCGCTTTTCTTGTCGAACTCAAGCCGGGCTACCAGCTCGGCTACGCGTTTTCGGGCCCCCTGGTGACGCCGGCGCCCTCCACCGGGATGCACGGATACCTGCCGGATCGTCCCGAGATGCGCGCGTCCTTATTCATCATGGGACCCGGCATCGCGCGGGCCAAGCAACTGGGCGTGATCGACATGCGGCAGATCGCACCGACTCTCGCCGCCATTCTGGGCGTGCAGTTGCCGGCCGCGACTCAACCCAAGCTGGCGGTCGCCGAGTAACGGACGCCTGATAGGCGGCGATTGATCGAATCAATCGCGGCCGGAAGTTCCGCCAGGCCTTCGATGACGTAGTGAGCGCCCGCGGCCAGCAGCCGCTCTGAGGCGGCGGCGAGTTTCTGTTCAAGCTCGGCGCCCGGGAGCGCTTCGACCTCCGCTTGCGATAGCCCTAGTTCGTTTCCCGTTCTGGCGATGCCCACGCTCCACATGCCTGCATTGATCCCCTCGGCGATGTCGGCCACCGTGTCGCCCACCTTGACGCACGCGGAAACCGGGTACACGCCGAGCTCCATCGCGGCGCGAAGAGCCATCCAGGGAGCGGGCCGCCCCGCGGGAACCTCGTCCGCACAGACTACTGAGTCTGGAAGATACCCATCGCGAGCCGAGGCTCCCAGCAACGGCGCCATCATCTCTCTGGTGTACCCCGTAGTGCTTCCAATCTTGATCCCGCATTCACGCAGACGCCGGACCGTATCCACGGTACCCGGGATCAGATCGGCGTGGCGCGGGATGACCTCGGTCAGCAACAGGATGAAGCCGCTGTACAGGATCTCGACGTCGTGCGGCGCAGGGTCCGCCCCGTGAACCTGCCGCCAACGGCTCGCCACGGACTCCATCCCGAGCATCTGCCGAATGTGGTCCTTCTTGTGCGCGCCCATCGGCCGCCGTGCTTCTTCCACGGTCACTTCGACGCCATGATGCCGGAAGATCTCCGTGAAGGCCGCCACCGGCGCGCGGCTGCCATAGTCGACCGTAGTGCCCGCCCAATCGAGTATGACGGCCCGTACGGGGCCTCTGAACTGTGCTTGGCTATCCATTTCAGTCTCCTCTCATACGGCGGCAACAGCGCGCGCCGAATCGATCCCCATCTCGGCCAGTGTGCTGCGAATCGCCGCCAGAAGCTCCCTTACGTCTTCCGGGAAAATGTGTCCAATCGTGCCGATGCGGAAACAGTCCGCGTCGCTCACCTTGCCGGGATAGATCACGAATCCCAGTCCGCTCAGCCGGCCGTAGAAAGCCGGAAAGTCGAAGTTTGCGTGGGCCGGGAAGCGGAACGCGGTGATGACGTGACTCCGGTGCCCGGCGGAGAGATAGGGGTCGAACCCCAATTCCTCCATGCCCTCCATCAGCACGCGATGGTTGGCCGCATACCGCGCCGCCCGCCCCGCTACGCCGCCTTCGGACTCCAACTCGTCCAGTGCCTGGGAGAAAGCCAGCAGAACGTGAGTCGGCGGAGTGAAACGGAACTGCCCGTCGGCCTCGAGGCCCTTCCATTGCGCAACCAAGTCCAGGCTCAGGCTTCTCGCGCGGCCGGCGGCCTCCAGGAGAAGATCGCGGCGCGCCAGCACGAATCCGAAACCCGGCACTCCTTGAATGCACTTGTTCGCCGACGAAATCAGGAAATCGATACAGCTCTCCGGGACGTCGACCGGGACGCCGCCGAAGCTGCTCATCGCATCCACGATGAAGGCGCGTCCTCTTTCCCGCACCATCTTGCCCAGCTCGGCGACCGGATTCAGGATTCCGGTGGAAGTCTCGCAATGAACCGCGGCCACATGGGTCACGTAAGGATCGCCGGCGAGCGCATCGCGGACCCGGCCGGTCTCTACCGGTTCGGCCTCCGAGAAAACTACGGTCTGGATGGGGATCTCGAGCACGGATGCGATCTTGGCCATTCGTTGCCCGTAAGCGCCGTTGATCGCAACCAGCAGCTTCCCCGCCGCCGGGATGACGGATGAGATTACCGACTCGACGGCAAAGGTGCCGGAGCCTTGCATCAACACGGCCTCGTACGAGCCGCCGGCGGCGTTACCGAAATCCAGCAGGCGGCGGCGGATCCGGCTCACGATCTCCAGAAACTCCGCATCTCTCGATCCGAGATCGCGCAGCATGGCCCGCTTGACGGTTTCGCTGGTGGTCAGCGGTCCCGGTGTAAAAAGTAGTTTTGGGTTTCGCATGCGTTTTCTCAAAAAGCGCCCGGCGAGCGAGCGGCGGCCCGCCGGGCGATGAGCACTGTTACAACCGTCTCAGAATTGCAGACGCAGCATCATCTGAATGGTGCGCGGGCCGCCCTGCTCGGTGCCCTGGCTCTGGCTAATCAGCCCAAAGGAGCCGCTGGCCACATTCATGTTCGGGACGGCCCTGTTCAGAATGTTGAATAGGTTCGCGAACTGCGCTTCGTACCGCAAGGACAGCCGCTCCGTCACCGGGAACGACTTGCCCGCCGACATGGAGAACGTCGACGTGCCCGGCCCCTCCAGGATCCCGACTCCGCAGTTGCCGAAACGGCCGATGTCGCTGCCGGGAATCGAGAACGCATTGACGTTGAAATACTGCGCGGTGGTGGGATTCGAAAGATACCCGGTCTGGCCCGCGACACAGTCGGGCCGTTGCTCGCTGACGGAGCGCTGCGAAGGGTTCGTGCCGGAGGGATCCGAGACGCTGGTAGGGAAGTACGGCGTCAGCCAGGGGCCGGTCTGCACCAGCGTCACGGCGGTCACGCGCCAGCCTCCTACCAGCAGATTGGCGCCGCGCCCGATATTGCCGTAATACTTCTTGCCTCGCCCCAGCGGAAGGTCGTAAACCAGGCTGCTGAGAAAGCGATGGCGGGGTGTAAAGTACGCATTTCCCGAATCGGCCGCGATGTTGTAAGCGTTGTTCACGTTATCGCCGTTGTCGCCCTGGCCTCCCAGCGGAATGGCGGAGCTGGGCGCGACGCCCAGCGCGTTGGTGATGTTTTTCGCATACGTGTAACTGTTCAAGAAGCTCAGATCGCTCGCGAAGCGGCGGTTCACCTCCACAGTCCCCGCTTCGTATTTGTCGCTCGGTCCGTTAGCTCGCGTCAGGACTTCCGCGAAATTCGGGAAGTTCAGATTCTCCTGCCTGAGGGCCGGCGTCGCCGTGAGTGCTGCATAACCAACCGTGTTGGGCTCGACCTGGTTCAGGTCCGGACTGTAGATGAGGTTATAGGTGTGCGAGCCCGTGTAGGTGAGGCGCGCTAACGTGTTATGGCCGAGATTGTGGTCGATGGAGAAGTTCCACTGGATCACGCGCGGGTCCTTGAGGTTCCACTGATTGGCGCGCCGGTAGCTCGGATATCCCGTAGAAGTGCCGCTCCCGGCGAAGACATTCGGGAAGGTGCGAACGAAGGTCGGGGTGGAAGGGTAGTAAGCGAAGTAGCTCGTATCTACGCCCAGTAGAGAGTAAAGCACCGCGCCCAGGACCGGAACGGAATAGACCCCTCCCGATGCCCGGATGACCGTATCGTCGTGGTGAAAGGGCTTCCAGGCGATCCCCAGCCGGGGTTGTATGTTGCCCCAGTAGGTGTAACGCAGCGTATCCGGCAAACCAACCTGGGAGGCGGTGACGAAAGGCGTATTGCCCACTGCGGCCTTCCATAGCGCGTTGATCTGCGACATTTCTCCGTTTTGGACCACCAACTCGCCGCCGGGAACCTGCGTGTCGAAGTTGCCGAGCTGACCGGTCGCATCGTTGAACGGCGTATTGACCTCGTACCTCAGTCCGTAGTTGAGCGTGAAGTTCGGGAGGATGCGCCATTCGTCCTGGGCGAAGCCGCCATAGTGGTAGCCGTAGGGCTTGCCGTCCGGGCCGTTCTGGGCTTGGTAGGCGGCGCCGACGTCTCCCAAAAGAAAGTTGGCGAAGGCCTGAGCGTCGCTCGCGCCCGTGAAGAAGTAGTCGCCGTATTCGTCGCCGTTCAGAAACGTGATGTTGTCTTGGTAATTCATGCGCCAGAATTCGAATCCGAACTTCAGGCTGTGCTTGCCTTTGATCCAACTCAGGTTGTCGCCGATCTCGAACAGGCCGTTGTCGGTGACGCGAGGGTGGCCGTATGGGTTGGTCGCGCCGCCCATCAAGTCGCCGATGTAGAACACGGGAACGCCGCCGAGGCCGTTCTTCGGGGAGCCCGGCAGGCCCGTGATCCCCAGGGACGAGATGATCGAGTCGCCCTCGGCGGCCTGCGGATACGTAAACGAGTAATTCGCGCGCGAATAGCCGGCCCGCAGTTCGTTCACCAGGTTCGGCCTGATGATCCAGTTATAGGAGCCGGCGATGTTGGTGGTGTCGACGGGTTGCGAGAATGTTCCCATCAGCGGGTTGTACGACGAGTCCCCGCTCCCCAACGCGCCCAGCGCGCCGTCGGTGCCCGTGGAGGAGATTGTCTTTTGCGTAACACGTGCCCAGACTCTGTGGTTTTCCGAGAAAACGTGATCCAGCCGCCCGTCGAAGCCGTCCGAAGCATAATTGCCCGGAAAGGCCTCCACCAGGTTGGGGCCTCCAGCCAGGGTGGCCGACGAATTCGTGGCTTGCGGGAAAAACAAGGGGATGATCTTGGCCGAAACCGGGTTGATCGCTTCGGAGGGGATCTGGTTGTTGGTAAACGCGATGCCGGTCAGCGGGTTCACGATGGTCTGCCCCGACCCGGAGAAGTCTCCATTCCGCCAGGCCGCGGGAGGCGTGTTGGTCGAAATCTGCGCGGTCTGGTTCAGCCGGATGCCTTCGTAGTCGAAGTAGAAGAACGTCCGGTTCTTGCCGTTATACAGCTTCGGGATGGAGACCGGACCGCCGATCGAGCCGCCAAACGTATTGGCATTGCCGATGGGAATAATCCCGCTGATCTGGTCCGGGGAGTTGAAGTCCTTGCGCATTAGATACCAGAACCCGCCGCCATGGAACCCGTTCGTCCCACCGCGGCTGATGACGGTCAGGTCGGTGGGTTGCGAGTACTCCGCGCTATTGGCGGCGGTGTTCACACGGAACTCGGAGATGCCCTCCACGGAAGGGAACAACTCTTTGGTCGGGCCTCCGTAGCGGGGCATCTGCGTGGAGATGCCGTCGATCGAGAAGGAGGTGGCCGTGGGCAGTTGGCCGGAGAAGCTGAAGTTCCCGTTGGCATCCTCTTTCACACCGGGCGTCAGGTCGGCGACCACGATGGGGCTGGGATTGTTGGTGGCCCGAAAATTGAGCGCCAGCGAGTTGATCTCCGAGCCGGAAAGCGAGCTGGATTGGGTCTGCACCTCGCTGATGACGGATTCATTGGAGGTGACTTCGACCCGCTCGCCTCCGGCCTGCACCTGCAGTTTTACGTCGGCGCGCACCGTCTCGCGTGCCGGCAGGATCACGCCCTTGTCCTGTGTTGTGGCGAATCCTTGGGCCGATACCGTGATCGTGTAGGTTCCGGGATCCATGTTCACGAAGCGGTAGTCGCCCTGCGCGTCCGTATTTACGGCGCGGCTGGCCGAGGTGCCTTCGTTCTGCGCCTCGATCTTCGCGTTCAGTATCACGGCTCCGCTGGGGTCGTACACGGTTCCGACAATGGTTCCGTACGTCGACTGGGCGAAGGACTGCGATTGGCCCATGAGCAATAGCGCCATGGCCAGCGCACCGAGTCGAAGAAAGTCAAAAAACAAGTTGATCCGAGTCTGCATGTGTTCTCCTAATAGAGATGGCCGCGATTGCGGGTTGTGATGACTGTCATGGGCATCGGTAAACGGGCTCCGGGGCGGGGTTGGCCGCGGGGAGCAAGGCGCGCCGCTCCGCTTCCCAGCGCGAGGCTAAGACCAGTCCGGCAAGGATCGAGACGACCGCGAACAGCGTAAACGTGCTGTCCCAGCCGAACCATTGCACAATTCCGGCGATCACATAGCCGGATACCAACTGGCCGCACGATCCGACGCCATCCACGTAGCCCAGTGCCAAGCCCGTATCCGCGCTGCGGGCCGAGTCCTGCACCGCCGCCGCGGACATGAGCGTATCCGGACCGTAGACCAGAATTCCGATGACGGAGATCGAAACGGCGGTTCCCCAGAATCCCGCCAGGTTCGCGAGTGGCTGGACCAGGCATATCAGGCCGAGCGCCCACAGCATGACTGCGCCCACGGGAAAGCGCCGCGAGCCCAGCCACCGGTCGGAGGCGTATCCAGCCAAAATGGGGCCGAGGAAGCCGATCATTTCAAACAGCGAAGACGTGTAACCAGCCCGCTCGTCCGAGTAGCGCAGCTTCTGCGAGAGGTAGAGCGGTAGCCAGAACAGCAGCGAATAACGCGCCAGCTTCAGCAGAAAATACATCGCGGCGATGGCCTGGATATTGGGGTTTTTCAACAGAAACGCCCAGGAACTGTGCGCGCCCGGAGTCGTCTCGCCGAGGACATCCTCCCGGTCTTCCTGGAAGCTGGCGGAGAGGCCGGCGCGCCTGGGGTTGTCGCGAGCCGCCCAAGCGAAGAAGATCGCCACGATGGCCAGAATCAGAGCGGGTCCGAACATGCCGCGGCGCCAGCCCAGCTCCGGCAAGAGGTGCGGAGTGGTCACCATCCACGTGGCAAACACGGTGGCCAGGAATCCGCCGAGCACATAGCAGGTGCTCCACCACGCCATCACCACACCGCGTTCGGCGCGCACGAACCAGGCGGCCATCAACTTGCATATTCCGGACCATCCGGTGGACTGGCCCAGCCCGTTGACCAGTTCCAGGAGCAGAAACAGGGTGGGACTCTGCCATATCCCCATCAGCACGGTGGCAGCCACCGAGACAAGTGCGCCCGCCGCAACGACTTTTCTGGGGCCGTAACGGTCCGAGAGGAATCCGCTGATGAACTGCCCCACCACGTAAGCCAGACTGAAGGCGAAGATCAAGTGCGCGAACTGGAGATTGGAATAGCTCCTCTCCCGCGAGAGCATCGGCATCAGCACACTGAGATTCTTGCGGCAGAAGTAGTAGCCCGCGTAGGCAATCCAGGCGCTGACAAAAATGCGCCTGCGCCACCGGTCCAGACCCAGGCTCGTCGCTCCGGGCCCCGCGGCTACAAATGTCAGATGCACTTTCGGCAACAATTGCCCCCTGCATGAACTGCGTCAGCTATGACTCTAACCGCGTCTCACGCCGCGCGTAAGGTTCAGAACGGTATAGGACGGGGATGGGCGGAGCTTTCTTCATGGCGCTGTAACAGCGGGCCATGAGAAGCGCCGGGGGCGTCACCATCTCGCAACCGTGAGGTCATGGTTCTGCAATCTGGAGCCTGTAGACTTAGAAATGTCCGAAGCTAACTCCCCCGGGTCAAGGCGTCTCCGAACGTGCCTCTCGAATGCGTAATCGGCGCTGAAATAGGAGTGGATGACGCCCTTGTGCTCCTCGGGGATGCCGACCGCCGGATGGTGCGCGAACAATTGGAGCGCACCATGGCCAGCGATGCCTTCCGCGGAAGCAAGCGCAGCCGCGAGTTTTTGACCCACATCGTTGAGAGAACGCTCAACGGGGAGTCGGACCTATTGAAGGAGCGTCTCATCGGCGTCCATCTCTACGGGAAGAGTGGCGCCTACGACACCGGCTCGGATTCCACCGTCAGAGTGCGGGCCAACGAAGTGCGCCGGCGGCTCGCGCAGTATGCGGCGCAACTCGGAAAGGACGAAGCTTTCCACATCCTTCTCCCTGCGGGCTCCTACGTGCCGGAGTTCCGTCCCGCTGCCCGCCGCGCGCCCCTGGAAAAGGCGCCATTGCCAAAGGCCACCCAGCCCGCCGCTCTTCCGCTACATAAAGGATGGCTGATCGGGCCTACTATAGTTGCGCTCCTGCTCTCGGCCCTTGCGTTCCGATGGATGTTGTCTCCCGACTCTCTGTTCAAGGAGTTCTGGCGGCCGCTCGTGATGGGGAATCACAGCCTGGTCCTGCAGATGGAGGCCGCGCCCGGCATCCGGAACGGCGACCTTATCCCTCTGCGCAGCGTGCGCCAGTTGCTGCGGATCCATGACCTCAGCCAGACCTTCGGTGGCCGCGCGGAGATCGTCATGATGGGCGACGCCCCGCTGGTCTCCGAAGAGCAATCCGCGCAGATCCTTCTTGGCCGGACGGCCGGTTCTTCCCTACCCGCACCAGCCGCCCTGCGGTATCGAATCCAACCGCCCGCCGGCGCCCCCATTGTTCTCGACGTTGTCTCTGGCCGCCGTTACCAAACCGAAGGCGTGGAGAGCGGCCACCAGGAGTCGTATGGTCTCGTCACCAGGATCATGCCCAGAAGCGGGAGGGCCAGCATGCTCTCCCTCAGCGGAACCGATGACGTTGCGGTCGAGGCCGCCGAAGAGCTGGTCACCGACCCCGCGGCACTGGCAGACGCTCTGCGCCCGTCCGGGATTGCTGCGGTCGAAAAGGACCTCCAGATTCTTCTTGCGGTCCAGCATTTCGGGCAGGAGATCTCGAAGCGCCGCATTATCGCCGTCCAGGCATATCCTTAGCGCTCTCCCACGCTCGATCCCAGCGGTCTTGCCCTCGGCAATTTGCCCGTCCTTTAACATTCTTGTAACGTTTTCGTAATCCTGCTGTAAAATACTAATCGCGGGAAGTCGCAGAGTCCTGCCACGCCCATGCGCCTGGCATGCACGCCCTCGATCTCCGGACTGGTCCTCCTGGCCGTAGGGGCCGTTCTTTCGGCCGGAGCAGCCGAACTTACCGTGCCCACCCAAGATCCCGCTCGGAGCGATTTTGGCCTCCACATCCGGAACGCGCGGTCACTGCTGGGGTCAGGACGCATCCGCCAGGCTCTGGCGGAGGCGGCGGTCGCGGAACGGGCCGCGCCGGGGCGTGCCGAAACCAGCGCTCTGCTCGGCGATATCAATTTCCGCCGGGCGGATTTCGAGGCCGCCGATCGGTACTTCAACGCTGCCCTGGCGATTGACCCAAAGTGCGCGCAAGCCCACCTTGGCCTCGGCCGTCTTGACCAGCTTCATTTCCGCCGCCGCGCGGCCCTCCAGCACATTGTAACCGCGTACCTGGTGAGTCCGAACGATCCGGAGACGGTGCTGGCGTACTCCTCCCTGGCGTCGGACCGGCAACAGGAGACCATCCTGCTGGAGAGGTATCTCGCGCTGGGAGCCGGCCTGCCCCCTGAGCAACTCGAATCCGCGCTAGGGCGTCTGCAATTCTATCGGCGCCTTGGCTCCAGAAGGCTGGCAGTCCTGGATGGCCCTTACCAACCCTATCGGCTGCCCATGGCCGTCTGGAGCCAGCAGCCCGGGCTGTCGAACGGTTTGCTGCTCGCGGTCAGCATCAATGGCAGCAGACCTTTGCGACTGGTTTTTGACACGGGGGCTGCCGGAATCGTGATCTCCCCGCGGTCCGCGGCGGAACTCCGTCTGGAGTACCTGGGCGATGCGGGCCTGTACGGAGTGGGCCAGAGCGGCGTCAAGACCAGAAAGATGCTGGCGGACTCGATCCGGATCGCCGATTTCAGTTTTCGCAACTGCGTGGTCGATGTCGCCGATCGCGCCCTCGCCGATCGGATCGACGGCGCGATCGGCTCGAACCTGTTTCAGCAGTTCATCGTCCGCCTGGACGCGCGCCACAGAATCCTGGAACTTCTTCCTTACCCCGACGAGGCGCCGCAGGGCCAATCCCAGGAGCGCTTTTGGGCTGGCCGGGATCGGATCGTGCCCCGCGGAATGGAGAGCCTGACTCCGGTTTGCCAGGCCGGCCACCTCTTGCTGGTGAGTGCGAAGCTGGATGCGGACGCTCCCGCCTACCTTATCCTCGACACCGGAGCGGCTTTCAGTTCCGTCTCGCGGCCGATCTCCGTCCCGTTTGCGGAGCCTCCGGAGTTCCAGGTCTCGGGACCGGGCGGCGGTCTGGTAACCGCTCCTAGCGCCGGCCCTGTTCAGATCCGCGTCGCCGGCCGCGATCTCACCGACCCGAATGCTGTTACGCTCGATTTCGCCCGCCTCAGCAACGTGCATGGACTTGAAATCTCGGGTTCGATCGGTTACCCAATGCTGAGCCACTGCGCGCTGACTCTCGAATACCGCGACGGCCTGATCGGTCTCGACCGCAGCCGCTGAGCGCGCAGCCAAGGCACGATAACCTCCGTCATACAAGCTTCATGCAATGACAATGGCATTGAAACTTTTGCCTGCTACGCTCCCTCAAGGGAGGTTCGATGAATCGCTATCTTACGGCTTCCGTGCTGTTCTCATTGTCCTGGTTGGCCATTCCAGCGGCGGCGCAGTTCGAGACCGCCGAGGTGCTGGGGACCGTTCGCGACCCTTCGAGTTCCGCGATTGCGAGCGCTTCCGTAGCTCTTCTGAACGAAGATACGGGTACCCAAACAAAAACGCAGACCGATGGGAGCGGCAATTTCACGTTCCCGAATGTCCGGGTGGGGCGGTACACGGTCAGCGCGGAGGCGCCCGGCTTCGCCAAGGCAGTGGCGGCCGGCATCCACGTGGATGTGGACGCCCGGCAGCGCGTTGACCTGACCATGCAGGTGGGCCAAGTCTCGGACTCGGTGAATGTGACCGGTGCCGCGGCGCCGCTTGAGACAGACTCGAGCCAACACGGCCAGGTGGTCGACACGCAACAGATCCTGGAACTACCGCTGAATGGACGGCAGTATTCGAGTCTGGCGCTGCTGGCCACGAACGTCCACGTGTCGCCGATGGCCATCTCGTTCTCGCCGAGCGGCACGCCGCGCGAAGGCGCCTTCAACGTGAACGGCATGCGCAGCACTTACAACAACTTCCTGCTGGATGGTTTGGACAACAATGCCTACTCGCCGAGCAACCAGGGCTACTCGAGCCAGGTAGTGCAACCTTCCCCGGACGCCGTAGCCGAGTTCAAAGTGATCACCAGCAGTTTCAGCGCGGAATATGGCCGCGTGGGAGGCGCCGTGATCAATGCGGCGCTGCGGTCTGGGACGAACGAGTTCCACGCGACCGCCTACGAGTTCCTGCGGAACACCGATCTGAACGCGGCCGGCTTCACGTTCAGCCCGGCGGTGTTTCAGAAGCCGACCCTCCAGCGCAACCAGTTCGGCGCGACGATCGGCGGTCCCATCGTCAAGAACAAGTTGTTCTTCTTCGCCGACTATGAAGGATACCGGCAATTGCAGAGCTATCTGAATTTCGATTCGCTGCCGTCGCTGACGGATCGCGGCGGAACCTTGCCGGTGACGGTGGTGGACCCGTTGACCGGCGTGGTCTATCCGAAGGGCACGCAGATCCCCATTGCGACGTTGAACCCGTTTGCGGCGCAAGTCCTGAACGCGCTGCCGCAGCCGAACGGGCCGGGACGCTCCAACAACGACGAGGCGTTGCTCCCGCTACGGGACTACTACGACAAGTACGACGCCAAGCTGGATGACCACCTGAACGATAACATGAATGCGTTCCTGCGGTTCAGCCAGCGCAAAGATCTGCAGTATTACGGACCGGACATTACGGGGGCTTCGGGCGGAGCCGGCAACGGCAATATCCACGCCATCCAACAGCAGGCCGCCGCCGGCTATACTTGGGCGCTGACCAGTTCATCGTTGCTGGATGCCCGCTTTGGCTTCTCTCATGTTCTGGGTGGTAAGACTCCGCCGTACGTGGGAGGCGAGAGCATGCAGGATCTCTATGGCGGCTTTCAGGGCCTGCCTACGACGTCGAATCTGACGGGCGGGTTGGACACGCAGTCCATCAGCGGCTTCTCGGCCTTCGGACGCCAGACCAGCAACCCGCAGTTCCAGAACCCGACCTCCTTCAATCCCAAGTTGAATTATTCGTGGGTGAAGGGGAGGCATTCGATCAAGATGGGCTACGAGTTCGTGGCCATCCGCACCGAGGTGCTGGACGTGAACCCGCTCTACGGCGCGGACACTTACGCCGGACAGTTCAGTAAGCCCACTTGCGCCCAATTGGGGCAGGCGGCCGGCTGCACGATTACGAGCGATTCGGGCAGTTACAATCTGGCGGACTTCATCTTCGGCCTTCCCAGCGGGATTGCCCTCGGCAATGACGTCGTGACGAACCTGCGCCAGCACGTGCACTCGCTTTACTTCCAGGACGACTTCCGCGTGACGCCGAAGCTGACGCTGAATATGGGACTGCGCTGGGAGTTCGCGACTCCAATCTGGGAGCGGGACAACAACTGGTCGAATTTCGATCCCACCACCGATTCGATGGTGCCGGCGACCAACGGCAGTCTGTACGACCGCGCCCTGGTGCATCCCGATTATAAGGACTTCGGGCCGCGGCTCGGCTTGGCATACTCGCTCACCTCCAAGACGGTGGTGCGTGCCGGATACGGCATCAGCTATTCGTTCTTCAACCGGGTGGGCAGCGCCCAGGAAGGAATCAACGCTCCGCAAGCCCTGTTCGGCGTTTTGAACCAGTCCATTCCAGTCGGCGGGCCGGTGCCATCCACCTTCCTGACGACGCTCAACAGCTTCTCAAGCGGCATCGACAACCCGGCCAACTTCAATCCTCTCACCTCCAATGTGGACTACATCCCGCCGGACACGCGATGGCCGTACATCCAATCGTGGCTGTTCTCGGTCCAGCGCGAGCTGACGAAAGACACAGTGTTGGAGGTGGCCTACAACGGGAATCACAGTCTGCGGCTGCCGATTATTGCCGACTACAACCAGGCTTATCCGAACCTACCGGGGCAGACGTTGGGAGTTCAGGCACGCCGGCCGATACAGACTTTCGGCCCCATCACATGGCTCGATCCGGCCGGCGACAACGACTACAACGGTCTGTCGGCCCGCCTCGAACATCGCTTCTCGAATGGACTGTACTTCCTGAACTCGTTTACGTGGTCCAAGGCGCTGGGCGATTCGGAGCAGGCGCTGGAGTACTACGCCGGTTACTACGAAGCGAATCCGCAAAACATTCGAGACCTGCAGGCGGAGCGCGGCCCTTCCAGCTTCGATGTGAAACTGATCGACGTCGCGAGCGTCGTGTACGAACTGCCTTTCGGCAAAGGCCGCAAGTTTGGTTCGAGCATGAACCCGGTGTTCGACGCGGTGCTGGGCGGATGGGAGCTGAACAGCATCAACACGGCAAACACGGGAACTCCTCTCAACGTGTTCTATGCCCCCTCCACCGCGAATGACGTGACCGGGCTTTCGAACGACTACCGCGGCCAGGCCTTCCTGCGGCCGAACGTCTCGGGCAGCGCGACCAGCCAGACCACGTCGCAGATGATCAACACCTACTTCGCCGGGTACACCTTCACCACGCCTCCGGCCAGCGCTCCGTTCGGGGATCTGGGCCGGAATGCGTTTCGCACGCCGGGTTTGGAACAGTGGGACCTGGCGGCGAACAAGAGGTTCCGGATTACCGAGAGGGTTGGGCTGCAGCTCCGGTCGGAGTTCTTTAACGTGCTGAATCATACCAACTTCGGAGCGCCGGATACCAAGACCACGGACGCGGCGTTTGGGACGATTCGGACGACGTATCCGCCCAGGCAGATCCAGTTCGGGCTGAAGGCGGTGTTTTAGGGGGCCGGCGGGCGGATGGGCGTCCCCAGCCAGGTGGCGCCATGAGGTCCAGGCCCCCGCGGAAAGGCCAGTCCGGATCATGCCGCCAGAGGGAGCCCAGATAAAGCACCTGCGGGCCCGGACACCCGGGACAAAGCGCCAGGCTGGAGCCTTTTCCGGTAGCAGGACCGCCCAGGTGCGCCTATGCCCGAGGGCCGGTCCTGGCGTTCACAAGCTGACGCGGAAAGCGATGAATAGCGCGTGCTCCGCACATCGACGCTGGGAATGTGCGCAGAGTTCGCTTAATTGGTCTGGCAGAGGCGCCGTCCCCGCTAGCACTTTGAACAGCACGTGAGAGTCGAGGGGAACCTGGTCGTCCGGTTGCCCGCCCGCATCGGCGGGATTTACGACTTGGCAGACCTGGGCGCGCTCCAGCCCGTCATCGTCGCCGGCCCGCCCGATGACGACCGCCTCTGGGCGGGCCTCCGGAGCCTGGGCGGTTACGACCTACTGATGAAACCGTTGGAAGCCGAAGAGACATGCGGGCGCTGGCCGTGGCCCTGTGCCGCGCGCAGTACGCTCGCGAGGCCGGGCGCGTCGAGCCGTCGCCTGGGCTCCGGATTCAAGGAGGATTCATCTGGCCTTCACATTCCTGAAACATCCATGGCACATCTTGGAACCGGGACGGGTTGGTGCCCCATGCTTATTATTGGTCTGTTGTTCCTGTTGGGGAGTGTGTTGGCTCTCAGGGTAAAGCCTCCTGCCGACCGGCCCAACGATAGTTACTTGTACAGGATCGACAACCGCGTGGTGGCGGCGGTTTGCTTCCTGATCGGTTTGTGCTTCCTGGTCCTGAGCCTCACCCTGAAAGGAGCCGTTGCGCAATAGCGCCAGGATGTGGTGGCCCGCTCTGACGGCGGCGCCATGACCCCCGGCTCCGGCGGAAGCCCTGGCCCATTTCTCGCGCGGTCCAAGAGTATGGTTGCGCAGCGTTATGGCCGCGACCACAGAGCCCTAGCGAGAGAACGTCACGCAGGGGTACATGCGGCCAGGGCTGGCGCCACCGCCGGTACCCGTACACGCGCGCTTGGCCCGTAGATAGCGTCCACCAAACTCCCATGTATGCTCTTTGATCTCGGGTGGTTTCCGAGGTCCAAGAGATGGCCGTCTGCGGGGACCGCGGCGGGCGCTGGCCGGGACCGATTCCCGCTCAACCAGATGTGCTGTGATAGACAACGTGAGCCAATGCAACGGGAGGCGGCGGTCTCGGCTGTGGGGCTGGTGGTACGTCTGCATCGCGGTCGGGTTCTTCCTGCTTGCGTTCGCCAACGCACTGCGCGGCGCAAAACCGTTGATGGTCCTCCTGAGGGTCGTGATCGCCGCCGGATTCGCCGCGCTCGCGAACGCGGAGTTCCATAGGCACGGACGCTGAGCCAGCGGAAGCTGTTAGCCACGGGAGCGGGCTACTCCGGTTCCGTGGCCTGCCCGTCCCTCTTGGCCAGCATGGTCTTGATGCGCCTGACCCTCTCCGAGGGCGATACCTCCAATACCTCGGGCAGTCTCAGCACCGCAAGTCTGCCAATTGCAGCCGGTCTCAGCGGAGGGGTTCACCCCAGGCAACTATGCCTAATACTATGCCCATCCCATCCATGGATAGGGTGGGACGCGTTGCGACGGTGAGGAGGAAAACCGCGGGCAAGTCCTTGAGCTGGAACAATCTGCCGCATTCCATCTCATCGCCTATTCTCACGTCTAAGTTATTGATTTTCTTCATCTTCCCGATTCGCGATCAGCTGGTCCCCGGTTCCATCCCAGCGGGTGGCTCCATCAAGTCCATAGTTTACAGACACAATCAAAACGAAGTCGAAGGCGAGCGTTCCCATTTTTGTGCCCACCCTGCGCACTTTGTGCCCGGATTGTACCCACTGTGATCGGCTCCTCCCGGCTGATCCGGCCCACCCCATTCGGCGCACGCAGGCTCCTTCTTCCGAGAGCTCTTCGACGACTCCTTGCCATCTCATTACCTTGCTCTTCGCGCGTTCTTCGAACGCATGTTGTATTCCTGAAGCCGACTGAAGGCCTGCTTGATGTGCTCCGGAGTCGGGTGGACATATCGCGAGGTGACGCGAATGTCGCTGTGGCCGGCGATCTTCTGGATCGAGAAGATGTCCGCACCGGAGTGTGCCAGTCGCGTGAGCGGCGTGTGCCGAAGATCGTAAAGCCGAAGAGGGCCGGCCAAGCCCAGTTTCTCAACTAAGAGGTCGTGCTGCGAATCCGGCGAACTGTAGCTCGAAGAGCCGTCCTCTTCATTGCTGGAAAACACCTACCCCTCGGCTGGCCTGCCAGCTTCCTTGTGGCGCCGCCCCAGGACTTCTGCCACTCTTTCGAGCATTACCAGCGCGCGCCTTGCGTTCTTGGATTCCCCTTCGATCACCTGAAGGTGGCCCGAGTTCTCACGGCGGCCGGCGAAGAAGATGTATTCCCATCGCAGACGCAGGGTCTCACCGGGGCGAAGGCTTGTATCCAGGCAGACCAGGGCGAAGTCCCGAACTGGTTGCAAAGCGTTCCCCAGGGTTAATGGACCCCGTTTTTCAGACCACGCAATAAGTTAGATTTGAAGTCGGCGGTCGCGAAAGGGCGAGCGATGACGGCGACTCGAAAGCAGTACAGTCCCAAGTTCAAGGCGCGGGTGGCGCTGGAGGCGATTCGCGGCGAGCGCACCTTGGCGCAATTGGCTTCCCGGTTCCGTGTGCATCCGGTGCAGATCGGCCAATGGCGGAAGACGGCGCCGGAGCAGTTGGCGGATCTGTTCGTGGACGGCCGCAAACGGAAGCGATCCGCTGGAGACCTGGAGCGGGAGGCGCTCTACGAGGAGATCGGTCGGCTGAAAATGGAGCTGAACTGGCTGAAAACAACCGAGGGTGATCTGGGCCCGGGTCTCAAGCCAGACAATGCGTACGTAGTCCCGACACAGGAAGACGCGCTTTCTTGGGATCGCGACAACGGCGAGACAGCGGGAGCCGACGGATCGTTCACACTTCCGACACTGGCGTCGGGCGAATACCGCGTAATTGTTTCCCGGATACCGCAGAATTGTTACTTGAAAGCCGTGACTTATAGCGGCGTTGACGCACTCGCCAAAGGCGTGAGTATAGGCGAGGGGGCGGGTGCGCCCGACGTGCCGCTCGGCCCGAACGGCGGTTCAGTCGATGGAACGGTCACCGGCGACGACGATAAGCCGGCGGTCGGGGCCACGTTCGTGCTGGTTCCGGAGGCCAAGCGGTCGGACCTGTACAAGACGGGAACGAGCGATCAGAACGGGCGCTTCACGACCCGCGGAGTAGCCCCGGGTAGCTACCAGCTCTATGCCTGGGACAACCTGGAACCGGGCGCTTACGAGGATCCGGCGTTCCTCGATCCTTACAGGAACCGGGCCAAGAAAGTCAGTGTCGAGGAGAAGAGCCGGGTAACTCAGGATCTGCCGGTGCTGCACGCCACGGCGGAGTAAGTCACTTACGCACCTGGTAGACGGCGACCTCGGCCGTCAGGTTGGCCAGGACGACTCGGGTGCGATGGCCGGCCAGGAACATTTTGCGTTCGACGGTCCAGCGCTGCTCGCGAGCGAGCGCCTCGAAATCGCGGATGGTGAGGAAGTGTATGTTAGGAGAGTTGTACCACTCGAAGGGGAAACAACGGCTGCGCGGCGCGCGGCCAGTGGTCAGAAGCGAGAGGCGCACCGCCCAATGGCCGTAATTGGGGAACGCGACGATGGCGTGCCTGGCGATGCGCAGCATGTCGCGCAGCACATCGAGCGGCCGGCGGGTTTCCTGGAGCGTCTGGCTGAGGATGACGTAGTCGAAGGAATCGTCGGGGTAGCCGGCGAGTCCTTCGTCGATGTCGCTCTGGTAGACGGAAACGCCGCGGGCGATGGCGCGCTGCACCTTGGGCGGGTCGATCTCGATGCCCCGGCCGTCCACGGCCTTGTTCTCGGCCAGCCACTGGAGTAACTCGCCTTCGCCGCAGCCCAGGTCCAGGACGCGGGAATGGGGCTCGATGAGCTGGCTGATGATGGCGTAGTCGCTGCGGCCGAGGATGTCGCGGACGAAGGGCATCGCTAACTCCTCGCCTTGAAGGTGCTGGCCAGGAAGCCGCGGACCACCTCGGTCTGTTCGCCCACATCGACCAGAAAGGCGTCGTGGCCGTAGTTGGAGGCCAGCTCGCAGTAGGCGACGTCGCGGTTCATGCCGCGCAGGGCCTGCACGATCTCGACCGATTGATAGCTTGGGTAGAGCCAGTCGGAGGTGAAGCTGATCACCAGGAACCGGGTGTTGCCTTTGCCGAACGAGGTGGCCAGCGACCCGCTCGCATCGCTCAGGTCGAAGTAATCCAGGGCCTTGGTAATGTATAGGTACGAGTTAGCGTCGAAGCGGCCGACGAATTGGTTGCCGCGATAGCGAAGGTAACTCTCGACCTCGAAATCCACCGAGAAATCGAAGCCGTAATTCTCCTTGTCGCGCAGGCGGCGGCCGAATTTCTCGCGCATGCTCTCGTCGCTCATGTAAGTGATGTGGCCGACCATGCGGGCGACGGCGAGGCCGCGGGCCGGCGGTTTCGAGTCGTAGTAATTGCCGCCGTTCCAGTCGGGATCGACCATGATGGCCTGGCGGCCGACTTCATTGAAGGCGATCTGCTGCGCGGAGTGCCGTGCGGTGGTGGCGATAGGAATGGCGCTGACCACCGTATCGGGATAGGAGGCAGCCCACTCCAGGGCCTGCATGCCGCCCATCGAGCCGCCGGTGACCGAGAGCAGCCGCTCGATGCCGAGGTGGTCGATGAGAAGCTTCTGGAGCCGCACCATGTCGGGGATGGTGATGCCCGGGAAAGTGGCGGCGTAGGGCGCGCCGGTGGCCGGGTTGAGGGAACTGGGTCCCGTGGTTCCCCGGCAGCCGCCCAGCACGTTGGCGCAGATCATGAAGTACTTGTCGGTGTCGAAGGCCTTACCCTTGCCGATCATGCTGTCCCACCAGCCGGGCTTGCCGTCGACCTTCGAAATGCCGGCGGCGTGCGCGTCTCCGGTGAGCGCGTGTGCGATGAGGATGGCGTTGGAGCGGGCGTGGTTCAGGCGGCCGTAGGTTTCGTAGGCGACATCCACGGGCGCGAGCGTGGCGCCGCAATCGAGCGGAAGCGAATCGAAGCGAACGGTCTTGGACTCGACGATCATTGGCTGTGTTTTCTTATGATAGCAGCGGGACGGCGGAAGTGGCCCGTTGGTGTCTCTGCTGAATTCGTACAGAATAGAATCAGGAGGCCGAATGAGGGACGATGCTCCCGTCTTGGACTGGGGAGGAATACTGGCGGTCGTCCAAATGGGCGGCTCGCGGGTGATCGCGCCGCACGATCCGGTGCTGGAGGCCATCTGCATGCGGATGGAGGAGGCGATGAAGGGCGCAGGGAGCGACGTGGCGAAACTGAAGGCACAGGCCCGCGTTGAACGCACCGCGATGGTACGGAAGCGATACGGCAGGTGAACCGGCCGCGGGTGTTTCCAGATGGCTGCGTGCTGATGGAGAGAATGGTAGCGCCCTGGAGCGCGTTCTGGCTGGAAAGCTGGGCAGCGCCTATGGCGGCCGCGAGCGCCTCAGAGCGGATTTCGGGCTGCTGCTCAAGCGCCTCCGAGTGGAGCGCATTCCGCACGTATCGCAGGAGGAGTTCCGGCAGGCCAGGGCGCTGATCCGGCACGCGAACGACGCGCCAGTGCTGGCGGCGGCGCTGAAGGCGGCCCCGGACTGGGTTTTGACGGACAATACCGCGCATTTCACCGCGGAGGTTTCGGCCCGCACCGGGTTGAGGATCGCAACGCCAGAGGAGTTCCTGAGGCAAGCTGGACAGCTGTTCGGTGGCTAAGTGCGGGTGCGGAGACGGCGGAGGAGCCGGAGGCACCCGTAGACCAGAGCAAGTACCGTGAGGCCAAGCCAGAAGAGCAGCTCGATGACGAGGCCGATTTGCGCCGCCACTGGCGTCAGCCAACCGAGCAAGGCAAAGGCGAACCGAAGCCCGAGATAGGCAACAAGTAGCTTGCGGAGCCGCGCGGCGGAGGAGTCCAGTTTCCATCCAACCAGGAACCAGAAGAACAACGCGATCGACTCGTGGATCGAGAACCATACCGGATCCAATAGACGGTCGCAGTACGGCACTTCGGCTTCCGGTCTCACCGCGAAAGAGATCAGGCCGGCCGGGAGCGTGCCCAGGGCAAGCGACCTGTAGTCCAGAGATGTTTCGGTCCACCAAGCAACGAAACTCCACTCCACCTCGGGTTCTAGCAGGTAGGGCAGGGTCTGGGTGATGACATATCGCGGACCACATGGGCCCCGCTCGAATCGCAGGGCTTGGTGTGTGTGCCACATGATATGGGAGAGGACGATCACGTCGACGAGCAGGTGGCCGAGGGGGAGGAGGTAGCGGTAGCGGATGCGGGCCATTGCTTATTATGGACACCGCGGTGGGGGCGGAAGTTCCCGGCGGGGGTTGGGGCGGTTGATGAGGGGGGGGGCGGCGTGTTGAAATGGGTGTTACCCCTGCCGCTGGAGGACAACCGGAGTGAATACTGCGATCCTGGCCCTGGAAGACGGGACGGTCTTCGAGGGCAGGAGCTATGGTGCGCGCACGGAAAGCTCCGGGGAAGTTGTCTTCAACACGGCCATCACGGGCTACCAGGAGATCTTCACCGACCCGTCCTATTGCGGGCAAATAGTAGTCCTGACGTACCCGGAGATCGGAAACTACGGGTCCAACGGGGAAGACAGCGAATCGCAACGGCCCTACATCGAAGGGCTGGTGGTGCGGGAGTTCTCGCCCATCGCGAGCAACTGGCGGAGCCGGCAGGATGCCGAGGCGTTCCTGGCCGAGGCCAACATCCCGGTGGCGGCCGAAATCGACACGCGGAGACTGGTGCGGCATCTGCGGACGCGCGGGGTGATGCGCGGGGTGCTGGCGACCGACGGCGGCGAGGCGCGGGAGCTGGTGGAAAAGGCCCGCGGCATTCCGTCGATGGCGGGACTGGATTTGGCCACGCGGGTTTCGACCACGGCCTCCTACGAGTGGACGAAGGGAGTGGACGCCTGCTCGCCCTCGGAGCCGGTGGGCCTCGCGGCGGTGGGGCGTTTCCACGTGGTCGCGTACGATTTCGGGATCAAGCGGAACATACTGCGGCGGCTGGTACACTCGGGCTGCCGGGTGACGGTGGTTCCGGCGCTGACCTCGGCCGAGGATGTTCTGGCGCTGAAGCCGGACGGGGTGTTCCTCTCGAACGGGCCGGGCGATCCGGAGCCGCTGCACGCGCAGCAGGCGAACATACGGAAGCTGATCGGAAAGACGCCGGTATTCGGCATCTGCCTGGGGCAGCAGTTGCTGGGGCTGGCGCTGGGCGGGAAGACTTACAAGCTGAAGTTCGGGCACCGGGGAGCTAACCATCCGGTGCTGAATAAGGTGACGGGGCGGGTGGAGATCACCTCGCACAATCACGGATTCGCGGTGGATCCGGAGTCGCTGAACGCGAGCGAGATCGAGCTCACGCACGTCAACCTGAACGACCAGACGCTGGAGGGATTCCGGCACCGGAAGGAACCGGTGTTTTGCGTGCAGTATCATCCGGAGGCGGCGCCGGGGCCGCACGATTCGCTGTACCTGTTCGAGGATTTCACGAAGATGATGGCGGAGTTCAAGAGATAGCCGATGCCCAAGCGCACCGATCTGCACAAGATCCTGATCGTAGGCAGCGGGCCGATCATCATCGGCCAGGCGTGCGAGTTCGACTACTCGGGCACGCAGGCGTGTAAGGCGCTGAAGGCGGACGGCTACCAGGTGGTGCTGGTGAATTCGAACCCGGCCACCATCATGACCGATCCGAACCTCGCCGATCGGACCTACGTCGAACCGCTGAGCCTGCCGTTCCTGGAAGAGGTGATACGCAAGGAGCGGCCGGACGCGCTGCTCTCGACGGTGGGCGGGCAGACCGGGCTGAACCTCTCGGTGGAGCTGGCCGAAGCCGGAGTGCTGGACAAGTACGGAGTGGAGCTGATCGGGGCGAAGATCGAGGCCATCAAGAAGGCGGAAGACCGGCTGATGTTCAAGGACGCGATGCGGAAGATCGGCCTGGAGTCGCCGGAATCCAAGCTGGTGAACAAGGTGGCGCAAGGCGTCGCGTTTGCGGAGCGGATCGGGTACCCGGCGATACTGCGGCCGAGCTTCACGCTGGGCGGTACGGGCGGCGGGATCGCTTACAACCGCGAGGAGATGGAAGAGCTGCTCGAGAAGGGCCTGGAACTTTCGCCGGTGCACGAAGTACTGGTGGAAGAGAGCGTGCTGGGGTGGAAGGAATTCGAGCTGGAGGTGATGCGCGACCTGGCGGATAACGCGATCATCATCTGCTCGATCGAGAACTTCGATCCCATGGGAGTACACACGGGCGACTCGATCACGGTGGCTCCGGCGCAGACGCTGACGGACCGGGAATACCAGATGATGCGGGACGCGGCGATCCGGTGCCTGCGGGAGATCGGCGTGGATACGGGCGGGTCGAACGTGCAGTTCGCCTTCCATCCGGAGACCGGGCGGATGGTGATCATCGAGATGAACCCGCGGGTGTCGCGCAGCTCGGCGCTGGCGTCGAAGGCGACCGGGTTCCCGATTGCGAAGATCGCGGCGAAGCTGGCGGTGGGCTACCGGCTGGACGAGATCCCGAACGATATCACGCGCAAGACGCCGGCCTGCTTCGAGCCGACGCTGGACTACGTGGTGGTGAAGATACCGCGCTGGCAATTCGAGAAGTTTCCGGGGGCGCAGACCACCATCGGGACGCAGATGAAGAGCGTGGGCGAAGTGATGGCCATCGGGCGGACCTTCAAACAGGCGCTGGCGAAGGGGCTGCGGAGCCTGGAGACGGGCAAGTCGTCGGCCTCGGATGTGTACGACCGGGATCTGATCGCGGGCAAGCTGATCACGCCGAGTCCGGACCGGATGAACTACATCCGCTACGCGTTCCAATGCGGCTACTCGGTGGAAGAGATTCGGGAGTGGACGGCGATCGACCGCTGGTTCCTGGAGCAGGTGAAAGAAGCCGTGGAGCTGGAGACGGCGCTGGCGCGGGAGAGCCTGGAAACGGTTTCCGTGGAGATGCTGCGGCGGGCCAAGCGGGACGGCGTGGGCGACCGGCAACTGGCGCGGTTCTTCAAGGCGGAGCCGCTGGCGGTGCGGGCCAAGCGCAAGGCGGCGGGGATCGCGGCGGTGTTCAACCGGGTGGATACGTGCGCGGCGGAGTTCGAGAGCTTCACGCCGTACCTGTACTCGAGCTACGAGGGGGAGTGCGAGGCGACGCCCGCGGATCGCAAGAAGGTGATGATCCTGGGAAGCGGGCCGAACCGGATCGGGCAGGGGATCGAGTTCGATTACTGCTGCTGCCACGCTTCGTTCGCGCTGCAAGAGTTCGGGGTGGAATCCATCATGGTGAACTGCAACCCCGAGACGGTGTCGACGGATTACGACACCAGCGACCGGCTGTACTTCGAGCCGCTGACGCTGGTGTCGTAATCCGTCGACACCGTCTCGGGGTTGCAGTTCACCATGATGGATTCCACCCCGAACTC
>JBKQQG010000013.1:0-43463 GCA_052144455.1 Bryobacteraceae bacterium
TGGCTGAATCTCATTGAAGCCCAGTTTGGCGTGCTCAAGAGGTTCACCGTGGCCAACACCGATGATGCCAACCAAGAGAACCGCCAGCGGCGTGTCTACGCTTACCTTCGGTATCGACATCGCCGCCTTGGAAACTCCAATCACCCGCTGCGGCGGCTATCCGCAATTAGGACGGTTAAGTTGGAACGCCACTAGGCGTGCATCTGATTCTGGACAACTACGGCACACACAAGACGGCTCTGATCCGCCGCTGGCTCGCCAAACGTCCACGCTTTCACGTACACTTCACCCCCACCAGCGCGTCATGGATCAACCTGGTTGAAAGGTGGTTTGCCGCACTGACGGAAAAACAGATCCGTCGCGGCGCTCATCGAAGCGTTGGCCAGTTGGAGACTGCCATCAAGCACTATCTCCGGATCACGAACGAAGCGCCCAAACCATTTGTCTGGACCAAGACGGCCGACGAGATTCTGGCGTCGGCCGCTCGATTTTGTGCGCGGACTTCAGAGACAGGACACTAGCAGGCGGCTGAAGAAGTCACTGGGCAAGCTGAAGCTCACCCCGCGCCTCAGTCTCCGGTCTCGACACCCAGGTAGCGCTTGGCATTGCCGTAGCAGATGTTTTCGATCAGCGGGCCAACCAGCTCGTCGGAATCCGGGATCTCGCCGTTCTCGATATCGCGGCCGATCAGGTTGCAGAGCACGCGCCGGAAATACTCGTGGCGCGGGTAGGACATGAAGGACCGCGAGTCGGTCAGCATGCCCACGAAGCGCGAGAGCAGCCCGCAGTTGGAGAGCGCGTTGAGCTGCCACTCGATGGCTTCCTTCTGATCCAGGAACCACCAGCCGCTGCCGAGCTGGATCTTGCCGGCGACGCTGCCATCCTGGAAATTGCCGATCATGGTGGCCAGCGCGTAGTTATCGGCCGGGTTGACGCTGTACAGGATGGTCTTGGGCAGAGCGCCTTCGCGATCGAGCCGGTCGAGATAGGCGCCGAGGGCGTCCACTTGCGGCCAGTCGCCGATGGAATCGAAGCCCGAGTCTGGGCCAACCTGCGTAAGCATGCGCGTGTTGTTGTTGCGGCGCGCGCCCAGGTGGAGCTGGGTGGTCCAGCCCTTTTCGGCGTCCAGCGCTCCGAAGTACAGCATCATGAAGGACGCGAACTGGCGCTGTTCCTCGGGCGTTGCGGCCCTCCCCTGCCGGGCGCGGTCGAAGATTCCCCCTGCGACGCGATCGTCGCAGAAGTCGGCGTAACAGGTGCGGAGGCCGTGGTCGGAGAGGCGACCGCCCATCTCGTGGAAGAAGTCGTGACGGCTTGCCAAGGCGTCCAGGAACGCCTGGAAGTTCGCAATCTCGGCATCGGCGGCCGCGGCGAGCCGGTCGACCCAGGGGTTGAACAGGCCGGGCAGGTGGACGTTCATGGCCTTGTCCGGGCGGAAGGCGGGATAGACGCGGGCGCCCAGGCCGGAATCGCGAATCATCCGGTGCCAGGCCAGGTTGTCGGTGGGATCGTCCGTCGTGCAGAGCGCCCGGACGCGGAATTTCTTCAGGATGGCTTGCGGGCGCAGGTCCTCGCCCTGGAGCCTCTCGCTGGCGACGCTCCAGATACGCCGCGCGTTGGTCTCGTCGAGCAAATCGTCGATGCCGAAGTAGCGTTTCAACTCCAGGTGGGCCCAATGGTAGAGCGGGTTGCGCAGAGCGAACGGGACGGTGCGGGCCCAGGCCAGGAACTTCTCATAGGGGGCGGCATCGCCGGTGACGCAGCGCTCCTCGACGCCGTTGGCGCGCATGGCCCGCCACTTGTAATGGTCGCCTTCCAGCCAGATCTCGAAAAGGTCCGCGAAGCGGCGGTTCTCGGCCACGTCCTGGGGCGACAGATGGCAGTGGTAGTCGAGGATGGGCTGGGTCTCGGCGTAGCGGCGATAGAGGCGGCGCGCGGCCGCGTTGGAAAGCAGGAAATCGTCGTGAATGAAAGCCATGACGGATTCTCCTTACAGAAAGAGGGGCTTGAGGTGACGTTCGTACAGGTTGTAAGTCACGTTTCGCGAGATCGCCTCCGCGGAGGCGCGCAGCATCCCCAGGAACCGCTCGCCCATCTGCGCGGCCACCTGGTAGCCGACGTGCAGCAGTTGCCGCAGGTTGGGATCATACGCGGGGCAGTCGCGGTCGTGCCGCAGCGCGGCGGCGAAGCGAGCGGAACTCCAGCCGGCGACTACGCCGGGAGAGGGCAGCTCGGAGGCGTCGATATCGATCACCGTGGCATAGGGCTGGCATAGCTCCTCGCGCTGCGCGCAGGCGCCCGCGTAGACTTCTTTGGCCAGCTCGAGCGCCTTTCCGCCCGACTCCGCCAAACCGATCAACTCCTCCAGCCAGGTGGTTCCCGCCGTCTTCAGGTGCAGGCCGGCGCCAAATCGCTCGATGGAGCGGCGAATGGCTGGATAGATCGAGAACTTGTCGCTGCCCGAATGCACGCTAAGCTTGAGGTTCTCTGGCAGGCCCCAGCGTCTCACCGCGTAGGCGATGACGGCCAGGTCCGCCTGGAACTCGCGCTCGAACTGCGCCAGGTCGCCAACGTAGTCGACGCCTTTGTTGAAGCGGCCCGAAAACTTCGGGGCGATGGTCTGCGCCGGGATGCCTTCCTCGGCGATCGCCGCCAGGATGACCAGCAGTTCCGGAGGCGTCTGCGGCAGATCCGTCTCGTCCATGGAAACTTCGGTGATGAAGGACCACGGCCCCTTCTCCCGGACGATGTAACGGTAAATGCGCCCGGCCTCGTGGACGGCGGCGAGGTACTTGGCAGCCGCGCCGGCGGCCCGCTCGCGCGCGACGACCAGCGGCCGATCCAGGCCGGCCAGCTCGAGGGAGCCGGTCAGCTCGGGATGCCGGGCCAGGAAGGACTCCACTTCCGAGGCGGCGACAGGCTGGCCGATGGCATCTCCCACGTCGAGGGTGTAGTAGTCGCTGGAGTCGAGAAACCGCTCCACCGTCTGGAGCCCGATGTGGTCGGCATCCACGTGGAAAGGCAGCCTCCAGTCCAGCTCCTGGACGGCGGCTTGGGCGGCCTGCAGCACGCTGGCCGGCTCGCTCCCGACGATGTTGTGCTCGCGGTTCGACTTGTTCCAGACCGGGATCACCTCCACGCCCTTGGCAGCCGCCGCGATGACAGCCCGCAGTTGCGCCTTGGCCTGCTGAGCGAAGCGGTCGCCCACTCCGAACGAGTATTTCGCCAACTCCAATTCGGGTTTCATCGGCCTCCAGCCCTCCCAAGCCCCGAAAGGTTAGGATACAACGGCGCCAGCCCTTGCCGTGGGGTCGGCTGGCGTGGGGTCAGCCCTTTCGGGCCGCGGGGCTTCGGCCCGGCGTAATCTACCGCCCGGGGAGGGGTGGTTTTCCGGTCGCGGCTGGGGTAATCTGTGTATAGGCGCTGGCACGGGGTTCTCGTGCTAAGGAACTACCCGGCGGGCGCGCAAGCTGGGCTTAGGCGGCCCCTGGGACTATGAGCTGGTCGTTTTCTCCGAAGCAGGACGAATCTGCCGCGCCTCCGACGCCGCGTCCGCAGAGACTGGGCGAGCGCGTGGCCATTCTGGAGGCGGCTCTGGAAGCCGTTACTAGTGGAGCGATCGTCGTCGACGGGAGCGGGACGGTGCTGGCGGCGAACCATGCGGCGGCGCGCCTGCTCCGGGTGGCAAAGGCGTCGGCTCTGCCTTCCGAATGGATGACCGGCGATTCTCCGGTGGTCCGCGCGTTGCGGGGCGAATCCGTGGAGTTCACGGAACTCGTCCTGCCCGGAAACGCTGGAATCCGGTTGCGAGTTTCGGCCCGGCCGCTACGGCGGGCGGGAGCCGCTCCCGCAGCGGTAGTGATTCTGGAACCGAGCTCCGCGACTGGGGCGGCGCGTCCACGGAAGGCGGATTGGGCCTCGGACGTCATCGAAAGCGTGGCCAGCCTGGTGGTGGTGCTGGACCCGGATGGGCGCATTCTCAGATTCAACCCCGCGTGCCAGGCGGCCACCGGCTACAGCCTCGAGGAGGTCCGGGGCAAGCGCTTCTGGGATCTGCTGCCGAGGCCGGAGGAGGTCGACTCCGTCCAGCGCCTCATCGGGGAACTGCGGGCCGGCCGCTGCCCCACCTATCACGAGAATTACTGGGAGGCCAAAGACGGGGCGCGGCGGCTCATCGCCTGGTCCAGCACGGTTCTGCTGGACCGCCGCGGCGTGGTCGAATACATCGTCGCCACGGGGACGGACATCACCAGCCGCAAGCGCGCCGAGGATGCTTTGCGGGAAGCCAACGAAACCTTGCGGGCGGTGATCGAGACCAGCCCGCTGGCCATCGTCGCCCTGGATCTGGAGGGCCGCGTGAGGAGCTGGAACCGCGCCGCGGAGAGCATATTCGGATGGCGCGAAGAGGAAGTGCTGGACCGGCCGCTCCCCATCGTGCCCGACGAGGACCTCGAGTTCTTCCGGGGGAACATGGCTCGCATCCAGCAGGGCGAAACCATCGCGGGCGTGGAGCGGCAGCGCCGGCGCAAGGACGGTTCGCGGGTGGATGTCGAGATCTGGACCGCGGCGCGGCGGGACGCCTCGGGCGAGACCATCGGCGCGATCGCGGCGATCGCCGACGCGACCGAGCGCAGGCGGCTGGAAGAGCAGTTCCGGCAGTCCCAGAAGATGGAGGCCGTGGGACGGCTGGCCGGCGGCGTGGCGCACGACTTCAACAATCTGTTGACGGTCATCACCGGTTATAGCCAGATGATCCTGGACGCGATGGAGGAAGAAAACCCGCTGCGCGGCGATCTCCAGGAAGTGCTGCGGGCCTCCGAGAGCGCGGCGGCGCTCACCAGTCAGCTCCTGGCCTTCAGCCGCCGCCAGACCGTTCAGCCGCGGGTCCTGGACCTGAATGCGCTGGTGCTCAGTTTGGAGAAAATGTTCCACCGCCTGATCGGCGAGCAAATCGAAATGCTGACCGAGCTGAGCCCCCGTTTGCCGCCGGTGAAGGCCGACCCCGGGCAGCTTCAACAGGTGCTCATGAACTTGGTGATGAACGCGCGCGACGCCATCCCGGCCGGCGGGCGCATCAGCATCCAGACGGAGTCGGCGACCCTGGAAGGGCCGCACGTATCCGGTGCGCCCGGCCTGCCGGCGGGGCCCTATGTCGCGCTCTCGGTGATCGACACCGGCAAGGGCATGGACGAGGAAACCCGGCGCCACATTTTCGAGCCGTTCTTTACCACCAAGCCGCGCGGCAAGGGAACCGGGCTGGGTCTGAGCACGGCGTATGGCATCATCCGTCAGAGCGGTGGCGACATCTGGGTATCGAGCGAGCCGGGCAGCGGCTCCCTGTTCCGCATCTACCTTCCGGCGGCCCCGGAGGCCGCGGCGGTGGGCGCCTCGAACGGCGTGGGTTCCACCCCGTACAGCGGGACGGAGACGGTCTTGCTGGTCGAGGAGGAAGCGGGCTTGCGGGACGCGCTCCGCGAGGCGCTCTCCGCGAACGGCTACACCGTTCTCCATGCCAGCGGCGGCCGTGAGGCGCTGCGCATCTGCGAGCGGCGCCGCAGCCCCATCCACCTTTGCCTGACCGATGTCGTTCTGCCCCGGATGAGCGGCCGGGAGCTGGCCCGCCGCGCCCTGGCCTGGCACCCGCGCATGAAAGTGATCTACCTCTCCGGCCACTCGAACGGCCTCAGCCTCCCCCCCGGCGACCGCGAGAGCGGAAGCTCTTTTCTCCACAAGCCCTTCGCCCCGGAAACCTTGCTCGCCAAAGTCCGCCAGGTGCTGGACAAGGAGTAGTTACCGCGCCGCGGCCGGCGTTTCCGGCGGCGCCGGCCCGCTTCCGCCAAACTCCCAGGTCTCGCTGACCGAGCGCCGGTTCTTGAGGAAGACCTCGAGCCGGAACGCGACCCGGTCGGTCACGCGATGGTAGGTCACGCTAAAGCCCTGCCGCCGCAACACCGCCTGCTCGATATCCAGGGATTGGCTCTGGTTGCCATCGCCGATCGAGAGCACGGCCCGTTCGGCATGCGCGATGGCGGGAGCGTTCCGGTCCCAGGTCAGGCACAGGTTATCCCCGTACTCCACCACTAGCAGCGAGAGCGCATAGGGGTCGCGAGGCGGCGCGGCCTGACGCCCGGGCGCGGGCTGGAGACCGCGCTCCACGGCAAAGCCCAATGCGAAAACCTCCAGGCACACGCAAAACAAGATGGGAATCTGCGCCCAATAGGAAACCCAGAGCGGTTGCCGCGGCCGCGCCGGTTTCTTCTCGGCCGCCGCTGGCGGGACGGCTGGGCCTTCTTTCGCGGCGCGCTTCCACCAGCGCCACGCTCGCTTCTCGCGCGGCGGCGGGCCGTTCAAAAATGCAGGCAGCGGCACATCCAACGGCGCTTCGGCGGGCGCCTCGTCCGAAGCCGCCGGCGGGGGATCGGGCTGGGGCTCCGGCTGGGGCTCCGGCGCCAGGTGGCTCGCCGCACGGGCTGGCGGCGCATGCGGCTTCATGGGGAACTCCAGATAACTCGATTCCGCGTGGATCTGCCCCTGCTCGCGAATGAAGAATCCCGCCGTAGTGGAGCGCATCGCGCGCGGCCGGATCAGCAGCGCCACGTCGGACGGCTCTCGAAAATAGTGCGTGAACAGCCACAAGTCGTGCTGGCTGAGGGCCATCGGTTCCCGCGTTCCGGTGCGATAGAAACCCACCGCGCGCAGGGGAGCTCCGGACGGCGGTTGCCACTGCCGCAGCAGTTCCCGGAAAGCGCTCTTGTCGTTCTCCGAGAAGGCGTAGAACGGCCCGAACGCGTATTCGATGGGAAGCGGCGCCACCTCCTGGATGCGGGTCGCCGGGATCTCGCCCGCCTCCACCGTGCCCAGCAGCAGGCCGCCCACCTCGGCGCCGTGGCGCGGCAGCAGGCCCAGTCCACGCATCGCCTCGGTGAGGAGGTGGTCGATGGCTTGGTGGGAGAGACAAACCCTAACCGGCTTGCCCGGGACCTCCCAGAGGTAGTATTCGGAGGCTTCGTCCATAGATCCGCTAGTCACGTCTATCGTAACGCAACCTCCGGCGTTCTACACTGAAGGTCTCATGTCCGGCACGCTCTATCTCGTCGCCACTCCCATCGGCAACCTGGAGGACATCACCTTGCGCGCCCTGCGCATCCTCCGCGAAGTGGACCTGGTGGCTTGCGAGGATACCCGCCAGACCCGCAAGCTGCTGGACCACTACGGCATCCACAAACCCACCGTCAGTTTCCACGAACACAACGAGCGGGCGCGCGAGCTCGACCTGCTGCTGAAGTTGCGCGACGGCGCCCAAATCGCCCTGGTCTCCGACGCGGGCACTCCCCTGGTCTCGGACCCGGGCTACCACCTGGTCGCCGATGCCATCGCGCAGGGCGTCCGCATCGAACCCATTCCCGGGCCTTCCGCCGTGCTGGCCGGCCTGACCGCCTCCGGCCTTCCCACCGACGCCTTCCACTTCGGCGGTTTCCTCCCGGCGCGCTCCTCGCCCCGGCGCAAGGCGCTGGCCGCGCTCCGCGACGAGCCGGCCACGCTGGTTTTCTTCGAAGCGCCCCACCGCATTCGCGAAACGCTGGCCGATATCGACGAAGTGCTCGGCGCGCGCCCGGTGGTGCTGGCCCGCGAGGTCACCAAAATCCACGAGCAGTTTGTGCGCGGGACGGCCGCCGAGCTGAAGCTGGCCGACATCCCGCTCAAAGGCGAATTCACGCTACTCATCGGCAAGGCCGCCGCGCCGCCGCCCCTTGATGAGACGCCGCTCCTAGACGCTATCGCCGCGCGCATGAGCGCCGGCCTGAGCCGCATGGAGGCGATCAAAGCCGTGGCCCGCGAACGCGGCCTCTCCAAGCGCGAGGTGTACAAACTCGCCCTCGAGTAGCTGCGCCGGGAATCCGGCAGCCCCTCAACCTGAATTCCGAATCCGGCATCCCCTGAAACGCGATTTCCGGCCCAATCAGCGCCCTAACCAGAGAGGTTCCCGGACCAATCGCCGCTGCCCTCGGCCACCGCCGCCCACTAAACTCCGACAATGCCTCTGTGGATAGGCGTTCATAAAGTTCCGATTCTCTGTCAATAAGCCCTTTCCCGCGACATTCGTCTTGACAACTGAACCATTTCAGCGCTTAATTACCTTATGTACCGCAAGTCGCGCCTGCTCATTATCGCCCTAACCACCGTCCTGGCGTGCCGAGTCGTCTGCGCCCAGCATGTCCACCCGCAGTCCTCGTCGGGTGCCACGGCACAGCTTCCTGTCCTCGTAGACGGGTCAAAAACGCCGGACCAGATCCCGGACGCCCTCGCATACCAACATTACTTTATGGCGGTCGCCGCACATCCGTCGCCGTCGGCGCAGGAGCAAAGCCGCCAGGACGCGCAGCTTCTTCCCCTTCAGCTTTCGGCCGCCGACCAGCAAGCCCTCATTCTGCGTTTGGCCTCCTTCCGCACTCAGCTCGATCAGCTCGAAAACAACCTCGCCAACTCGGCAAACGCAACGCCCGCCCCAAGCACGCCCTCTCAATTGGCCAGCCCGAATGCGCAACAGGCTGCGCTTGCCACGGCCGCGTTGGCGGGCCTCCGGCAGTCGCTTACGCCGGACGGAGCGAGCCGCCTTGACCAGTACGTCCAGACGCGCGTCAAGGCGCATATCGTGATCTACGGAACTCCCAAGTAGGCACCAGTGCCACAAGCGAAGGAGGCCAAATCCATGAGAAACCTCATTCAGCTCGGATTGATGATCGCAGCGGCGCTTTTGAGCGTCGCCCCTCTTTCCGGCCAATGCCAGATGATCTACAATGTCAGCGTGTACGCCGACGCTTCCGTTAGCTCGGACCTGTCGACCATATACGCATACAGCAGCGGAGCCGACAACAGCACTACCTGCAACTGCACACATTCGAACTACCAGGCGACGCTGACCGTGTACGCGCCGAACGGATCGAAGGTGAGCCGCACACAACCGGGCATGCAGTCGAGCGATAGCATGGCCACAAACGACCTGATGGGAACATACGACGCGGTGGCCCAGCAGGCGCTGAATTGTTCCTGTTTCGGGCAAGTCCTGGCTACGGCGAGCGTGCCGGCCCGAGTCAGCCCCACCGTGACCATACCCGCTGGAATCAGCTATGTACTCTACGGGCCCGATGCGGTTGGCTATAATCTTGTACAGGCAATAGGGACGCCCCCCGGCGGCCAGTACGCCTGGAGCGTGACTCCCGCCAACCGGCTGTCGTTCAGCAACGGCCTCATGCCCGGAGTTGCTCAGCTCCAGGCCAACACCCCCAGCGCCTATCAGAATGACACGGTCTTGACCGCGAACTACACCTACAGCGGCACGGCTGCGGTACCAGCAACTACCTCCACGACCGTGACGGTATACAGATACCTCACACAAGGCTCCTACAACCCGATATCGTTCTCGCCTCCAACTTATGGCTACTTCGGGAATGTATATTACAGCGTCTACGCGCAGCCAGGCCAATTGCTTGTACTTGCCAGTGGGCTTTCGGTCATCGAGAGCGTGAGCCAGACCTCTTCGAATTACAGCGGCGCAGCAGTTACATTTCAGGGCAACGCACAGACGAACTCGTCCGGGAACATCGTTGATTACCTTGCTGTGAAGAGTAATAACCCGCTGCCGGCCAACCTCAAGATTATAAACGATCAGGAGATTTTTGTGGAAGGACTCTACGTCCGAGACAACACGGTCACCTTTTCTAACTCCACCGCCACGATCGGAAACAACGGTCCCTACAACTAGAAGATGGATAGAAGCTAAGAACACGCGAGGAACAAGATGCGACCAACTAATCTCTGTCTACTGAGTGCTATGACGCTTGCCCTGGCCATGACGACGGCGTTGGCGCAGCCGGCCACTCCTGACAAGTTCGGCCTTATGAAGAAACCAATAGAGGGGCTTATGGTGACGGGGAGAAGGACCTTCACCCAGGCGCTTCGGGACGGTGCCATTGCCATGCGGAGCCATTATCTGACATTTGGCATAGAGCTGGCCGATGGCGACTACCCCGAGGAGCGAATGGTGATTTCGAGCCCACCGCCGGGCGGTACGGTGGGCGAATTCCTGCAAGACCTTTTTCGCCAAGTGCCTACCTACGAATACGAAGTGGTCTCCGAGCACGCGGTGTCGGTCTACCCCAGAGGCGCCAAGGAAGACCCGAACGACATTCTGAACCTCAGAGTCCCGAGGTTTGACGTCGACGGAGAAGATGCAGGCGTTGTTTTAGTGTTTCCGCAGCAGTTCATTGCCGAACTCAGGGCCAAGCTTGCTCCGCCCACGCCGGGGCAGGACCAGCTTTTCATGTATATCGGCCCTGTTTCCCCGGGGCCCAAAGTCACGTTGCACTTGCGTGACGTAACCGTCCGGGAGATCCTGAACGCGGTGACTGTGGCAACAGAGAATCCCAAAGGCGACGGCCCCGATGACGCTCCCTGCTCTTGGATATACCGGACAAGAACTCATACTGGGGAAGTGAAGCCAAACTGGGGAACCCTTTTCAGTCTCCCACCCAACTGGAAGGAACTGGTGCATCCGGCTCGCAGCCAACAGTGAGCTGGGAGACGACGCCCTCACTCGCACTTGCGCGCCGGGCTGCCCGCGGCCAGCAGCCAGCAGCCGGCGCCGTCGGCTTGCCCGGCCTGGTTTCCATTCCAATTGATGGGGCAGGGAACCCAGTAGTCCGGCAGCGTGACCCGCAGTTCCGTCACCCCGCGGGTGATGACCAGCAGCTCGCGCGAGTCGGCGAGATACTGCGCCTGCACCCGCACCGTGACCAACTCGGCGCGCCTCGGCAGCACGATGCGCGTCTCCACGCGGCGGCGTTCCTTGGCGCGCTCCAGCATGATGGCGACGGGCTTCTCTTCGGTGGTCTGGTCCATCGTCTCCGCGTATTGCCGCGCGTCGCGGATTTCCTTGCCCGCCAGCTCGACAATGCGGTCGCCCCGTTGGAGCGGTCCCTTGTACTTCTCCGGCAGCCACTCCACCAGCACCCCGGGGCCCGGCGCATCCAGTTTGTAACCGAATCCGCCCAAACTTAGCGCCGCGCCCGAGCCAGAGGGCACACGCGTCGATAACAGCGCGTCGTTGCGCTGCTTCGCGTCGAACTTGGTCAGTTCGACCCAGTAACAGCGCGCGAAGGCCGTGTTCCCGGTCTCGCAATCCACCTTCTTGGGGAAAGCCGGCCGGACGTGGGAAGCCAGCCACTGGAATGCCTGCTCGATGGTGATGCCGGCCGGCGCCGGCTCGAGATTGAAATGCGCGGCGGACAGCTTCGCGCGAAGCGGTTCGAGCAGGGCGCGGTCCGCAGCCGGAGTGACCCACATCACGGGCGCCAGTTCGGTGTTGGCGCCGAACAGGCGGTTGGAATCGATGGCCGGCTTGGGAGTGCCGCCCAGCGCCAGCGCCGCGGCCCACAGATCCGGCCGGCGCGAGACCGCATAGAAGACCGTGGCCGCTCCTTCGCCTTGCCCAACCAGATAGGTACGCAGCGGATCGCTGGGGCGATCGCGCCGGGCGGCCTGGATGGCGGCTTCCAGCGCGCTCACGCCCGCGTCGTTCGGCCCGGCCTGCACCGCGATGGCTTCCCAGCCCGCGATGCGCGGGGCTTCCGCCTGGGCGCCGCCCGGCACGGACACCAGCAACGGCGGCTGCTCCGCCGCGAGCAGCGCGGCCGCGCCGAACAACCCCAGCCACCACCGCACGCTCACCTCTGCAACCTCGCCCGTATTTGTTTCGCCAGCTTCTCGATGCGCTCGGCCTTCTTCAGCGACGAGATCGACAGCACCATGTAATCGTCCTTCTCGAGCTCAGCCTGGAGTTGCCCCGCTTGCTCCAGAATCTCCTTGATGTCGCGCAGAGATTTCTGGTGCTCGTCCTTGAGGATCTCCTCCCGCTGCGATTTGCCGCTCGGCAGCTTGACGTCCTCTTGCCCCTCCTGCGGCTCCTTCTGCGGGCGGGGCATTCCCTCCTGACCGGCCGCCAGACACCCCAGCGCCACCGTCATCACGCCAACGCGAACCAGATTTTTGATGCTCACCCTTCTATGGTAGGAAATACGGGCTACGCCCAGGCAATCAGCCCGGGCACCAACGGCGTCCCGCCCTCGGCGGTGGCCAGGTCGGGGTGATCCGCCCGGACGCGGACAGTAAACCCGTGCAGCCCGCTGTGGGAACACGGGACCGCGCCCGCCTCGAACACGTGCTTGCCCGCGGCATCGCGCCCCACCGGTTGCATGCGCGTGACTCCGGCCTCGAGGATCTCGCCGGCCGGGTCCACGCGCCCCAGATACAGCTCCACCGCCACGTCTTCCGGCGTCAACGCTCCCAACTGAACGCGCGCACGCACGCCCACGTTGGTGCCCACCAGCAGCGCCGCGCCGGGGCCTTCTTCCACCGCTTCCACGCGGACCTGCGGCCAGCCCGCCCGCACCCTGGCCGTCCAGGCGGCCAGCGCTTTGGCCCGCGCGCCACCGTCGGCTTCCATGCGCCGGAACTGCGCGTGCGCGCTAGCATAAAACTTGCACGTGTAGTCGCTCACCATGCGGTGCGTGTTCACGAAGCGGCACAGCGTGCCGATGGAGCCCTTCATCCGTCCGATCCACTTGCGCGGCAGCCGGTCCGAGCCGCGCTCGTAGAAGGTCGGAATGACGTCGCGCTCCAAGAGGTCGTAGAGCGCCTCGGCCTCCACCTGGTCCTGGTATTCGCGATTGTCGTAGGTCTCGTCCTTGCCGATCGCCCACCCGATGCTCTCCGGCCGCACCGGCGAGCGCCACACTTCGTCCCACCATCCGTCCAGCGTGCTCAGGTTCAGCGCGCCATTGGCCGCGGCCTTCATCCCACTGGTCCCGCTGGCCTCCTGGGGCCGCAGCGGAGTGTTCAACCAGACATCCACGCCCTGCACCAGGTAGCGGGCTACGCCCATGTCGTAGTCTTCCAGAAACACCACGTGGTGGCCCAGATCCTTCGCGCGGCTCACCGTGGTGATCTTCTGGATCAGCTCCTTGCCCGCGTTGTCTTGCGGATGCGCCTTCCCGGCGAAGATCAACTGCACCGGGCGGGAGGAGTCCGAGAGGATGCGTTTGAATCGGTCGAAATCGCGCAGCAGCAAGGTAGCCCGCTTGTAAGTGGCGAAGCGCCGCGCGAAGCCGATGGTGAGGGTGTCGGGATCCAGAATCTCGTCGGCCGCCTCGATCTCCGCCGTCGGCGCGCTGCGCCGGATTCTCTGGTTCCTCACGCGCAGCCGCGCCCAGCTCACCAGCCGCTCCCGCCTTCGCTCGTGCGTGCGCCACAACTCCTGCGCGGGAATGGTGTGGATCCGGTCCCACACCTCGTGGTTGGCCGGCTCCTCGCGCCAGTTCGGGCCCAGGTAGCGGTCGTAGAGCTGGTTCATCTCCAGCGAAATCCAGGATTGGAAGTGCACCCCGTTGGTGATGTGCCCGATGGGGATTTCATCCACCGGAACGCCCGGCCAGATGCATTGCCACATCTTGCGGCTCACCTGCCCGTGCAGCTTGCTCACCCCGTTGCGATAAGACGCCAGCCGCAAGGCCAGCACCGTCATGCAGAATTCCCCCTCGTCGCCCGGGTTGCGCCGGCCCAGCGCCAGAAACTCGTGCCGCGAAATCCCCAGCGACCGCGAGTAATCCCCGAAATAGCGATCCATCTGCTCGACGGAGAAGTAGTCGTGTCCCGCTTCCACCGGCGTGTGCGTGGTGAAGATCAGGCTGGCGGAGGCCAGCTCCCGCGCGTCGGCGAAGGACAGGCGGCGCTTCTCCATCAGCCGCCGTACACGCTCCAGGCCCAGGAACGCCGAGTGCCCCTCGTTCATGTGGTACACCGTCGGCTCGAGACCCAGCGCCTCCAGCGCGCGGTAGCCGCCGATTCCCAGCATGATCTCCTGCCGGATGCGCATCTCGCGGTCGCCGCCGTAAAGCTGATCCGTGATGTCGCGATCCTCCGCCCGGGCATTCCCCTCGAAATTGGTATCCAGCAGGAACAGCGCCACCCGGCCGACCTGGGCTCGCCAGACCTGCGCCTTCACCTGCCGGCCTGGGAACCCCACCTCCACCACCAGCGGCTTGCCGTCGGTCCCGCAGGCCGGACTCACCGGCAGATTGTGGAAATCGTTGTTCGGGTATTCCTCCTGCTGCCATCCGGCCTGGTTCAGATACTGCCGGAAGTAGCCTTGCTGATAGAGCAGCCCCACTCCCACCAGCGGAATGCCCAAGTCGCTCGCCGATTTCAGATGATCTCCGGCCAGAATCCCCAGCCCGCCCGCGAAGATCGAGAGGCACTCGGTAAGGCCGAACTCCAACGAGAAGTACGCCACCATCGGCTTGTCGCTCTGGTGGGAGCAGGTCTTGTGGAACCACGACGACTCGCTGGTCAGGTACGCATCCAACTGGCTCGCGACCCGCTCCAGGTGCGCCAGGAAAGCATCGTCACGCGCCGCGGAATCGAGCTTGTTCTGCTCGATGGCCCCCAGCATCAGCACGGGATTGTGCCCGCTGGTCTCCCACAAGTCCCCGTCCAGCCGCCGGAACAGCTCGATCGCTTCGTGGTCCCAGGCCCAGCGCAGGTTATAGGCAATCACCCGCAAACCTTCGATGGCCGGGGGCAGGGCAGGGATCACGCTGAATGTTCGAATTGGTTTCATCTGTCTCGAATCTACCGTGTTCGTGGCGCGGAATCAAGACCAGATGGCCTGAAAATGGGCTGAGAATAATTGCTTTCCGGCGCCACCCTCGCGGCCCCGTGTTACAGGGTCATTACACGAATGCAGGCCCGGCAGAAGGCCGGCAGATCGTCGGGCTTGCGCGAGGTGACCAGGTTGCCGTCCACCACTACTTCCGAGTCCTCGTACTGCGCGCCCGCGTTGATCACGTCGTCCTTGATCGCGAAGAAGCAGGTCGCCCGCCGTCCCTTCAGCATTCCCGCCGAGCACAGCGCCCACAGCCCGTGGCAGATGGAAGCCACCAGCTTGCCTTGCGCGTTCATGTCTGCGATCAGTTGGAGGGCCTGGGGATACCGCCGTATGAAATCGGCGGCCCATCCGCCGGGCACCACCACGCCGTCGAAATCCGCGGCGCTCGCCTGGTCGTAGGATTTCCCGGCCACCACCGGGTAGCCGGTTTTGCTGGGATAGGTCGCCCCGGCCTGCGCCCCCACCGTCACCACCTCGGCGCCGGCCTCCTGAAAGCGGTAGTAAGGATACCAGACCTCCATCTCCTGATAGGCCTGGTCCACCAGAATCGCGATGCGTTTTCCTTTGAGTTCCATGGCAGCCTCGCTTCCAGTCTGCCACAAGCGCGCGCGGGGCTTCTATTCGCAGCGCAGGCAGGTGGTCGGGTCGAGCTTCGCGGCGCGGCGTGCTGGAATCAGGCTGGCGATCGCCGCCACTCCCACCAGCAGCCCGGCGCTTCCCAGAAAGACCGGCTTCTCCGCGATGTCGACGCCGTATAGCAGGCTCCGCAACAGCGGGGTGAGCCGGAACGCGGCCAGCAGTCCGATCACGACGCCCGCCGCGGCCAATCCGCAGGCCTGCCGCAACACTCCGCCCACCACGCTCGCGCGAGATGCTCCCAGCGCCATGCGGATTCCGATTTCCTGCGTCCGTTGCCCCACCGCGTAGGCCAGAACCCCGTAGATGCCGATCGCGGCCAGCGCCAGCGCGAAGCCCGCGAAAGCCGTCATCAGGATAGCCTGGAAGCGCCGCGGCGCGATGGAATCGGCCACCACCTCCCCGAGCGGCGCGATGTTGGTCACCGGCTGATTCCTGTCCATCCGCCAGACCTCGTTCCTGACGGCTCTGGCCAGCCCGGCCGGGTCCGAGGTCGAGCGAACCGCCAGAGCGAATTCGGCCGGAGCGAACTGCCAGAACGGTACGTACAGGTACGGCCGCACATCCGCATCGATCCCCGAGGCATGCGTGTCCTCGACGATTCCCACCACCGTCATGGGCGGCTTGTCCATCAGGCGGTGCCCCAGCGGATCGGCAACTCCCGGCCACAGAAGCCGGGCCGCGTTTTCGCTCAGGATCGCCACCGGATTCCGGCCGCGGTCGTTTTCGTTGAATTCCCGGCCGTTGCGCAGCCGGATGCCGAGCGTGCGGAAGCAGGCCGGCGTCACGGCGCGGACCCGAGCTACCACGTAGGCGTCGCGATTGGGGTTGCCCTCCGCCAGCAGTCCCCAGCCTTCGGCTTCTCCGGTAAGTGGCAGCGTGCTGGTGGCGGCAACGTTGACAACGCCCGGGAGCGCGCTGCAATTCGCGATCAACTGCTCGATGAAAGCCGCCCGGCGCTGGTCGTCGTAGCTGTTTCCCGCCATCGAGAGGCGCATGGTGAGGACTTTTTCGGGTCGGAACCCCAGCGGGATTCGGGCTACCGTGAGAAAGCTCTTCGCCAGCAGGCCCGCTCCCACCAGTAGCACCAGCGACAGGGCCAGTTCGGCCACCACCAGCGCCCCCCTCAGCTTGGAAGGTCCGCCCGTCGTCCTGCGCCCGCCGATCTTCATGGCTTCGCCTGGCGCCTGGCGGGCCGCCACAACCGATGGCGCGATGCCAAACACCACCGCCGTGAGCAACGCCAGGCCAACGGCGAACCCAAACATCCGCGCATCCACGGTGGCCGCCTGGATCCTCGGGACGCCCTCCGGCGCCATCGCCACCAAAACCCGGACGGCGACCCAGGCGATGGGAACGGCCAGACCGGCCGCGCAGACCGCCAGAGCCAGCGCCTCGGTCAATCCTTGTTGGATCAAACGGCCGCGCGTGGCGCCTAGCGAGAGCCGTATGGCCATCTCCTGCCTGCGCCGCAGCCCGCGCGCCAGCAGCAGGTTCGCCACATTGACGCAAGCGATCCCCAGCGCCAGCGTGACCGCACCAAAAAGAATCAGAATGGGCGTGCGCACCTTGCCGGTCACCGCATCCTGAAGGTTCAGCACAGTGACCGCCATCGTTCCCTTCAACCCCTTCCGCAGGCGGTCCAGGATCGCCGTCAGTTCCCCCGCCGCGTCGCTGGACTTCACTCCGGGCCGCAACCGCGCGATCATCGCGAAATTGAAGCAGCCGTCGCAGGTGCGTTCCCAAGCCTCCAGCGCCATCGGCCGCCACATTTCGGCCGGCGGAAAGGGTCCCACGGTGTCGCTATGTTCGGGTCCTTCCGGAAACCGGAAGCCCGGCGGCATCACGCCAATCACCGTGTGTGGAGCGCCGTTCAAGATCAAGGTCCGGCCAACCATGTTCGGATCGCCGCCGAAGCGCCTCTTCCACAGCCCGTCGCCGATGATGACCACGTCGTCCCGGCCCTTTTGGTCTTCCTCCGAGGTGAAGGTGCGCCCGAGCTGCGGCGCCACCCCCAGCAAACCGAAGAGTTCGGACGAAACCCGCGCGGCCGGAATGCGCTCCGGTTCGCCTTGCCCGGCCAGGTTGAAGTACCAGCTCGTGAACAGGGCGCCGCGCTCCACCGACCGCGATTCGTGGCGGAATGCCTCGAAGAAGGGAGCGCTGATCGCTCCGTCCACCGAGATCGTGGCCAGCCGCTCCGGCTGAGGGTAGGGCAGCGAGCGCAGCAGCACCGAATCGGCAACGCTGAAGATGGCCGTAGTGGCTCCCATCCCCAGCGCCAGCGAGAGAATGGCAGCCGCGGCAAACTCCGGATTCTTCCGTAGCGAACGCAAGGCGTAGCGTACGTCCTTGCCGAACGCCGTCAGTCCCGGCATCCCTCGCTGATCGCGGTAACTCTCTTTGACGCTCTCGATGCCGCCGAATTTCAACTTCGCCGCCCGTTGGGCTTCCCCTGGCGACATGCCCAGCTTCAGATTGTCTTCGGTCTGCATCTGGAGGTGCATTTCGATCTCGTCCGCCAGTTCGGTCTCGCGCCGCTGGCCTGCCAATGTCCCGATCAGTCTTCTCCACCAGCCGCGCAGCCGTTTCATTGCGCCTCTCCCTTTAGATCCAGGAACCGGCCCACGATCTCGGTGGTCTGCTTCCATTGCCGCGCTTCCGATTCAATCTGTTTCCGGCCCGCCTTCGTCAGATGGTAGAACTTGGCCTTGCGATTGTTTTCCGAAGCGCCCCACTCCGACGCGATGCAGCCTTCCTGCTCCAGCTTCAGAAGGACCGGGTAGAGAGTGCCCTGGTTGATCGACAGCAGGTCAAGGCTCGTCTGTTCGATCCGCCGCGCGATCCCATAACCGTGCTGCGGCCCCAGCACTTCCAGCGTCTTTAGGATCATCAGGGCCAGCGTGCCCTGCCAGACATCCGTTTTCTCGCTCATGGGGTTCCTGTTGGTTTCCCATACGAGTATATCCCCGCTTCTGTGGGAAAGCAACAGGAAAATGCGGAACCGGGCGCTTCGCCGCCGCCGGACGCCAGGAGCAGCACGCAATTCGCAGGCTTCGTTTTCGCCCGCATCGCGTATTATTGTTAGTACCGTGAAGTGGGCGCCTCTCATCTGGATCGCCGTCCTGTGTGCACTGCCAGTGCGCGCCCAGGTCACCCTCACCGGCCGCGTAGTGGACGAGGATAACGCCGCCGTCCCGGCCGCCCAGGTCTCTCTCACCCAGGCCGGCTCCAATCTCCACCTGGAGGCCGAAGCGGATCCCACCGGCAAGTTCGTCTTCCGCCTGGATGCGCCCGGAGACTACCTGCTCTCCGCCGAACTCCCCGGTTTCTTCCGCCTACGGGATCGCCCGGTGCACGTCGCGGAGGGCGCCAACGAAGTCACACTGGTGCTGAATCCGGCGCGCGAGGTCTTCGACAAGGTCGACGTCTCCTATTCGCCCCCGGCCATCGATTTCGAACGCACCGCGCCCGAAGAGCGCCTGACCAACACCGAACTGCTCGCGCTCCCGTTCCCCTCGACCAACACGCTCCGCAACATCATGCGCGCCATGCCCGGCGTGGTTCAGGATTCCTCCGGCGGCATTCACCTCAATGGCGGCGCCGAAGAGCAAATCCTGTATACCCTCGACGGATTCGAAATCAACGATCCGCTCTCCGGCCAGTTCGAAAGCCGCATCAGCCTCGAGGCCGTCAGTTCCATGGAGGTCACCGGCCTCAACCCCGCGGAGTTCGGCAAGGGGGCGGCGGGCGTCCTGGCTCTCAAAACCACCACCGGCGACGACCGCTTCCGATATTCGGGAACCGACTTCATCCCCGGCCTCGAGAATCGTAAGGGATTGACCATCTCCGGCTGGACGCCGCGCTTCGAGCTCTCCGGGCCGCTCGAACGGGGCCGCGCCTGGTTCTCCGACGGCCTGGACGCACAATACAACCAGACCACCATCAACGAACTCCCCGCCGGCCAGGACCGCGATACGAGCTGGCGCGCCACCAATCTGTTTCGGAGCCAGTTCAATCTCTCGCCCTCCAACATCCTCTACACCGGTTTCCTGGCCAGCTTCTGGATCGCGCCGCGCAACGGCCTCGGCCCCCTCGATCCCATCCAAACCACCTCCGACCGCCGCACGCGCCAGTGGTTCGTCAACGTCAAGGATCAGATCTACCTCCACCACGGCGCGCTCCTCGATCTAGGATGCGCGGCCGACCGCACCTTCGACCGCGAAATCCCGCAGGGCGACCTACCGCTCATCAACACCGACAATGGGCGCACCGGCAACGCTTTCCTGGACGCCACGCGCGAGGGCGGCCGCAACCAATGCCTGGCCAACCTGTACCTGCCTTCCTTCACCGCTCTCGGCGAACATCACTTGAAAATCGGCGTCGATTTCGACTGGATCAGCTACTCGCAGGACGCCTCTCGGACGAGCTACGAGTTCCTGCGTGCCGACAATTCCATCGCCCGTCTGGTCACCTTCGGCGGTAGCGGCCAGTTGCATCTGGCGAACCGCCAAGCCTCCTCCTACCTCCAGGATTCCTGGAAAATCCAGTCGCGCCTGCGACTGGAGCTGGGCCTGCGCCAGGATTGGGACCACTTGGCCCGCAACGTCAACTTCTCGCCGCGCCTCGGGTTTTCCTGGGCCCCGCCGCATCTGGAATCCACCAAGATCTCGGGCGGATTCGGAATCGTCTACGACCTGTCCAGCATGCAACTGTTCAGCCAGCCGTTGGACCAGTATTCGCTCACCAGCCACTATCTCGCGAATGGAACGCTAACCTATCCGCCCGCCGTCACCCTCTTCACCCTCGGCCCCGGGCCGTTCAAGATGCCGCGTTACGCCAACGAGAACCTGACGGCCGAGCGCAGTCTGGGCTCCGGCCTATACCTGCGCGTGCAGGCCCTCCGCCGGCGCGGCCGGGACGGCTTCACTTACTCGAACATCCTGACCCCCGATTCGCCCGCTCCTCCTGGTGTTGCAACCAACTTCGACGGGATGCCCTTCGATGCCCTCTACCAGCTCACCAATCAGCGCCGCGATTCCTACGACGCCTTCGAGGTCACCGTCCACCAGACCTTCCACAAGCAGTTCGAGTGGATGGCCAGCTACACGCGCTCGCGCGCTTATTCCACCGCCGTGATCGTCCCCAGCATCGACACGCCCGCGCTCGTCACGGCCAACGCCGGCCGCATGAGCTGGGACGCGCCCAACCGCATCCTGAGCTGGGGCTATCTGCCCACCCGCTGGCCGAACTGGGCCATCGCCTATCTCTTCGAGGCCCGCAACGGCTACCCCTTTTCGATTCAGGACGACACCGGGCAAATCGTGGGCAGCCCCAACGACCACCGCTTCCCCATGTTCTTCGAGCTCAACCTGCACATCGAGCGGCGCTTCGTTTTCCGCAAGCAGCGCTGGGCCCTGCGCGCCGGCTTCAACAACATCACCAACCACCAGAATTACAACACCGTCAACAACGACCTCGATTCCCCCCAGTTCCTGGCCATGTCCGGCGGGCAGACCCGCGCCCTCACTTTCCGCATCCGGTGGCTGGGGCACTAAGTTAGTGCAAAGAGATGTGGATCGGGCAGCCTTGCCCGCAGCCTTCAGGCTGGCCAAACCGCCAGAAAGCGGGTTCGCAGGCTGCAAAGCGCCAACGTTTTTCGCCCAACGCGATCCGTACTACGCCCCTATTCCGTAGGGATCAAGGGCCGCGGTCTGTTGAAGGACCTGTTTCCCAGAACGACGGCCGCTTCTCCCTTCAGCTGCACTTCTACGGGGCGGCTGCGATACGGCCGTGTGTCTGGGGCCGCTGTCGGCCGAGGTGCTACAATTTGGATTATGGTGCCACCGGAGGTAATTCTCGACCGCTGGATTAGGGAACGGCGACTGCAACAGGAGTCCCCGTTTACGGATTACATAGGAAAGCTAGACATCGAAAGGGTAAAATCGCCATCGTTCCGGTCATTCCTGCGCCTATTTAAGGAGACTGCCAATGAGGCGCTCCAATTAGCGGATCCCAATGCGTCAGGCGGCGCCCAGCCTCCGCCATTCCATTTCGATTACGCTGATGTGAACGAAGGAATACAGAACGCCCACGCCTTTCAGCACGGGGGCTTCTTGTTCATCGTAGCTACCGTGCCAATGATCGAATTGATCTTCGACTTGTCGCAGCGTCTCAGCAGAGCACCCCGTGTACTACAACTCCTGCATCTCGATCCTGATTTACAAGACCCAGACACCCTCCAGGGATTGATATTCCAGATTCAGCTAGCCTTTCTCGTCTCGCACGAGTACACGCACCACAGGCATCGCCATTTGGTGGGAAGCCAGGATGGAGCGGTTGGAGTCTGGAGCGAGTTTCCGCATGATGCGACGAGCGGCGGCATAAACTCCCAGGCTCAGGAGCTTGACGCAGACGGCTATGCCACCTGCCTTGTTTTGAGGTTTCTGCTTCGTGGAGAGAGGCGACAGGGCGCACTGCAGGAACTGGGTCGCGCAGACATGCCGGGTGCCGACAACGACGAGCTACTTCTCGCGTGCTTCTTCCTGGCAGTGCTGGCCTTCTTCCTCACCTTCTGGCACAGGGGCACAGACATGGCTCACCTACGCCAGTCCACCCATCCACCTCCCCCGGTCAGGATCACGTCTGCGATCCGGGTTGCCGAGATGTGGTGCAGCCAGAATCGGTCCGTTCCAGAGTCGTGGTTCGCTCCTGCGCGATTCCAGACGCTATTTAATGCGGCGGCTGAAGCGATAGGGGGACTCGCCAGAGAGACCTGGGACGCCCACATGTCGTTCCTGCGCAGCGCAGATGGCGTTCAGTACGACCTTCAATTACACAAGCAGTTCGGGGCGCTGCGCCAGAAGCTGGACGAATAGGCTCGGGTAGCCCCGAAGCGGGAAATGTGACTAATCAGACTGCGAGGCCACGCCGTTCCTAGATTCACCCGTCCGCAACGTCCCCGCCTCCTGGAACTGCCGCCCATCCCGACATTCCCCACCCGCCATGCGAACCGCGTCGCGATACCTGCCCCTCTGGGTGAACAGCAGTGCCACTCGCCCGCCAGCAGCTCCGCGGCAAAACTGGGCGGCCCGGATTCTGCGGGGACGACGTGTTCCAGGTCTCCGGCTCACTCGTTTCGCGTGATGCTCCATGCCACCGTTCGGTACAGCGTTCCCCCAGGTCGCGTTTCCTGCTTCACTCTGTCGGCCAATAGCTTCGTATCCCCCGAGCGGAGATGATCTGCCACCGATCGAATTCGGTACCGGGTAGCGAGATAACGTCAACGTAAAAGGTGGCCGTTCCGAGCGGGGGAACCCACAAGCCCCGGACTCGATAATCTCGCTCGTCTGCTGCTCCGCTCGGTGAGTCAGGCCGGAAGCTCACTCGTATGGTGATCTCTCGCACTACGTGGAGTCTAGATCCGTTATAAACCGTTCCGTGAAAGGTACTACCGAATGGAGCGCCCTGGCCAGTAACCAGCGCGAGTTCATCGGCCGAGAACGCCCGTGGAATTTGAAGAAACGCCCACAACCCACCGAGCATGGGAACAATACCACCAATCCCGAACAGGCTGCGGCTAACCGTTCTTGACCATATTCTCCGAAGACATATCCAACGCTGTGCCGGGGCGAAGAATATCACGATCGCAGCGATCAAACAGGCAACACCGAGCTCAAGAGCCAGCCGCCCATAATCCGGTGAGCCAACGTCCGGCGGGGAAAACAGCCAGCCGCGGTTTCCGCCACGCCATGGTGGGCACAGAAGAACGGGCAAGCAGAGAAGCGCAGCTAGAACCGCCCAACGGCGCGTCTCAGAGGACCATACGAGCATAAAGTTCCGCAACCCACCAGTGGACTTTTGATCCCAATCCGCTCCAGTCCACGACGCTCAGGCCCGCTCCACTGCCCCGGCGACCAGCGGCTTAAGTGACGGGCCCGAATGATGAACGAGCTGAGTCACAGGGGCCGCCTTCCGGCATGAGCTGAGTAGGCAGTTAGAAACTCGCTTGGCTTCAGGACCCTGAGGTGGGGAAGCGCCTCCCAAATCTCAGCGGCTTTTCTCAGGAGCCGACCATCCTTCGTGATGAAAAATCGTCCTCCGTACCTCTGGCTCTCGACCAGATGGAACGCATCCTTGTCGTGTTGGCCCGGCTGGGCGTTCCCTCTAATCAGCTCACGAATCCTATCGTGCGTTGCCCACTCAGGGCCGGTCAGTTCGACTTCCAGGGTGTACACGATTTGTTCCGCTTTGAGCTTTACGTCCTCTGGCGTGTTGGGATGTTCGATCTCAGCTTTAACCGAGTACGGCAAAAGCAGCCTGAATGCGCCTTCCCCGTGCAATCGTAAAATCGTATCGACCGCCCCGTCCTCAAGCCCGCCCGTTCTATCGAAGAAATTGGCGTCGATAAAGTTGTTTCCAAGACGTGGATCGAGATGGGGCACCGACATCCGAACCAACCCTAGCAGGTTCCGCAAAACAGCGCAATGAAGTCCTTTATCTTGTACCACCCTTTTGCCATCATGTCTACCCAGGGCACCGACCGCGTGTTGCCCCGTGGTGCGGTTGGACGATGGGCGGGATTGGAAATCATCGCGGTCACGCACGCGATACTCTGGACTGCAACCACTGGCAATATTGTCCCCATCCCGCCGAACCGCCGTCCGCCCCTCGCGTCCCACCGCCGCGGGTACCGCTCCGAGCTGCTTGCTGCCCCCGTGTTAAAAGCCCCGCCCCCACCCCGCAGCCTGTCCGCCCTCCCCCCAATGCTAAACTTGAATCCAGGCCTTCATGGATTCGCGCCGCGGTTTCATCGGGAAGTTCGCTACCGGACTGGCCGGCACACTCGCCGCCCCCGCCTCAGTCCTGGGCGCGAACCAGCGCATCCGCCTCGGCATCATCGGCCCCGGTGATCGCGGCACGCAGCTCGCCCGCGAAGCCCTAGCCTGCCCGGACACGGAACTCGCGGCCTTCGCCGACGTCTACACCCGCCGCCTCGAGGAGGCCCAGCGGCTCGCGCCCCACGCCAAGACCTACTCGGATTACCGCGCCCTGCTCGACGACCCATCCATCGACGCCGTGATCGTCGCCACGCCGCAGCACCTGCACTGCGAGCACTTCTGCGCCGCCCTCGACGCAGGCAAGCACGTCTACCAGGAAAAGACCATGGCCTTCACGGTCGAGCACGCCAAGCGCATGCGCGCGGCCGTTCGTCAGGCCGGGCGCCGCACGGTCCAGATCGGCCACCAGCACTGCTCCACCGGCCAGGTCAACGACGCCGCCAAGATCATGGCCACCGGCTACGTCGGCAAAATCACCTTCCTCCACGCGCACATGTACCGCAACACGCCCCATGGCAAGCCGCAGTGGACCCGCCCCGTCTTCACCGACATGACGCCCCAGAACATCCTCTGGGACTCCTTCCTCGGCGACGCACCCAAGATCCCCTTCGACGCCAATCGTTATATCAACTGGCGCTTCTTCTGGGATTACTCCGGCGGCAATTTCCACGAGAATATGTGCCACCAGCTTGCCTTCTGGTACAAGGTGCTGGGCCTGGGCATTCCTACGGCGGTCACCGCCACCGGCGGCATCTACTTGTGGAAGGATGGCCGCGAAGTGCCGGACACCATGGACGTCGCCATGCAGCATCCCGAGGAGATCCTGTTCACCTGGAACTCCGGCTTCGGCAATAACCAGTACGGCGTCACCGAAGACGTCCTCGGCGCCGACGGCTCTATCTCCCGCGGCCAGCAGATCCGCTATACGCCGCAGAAGGTGAACCGGCCCGACGGCACCGAGATGCTCGGGCAGACCGCCACGCCGAAGAACGCGCACATGCGGAATTTCCTGGATTCCATCCGTTCCGGCGCCCGGCCGAATTGCCCCTTCGACCTGGGCTTCAGCGTTTCCATCGCCTGCCGGATGGCGGTCTCGAGTTATCGCGAGGGCCGCACCGTGCGCTGGGATCGGGATAAAGAGGAAATCGTGTAGGCCGGGGCACTGTTGGATGGCGCGGCCCGCGCCAATTCTCATCTCGGAGCACGCATTTGAAAGCACAAATCGGAATCATAGGTGGCAGCGGGCTGTACACCATGCCCGGCTTTGCCATGCAGCATGAGGTATCTCTCGATACGCCCTGGGGGCGCCCTTCGGACAGCTACGTTCTGGGCCAACTGGGCGGTCACGAAGTCGCCTTCCTGGCCCGGCACGGGCGCGGCCACCGCATCTCTCCCTCGGAGCTGAACTTCCGCGCCAACATTTACGGCTTCAAGTCGCTGGGCGTCGAGCGCATCATTTCCCTCAGCGCCGTCGGTTCGCTCAAGGGGGAGCACCGGCCGCAGGATTTCGTCATCCCCGACCAGTTTTTCGACCGCACCCGCCTCCGCCCGTCCACGTTTTTCGGCGACGGCCTGGTGGTCCACATCAGCTTCGCCGACCCGGTCTGTCCCCAGATGGCCGAGGCCGTCCATCGCGCCTGCCTGGCGGAAGGCGTGCGCGCCACCCGCGGCGGAACCTACCTGTGCATGGAAGGCCCCCAGTTTTCGACCAAGGCCGAGTCCAACGTCTATCGAAGTTGGGGCATGGACGTCATCGGCATGACCAACTTGCAGGAGGCCAAACTGGCCCGCGAGGCCGAGATCTGCTACGTCACCGTGGCCATGGTGACGGACTACGATTGCTGGCATCCCGAACACGACGCCGTCACCGTGGACCAGATCGTCGGCAACCTCATTAAGAACTCCGAGAACGCCTGCAAGGTGGTGGCGCGGACGGTGGCCGAATTGGGCGAGGCGCGCTCTTGCAAATGCGGCTCGGCGCTTGCCAACGCGATCCTCACCGATCGCAGCCTGGTTCCCGAGACCACCCGAAAGAAGCTGGAACTGCTTGTCGGAAAGTACCTCTGAAATCGCCCGGCGCCTGCTGGATTGCGCGATTCGCCTCGAGCCGTGGCCGCCCGAGTCCGCGCTCCGCCTGATCCAGGAGGCGGACACCGAGGAAGGCTCCCGCGCGCTCTTCGGCATCCTGGCCGAGGGCCTCTCCGATCGCTTCGAACTGCGCCTGGTGGATTCCTATGCCGCCCTATTCGCCGGCGCCATCGGCTCGGCGCTCCCCGATTGGGATGCCGCCCAGCTCCTGAGCCGCTACCAGCGCGTGCGCCAGCCCCGGCGCTTCGCAGGGGACCCGCCGCGCGTCGTCTACGTCCTGTCTCGCGTCACCCTCGGCGCGGATGTGGCCATCACGAGCCGCCTCCTCGACGCCGCCAAACGCCGCTTTCCCTCCGCCCGCATCGTGCTGGTGGGAGGGGAAAAGAGCTATGGTCTGTTCGCCGCCGATCCCCGCCTCGAGCACTTGCCCGTCGCTTACCGCCCTGGCACTTTGCGGCAGCGCCTCCAGGCATGCCCGCGCTTCGATGAGCCGGACTGCATCGTGATCGATCCCGATTCCCGCCTGACCCAGCTTGGCCTGCTGCCGGTCTGCCCCGAGGACCGCTACTACTTCTTCGAGAGCCGGGCCTATGGCCAGGATACCGATGCATCCCTGGGCGACCTGGCGCGGCGTTGGATTGCCGAAACCTTCGGCGTCCCCGATGCCCGCGCCTATATCGCCCCGGCCACGCCGCCCGTCCCCCCCGCGGATGTGGCCGTCAGCCTGGGGGTGGGAGAGAACCCGGCCAAGGGCCTGGCGCATCCCTTTGAGGAGCGCCTGCTAGCCGCCCTGGCCGATCGTGGCCTCAGCGTCATCGTCGATTCCGGCACCGGCGGCGAAGAAGAGCAGCGCGTGCGCCGGGCCATCGGCGCCAGGCAGGACCACATCCGCATCTTCCGCGGCCCCTTCGCCGATTTCGCCGCCATAATCGCCCGCAGCCGCCTCTACGTCGGCTACGATTCCGCCGGCCAGCACGCCGCCGCGGCCTCCGGCGTCCCGCTAGTAAGCATCTTCGCCGGCTTCCCCTGCCCGCGCTTCGCCGCCCGCTGGCGCCCCACCGGCCCCGGCGCCATGGAAGTCATCCGCGTGGATCGCCCCGCCCCCGACGAGGCCCTCGGCCAAGCACTCAGCGCCATCGACCGCCTTCTCGCCGCCCGCATCACTCCGGAAACGCCCGCCCGTTTACCATAATCTGGCCGCCGATGTGCCGCAGATAGGCCGCCAATTTGGGGGCTTCGGCGGGTCTATCCGCCACCCACTCATCCGCAATCACCTGGATAGCCTTTCCGTCCGCCCGCGCGTGGACAAACGGGTACCATGGAGACTCGTCCTCCGGCCTTCGCGGCGGTACGTGATGGTGCATTCGCTGGCTGTACAACAACTCGCCGCGATGCGGCCCGCTGACGATCACATAGACATCATTCACACCGGGCACATAGGTAACCGCGCCGGTCCCCAGCCGGACAATCGCCAGACTACCGCTGGTCGCATAAACCGGGCTCACCAGGTAGAGCGTCGCCTCATCCGGCGACAACTGCATGCGCTGAAAAACACAGAATCGCATGTCCGTTAGCCCGAACGGCAGCGCACGGTTGAAAAGCGTCCTTTCCGCGCCCGTTGCCGGGTTTCGGACCGCAATCCAGTTCTTGGCGTCTTTCCGGCTGCAGTCAAAGTTCTCCCCGTAACCGGCCAGCCGGCCCCGGATCAAAGCCACCTCGCCCCGTTGGGTGAGCACCGGACTAAAGCCCACACCCAAATCTGTCCGGTGGCCGTCCCGGCCTTCATAGATGACGTGTCCGCCTTTCTCGAAGGCCCTCTGAGCCAGCAGGCTCCCTGAAAACAAGAGCACGAGAACGGCTGCCTTTGTGCCTCCACCCTTCATACGCCGGACTTCATTATCGCTCTTACGGCTCACCCCGTCAGGCCCCGCCGGAGCGGGACAGGCTGACGGGGGTTTGGTGTTTGAATCCGCGAGTGACCGAACCAGAGGACGACGGCAGCGGCAAAGCGCCGCTTGTGACGTAGGGGATGCAAGGGTTGCACGTCGAGTGCAGAAGCTGAATACTGGCCGGTCCGGGAAGTGAGCGGTGTCGGTGGGACCGCGTAACACGTTGCCGCCGAGCATGGCGGGCGGCAGCACTGAGCACAGAAAGGAGATCGCAATCCGTGTTTCCCTTTTGAGTAGTTGCTTCCTTCGACGCCCCCCTTAAGGTCGATTTCCAGGCCTTAAGGGTCGCCTCCAGCGGTGGCCTGATCCCGGTGCGCTAGTTGGACGAACGTCTGGGCTTCGCGGATCTCATGGCCCAGCACCTGACCGGCTCACGGAAGGGGAAGAACACGCAACTCCCGCTGGCGGACCTGTTGCGCCAGTCCGTGTGCAGCCGCACCGCGGCCGATGAGAATTTCAATGGCGCCGAGCGGCTTTCCGAAGATCCGGCGTTCCGGCTGATCGGTTCCGGGAAGATCTGGGATCGCGGCGCGGCCCTGACCTCCCGCGTGCTGAGCCTCAGCGGCTCGAAGCCGAACCCCTTGTGGTATGCTGGCGTTGATCGCGCGGCCAAAAAGGGAAGTGTGGTTCAACGGCGCGAAAAAGGAGAATCCGGTTGCCATGACCCGTGTGAGAAAGGCTATCCTGTTAAGCTTGGCTGTGCTGATGCTGACTGCGGCTTGCGCGCAGGCGCAGCCCGTGGTCAACAGTGTCGTGAACGCCTTTTCGTTCCAGCCCAACATCGCCCCAGGCTCCTGGTTTGTGATCTTCGGCACGGGACTCGGTCCGGCCTCCATCTCGGTTTACGGGGGCGCCCTTCCATTCCCGAACGCCCTCTCCCAGACCAGCGTCACGTTAACGTCCACCTCGGGCGGCACGCCCATCACCGCGCTGATGTATTACACGCTCTCCACCCAGGTAGCGGCGATGCTGCCGTCCAGCACTGCGCCGGGTTATTACGACGTCGAGGTGACCTACAACGGGCAGACCAGCGGCCCTCAGATCGTGGAGGTGGTGCCGCGCAATTTCGGGTTCGCCACGCAAAGGACGAACGGGCAAGGTCCCGCTCAGGCCACCTATGGCGGGTATAATCTCAACCGCTTTACCACGGGCACTTACAGCGGTCCGTGGACCATGCGGCCCGCCAACCCGGGCGACGTGATGGTGCTCTGGGGAACGGGGATCGGGGCGGACTCGGCTTCGGACCTCAACGGCGGCACTTCCGGCGATCAGACCGCGGCAGCCCAAGTGAGTGTCATCGTGGCGGGAATCGCCGTGACGCCCGCTTACTCGGGGCGCTCCCCCGGAGCGCCGGGGCTGGATCAGATCAATTTCACGGTTCCGTCCAACGTGCCGCCCAGTTGTTTCGTCACCCTTCAGGTGAGCGTCGGGGGCAGCTTGTCCAACCTGGGGTCGATCGCCGTGGCGCCGGCGGGTCAGAGCGCCTGCACCAGCTCGGGGTTGGCGCAGTCTCTGCTGCACACGCTCGATCTGGGCGGCACGGTCACCGCCGGCGGTCTCCAGCTTGGGAAGTCTTCCTCGATCTACACATCCAGCGTAAGCGAGCGCACCGACAGCGCCGCCGGCTGGTTCGGCACTTACCATGTCGATGAGGTGGCCAACTCCAATCTCGCGGTGGTTCAGCCGGGCGCTTGTTATGTGGTCCAGCGCAAGGGCACGGCCGATCAGCTCGGCTTCGGCCAGCCACCGGCGCAAACCCTGGATGCGGGCGCGCAGTTGACCTTAAACGGCCCTAACGCTTCCAATACGCCGATCCCGCGTCAATCGGGCAATAACTACCTTGCGACGTTGTATTCCACCGGTCTCCAGGGAGCGGGCGCCACAGGAAGCCCTACCCTGGCGGCGGGCACTTACACGGTAACCGGCAGCGGCGGGGCCGACGTGGGCGCCTTCTCGGGGCAGGTGACTCTTCCCGGCGACTTTAGCTGGACCAATGAAAGCACCGTCCCGAATCCGGTGGTGCGCAGCTCCGGGCTCACTGTCACCTGGACCGGCAACGAGGGGGGGCTGGTAGTGATCCTCGGGTCCGCGCTGACGAAAACCTCGGGTTCGGGCATAGGCGCCACCTATTCCGCGCTCGCAGTCCTCTGCACCGAGCAGGCTTCGGCGGGCAGCTACACCATACCGGCCAACATTCTCCAGCAATTGCCGGCGGTCTCGGGGAGTGCGACCGCCAGCTCTTTCGGGTACCTCTCCGTGTTCGCGATTCCGGATCTGAGCGCGGGACAAGGGAGCTTTACCGCGCCGCTGACCGCGGGCGGTACGCTCGATGGCGTCCTGGGATACGAGGTCGCGTTCAACAAGGTGCTGGGATACGAGTGACGGGCATCCGGACCCCGGGGGGGAAGCCTGCCGAGTTCTGTGAACCCGCCGCGCGCGGCCTCAATCGGGAAGGCCATCGCCGGGATCCTGCGGAAGATGGATTAAAGCATCCACGAGTAACCTCTTGTTCGTTTGTTATGGATAACCAGTAGCATCCTCATTGGGCGGCTTGACGGCCGCTCCTGTGTAAATGCGAATTCCACATCCGCTCGGGCGGAATCCTTCTGGTACGATACTGCGGAGATGCGATCGCGAAGAAGCGTTACACCGATGCCAAAGGCCTCACGCGCGAAGAGGTGTGCCTCGTTCTAGGCGACGTACGGAATCCGGTCGAAATGCCGCTCGCGGGAATGCTTGTCGTCGATGCGCAGTCTCAGCGTAAAGGGAAAGCGAAAAGCCGGGTTCCCCCGGTCGGTTGCGGCAGGCGCGCCCGAAGGTCGAGGGCAGCAAACCGGCGACAACGCATTGTGGCGACGACCAGCAATCCGAACTGGCCTATTTCGGGCTTCCCCGGGCTGCATGATCCCAGCCCTCGCGCCGGCCCTGGCCGGGCCTCGCCCTCCTGCCATCACAGGATGCCATGATTGCATGCCATAATAAGATATGCGCAATTTCCATTTGCCCCTTCCGGACGACCTCTACCGCCACCTCCGGGTGGAGGCGCAGCGCACTCGCCGGCCGGCTACGGCTGTGGCGCGTCAGGCTATCGAGCTTTGGCTGAGTTACCGCCGGAAGGCCGCCCGGCATGAGGCGATCGCCGCTTTTGCGGCCGCACACGCGGGTACCGGATTGGATCTGGACGCGGCTCTGGAAGCGGCATCCATCGAGCATCTCGTTCACGGCGAGGAGCGCCGCCAGTGAAGCGCGGCGACGTGTTCTGGGCCGACCTGGTTCCGCGATCCGGCGCCGAACAAGCCGGCCGCCGGCCGGTGATCGTCGTCTCGCACGACGGATTCAACCAGACTCCCAATTGGCGTTCCATCATCGTTGTCCCGGTATCGACCTCTCAGAGCCAGGGCCGCCGCGGCCTGACCGTTGTCACCCTGCCAACGGCCTGCGCCGGGTTGCCGCAGGACAGTGTCGCGGTCTGCCACCAGGTCACCACTCTGGACCGCTCCAAGCTGTCGCAACAACTCGGCGCTCTGGCTCCCAAGATTCTCCGTGAAGTCGAGCAGGCTTTGAGGGCCGCCCTGGACCTCGAGTGAGCAGTGAGACGGCCCGGGATCGAGCCGCCCCAGGCCCAGACCGTTTGCACGCGGTTTCCAATGCACCGTATGATAAAGTGTTGCCAAGTGGCGCGGCGCGCCCGAGAGCTTCTCGCGGCTAGAGGAATATCATGGACAAACAAAAGGCTCACGAACTGCTCGATCGGCTCGACCCCGCCCAGTTGGACGCCGTCGCCAAGCTGCTCGAAGTGATGGTCCGCGACGAGGCCCACAAGGAACTAACTGCCGAAGACCGCCGCGCCGTGGCCGCCTCCCGCGACCGCTTGCGGCAGAGCCCGGAAGGCGGCATCCCCTTCGAACAGGTGGTCGCCGAGTGCGGCCTCACCATGGAGCAAGTCCGCCACCAGTGGGGCGAGTAAGAGCCGGACGGTCACTCACCGCCACGACGGGACCGGCGTCGGCACCCACCGCGTGATCTTCGACGAGATTGAGGATTCCACCACGCTGCTTCAACAAGCCGCTTTCCGTGCGGGGACAGGTCCATCCGTCACGGGTTCACGCTTCAGGACCGCGCCACGCGCATCTCCGGTGCATGCCATCGCTACCAGGCCTACGGCTGAGCGGGTAGCTTGTCAGCCCGTAAGCCGGCGCGGTAGCCCTCATGGCTGGTCTTCACTCTTTCAGTCGTCAATTCCCGGGTATAACGCCCCCGTAACGCTGATAGTCCACGGGTCGATGACCTGGATCGAAGCCGAGTCCCCCCTGCAGAACCGGAAGGTGAGATCAATCCAATGAAGCCCGGGCGGCGCCGCCGGACGTACCGATTGGAAGATCCACTTCCGAGCGGCCTGCTCGGCAGAGGCGTACATCTCGAACTGAGCAGACAGCCAGAGCTCGGTGTTGAACTCCTTATACTTGGCCTCTCTCTCGGCCTGGGACAGGTCTTTGTCCAAGGATTCACCTCTACGCTTCTCGGCAAGCGCTTTGTGGATCTCAGCTTCGTGCGGGAGGTCGCAGGCAGAAGGCGCGAGACTACGAGGGCAGGGCCCGTCGACGACTTGGGCCAGGGTTACATTTCCGTAGCGATCCACACCCACGTTCACAATGATTGTCTGTTGGATTCCTCTGCCCAGAGCTAAGATCGGATAGGCCGGAGCCACCATGACTTCAGGCTTCGGCCATCCCTCTCTGTGGAGGCTAGGCTTCTCTTGGCCCGGCAACGAACCAGAGAGCATGAAAAGTAGACTCACCGGGATGGACGCTATCCTCATGGGATCCTCCACCTACTATTAACAGATTGGCAGCTTCCGGCGTCAACTACTTTCCCCGGCGGAGAATTCTGATTCTCGCCGAACAGCTGCCGATGTTGTTTGAGCGGGCGATCAGCACTTTTACAGTTAGCGCCCCCGCCCCTGATCCATTCCCCATCCCCTTCGCCGCATACGCAGCCCAGGTGCTGCCGACCGGTCCGCCCCGCCGTACAAGCTAAGCAGGAGACCCCTCTTGAGGCTGTCTCCCGCCCGGCCAGGAAAACGAGAAACGACCCATCGAACAATTGGCGACGCGCTCGCCCTCCCGAGCATCTGTTAACCAGAGAACCTATGCCTGCCAACGACGCCCTCGAGACACAGCCCGGCCAGCTCTACCCGCCGCCACCGGAATTCGTCCGGCGCGCGAACGTTCAGGGCATGCGGGCCTACCGCGCGCTGTACGCCCGCGCCGAGAAGGAGCCCGAGGAGTTCTGGGCCGAGTTCGCCGCCCGCGAGCTCGTCTGGTTCGAGAAGTGGTCGCACGTTTTCGAGTGGGACCCGCCCTTCGCGAAGTGGTTCGTGGGCGCGCGCACCAACGCCTCCTACAATTGCCTGGACCGCCATCTAGCCACCGCGCGCCGCGACAAAGTCGCCATCCTGTGGGAAGGCGAGCCGGGCGACCAGCGCGCCATCACCTACTTTGAGCTGCACCGCCTGGTCTCGCGCTTCGCGAGCGTTCTCAAATCGCGCGGCTGGCGGGCCGGCGATCGCGCCATCGTCTACATGCCCATGGTTCCGGAGCTGCCCGTCGCCATGCTGGCCTGCGCCCGGCTCGGAATCGTCCACAGCGTGGTTTTCGGAGGCTTCTCCGCGGAGGCGATCAAGGCGCGCATACAGGATCTCGACGCGGGCCTGGTCATCACGGCCGATGGCGGCTGGCGGCGCGGCCGCGAGGTGCGGCTCAAGCCGGCCATCGACGAAGCCCTCGCCGAATGCCCCGGGGTCCGCGACGTCATTGTGTACCGTCGCACCGGCGGCGCCATCGACATGCAACCCGGCCGCGACCATTGGTGGCACGAACTCGACGAAACGGCCAGCGACGATTGCCCGGCCGAGCCGCTGGATAGCGAACACCCGCTCTTCGTCCTTTACACCTCCGGGACCACCGGCAAGCCCAAGGGAATCCTGCACACCACCGGCGGCTATCTCACCCAATGCCTGGCCACCATGCAGTGGGTCTTCGATATTCACGAGGACGACGTGTACTGGTGCACCGCCGACATCGGCTGGGTCACCGGCCACAGCTACATCGTGTACGGCCCGCTAGCCGCCGGGGCCACCACCGTGATGTACGAAGGCGCGCCCGATTACCCCCAATTCGACCGCTTCTGGAGCCTCGTCGAGCGGCATCGCGTCAGCATCTTCTACACCTCGCCGACGGCCATCCGCGCGCTCATCCGGCAGGGCGACCAGTGGCCCAACGCCCACGACCTCTCCAGCCTGCGCCTGCTCGGCTCCGTCGGCGAGCCCATCAATCCCACCGCCTGGGAATGGTATCACCGCGTGATCGGAAAGGGCCGCTGCCCCATTGTCGATACTTGGTGGCAGACCGAAACCGGCGCCATCATGATCTCGCCGCTTCCCGGCGCGACCCCGCTCAAGCCCGGCTCGGCGTCCTTCCCGCTGCCCGGCGTCATGGCGGAGGTGGTAGACATGAACGGCCACCCGGTCCCGGCCGGACAGGAGGGATTCCTGATTGTGCGCCGCCCCTGGCCTTCCATGCTGCGCACCATCTGGGGGGATCCCGACCGCTACCGCAGCCAGTATTGGGGGCGCATGCCCGGCGTCTACTTCACCGGCGACGCCGCGCGCCTGGATAGCGACGGCTACATCACGGTGCTGGGCAGAGTCGACGATGTCATGAACGTCAGCGGCCACCGGCTCAGCACCATGGAGATCGAATCCGCGCTGGTCCGTCACCCTTCGGTCGCCGAGGCCGCCGTGGTGGGGCGTCCCGACGAGATCACCGGCCAGGCCGTGTGCGCTTTCGTGACCTTGAAGAAAGGCTCGTTCGACCGGGATCGGGTCGGGGAAGAGCTGCGCCGCTGGGTGGCCCACGAGATTGGAGGCTTCGCCCGGCCCGCCGAGATCCGCTTCACCGACGGCCTTCCCAAGACCCGCAGCGGAAAGATCATGCGCCGGCTGCTGCGCGAGATCGTGACCACACACTCGGTTACCGGGGATGTGACCACGCTCGAGGATGTCGCTGTGGTGACGCGCCTGGCGCAGGAAGACTAAGGACTCGTCAGTAAACAACCGCTCCAATCCTGGGAGAGCGCAAGGACGCACGAAAACATCTTGCCGGGTGCAAGAAAGCGCTCAGAAAAGCAGGCAAAGGCAGTTCCTGCCGCCGATGAACGCGGATTAACGCAGATAATAGAATATTGTTATCGTGTTCTAACCGACGTTTATCTGCGTTCATCGGCGGCAAGTATTGGATCTGTTGTTTACCGACAGGCCCTAAACGGAGATGGTCCCTTCGAGGTAGCGCACGGCCCGGCCGGAGAGGAACACGCGGTCGCCCGCCAGCTCGCACCAGAGTTCGCCGCCGCGGGCGGAGACTTGCCGGGCATGCAATTTGGTCTTGCCGAGCCGCGCGGCCCAATACGGCGTCAGCGTGCAGTGCGCCGAGCCGGTCACGGGGTCTTCATCGACGCCGTGGGCGGGCGCGAAGAACCGGGAGACGAAATCGGCGTCTTTGCCCGGCGCGGTAACGATCACCGCGAAGCGGTCCAGGGCCGCCAGGGCGCGCATGTCGGGCTTGAGCGCCCGCACTTCGCTCTCGGATTCGTAAACCGCCAGGTAGTCGCGGGCGGCTGAGAGTTCGCGAGGCGGTTTGCCCAGCGCCGCCGCCAGCGCGGGCGAGGGGGCGCAGGGCTTCGCCGGGCGGGCAGGGAAATCCATGATGAGCAACTCGCCATTCCGCCGTACACGCAATTCGCCGCTCCGGGTTTGGAAGCGGACCATTTTGGCCTCCGGGTCCAGGTACTCGAAGACGACGAACGCCGTCGCCAGCGTCGGGTGCCCGGCCAGATCGATCTCGCAGGCGGGCGTGAACCAGCGCAGGTCGTAGACCTCGCCGTGGCGCACGAAAAACGCCGTCTCCGAGAGGTTGTTTTCGAGGGCGATGGACTGCATCACGCCGTCTGGGAGCCAGCTCTCGAGCGGGCAGACCGCCGCCGGATTGCCCGCGAACAGACGGCTGGTGAAGGCATCCACCTGGTAGAGCGTGAGGATCATGCCGCGCCGCGAGCCGCCTCGGGCAGCATCGCGCGCATCCGTTCGCAGTCGTTCTTCCAATGGCGCCAAGCCAGGCTCACCACCCGGAAGACCTCGGTGAGGTCGAACGGTTTCATGAGCAAATCGTAGGCACCCAGGTTGAGCACTTCGGCCCACAGCGAGTCGTCCGCCACGCGCGAGGTCACGATCAGCTCGGGGCGGTCCCTGAACTTGGCGAGCTCGCGCAGCATCCCCTTCCAGTCGCCGTCGGGCAGGGTCTCCTCGCACAAGATCACGGGTGAAGCTTGCTGGCGCAGCCAAGCCAGCGCTTCGCGGCCGGAACGGACTCCGTGAACCCTCCAGTTGGAATGAGAGAACACCTCTTGCAAGAATAAGTGGTCCGATTCAAGAGGACTGATCGAGAGTACGGTAATAGGGTTCTCCGGCGGGCGCTCGGACAGCAGATGAGTCGAGGTTGTCCCAGTCGGCATGATTCAGGAACTCCTTCCTTCAGTATAGCCCAGCTTCGGGTGCTCTCCGTGGAGCAATCGGAGGGCCATGGCCATCTTTTACAGCCTGTACGGCGCCGTGTAAGAACGGGCTGCCAGGGCCGTGTAGCTTCTACACGGAAAGGTAGGAAATCCGTTGCCGTTTTCACCACCGCGGTGGGGCCGGGCCTGCGGGCCGGCGTGCTAGCTGCCGTGAATGATCACGGTCTTGTCGGCTTCGATCTTGACCTTCTCCTCGTGGCCCGCCCCGCCGGCGACGGGCACGATCTTCACCGTGTATTCGCCCGGGTTGAGCAGCAGGCCCTGCACGGAATTGTTGAACTCCCCGGCATGGCCCATGAACTTGTCGTTCACGTACACGGCGTCGTACTTCTGCGTGGTGATCGTACGCAGACGGCCGAACGGCGGCTGGGCCGGCGGCAGCGGCTTCATGGTCTCGGAGAGCTTGGTGGTCTTTCCAGCCTCGATCTTGACCTTCGTCACCATGTCCTCGTAACGCGGCTCGCAGAGCTTTACTTCGTGCTCGCCCTCCGGCAGGGCGTAGGTGCGCGCCATGCGGAAATTGGCCGCGGGCCCCAGGTACTTTCCATCCACGAATACGCCGGTCCGGCCCGGATTGACGCTCGTCTTCAACTTGCCCTGTCCCGACTGCGCCGCCAAGGGGGCGGACGCCAGCGACAGGACACCCAGACAGCAGAGAGTTTTGACAACCAAGAGTGTGCGTGCCATACCCTTACTATAGACCCCCTAGACGGAACCTGGATGCCGCATTTTTTTTAGGTTTGCGGTCCCGGGCGGTCGAGAACCTCGCGGACCTTGGCGGCCAGTTGGGCGGCGACGAAGGGCTTGGCGATGGAGTTGTCCTGGTAGTTCGGAGCGCCCGCCACCTCTGGCATGCGGTCCGCGTAGCCCGAGATGTAAAGGACGCGGGTACCCGGCCGCAGGGCGATCAGCCGCGCCGCGAGTTCCAGGCCGTTCATGCCGGGCATGACCAGGTCGGTGAGCATCAACTGGAAGGGTTCCCTGGCCTGCTGGGCGAGCGCCAGCGCCTCATTGCCGTCCCCCGCTTCCAGGACCTGGTAGCCAAGGCTGGTCAGCAAGTTGCGCATCAGCTTCCGGACGGCCGGCTGGTCCTCGACCAGCAAAATGGTCTCCGTTCCCTGGAAATCGGAGAGCTTCGCCGAATCCGCCGTGGCCCGCGCCGCCATCGCCTGCTGGACGGCTGGCAGGTAGATGCGGAAGGTCGAGCCCTGGCCGGGCTGGCTCTCGACGAAGATGCGTCCCCCGCTCTGCTCGACGATTCCATAGACGGTGGCCAGCCCCAGTCCGGTGCCCTTGCCCGGTCCCTTGGTGGTGAAGAAAGGCTCGAAAGCGTGCGCCTTCACCTCTTCTGTCATGCCCGCTCCCGTGTCGCCGACCGAAAGCAGCGCGTAGCGGCCGGGCGGCAGGCCGGGCTCGGGCGACGCCGCGCCCTCCGGGATCGCGACGTTCGCGCATTGGATGACGATCTGGCCTCCCGAGGGCATGGCGTCGCGGGCATTCACCGCCAGGTTCATGACCACCTGATGCATCTGCCCGGCATCGGCGCACACGCGGGCCGGCAAGGGGTCCAGACGCAGGCTGAGCTCGATGTCCTCGCCGATCAGCCGGCGCAGCAGGCTCCCCGCATCGGTGAGCACCTCATTCAGGTCGAGCAACTCCGGCTTGAGGAGCTGGCGGCGGCTAAAGGCGAGCAGTTGCTGGGTCAGAACCGCGGCGCGCCGGCCGGCGTCGTAGACTTCCAGGAGGTCGGCGCGGATGGGGTCCAGCGGATCGACTCTCTGCAACAGCATCTCGCTGTACCCGTTGATCACCGAGAGGAGGTTATTGAAATCGTGGGCGACGCCGCCGGCCAGCCGCCCGACGCTCTCCAGGCGCTGCGCCTGGCGGAAGCTTTCCTCCAGCGCGCGGTGCTCAGTGATGTCCCGGCCGAGGCTGGCGGTTCCGACCACCCGGCCTTGGGGGGAGCGCAGCAGCGTGTTGTCCCACGCGATTAGGCGGGAAACGCCGTTGCGGGTCAGAATCGGGTTCTCGTGGTGCGCTGGGAGATCCTTCTGGGCCAGGCCGAGGGCGAACATGCTCCGGGTCTCCTCCCTTTCCCTGGCGGGCACGAACAGGTCGAACCAGTTCTGGCCCATCGCCTCGGTGGCGCTCCAGCCGGTGAGGCGCAGCAGGTAGTCGTTGCAGAAGGTGATGTCGCCGGCCGTATCCAGCATCACGGCAACCAACTGCACGGTCTCCAGCAGTTCGCGAAAGCGGCGCTCGCTCTCGCGCGCCAGGTCCTCGGCCCGGGTGCGCTCGGTGATGTCCAGCGCCACCGCCCAGATCTGCTGGAGGAAGCCGTTGGCGAAGACATTGTTGTGGCTCCGCAGATAGTACTTCGGCCTCCCTTGGGCGTCCACCTCCTGGAGCACGAAGTTGCGTTCGGCGTCCACGGGTGGCAAGGCGGCCACAATGCCCTGCCAGGCGGAGTGCGGAACAATGGCCTGGATGGGAGCGCCGATCGCCTCGGCGGCCGAGCGAAGACCGCGCATGCGGGCATAGGCGTCGTTGCACTGTGCGATGTAGCCGTCGCGATAGACCCGCTCCCGCAACTGGTCGTCGGCGAGGCCCTCGGGAATGGGCCGTTTGAATTCCACGCACCACACGGCCTCCGAGCTGCGAGCGATGAACTCGCGGTAGCGCCGATCGCTCTTGCGACGCGCCTGCTCGGCCTGACTGCGCTCGAGCTCGGCGGCGGCGCGCGCGGCGAAGATCTCCAGCATCGATCCGGCCAGCCCCGTGTCGGCGACGGAACGGCGGAACATGACCGCAAGCTGGCCCAGGCGCCGCCCCGTGGAATCGAAGAGCGGCGCGCCGGCCGAAGCCTGCATGCCCGCGCAGGCGATGTTATCGAGGGCGCATTCGAAGTTGGGCGCGCGGGCGCCGCTGCAGAACACCGCCAGCGTGCGCAGGCGGCTGGCATCGCCGGGAACCAGTTCGCCCACCAACGCGCAGTCCGCCTCCAGCGCCCGCGCGAGGTGCTCAACCAGGGAGTGGAAGAACTCGTCGCCGGTCGTGGCAGCCACGCCGTGCGCGATCTGCAGGATCAGTTCTTCGGTGCGCTTGCGCTCGGTAATATCCACGAACATGCACTCGAAGTGGGGCGGGTCCGCCGCGCTTCGGCGGTTTAGCCGGCCCGAGAGGAGCACGGGCAGCAAGGAACCGTCCTGGCGCTTCGCCAGAACCTCGGCGTTGAGGATCTGGCCCTGCTCGTTCGCGCGCCGCGTCAGAAGCTCGCGTTCCGCCGGATCGGCGATGAAATCGGCCAGCGGAACTGTGCGCAGCTCGGCCAGCGACCCGTAGCCCAACAGTTGGAGCGCGGCGGGATTGGCCAGGTCGGCGCGGCCTTCCTGGTCCGTCTGAACGACCGCCACCGGCACATTGTCGAACAGGCGGCGGAAACGGGATTCCGAGGCCCGCACCGCTTCCTCGGCCTGCTGGCGGGCTGTGATGTCGCGGACAAACCCGAAGAAGTACTCGTCCGCGCCGGAGAGCACGTAGGTGGCCGTGATCTCGACGGGGATAATGCGGCCGCCCTTGGCGTGGAGGGTGGTCTCATAGACCAGCGAGCCGCGCCGCTTGAGCTCTTCCCAACGGGACAACCAGAACTCGGGTGTGGCGGCGGGGTTGAAGTCGTAGGCGCGCATGGAGAGGAGCTCCTGGCGCGAACAGCCGGTCAGACGGGTGGTAGCCTCGTTGGCGTAGACGTACCGCCCGGAGGGATCCAGCCAGAACACTCCATCCGAGGCGCACTCGAGCGAATGCCGGGTCAGGGCCAGGGCCTGCTCGGCCTCTCGCAACCGCTCCCGCAACGCCCGGACTTCCGGGTCCGGATCCGCGCCGCGCTCAGAGTCACCCATACGCGACCGCCCCTATCGTCGCATTGTATGAGAAACCCCAGCAAAAAGAAAGGGTTCTGTGGAACAAAGCAGGCTCCGCCGCCGTCTTCATCTGCGATGAGGTCAACCGCATCCATTCGGGAAGCCGTGTCGGTAGCGGCCGGGTCTCTGCGCGGCTCCAAGCTGCGCAGCTTCCTGACTCTGTTGGGGATCATCCTGGCCACCACCACGCTGATCGCGGTCATGGCGATCATCCACGGCATGGATGTCTATATCGCCCAGCAGGTTTCCGACATGGGCGGCGACGGCTTCCGCATCCTGCGCCTGGCCATGATCGGGGAGTTCGACGCCAAGAAGTACCTCGAGATGCAGCGCCGCAACCCCAACCTGAGGAAAGAGGAGTTCGACTTCCTGCGCAGCCACATGACCCTGTCGCGCGAGATCGGCATCGAGGGGCGGAAGCGGGCCAATGTATTCCGCGGCAAGGTGAAGCTGGACGGCGTAATCGTGCGCGGCGTGACGCCCAACATGGGGACCATCACCAACACCCAGGTCGAGCTCGGCCGGTTCTTCAGCGACGGGGATAACCAGCGCCGCCAGCCGGTGACCTTCATCGGGGCCGAACTGAAGGACAAGTTCTTCGAAGGCGTGAACCCGGTGGGCAAGACGCTGTACATCCGCGGCGCGCCCTTCGAGGTGGTCGGCGTGGCCAAGGCCAAAGGAAGCGTCTTCGGGGAGAGCCAGGACAACTACGTCATGATCCCCGCGGGCAGCTACTTCAAGATGTTCGGCACACAGACCGACATCGGTTTCTTCGGCCTGGCCCTGGACCGCGAGCACCTCTACCAGGCGCAGGACGAGATGCGGATGCTGCTGCGCAGCTACCGGCACCTGGGGCCGAAAGTGGAGGACAACTTCTCGATCGTCGGCTCGGAATCGCTGACCGAGGCCTGGGACAAGCTGACCGGGGCCATCGCGGGAACGGCGGTGGCCGTGGTCTCGGTGTTCATGCTGGTGGGCGGCGTGGTGATCATGAACATCATGCTGGCGGTGGTGACCGAGCGGACGCACGAGATCGGAATCCGCAAATCGGTGGGCGCCCGCAAGCGCGACATCCTGAACCAGTTCCTGGTGGAGTCCTCGATGCTGGCCTCCAGCGGCGGTTTGATCGGCGTGGGAATCGCCTGGGGCCTGGCGGTGCTGGTGCGAACGGCGACGCCGGTGCCCATGGCGGTGCCGCCCACGGCGGTGTTCATCGCGGTGTTCCTCTCGGCTAGCGTGGGCCTTTTCTTCGGCATCTACCCGGCGCGCCGGGCGGCGCTGCTGGATCCCATCGAAGCGCTGCGGGTGGAGAAATGAGCCGCTCCGAGGTATTTTCGGCGGCCAGGATGGCGCTGGCCACCATCCGCGAGCACAAGATGCGCAGCTTCCTCACCGTGCTGGGCGTGATTATCGGCACGGCCACGGTCATTGCGGTCGGCTCCATCATCACCGGCCTGGATTCCTCCATCTCCAACATCTTCCGGAGCTTCGGTCCGAACACGCTGATCGTGTTCAAGTTCCAGATCGGGTTCCGCTTCGACGTCAGCCGGGAAGAGGTCATGCGCAAGCCGCTGAGCCTCGAAAACGCACGCGCCATCGGCGAGCGCTGCCCCGCGGTCAAGTACGTCAGCCCCTATTTGTTCGCCGACTGGAACCTGATTCACAACGGCAAGTACAAGGGCAACGAGATCTACGACCTCGACATGGGCGGCACCGAGGAAGCCTACGCGGCCGGCGGCACCGTCATGAAGTACGGCCGGTTCATCAGCGAGATCGACAACCTGCACCATCTCCCGGTGGCCGTGATCGGCGAGGACCTGGCCAAAGGGTGGTTCCCCAACATCGACCCCGTCGGCAAGCTGATCGAGGTGGATGGGCATGAGTTCCAGGTGATCGGCGCCATGGAGCGCCCCGCCGCTTCGTTCCCGGGCGAGGAGGACCGGCGGGTGCTGCTGCCTTACAACTCCATGCGCAAGATGTTCCCCAGCGCCAAGGAGAACATGCTGATCGTGATTGCCGAGGATGGGAAGATGGCCGCCGCCATGGACGAGGTCTACGGCGTGCTGCGCCAGGAGCGCCACCTCAAGCCGGCCGACCCGGATAACTTCGCCATCACCACCGCCGAGCAGATGGTCGAGGACTTCCGCAAGATGATGTCGGTGACCGCCATCGTCATGGTGGTGCTGAGTTCCATCGGGCTGCTGGTGGGCGGCGTGGGCGTGATGAACATCATGCTGGTCTCGGTGACCGAGCGAACCAAGGAGATCGGCGTGCGCAAGGCCGTCGGCGCCCGCCGCTCGGACATCATTGCGCAGTTCCTCACCGAGGCCGTGGTGCTGACCGGCCTGGGCGGCCTCTTCGGCATGTTCCTGGGCTGGCTGCTCTCGCTGGGGGCGCGCCTGGTGTTTCCAGACATCCCGACCACCGTCCCGCTCTGGGCCGCCGTGATGGGCGTCGCCGTCTCGGTCGGCGTCGGCCTCTTCTTCGGGATCTGGCCGGCGGCGAAGGCGGCGCGCCTGGACCCGGTGGAGGCGCTTAGGTACGAGTTATTGTCGTGGGGCAGGCAATCTTGATCGGGTGGAGTGCCGGGGATTGCGCCCCGGCACCCTCCCACACCACCGGACGTGCGGTTTTCCGCATCCGGCGGTTGAACCCAGCCGCGTTAGGTCGCGGCAAGACC
>JBKQQG010000014.1:0-8378 GCA_052144455.1 Bryobacteraceae bacterium
ATACTTTCCCTCCATCACTTCCTGAGCCGTCAGCCCAGGTCGTGAAAGAAGGGCAGTCTCCCAAACGGGATCGTCCACTCGGAGGCCGAGTGGCAACGTCGCCACCGACATGACCACGCCACCTGGAACCACGCTTGACAACGGGCTTCAGCGGCGCCAGTCAAATGGCCGGTTTACTTGCCGGCGGCCGAGGTTCAACCATGGCGCCGAATCGCCGGTCCACCCCCAGTTCCTTGCCGGTTATGACGTTGTTTTTGGAACGTCGCCGCTTGACAAGAACTTTCTCATCCTTTCCCGTCTAAGCGTCTCCAGCAGCCGAGGAAGGGGATCCGCCTCGCCTCGCCCGGACACGGAAACCAGGAAAATCCATGATTCCAGGTGGGTTCTCAGACATATCTCTGTCCCTCCCCCTACCTATGTCCTGCTTGCTTGCCCCGCTGCTCCCTACGTGTGCGGCAGGATAGGAGTAACAGTACTCCACACGATCACCCGGAAAAGCCGTTTAATCGGATGGCCTACGGCCGGTAGTTGTCGATAATCCTGAACTCCGGAGTTGGCGCTCTCCGGCTCCTGGTTGGTGTATAAAGAAGGGTCGTCATGCGCGTTGCCCTGGTCAACACGAACCGGATGCGGCCTCCCATCGCACCCATCGGATTGGATTACGTCGCGGAGGCGCTGCATGCTGCCGGGCATGCCGTGCAACTGCTGGATCTGTGCTGGGAGCCCGATGCGCCCGCGGCCATCGCCCGATTCCTGGCCGGCCCGGAGTTCGGCCTCATCGGCCTCACGCTGCGCAACACCGACGACTGCGCCTCCACCAGCCGCCAGTCCTTTCTGGCCGAGTTCGCCGCGCTGGTGAGTACCATCCGTGCCCACGCCGGCGCCCCCATCGTGGCGGGCGGCGTTGGATTTTCGGTGATGCCCGAGCAGGTGCTGGCCCTCGCCAACCTGGAGCTCGGCGTGTGGGGAGATGGCGAGTTCGCGCTCCCCGAGTTGGTCGCCCGAATCGAGAGGAACGAGGATTGGCGCGACCTGCCCAATCTGGTCTGGCGCCGCGGCGCAACGTATCGGCGCAATCCGCCCGCTTCCTTGCCCCTGGCCGATCTCCCCGCCATGAGCCGTAGCTGGGTGGACAACCCGCGCTATTTCCGCGAAGGAGGGCAGGCCGGATTCGAAACCAGGCGCGGCTGTCCCGGCCGTTGCGTCTACTGCGCCGACCCGCTCGCCAAGGGCAAACAGACGCGGCTCCGGCCGCCCGCCGCCGTGGCCGCCGAACTCGAGCGGCTCCTCCAGCAGGGCATCGATCACCTGCACACCTGCGATGGCGAATTCAATCTGCCGCCCTGGCATGCGGCCGAAGTCTGCCGGGAGATGGTTCGCCGCGGCTTGGCCGAACGAGTGCGCTGGTACGCCTATTGCTCGCCCGCTCCTTTCACGCCGGACTTGGCCCGGGCCATGGGCCAGGCCGGCTGCGTGGGCATCAACTTCGGCGTGGACAGTGGCGACCCGGAAATGCTGATGCGCTTGCAGCGCGACTTCGCCCCCGCCGACATCCTGAACGCCGTCCGCTGGTCGAAGCAGGCCGGCATGGCGGTCATGCTCGACCTGCTGCTCGCTTCGCCCGGTGAGACCCGCGAAAGCCTGATGCGCACAGTGGATCTGATGAAGCAGGCCGGCCCCGACCGCGTGGGCGTCTCCGTCGGCGTCCGCCTCTACCCGGGGACCGAACTCTCCGCGCGCCTTCCGCCGCAGCCGGACTTCTTCATCGAACCAGCCGTCGCCCCTTTCGTTTTTCCGCTGCTCGATTCCCTCATCGGCGACGACCGCCGTTTCCTCTTCTTCGACCCCTCCCGCCCCGACCGCAACTACAACTACAACGCCAATCAGCGTCTCATCGACGCCATCGCGCAAGGCCACCGCGGCGCCTACTGGGACATTCTGCGGCGCTACGAACAAGGCCGCCCCTCCCTCCTATAATGGTTCTACCGGCCCAGGAGGCACCATGCCCGACGCTCTCGCCACTTTCCTCTCGATCAACCGAGGCCGCTTCCTCGAGGAACTCAAAACCTTTCTGCGCATTCCCAGTATCAGCACGGACCCGGAGCGCCGCCCCGATATCGAGCGCGCGGCCCAATTCGTGGCCTCCAGCCTGCGCGACGCCGGGCTCGAGCACGCCGAGGTGATCGCTACCGATAAGCACCCGCTGGTCTACGCCGATTGGCTGCACGCGCCCGGCAAACCCACCCTGCTCTGTTACGGCCACTACGACGTTCAGCCGCCCGATCCTCTCGAGGCCTGGATCAGCCCTCCCTTCGAGCCTGCCCTGCGCGACGGCAACCTGTACGCCCGCGGCGCTGCCGACGACAAAGGGCAGATGTACATGCACATCAAGGCGGTCGAAGCCCTGCGAGCCGTCCACGGAACGCTTCCCGTCAACCTCAAGTTCCTGGTGGAAGGCGAAGAGGAGATCGGTGGCGCCTCCATCACGCGCTATGTGGCCGCCAACCCCGGCAAACTCCGCGCCGACGCCGCGCTGGTCTCCGATACCGCGCTCTATGCCGACGGCATGCCGACCCTGTGCGTCGGCTTGCGCGGCCTGATTTACCTGGAAGTCGAAGCCACCGGCCCGGCCCGCGACCTGCACTCCGGCCTGTATGGCGGCGCGGCCCCCAATCCCGTTTTCGGCCTCATCGAGCTGCTTTCCAAGGTGAAGGATGCCCAGGGCGTGATCCGCCTGCCCGGCATCTACGACGACGTCGAGCCCCCGGCCCCCGCCGAGAAGGCGAGTTGGGAGGCCCTGCCCTTCGATGAAGCCGAGTTTCTGCGCACCGAAGTTGGTTCGCAGAAGCTGACCGGCGAGCCGGGCTACTCCGTGCTCGAGCGCATTTGGGCGCGCCCGGCTTTCGAGGTGCACGGCATCGCGGGCGGCTTTACCGGCGCGGGAGCCAAGACCGTGATCCCGGCCACCGCCACTGCCAAGGTCAGTTTCCGGCTGGTCCCCAAGCAGGACCCCGCCAAGGTCGTCGCCAGCTTCCGCCAATTCGTCGCCGGCCACACGCCCGACGGCATCCAGATGCAAGTGCGCGAGCTCAGCGCCTCTCCCGCCGTCCTGGTGAATCCCGATCACCCCTCCGTCCGCCTCGCCGCCAGCGCCTTCGCCGAAGTCTTCGGCCGCCCCACGGTGTTCATCCGCGACGGCGCCTCGGTGCCCATCGTCGGCGATTTCGCGGCGCACCTCGGCATTCCCAGCGTGATGATGGGATTCGGATTGCCCGACGATGGCCTGCATTCCCCCAACGAGAAGTTCCGCCTCGAGAATTACTACCTCGGCATCGCCACCGTCGCGCGCTTTCTCGAGCGCTACGGCCAGCCCGACTGATTCCCGCCGATGGACCCAGCGCGCAGCTCCGAGGATGCCCGGCGACAGGAGGAGATTGTCCGGGCCGCGGGCGTAGTTTCGGCCGCCGTGCTCCTCAGCCGCGTGAGCGGCCTGCTGCGCGAGACTATCATGGCCTACCTCTTCGGCGCGGGCAAGGTCTACGACGCTTTTTCGCTCGGATTTCGCATCCCCAACCTGACCCGCGATCTCTTCGCCGAAGGCGCTCTCTCCTCGGCCTTCGTGCCCACCTTCACCGAGTATCTGGCCACCAAGAGCAAGCGCGAGGCGGCCGAGCTTTCCAATCTGGTCGGGACGGCGGTGATTCTCCTGGTGGGCGCGTTGTGCGTGCTGGGAACGGTTTTCAGTCCCGCGCTGGTGGGCCTGCTGGCGCCGGGATGGGCCGCCGCCGACCCCGCCAAGTTCCAGCTCGCCATCCACCTCACCCGCATCATGTTCCCGTTCCTGCTTTTGGTGGCTCTGGCGGCCCAGGCCATGGGCATTCTCAACGCCTGCGGCCGCTTCGCCGTGCCCACCCTGGCCTCCACCTTCTTCAACCTCGGCTCAGTGGTCTTCGGGGTGACGCTCGGCTTCTGGATGGGCCCCCGCCTGGGCATCGCTCCCATCACCGGAATGGCTTGGGGAGTGGTGCTCGGCGGCGCGCTCCAGCTTGGTTGGCAGCTCCCCAGCCTGCGCCGGCTCGGTTTTGGATTCCGTCCCCGCTTCGACTGGTCCCATTCCGGCCTGCGCCACATCATCTCTCTGATGGGCCCGGCCATCATCGGCTCCGCCGCCGTGCAGGTGAACGTCGTCGTCAACACCAACTTCGCCTCCTCCATCGTCGATCCGCGCACTGGAGTGGACGGCCCCGTGAGCTGGTTACAGTTCGCCTTCCGTTTCATGCAACTGCCCCTGGGCCTGTTTGGCGTGGCCATCGCTTCCGCCATGCTGCCTTCCATCTCCCGCAGCGCCGCCTCGGGCAACCTCGAGGAGTTTCGCAAGACCGTCTCGCGCTCGGTAGGCATGGTTCTCCTGCTGACGGTGCCCTCCTCGGTCGGCCTGATGATTCTCGGTCGAGCCATGATCGGCCTGATTTACCAGGGCGGAAAGTTCGACGCGTACTCCGCGCACCAGACCGCTCTGGCGCTCTCCTGTTACGCCATCGGTCTCGCCGGCTACGCCGCCGTGAAGATCCTGGCCCCCGCCTTCTATGCGCTGGGCAGCGCGCGCGCGCCCATGCTGGTCAGCATCGCCTCCATCGCCATCAACTTTCTGGCGGCCTGGTCGCTGACCCGTTACACCCGGCTGGGGCACGCGGGACTCGCGCTGGCGACCTCGGGCGTTTCGCTGTTCGCCTCGGTCGCCCTGTTCTGGATTCTCAGGGAGCGAATCGCCGGCATTCACGGCCGCGCTTTGTTGCGCAGCACCTGGAAGATCGCCCTGGCCTCCGCGGTGATGGGAGCGGCCATCGCGCTGGCCAGCTCTGGAATTCAGGGCTGGCTGGGAGTCTCCCGCCTGGCCCGCCTGGTCGAACTGGGAGTCGCGATCCCGCTCGGCGTCGCCGTGTTCGGAGCCGGCTGCCGCGTCCTGCGCGTGGCCGAGCTCGAAACCGCCGGCCGCGCCCTCGTCGAGCCGCTGGCCCGCTGGCGCTCCGCCCGGCCATGACCCCGCGGACTGCTACAATGCCATCTTTGGGCCAACCTTCTCGCCGTCGCTCCTTCGCTCTGGTCGCCGCCGCGGTGCTCGGCGCCGTCACTCTCACTTATTCCAACCACTTCCGGAACGCGTTGCACTACGACGACTTCCACACCATCGCGGACAACGTCTACATCCGCTACCTCGGCAACATCCCCAGGTTCTTCACCGACGCCACGACTTTTTCCGCGCACGCCCAGAACCGCACCTGGCGCCCGCTGGTGACCACTTCCCTCGCCATCGACTACTGGCTGGGCGGGGGCCTCGAATCCACTTTCTACTTTCACCTCTCCACGTTCCTGTGGTTCCTGCTGCAACTGCTCCTGATGTACGGGCTGTACCGGATGCTGCTCGAACGCGTCCGGCCCCAGCCGCAAAACCTATGGATCGCCTGGTTCGCGGTGGCCTGGTACGGCCTGCATCCGGCCATCGCCGAGACCGTCAATTACATCATCCAGCGCGGCGATCTGCTTTCGACCCTGGGCGTAGTGGCCGCCTTATTCGTCTACGCCCGCCTTCCCGCACGCAGGAAATACGGCCTGTACCTGATCCCCTTCGTTCTGGGTGTGCTGGCCAAGCCCCCCGCTCTGATCTTCCCTCTGATTCTCGCGGCCTACCTGTTCCTGTTCGAGGAGAGCTTCTCGCTGCGCGGATTCCGGGCGGCGCTGCGGAAATCGGTTCCTGCCGCCATCCTCTCCCTGGTCCTGGCGGAACTCTCCAGCGCCATGACGCCCCAGAGTTATGTGCCCAGTAGTCTGCCCACCGACAGCTACCTCCTCATGCAGCCCTACGTGGCGTTGCGCTACTTCCGGTCGTTCTTCCTGCCCACGCACCTGACCATGTCTTCGGATCTGCTGGTCTCGTCCACGCTCCCGGTCCAGGAAGTTTCCGCTGGATTCCTCTTCCTCGCCCTCTTACTCTTCGCGATCTGCTGGACGGCACGGCGCCCTGTCGCTCGCCCCATCGCGTTTGGGCTGACCTGGTTCGTGCTGGCCCTGGCGCCCACTTCGCTCTTTCCCTTGGGTGAACTGGAAAACGACCACCGCATGTTTTTCCCCTTTGTGGGCCTGGTGATCGCGGCCGCCTGGGCGGGCAGTTTGCTCCTGCTGCGGCGCCCGCTCGGTGGGCGTCTGCGCTGGGCCGCCGTCGCCGCTCTGGCGGGCCTCCTGCTCCTGTGTGCGCTGGGTGCCCGCGCGCGCAACGAGGTTTGGCGCACCGAAGGGAGCCTGTGGCGCGACGCCACTCTCAAGAGCCCCGGCAGTGGTGCCGCATGCCTGAGTTACGGCGCCTTCCTGTTGGACCACAGAGACTTCGCCGCGGCTCTTCCCTATTTCGAACGCGCCCACTCCCTCCGGTCAACCGACGCCCGGGTCGAGATCAATCTGGGCGCCGTTCTGGGCGCGTTGAACCGTGACGCGGAGGCGGAACCGCATTTCCTGCGCGCCCTCCAGCTCGATCCGAAGCAAGCCGAGCTGTATTTCTTCTACGCGCGCTGGCTGAGTTCCAGGACCCGCGCCGGGGATGCGGCGGCCTCCCTCAACCTCTCGCTCTCCCTCAACCCAGCCTTCATGCCCAGCCGCTACTTGCTCCTGCGAGTCTACCTGGAGCACGGCCTCTGGAGCCTGTTCGAGTCCAGCGCCCAGGACGGCCTGAAGATCGCTCCCCGCGACCCGACCATCCGGAACTACCTCCGCTTGGAGCAGCAGGTCTTCAGACAGGTGGGAGCCGCCGAGGCCCAGGCGCGCAGCCAGCCCACCCCCGAGAACTACCTCCAGTTGTCCACCGCTTACCATAAGACGGGCCGCTTCCAAGATTGCATCGCGGCGGCCCGGCAGGCCCTCCGCCTCCGCCCGGATTTCGCCCCGGCCTACAACAATATGGCCGCCGCTTACGACTCCCTGGGGCAGTGGGACCAGGCCATCCTGGCCGCCCGCGAGGCGCTCCGCATCCAGCCCGATTTCAGGTTCGCCCGGAAGAACCTCGAGTTCGCCCTCTCCCAGCAGAACCGTCCCGCCGCCGCACCCAAATAGCGGTCACGCTTCGCTGTCGCGTTTACGTCCGAACACGAAGTCCCGCTGCACGACGAAGCTCAGGAAGAACAGGGCCGTCTCGGCGCACAGTTTGGCCGGCACGATGCCCAGGTCCGTGAGCGCCACGATGCTCTGAATCAGCACGTAGCTCAAGGCTCCGAACCCCGCCACCGACAAGCAGTATTTGGGCAGCGCCACGCTGGTGTGAGCCTTCGAGCGAAACACGCCGTACTTGCCGGCCGTGAACTGGAACGTGCCCGACACGAGGCGCCCCGCCAACTGGCAAAACAGCGCCTCCGGCCACCAGTGCAGCGCCAGGATGAACACCAGATTGTCGATTCCCGCCGCCGTGAGCGATGCCGCCAGGAATCGGACGAAGACGAAGTAGATCCGCATCGAGTCGCGAAGCGGATTGAAATGCGAGCTCCGGTTGTTATCGATGTAAATCGTCGAGATGCCCACTTCCCGTACCGGCCGGGCCGTCTCCCGGCAGCTCACCAGCATGTCCAGCTCAAAATCGTAGCCCGTGGCCTGCAGTTTCAGAAGCTCCGGGATCCACTCCATCGGAATGCCGCGCAGGCCGGTTTGCGTGTCCGAGAGCTTCTGCCCGGTGATCGCCCGCATGATGATGCGAGTCAGCGTGTTGCCCAGCCGGCTGCGCAGTGGCACTCTCCGGCCGAACGCCCGGACTCCCAGCACCAGGTCGCGTGGGTTGGCCGCCAGTTCCGCGGCGACTCGCAGAATGTCCGCCGCCGAGTGCTGGCCGTCCGCATCCGCGGTGACTACGCCCACGCTCTCCGGATACAGGCAGGCCGCATGGTTCAGGCCCGTCTTCAGTGCCGCTCCTTTGCCCAGATTCACGACGTGGCGCAGCACCGAGATCCGCTCCAGCGTGGCCAGGCGGCGGAACATCTCCCGGTACTCGGCCTGGCTCCCGTCGTCCACCACGATGACCGCGCCGATCTCCGCGCTTCCAGCCAACTCCTCCACCAGCCTCCGCAGGCGCTCTCCCGGCCGGTACGCCGGAATCAGAATCACTGGTCGGGTTTCCTGGGCCACGCTCGCCTCGTGCATCAACCGATTACACATCATAGCAGCGTGGGGTCGGGCCTTCGCGTCCTGCGGCCGGGCTTCGGCCCGGCGTTCGTGGCCGTAATCCGCGCGTAGCGCCGCGGGAAAGCGGACCTGAGGGACGGGAAGGTAGCGAAAGCCAATCGAGGCGGGCTTCGAGGGGCCGCGAGGCGTGGTCCGGCCTTCGGAATGGTCTCCTCACTGGC
>JBKQQG010000015.1:0-16877 GCA_052144455.1 Bryobacteraceae bacterium
AGCAAGCACCAGGGCGATTACCGCAAGATCGTCGAAGGCGTGAATCAGACCCTCGACGCGGTCATCGGGCCTTTGAATGTGTCCGCCGAATACGTGGACCGGATCAGCAAGGGCAACCTCCCGCCGAGGATCACCGACAATTACAACGGCGACTTCAACGAGATCAAGAACAACCTGAACAACTGCATCGACAACATCAACGCGCTGGTGGCCGAAGCCGGCCTGCTGGCCAAGGCGGCGGTGGAAGGCAAACTGGCCACTCGCGCCGACGCCAGCAAGCATCAGGGCGATTACCGCAAGATCGTGGAAGGGGTGAACCAGACTCTCGACGCAGTGATCGGGCCGCTGAACGTCTCCGCGGAGTACGTGGACCGGATCAGCAAGGGCAACCTGCCGCCCAAGATCACCGACACCTATAACGGGGACTTCAACGAGATCAAGAACAACCTGAACAACTGCATCGACAACATCAACGCGCTGGTGATCGAGACCGGGCTGCTGGGCAAGGCCTCCGCGGAAGGAAAGCTGTCCACCCGGGCCGACGCCGGCAAGCACCAGGGCGACTACCGCAAGATCGTGGCGGGCATCAACGAAATGCTGGACGCCATCCTGCTGCCCATCGGAGAGGGCAACCGCATCCTGGCGCAGGTGAGCGTGGGCAAGATCGACGAACTGATCGCTCAGACCTACCAGGGCGACCACGAAAAGATGAAGGTGGCGGTCAACACCGTGGCCACCGTGCTGCAAGGGTTGCAGAAGGAGTTGGCGCGGCTGACCGTGGCTTCCAGGGATGGGCTGCTGTCGGAGCGCGGCAAGCCCGAGCAGTTCCAGGGAGCCTACGCGGGCATCGTGAAGGGCGTGAACGAAATGCTGGACGCCATCCTGCTGCCCATCGGAGAAGGCAACCGGGTGCTGGGGCTGGTCCGCGGCGGCAACCTGCGGGAGAGGGTCGAGATTGCCTGCAAGGGCGATCACGAGAAGATGAAGAACGCGATCAACGGGGTGCACGGCTGGCTGACCGATCTGGTGGCATTCGTAACCAAGATCGCCAACGGCGACATGACCGTGTCGATGGCCAAGGCTTCCGATCAGGATCAGATTCACGAGTGGCTGGTGCTGTTGAAGAGCAACATCAACGCGCTGGCAGCCGATGCGGTGGCTCTGGCCAAGGCGGCCGCGGAAGGACGGGTGGGGACCCGGGCGGACGCTACCAAACACCAGGGCGAGTTCCGCAAGATCATCGAGGGCGTTAACCAGACGCTGGACGCGGTCGTCGAGCCGTTGAAGGTGACCGCGCAGAACGCGGCTACGCTGGCCTCCTCCTCGGAGGAACTGACGGCGGTCAGCCAGCAGATGGCGGGCAACGCCGAGGAAACCGCCACGCAGGCCAATGTGGTGTCGGCGGCCAGCGAGGAGGTCTCGAAGAACGTCTCCTCGGTGGCTTCGGCATCCGAAGAGATGCAGGCGTCCATCCGCGAGATCGCCAAGAACGCCAACGAGTCGGCTCGGGTGGCGAAGAACGCGGTCAGCGTGGCGCAGACGACCAACGTAACGGTGAAGAAGCTGGGCGAATCCAGTCAGGAGATCGGCAACGTGATCAAGGTGATTACCTCGATCGCGCAGCAGACCAACCTGCTGGCCCTCAACGCCACCATCGAGGCGGCGCGCGCGGGTGAAGCCGGCAAGGGCTTCGCGGTGGTGGCGAACGAGGTGAAGGAACTCGCCAAGCAGACCGCCAAGGCGACCGAGGATATCGGCCAGAAGATCGACGCGATCCAGGGCGACACCAAGGGGGCCGTCAAGGCGATCGAGGAGATTGGCACGATCATCAACCAGATCAACGACATTTCCAACAGCATCGCCTCGGCGGTGGAAGAGCAGACGGTGACCACCAACGAGATCGGCCGCAGCGTGACGGAAGCGGCCAAGGGCGTCAACGACATCGCCAAGAACATCGGCGGGGTGGCTGTGGCGGCGAAGAACACGACGCAAGGCGCGACCGACACCCAGAAGGCGTCGCGCGAGCTGAGCCAGATGGCGGCTTCGCTTCAGAAGGTCATCTCGAAGTTCACGTTCTGAGGGCATCCCGGGCGCGGTCGGGCGGCGGCTGTTCATCCGCCGGGCCGCGCCCCTCCTTTTAGCCGGAGGATACAGGTGAGGCGATGGCCAAAGCGCTAGTGGTGGACGATTCGAGGGCCGTACGGATAATCCTGGCCAAGATCTTGAGGGAACTGGGGTACGAGGTCTGCGAGGCGGCCAACGGCAGAGAAGCCCTGGAGGTGATGGAAGCCCAGAAGGCGGAGGTGACGCTGGTGCTGGCCGACTGGAACATGCCGGAGATCAATGGGCTGGAGTTGCTCAAGCGGTTGCGCCAGGATCCGGCGCTGTCCGCGCTGGTGGTGATCATGGTCACTACCGAGACCGAACTGGGACAGATGGTGGCGGCGCTCGAGGCGGGCGCCAACGAATACGTCATGAAGCCGTTCACCAGAGACATCCTGGTGGAAAAACTCCAGCTTGTGGGAGTCCACTTTTGAGGGGCCGCACATGGCCGTGGTGAGTAAACGCCTGCTCCAGCCGGGGCAGCGGATTCGCGTGCTGGTGGTGGACGACTCGGTGGTGATCCGCCGCCTGGTCACCCACGCCCTGGAGCAGGATCCGACGATCGAAGCCGTGGGGGCGGCCTCCAACGGAGCGATTGCGTTGCAGCGGATTCCGCAGATGAACCCGGACGTGCTGACGCTGGACATCGAGATGCCGGAGATGGGCGGCCTGGAAACGCTGCGGCGGGTGCGGCGCGAGTATCCGCAAATGCGGGTGATCATGTTCAGCACGCTGACCGAGCGCGGCGCGGCGATGACCTTCGAGGCGCTGAGCCTGGGCGCGGACGACTACGTGGCCAAGGCTTCCAACGAAGGGTCGCTGGACCGCTCGCTGGCCAGTTTGCGGGAAGATCTGGTTCCTAAGATCAAGCAGTTCTTCCACATCCCGGCACAGTACCGTTCCGAGCCGCGGAAGGAGGCGGCGCACATTCCCGTGGCGCCGGCGGTACGGTGGGGCGCCGGGACGCGGCCGGAAGTGGTGGCCATCGGAGTCTCTACCGGCGGGCCAACGGCTCTGGGGGCGATCCTGCCGGAGTTTCCGGCCGGATTCCCGCTGCCGATCCTGGTGGTGCAGCATATGCCGCCGCTTTTTACGCGGCTGCTGGCCGAGCGGCTGAACTCGACTTGCCGGCTGCCGGTGCGGGAAGCCGGCCAGAACGAGCCGCTGATGGGGGGCGCGATTCTGATTGCGCCCGGAGATTTCCACTTCAAGGTGGCCTCGATTGGCGGCCAGGTGCTCACCCGCCTGGATCAAACGGCGCCGCAGAACTCCTGCCGTCCCGCGGTGGATGCGCTGTTTACCTCGCTCGGAGAGGTCTATCATGGCGCTGTCATTGCCGCGATTCTGACCGGCATGGGGCAGGACGGGTTGCACGGGGCGGAGATTCTCAAAGCGCACGGAGCCAGCATTCTGGCGCAGGACGAGGCCTCGAGTGTGGTTTGGGGAATGCCCGGGGCCGTGGCGAATGCCGGTCTCGCCGACCGCGTGCTGCCGCTCAATCAGGTGGTCCCGGAGATTCTGCGGAGGGCGGGCCTACGCTGAGGGGAGCCAGATGGGTAGCCCGATCATAACCGAGGGGATTCATTCGGATAACTACCGGTTCCTGCAGGAGTATGTCTATTCGCAGGCGGGCATCGTGCTCGAGCACGACAAGCACTACCTGTTCGAAAGCCGCCTGGCGCCGATCGTCAGGGAACTCGGCCTGGGCTCGATCAACGACTTGTGCGCGCTGCTGCAGGCCACGCGCGGGGTGGAGGTGGGCCGCCAGGTCGCCGAGGCCATGACCACCAACGAGACCTACTTCTTTCGCGATCCCTCCCATTACGAGGCCATCCGCGGCGTCCTGCTGCCCCGGCTGAAGGAAGAGCGGCGGGATACGAAGAAGTTGTGGCTCTGGTCGGCTGCCGCATCGACCGGGCAGGAAGCGTACAGCCTGGCCATGCTGCTTTTGGAGAACGGTTTCGGCGACTGGAACGTTCAAATCCTGGGCACGGATTTTTCGTCGCAGGTTCTGGAACGCGCCCGGTCCGGCAAGTACCATCAGATCGAGGTGAACCGGGGGTTGCCGGCAACCCTGCTGGTAAAACACTTCCGCCGTTCGGGCGTGGAGTGGCAGTTGAGCGAAGTGGTGCGGCGAATGGTCCGTTTCGAGACCATCGACCTGCGCAAGAGCATGCGCCCGCTGGGACCATTCGACCTGGTGTTCTGCCGCAACGTCATGATTTATTTCGACGCCGAAACGAAGAAGAGCATATTGAACGATATCCACGGCACGCTGTTCCGAGGCGGGTGGCTGCTGCTGGGCGGAGCCGAGTCGGCTTTGGGAGTGGAGGAGAAGTTCGAACGACAGACGGTGGGAAACGCAATCGTTTACGTGGCCCGCTAGAAGGAGAACCATGCCATCCGAATCGAGCGCAGGGATCAAGCCGGGGGAACTGGCGCAAGTCGTGGAATCCATGTTCATGACCATGCTGAATCTGGAAGTCGGAACGGGGGGAACGCCGTGGTTCCCGGCCGGGGATCGGGTGACATCCGCCGTGCACTTGACGGGGGATTGGAACGGAGTGGTGTTGCTGGAGTGCACCCGGAGCCAGGCTTGCCGCTTTGCGGGCCGCTTCCTGTCGACGGAAGCGCCGGATGCCCTGGACGGCGTGGTGTGCGATGTGCTCGGCGAGCTGGCCAACATGATCGGCGGCAACCTGAAATGCGTGCTGCCCCCGGGCATCCGGCTTTCCATGCCCTCGGTGGTGGACGGCAGCGACTACCGGCTGCGGGTGTGCGGGGCCGCGGTATGCGAGCAGGCGGCGTTCAGGTGCGCCGAGGGCGACTTCTGGGTCACCATCCTCGCCGCGCGGTTGTGAAGACGGGGATGCCATCGGCGCGCCGTCCGGGGACCCGATGGGCGGAATGATGCCGGAGACTAGCGCGCCGGAGGGCGGAGAAGCTCGTTGACCTTGCGCACCAATACCCGGGGAGCGAAGGGCTTGGGCAAGAAGGCGGCGGCTGGGTGCAATCCGGTGTCCGGAGAAGCGGACATGAAGAGGGTCCTGGTCTCCGGACGCTGGTGGTTCATCCTGCGATGCAGTTCGTGGCCGTCCAGGCGCGGCATGCGGAGATCGGTGAGGAGCAGGTGGATTGGCCCGGGATGCCGGGCAGCTACGGCCAGAGCCTCGACGCCATCCGCAGCCTCGAGCACGCGATATCCCTGCTTCTTGAGAAGCTGCCCGATAGCGGCCCGGATGGCCGGTTCGTCTTCGGCCACCAGAATCGTCAGCCTGCCTGGATCCGGCGCCGCGCCGACGCCTGCCTCGAAACGATGCCGGGCTTCCACGGACAAGGACATTTCAATCCCACGGTTGGTTCAGCCGGGAGGCCTGGCCGGCAAAGCCGCATTGCCTGGGCGGGGCTGCTCGGATTGCGTCCCCCGCCGATGGGGGACGCCCATTATCCGAAAAAGCGTTAGCGCGGGGGCGGGAGGACACCGAATCGCCCACGCGGCGCTCACGCGAATTGCTTAGAAGAATAATAGCGCGGGCCGGAAGCCGGAGGAACTGGACAAATATCTAGTTTTTGTCGCGCGGTTGCTCCAGGCCGCGTCCGAATTGTCTGAATTGTTGGAATTGGACCCGTCCAGCGATTGGAATCCGTTCCATTCAGGCTGATCCGCGCCGTCGGCGCCCGGGGAATTCCGCTAGCGGCAGGGGAGGGTACGCCGGGGCCGGAACCAGGTCCATAGGCTCGGGCGCCTGGCGGCGGGCCGCAGGGCGGCGACGAAGCGGTCGAGAGCCTCGACGCGGCGCCGGCAGGGCTCGCACAGCAAGAGGTGCTCCTCGGCGCCGGCCAGCGCGGAATCCGAGAGCGCGTTCCTGACGAAATCTTCCGCTTCCTCGTCGGTCAGATGTGGTTCCTCCAGGCGCGGCACGCGCATTTCGGCCGCGAGCAAGCGGACCCCCCCGGCAGGCCGCGCCAGTTCCCGCGCTTCGAAGCCGTCGGGAAATCGGAGCACGTAATGGGCGCGTGTTGAGTTAACCCGCCCGTATGCGGGAGCGGCCGGCGCATGGCGGGCGGCCCGGATCTCGACAGGCGTACAGCCGGCCGACTCGCTGGCCACTCCAGCTTCCTTCCCGGAGCCAGTTATTGCAACAGGGGGCAAAAGTATTCCGGCCTGAAGAGCGTTCCGGATAACATTTTAGCCTGGGACCGCAATTGGAGGAACTGGACAAATATCCAGTGTTAATCGGCGAGATTGCCCGCGCCGGCGCCGGCCGGGGCTCCGCTCAAGCCCCGGCCAGGCCGTGTTCCAGAGCGTACTTGGTGAGCTGGGCGGTGCTGCGGAGCCCGAGTCTCCGCATCACGTTGGATTTGTGAAATGCCACTGTTTTTCCGGAGATATTGAGGATCGCCGCAATCTCCTTGACGGCATGCCCCTCGGCCACCAGTTGGACCACCTCGCGCTGACGCTCGGTGAGCTCGCCGGAGACCTCCCCAGGCCACAGCGGCGATCCCGGCGCATCGCCCAGGACGTCTCTTCCGATAAGAGGCGTGATGTAAGTGCGGCCCTTGAGCACCTGTCGGATGGCGGAGACCAGTTCCATGGAAGCGCAGCGCTTCAAGACGTACCCCGAGGCGCCCGCGCGGAAGGCCCCGGTGACATAGATGGGGTCCGCGTGCATGGTCACGAATATCAGCTTGGCGGCCGGCGCCGATTTGCGCAATCTGCGGGCGGCTTCCACGCCGTTCAACAGGGGCATCGATATATCCAGCAGGACGATGTCCGGCTTCAATTCCTGGGCGGCCTTCAACAGGGCGCGGCCGTCTTCCACCGCTCCCACGATCTCGCACTCCGGTTCCAGAATCCTCCGCAGTCCGTCGATGACCAGCAGGTGGTCGTCCGCACACAGGACGCGCGGCCGCATCACGGGGCCGTCCTGTTCAGCGGGACCCGCACATCGATCTTGGCGCCCTGGCCCGGCGTGGAGACGATGGAGACGCTTCCTCCCACCAGCCGCACCCGTTCCCGAATGCCGACGATGCCCAGCCCTCTCTGGTCCGCCGCCGTGTCGGGGTCAAACCCCTCTCCTTCGTCGGTCACGGAAAGGAGCAGGCCTTTCTTGTCTCCCCGGAGCGTCAGCGTTGCCTCCTGGGCTCCGGAATGCTTGGCCACGTTGTGCAGGCATTCTTGGGCCACCCGATAGAGGCATAGCGAGACTTCGAAGGGAATGCCTTCCGGCACGCTGCGCTGGGTGAGCTTGAGCTGGATCGGATACAGCTTCGAGAAGTCCTGGCAGTACGACTCCAGCGCGGCGACCAGTCCGAAGTGCTCCAGGGCCGAAGGGTGGAGCTGGTGGGCCGCGCGGCGAAGGTCGTCCGAAAGCTGCTCCGCGCGCTCGCGAAGGCCTCGCAGTTGGTCCCGCAGGAGATCGCTGGAACCGGGCAGATCCCGCTCCAGCAAGTCGACCTCGTTGGCCAGCATGGCCATGCGCTGGTTCATGTCGTCGTGCAGTTCCCGCGCCAGGCGCTTGCGCTCCTCTTCCTGCGTCGTGAAAAGGTTGGCGGTCAAGCGGCGGAGTTCCCCCTGGCTTTGGCGCAGTGCGTCTTCGGCGGCCTTGCGCGGGGTGATATCGAGGCCCGTGCTGATCACCCGCGTGACGGAGCCGTCCGCGGCGTGGTGGGCCAGGCTCGACCAGGCGATGACGCAGCGGCTTCCGTCCTTCCGCACCCAGCAACTCTCGTGACTGGCCATCGTCTCGAGTCCGTCGCGGAGCGCCGCAAACAGCGATCTGGCCTGCTCTACTTCCTCCGGCGCCAGCAGAAAATCCCAGAGCGGCCTGTTCTTCATGTCCTCGAACGAGTATCCCGACGCTTCCTGGCAGGCGGCGTTGAAACCGGTGATGACGCCATCGGGATCGCGCACCACGATCAAGGCGCCGGAGAGGTCCAGAAGCGTGGCCGAGAGATCTCTTTCCGCCAGCGCTTCGTCGCGGGACACGCGCACCTGCTCGAAGCCGCGCTTCATGGCGTCGATGTCCAGGAGCGCAATCAGCACGCCTCCGATCTTGTTCTCGGTGTTCGCATGCGGCCTCATGCGAAGCGAGTACCAGCGTCCGTCCCGCCCCTGCACGTCTCGCTCCACGAAGCTGATCTTGTCGACCACTTCCGAGATCAACCGGTCCAGTTCGGGGATGTCGATATTGGGCTTGATGTCGCTGATCGGCCGGCCAACGTCGGTGGGGATCAGGTTCAGCAACGGCTCCGCCGCGGGGGTGAAGCGGCGGATTCGCCGGTCCGCCCCCAGGATCACGATAGGGATATTGACGCCCACCAGCAGATTGCTCAGATCGTCGGCGAGCTGGCCCAGTTCCGCGTTCCGATTCTGCAGTTCCTCGTTCAGGGTGGTCAATTCTTCGTTCGACGACTGGAGCTCTTCCTTGGCGGTCTCCAATTCCTCGTTGGTGACCTCCTGGCTCTCGATAATCGACTGCAACTGCTCCCGCGTGGATGCCAGCTCGTGCCGAAGCGTGGCGAGCTGCTCCGCTTCCTTGACATGGCCCGATCTGGCCACCCCTTTCCGGCCGGTCTCCTCGATCAGAACCAGGAAATCCGGCCATTTCGCGCGGCGCCCGTCGATGGGGATGGCTTCCACATCCACCGTCCTGAAATCGCCATCGTCGTCCAGGCGGATCCCTTCCCGGCGAACCGGGATCTTCTCCTTCCTGGCCCTATGAAGAGCCGCACGGATGTCCAGCACCAGTTCGTCCCGCACCAGCTTGAAGAGCTGGAGGCTGGCCGTTCCGGTCACCGGTTGCAGGTACGGACCGGTGTGTCCCTGGAAATGAATCACCTGCAGGTCGGAATCCACAACCAGCGCCGCCAGGGCGCGCCGCCGCCAGACGATCCGCTCGACGGCCTTCTGCAGCTCGGACGCGGTGCCCGTTCCCACCGCCGTGAACTGGCGGATTAGCATTTCTCCGCGATCGGAGGCCCCCAGCCCCGACGGCAATGTCGCCGGCACCTGGTTGCGCACGTATATCTTGCTCTTGCCTTGCACCACCGTGAACAGGTGGGCGGACGGGCCGATAGTCTCCGACTCTCCCAGCACCAGAAAGCCGCTGGGACGCAGTGCGTAATGCAGAACCGACAGAACTCTCCTCTGTAGCGCCGGCCCCATGTAGATCAGCACGTTGCGGCAACTGATCAGATCCAGCCGCGAGAAGGGAGGATCCTTGCCCAGGTCGTGCCGGGCAAACACGCAGCGATCGCGAACCGATTTGTGGATCTGGTAATTGGCTCCCACTTTCGTGAAGAAGCGCCCCAGGCGCTTCGGGGAGACGCCCGCCACGGCGGCTTCGGAGTATGTGCCGAGCCTGGCTCTGTCGAGAGCGGCCGTGCTCACATCCGTCCCGAAAACCTGACAGCGCGTCTCATCCGCCCGCTTGTCCAGGTATTCCAGGAATGCCATGGCGATGGAGTAGACCTCTTCCCCGGTTGAGCAGCCCGGCACCCAGATCCGAATCGCCTCCCCCGGCGGTTTGCCCGCCAGCAACTTCGGGAAGACGGTGTGACGCAGGGCCGCAAAGGCTTCCGGCTCCCGGAAAAAGCTGGTCACATGAATGAGAATGTCCTGGCAGAGCGCTTGCGCCTCGGCGGGGTTCTGCTCGATGTGCGAGGCGTACTGCTCCAGGCTCTCCATCTTCTGCAGGGCCAACCGGCGGGCCACCCGCCGCCGGATGGTGGCGGGCTTGTAGAGACTGAAGTCTATGCCCGTAACGGTTCGCAGTGCCAGCAGGATCTTGGCGAGATTCTCCTCGCCTTCCATCGGTTCTGTCTCCTCCAGGCCCGCTGCCCGGTCCGCGTAGGGCGACTGCGCCAGCCGCGTGAGTTCGCGGGCAATCCCTTCGGGACGCAGAACCAGGTCCACGCACCCCGCCGTTATGGCGCTCTCCGGCATGCCCGGATAAGAGGCCGACTCGGGGTCCTGCGCAAAGGTTATGCCGCCCGCCGACTTGATGGCTTCCAGCCCGAGGGTTCCGTCGGAGCCCGTTCCCGAGAGGACGATCCCGATGGCGCGGCCGGTCTGGTCCTCGGCCAGGGAACTCAGGAAGCGGTCGATGGGCATGTGCTGGCCGCCGCTCTGCTGCCTCGGGGAGAGCCGCAGCGCCCCGTGACGCAAGGTTATGTCGCTGTTGGGAGGAATCACGTACACGCGATGGGGCTGCAGACCGAGACCGTCTTCCACTTGGGTGACGGCCATCTTGGTCGCTCTGGACAGGAGTTCCGGCAACAGGCTCTGGTGGTGAGGATCCAGGTGCTGGACGACAATGAACGCCATCCCGGGCTTGGCCGGCAAGGCCTTCAGCAGAGCCGTGCAGGCCTCCAGGCCCCCGGCGGACGCGCCGATCCCCACCACCGGGAAGGGGAGCCCATGAATCGCCTTCAGAGAGCTCGCCCCGGACCTCCCGCGCGACTTCACACCCGAGGCCGGCCGCCGGGCCGTTCTCTTCTTTCGCATAGCCATGGAGATCCTCGCCGCCAGGCTATTCCTGGCTCCGTCAATAGTGGCTCCGTAAAGTGCGCTGTGTCAAGCGGGAAAATACAGACCGAATCCGCCTCTACCAGGGAGCTTTTTCTTGCCTGGCGATGCCCGCCGGCGCCGCGGCGGGGCAACGTGGCGCGCGCGAGCCCCAGATTCTTGTGTACAAAGCGCCCTAATTGACGTATCCTAGTAGTCGAGTAAAGAACTTAGACTCCCTCTTCGGGCCGCCTGAAACCAGTTCAGACCTTTTGAGGCAACTCTCCTTAGCCTGGCGCCGGCAGATTCGAATGAACCGCCAACGAGCGTCCGCGCTAGCGGTTTGCGGCACGCAGAACGACGATGATGCGTATGGAATGTGGGGTGGGCTTTCCGGCCTGCGGTCTCCCTATCCGGAGGGTCCCGCGGGCGCGAAGGCCGGCTGCAGGCAAGACTGCCTGCCCCAGGTGGATGGGCGAAAATCGGCAGGATTTCGGCCGCTCTACACCAGCGTGCGCTGCCGCGCGCTGGAAGTTAGGGCCGTGATCGTAATAGGTGCACCGTTGCCATTTCAGAACTGTCATGCGCGGATTTTCAAGGCTGCGGAAATCCGGCGAGAAGCCCCGGGGGGCCGCTCCAACTCGATACGGAAGGATACGCGATGAATTCCAGCTTCACGTTTTGGCGAACGACGTCCCTGCTCTGCAGAGCCGGCTTGCGCGATGAGGCTTTGCTCTGCCTGGTCGCCAGGATCCCGTTCAGTTTGCCGTCGGACCGCGACGTGACCTCCATCTCCGAAAAGGGAGGCGAAAAGTGCGTCATCGCGCTGGACGAGAACCTGCTGTGGTGCCGGGTTGCGGTCCCCCTGGCGGAGCGAATTGTCCGCCTGCTGCGCTCCGGAGAACTCGCCTTGAGCGTGCACGCCTTTGAGCCGAACAGCGCCCAGGTTCTCTCCGGGGCCCGTGCCCGATTGATGGCCGTGGGCGCCGCACCCCTGGGCGGCCTGGAGATTGCCCGCCGGCAGCCAGCGGGGGGCTTCACAAAGCCGCACCAGGTGCGTGCCAGCCTGAAGCTGGGCCCGCGGGCCGATATGGCAGGACTCCGGCATGCACTGGACGGCCTGAACGCCATGCACGCCGTGGCCGGGTGAGTTTACGGCCCCCGGTACGTTGGCCGCACGCCCTTGGGGGGTGCAGCCGAGCGGTTGTTACCAGCGCCTGCCGCGGCCGCCAGAGCGGTTGCCGCCGCCGCCGGTCCGGTCCGACTTCGGGCGAGCCTCGTTCACGTTGAGGTCTCTCCCCCCGAGCTCGCGGCCGTTCAGCGCGGCGATTGCCTTGTCGCCTTCGGCGTCGTTAGTCATCTCGACGAATCCGAAACCGCGGGGCTGTCCCGTGTCGCGATCCGTGACGATGTTGACCCGTTCCACGACGCCGTAAGCCTCGAACAACGAGCGGAGAGCATCCTCTGTGGTGCCAAAACTGAGGTTTCCAACAAATATATTCTTCATCTTAGGTTTTTTCCTTTTCCGATTTGAGGCGCAGGCAAATTGGGCAGACGCGATAGAAGCGCAATTGGGTCTTACCGGGAATTGGCGGGAACGATCAAATCTACTTAGAGTGTATCACAGATCGGGGGGGCCGCGGGGGAAATCGTGCGGTGGCGCTCTTGTCTGCAATGGCGAGAACCGCATGCTCTCGCTCTTCGCCTGCCTGCGCGCGTTCCCTCGCACCCGCCATGACCTTGGTCTCGAGGCGCTGGTCTTCGGAGGGAAACCGGCAGCGGTACTCCAACTGGCGGAGGCGGGAGCGTTCCAGCTTCTGGCATCGGCGGAAATCCGGGAGGAACTCCTTGCAACCCTCACCGGGAAGTTCGGCTGGTCCAACGATCGGGCCGAGGAGGCGTGCCGTGAACTGTGGGATGAAGTCTGCTGGGTGGCGCCGCCGCAGGCCGTCCGCGCGATTCGGGATCCGGGCGGCGATTTCATCCTCGCGTGCGCGCTGGAATCGCAGGCCGCGTTCGTAATCGGCGGCGACCCGGATCGGCGGGACCTTCGTCCTTTTCGGGACGTCGCCATCGTCGCCCCGGCCGCGTTCCTCGCGCGAATCGCGCGCGAGCTGGGACGCCCCTGAAGGCATGTCCGGGCAGCCGTTGTTCAATCCCCTGGGACCGCCGGCCGGCTGGTCGGGCGCGTTTGCAGGAGTGGGCCGATTGATGGAGAGCGGGAGTATGGCGGAAGGCCACGCGTTTGGACTTAGGCCCCGCAGCATTTCTTGAACTTCTTGCCGCTGCCGCAAGGACACGGCTCGTTCCTTCCCGTCTTCGGCTTGTCGCGCTTGAGCGGAGGAGACGCGGCTCTCGCTGTCGGCGGTAGCGTCCGAGCGCGGCGGTTCTCGTGGAAGCACGCCCACCATTCCATCTCGCGGACGGTGTCTTCCACCAGGCGGTGACGGGAGTTGTCCGCGAGTCTTGCGAGCGCCGGTTCCTTGCCTCGCGCCAGGTCGTCGTTGACATCGGCCCAGCCGATGTACCCGGGTTCGACCAGACCGTCCTCATAGGCGCGCTCAATGTCGTTGATCAGCTCGGCCGGGTAGAGATCGGCCGCGCAAGACACCAACTCGTTCCAGGCGTGCGAGAACTGCCGCTCTAGCTTGCCCCGGAACAGTTGGCCGAAATAGCTCACGATCTCCTCGCGGCTCTTTTGGCCGACGGCCACCAGGGTGACCAAACTGCTCAAGGCCGCGCCGCGGACCCACTCGTCAACGGCCTCGTTCTCGATCAGCGACTGAATGCCACCGAGTTCTCCCCAGCAGACCGAGGCCAGGACTCTGCCAAGGTCCTCGGTGATGAAGTCACCGCACAGGGAATGCGGCAGTTCCCCCGGAAGCGAGGCGAACGTTACGACCAACGGATACGCTCGGACGTCGCGGAACTGTGCCAGGAGGAACATGGCATAGAGGTGGGCCATGTATTCCCCATCGGCGTCGAGTTCGACGGCCCGTTCGGTGCTCTCCCGAAGGATCCGAAGGAGCTCGGGTGCGATCTCCTCCCGGAGCATGACCGCCGCTTCGACCGCGGCGCGCGGGAACCGGCCGGTCGCCCTCTCCAGTTCGCGTAGGATCTGTTGTACTTCCATTGTGGACACCCGTCCATTGTCCTCCCGGACTGGCCCGTGTTGCGCTCCGTGCGGAGGTAACCGAATCGCACCGGAATTGGTCGCGGAGATGAAGCGGCACGCGCAAGGGAAGATCGTCAACCTCGGGGAGGTCGCGACCGGCCGGGCTTCTGCCGAAGAACTGCAGCGCGCGGTGGCGAGCACGGAGGACCTCGCCGCCTTGCATCCCGCGCACGCTGCCTGCGTCTACACCCAAAACCAAGCGTCCGTTATGTCGGAGCAGTTGACCGCGCTGCCCGAGATGGAGCCATTCGTTGAGATCGTCTCGAACGCCGAGGACCTCCTTATGCCCAGCGCCCCGCCGATGAGCCCGCTCACGACGTCCTACTTCACCTGCTGGGCCCTTTTTGATGTGTGCGTGGGACCAGCCAAAGAGACTATCGGCACCACCGTCCTGGAGGTGGGCGCCGCTTTCGGTATGCATCGGGAACTGCTGCGCTTGATTCGGTCGATGCAGGAATCGAGGATGGGCCTCTATACCTATGAGGGCGTCGAAGGAGACCTGGCCGTTCTCCGTGAGATTGGCACCGGCGCCGTTTGCCGGGCCGTTGTGCCCTCGGGGTACGCCGGCCAGAAAGGGGAGTTGTGGTACGTCCGGGTACTTCCACCTCCGCTGCCGGGCGGCTCGGAGCACGTTGTGTTCACGACCCCCTATGTCGTGCTGCGCCCTGGACTCGCTGAATGGCTTGCGTATTTCAGCCGGACGTTCCCGGGGCAACGGCCGGTTGGCGTCTACGAGCGGCACATGAAATACGGGCCAAAGCACATGTACCGGCCCGGCTACGTTTTCGAAGCCTGTGTGAACCACAGGGCGGACGCCATCGATCTTGCGGGCCTTCCCGATGTCCCTGAAAGCCGGTCGCGCTCCGAGGTGAACCAATGGGGGGTCAAGCAGCGATCGGAACAACAGTCGCTGCGGGCGCAAGCGCCGGGCAGCACTGTTCGGTTCTCGCCGGGAAACTCTCCGCGTGCTGTCCCTGCACGCTTTCGCCAGACCGCGTCCGCCGGTTCCCCGACCCGACCCTGCGTGACGAGTTCCCGGGCCATGGCCGTCGGGATGTCGTCCCCGTCATCGAGCGCTTGCAGGCCTTCTGTCGCGAACTTCCCCTCCATCGCCGGGGACACGAGTAACTCCTTGCCCATCGGCCGGAGGCAGGACGCCTGCACCGTATCTTCGTAATGCAGATAGAGGACTCGCACCGGCTTGCGCTGTCCGATCCGCCAGGAGCGGCGGCTGGCCTGGCGCAGCGTGTGCAGCTGGAGTCCGGAATCGATTGGCCGTATGGGTTGTTGGTGGAAGCCTGCGTCAGCCGCCCGTAGCTGTCATAGGTGTAGGTGGTCGGCTGGCCCTTGGCGTCCGTCTTCGAGGCCAGCGATCCGTCGGCGCGATAGGTGTAACTCACCGTGCCGGTCTCCGGGTTGGTGGCGCTGGTGAGCCAGCCGGTGGTCAGTGAGATCCAGCCGATGGGGCATCAAAATGCTCCCTGGGACCTTGCTCGATGAACACACCTCCCTGAAAGCGATAGCGGACCCTTATCACGCGGGACGAGCAACAATCGCCGACGCGATGGGCTGAGTCGAAAAAATCCAAAACGAGCAGATGACCGCGGATGGCTGTCGCGACCAGCCCGCCGTCGGCACGGCTCCCGCACTTCAGAATTCCCACCAGACATGGAACTCCCCTGTTCTGGTGACACGAACGATATACATAGAGGTAGTGCCAACCGGCGGTTCCACCCGTCGCGAAAAGAAGATCGACAACTGCCTCGTCCGCTCCGCCTCCGGTTAAGTCGCCGTACCGCACTGAGATCAACTGGAGGTAGGAGGGGTGGGGGTCGCCCCTGTACTCCGGACCGTTTAGGACGTGTCGCCCGCCCTTCAAAGCCACCACGTCATTGGGAACCGGACTAAGCCAGTGCCATCCCACGGAAGGCCCCCCTTCCAGGCCAGCCCGATCCACTGGATAGGAGAAACTCGCGAAGTCGATCATGCGAAGGTTATCGATCGAGCGATGTGCACCGCAACCGACGAAAAGCAGTGCCAGTGGCGCGGCGAGCGGTCCGCACACGCAAACACGGCGCTTCCCGCTACTGAAAGCAATCTTGAAGGTCAAGAACGTTCGTTCCATAATTTCCTGGCGTGGTATTCGTGTCTGGAGGAAGCCCGCTATTCAAGTCACGCGTTTCACCGGCGAGCCCGCGATTGTAGCTGTCTATGGTTGCTTGCAGGATTGTGGACGGGTCCAGGTCAGGGAAGCTATTCTCGAGTGACCTCATGTTGTTCGACAGGTAGTTGGCCGCCCAATTCGCAGCCCAGGCTAGGTTCCCGGCCTGCGCTGCGGTCACTCCAGAAGTCGCACTGACAGTGATCTGAAAAACGCCCACGCCAACACCTGCGCCGTCGATCTCGTTGACGTTTCGAAAGCCGCTCTCTTCTAGCCCGATCGCGGCGAGCAGGGTCCAGTCGATTCCTGTGCCCGCCGCCGCCACCAGCGTACCAGTAGCCGCTACCGCCCGATTGAGTGCCGTCACCATGGCCGGGATGGTCGAACCGGGCATCGCCGTCGTCAGCCCATTCTGACACCGCTGGGTGAGGTTGCCCCACTCATCGAACAGCACCCCTTTGCTTAGGTCCTTGATCGTCACGTAGGTATCCGGCATTACTTTGAACCAATCGCAGGCAACGGCTTCCGGGGGGGACTCGGCCCCGCCGCCAACGGTGTACCATCCCTCGCCGGTGAAGTACATGAAGAGCCCCCCCGGATCGTTGTAATTTACCGGATCGTTCTGCACATACGCATACCGGCTCCAACTTCCCGGATCCGCCGGACCTCCGCTTGCCCTGTACGGGTCCGCCGTCGTAAACCGCCCAATCTGGCTCGCATAGTACCGGTTCTGCGCGTAGTCCAGCCCCGTCGCCGAGTCCCGCGTGTAGGTCGCGAACTTCTGCGTGTCGTTCCCCGTCGCCGTCTCCTCCTCCCCGTACGGCTGATAATACGCCGCCCCCGTGTACTCCCGGTAGGTCACCGACCCCAGCCGGTCCGTCCCTATCGTCTGACCCGGCGTCTGCCAGTAGTTGTACCCCCACACCCCA
>JBKQQG010000016.1:0-3949 GCA_052144455.1 Bryobacteraceae bacterium
ATGTCAGGTCCGATTCGGATCGGACCATCGGACCCCGGAGATCGGGGAGGGTGTCAGGCTCCGGCGGTGTCATCAGCCGGAGCGTGACGGGTGAGGGTTTTTCCCTCGCCGAGAGCCAAAGCGTCCGTTATCCGCGCCGCGATTGCGGCGGGACGGAGAGGCGCGACAAGATTCTGGCCGCGATGAGAAGAATCAGGGAAAGAATGTCTATGGGAAACGGAACTAGCCGATCGCCCGGCCCGCCCGCCTCGCGAACGCGCCCTCGCGTGCCATTATCCCTACAAGGAGAGGGCTTTGTGACCGAAATTCTGTGGGGAGCGAACAAACCGGGACCCGCGGCGGCTCCACAGCCGTTGGGCGGGCCGACCCAGCCCCTCAAGCCTTCCTTTCTTTTCTATAACGTTCCCGGATCGTTCGTGCAATTTCGGCCCGACCAAAACCCATCGGCTGCATCCCGGACCGGTGTTATCATAAGCAGCGGCCTGCGGTGTCCGGCAATGCCGTTAGCAGCCGGTTGCGGGGCTTGACCGAAAAGAGGAGAGCCGATGATTGAACAAAGCTTCAACGCGATTTACGGCACCGCTCCCGAGGTGGTGGTTCGCGCCCCGGGGCGCGTAAACCTGATCGGCGAGCACACCGATTACAACGACGGCTTCGTTCTGCCCGCGGCCATTGACCGCAGCATCGACTTTGCCGGCCGCAAGCGGGCTGATCGGACCGTCCGTGTGCATTCGCTCGACTTCGAGGGTTCGGTCGAGTTCAGCCTCGACGACATTCAAAAGGACAGCGCGAATCGCTGGAGCAATTATGTGCGCGGGGTCTCAAAATATCTCGAGGAGGATGGCCATCGGCTTTCGGGCGCCGACCTGGTTTTTGGCGGGAACGTGCCGCGCGAGGCCGGCCTCAGCTCCTCGGCGGCTGTCGAGGTCGGCACTGCCGCATTTTGGAAGAAGCTTCTGGGGCTCGAACTTGACCCGGTCTGTCTCGTCAAACTTTCCCGCAAGGCGGAGAACCAGTTTGTGGGTGTGCCCTGCGGCATCATGGACCAGTTCATTTCCGGCTTGGGCCGCGCCAACCACGCGCTCTTTCTCGATTGCCGCGATCTCCACTACCGCCACGTGCCCCTGCGCGACGACGTGAAGATCGTGGTCTGCAACTCCGGCGTGAAGCGCGCCCTGGCTCAGTCGGAATACGAGGTTCGTCTGAAGCAGTGCCGGGAGGCGGTGGCCCGGATTGCATCCACCGGACCGGGCGTGACCTCGCTGCGGGATGTGACGCCCGGCGACCTCGAGTCGGCGCGTTCGGTCCTGAGCGACATTCTGTTTCGCCGCGCCCGGCACGTCGTAAGCGAAAACCATCGAGTCCTGGAGGCCATCAAGGTTCTCGAGTCCGGCAACCTCGAGCGCTTTGGCGAGCTTATGAACGCCTCGCATGTCAGCTTGCGCGACGATTATGAGGTCAGCTCGAAAGAGCTGGATGTTCTGGTCGAAATCGCCTGGAAACAGCCGGGCATTCTGGGCGCTCGCATGACCGGCGCGGGCTTCGGCGGCTGCACCGTCAACCTGGTTCGCCAGGAAGCCACGGAGGCTTTTGCAGAGGCTATTGTTAGAGGCTATTATGACGCCCTGGGCCTGAGGGCGGAGATTTATGTCTGCAAGGCTTCTCAGGGCGCGCTGAGTGCTTGACGTGGCGCGGGCGTCCCGCCCGCTGTCGCGGGGGCGTCTCGCCCCCCCCAGAACACGCGGGCACAGCCAGTCCTGAGCGGAGCGAAGGAAAGCCCCCACCACCCCCGGCGAGACGCCCCCGCCAGAACTCGCGGGCAGAGCCTGTCCTGAGCGGAGCGAAGGAATGCCCGCACCACCGCGGGCGAGACGCCCGCGCCACGAGAGGGTCCTACAGCAGTCCCTTCCACTTAATCTGCAAATAGTGATTGACGATTTCCGGCGACAAGCGGCCGGGGAGAAACTCCATCGCGATCGCTCCCTGTACGCGCATGCGGCGCAGCAGGAGTTCGCGGCGCTGAATGACCTGCTGGGCGGCCACATACTGGTACATCTCGCCCGGCGATTGCGGCCGGCGCGCCGCCAGCGCGCGCAGTTCAGGCTCGCCCACCACGGCGAACAACACCAGGTGCCGGGAAAGCAGGCGCGACGCGGCCTCGATGACGTCGGGCGTCGCCGCAGTCTCCGCCAGGTCCGTGAGCCAGACCACCAGGCTTCGCCGCCGCTGGCGCGCCAGCAGGGAATCCGCGGCCAGGGCGTGATCGGCCTCGACCGCCTCACCCGAGACCAAGGCCAACTGCTCCAGGACGTGGCGAAGATGCTCGGCGCCGCGCGCGCAGGGCAAATAGGATTGCAGCTTCCGGCCATAAGTCAGAAGCCCCGTGGTGTCACCCGAATGATTCGCCACGTGAGCCAAAGTCAGCGCCGCGTTGACGGCGTAGTCCAGCTTCATGAGCGGCGGGCGAATGGGCAGATCGGCAGATGGTGAGGTGGGCAGATCGGCAGGTGGGCAGATCGGCAGATGGGCAGATCGTGACGGGGTCAGGTTCGGCTCCTGAATCCTGAATCCTGAATCCTGACTCCTGACTCCTGAATCCTGACTCCTGAATCCCGACTCCTGACTCATGACTCCTGAATCCTGAATCCTGAATCCTGTTCTCGCCAGCATCAACCGTCCGGCATCGACCACCAGGACGACGGATTGGCTTCGTTCCGTCTGATAGACCTTGCTGATCAGCTTGCCGCGGCGCGCCGTGGCGGTCCAGCAGATGTCGCGGCTCTCGTCGGACTCGCGAAACTCGCGTAGGCTCTCGAACTCGCGTCCCCTTCCGACCAGCCGCTTCAGCCTTTTCTCCTGCTCCATTTGGCGGCTGCGGATCAAGTACAGGGTGTAGCGTTGCGGCTCGCGGAGGTTCGGGTAAATGCGGAGCGCCTGGCGGACGTCGACCACCGCCCACCGCTCCGCGAATCTGAGCGGGCCGTGATAGCGCAGAAAGATCCGGCCCGTGACGATCTTGCCGCGCGTGGTGGGATGAACCGTGTAGGCGGCCACGGCGCTACCGCGCGCTGGAACGGTCAGAGTGAACTTGGGCAGCGTCGGGCACAACACGGCGGGAACATCATCTTCGATGCTGACCTCCACCTCCCGCGCGCCGTGGTTGGCGACGCGCAGTTCAACTCGAGAGTCAATGTCTAAGGACAGCGGATCGAGCCATCGGCGGCTCACGACGATTTCCCCGGGCTTGGGCAGGCGCGCCAGATCGATGAGCCAGACCAGCAGCGCCACGCAGTCCCAGAGCAGCAGAGCGTAGAGGGCACGCTGGTCCCGCCACGCTGGGCCAATCCACACCAGGCCCAAGAGCAGGGCAAGGAAGAAACGCCACTGGAACGCGACAGGCCATCGGTGGCCGCTCGCCGCCGGGGCGATCACGGTGGGCGGTAACAGATGGCCCGCAGTCGTGACGTCTTTTGGAGGCAATGCGGGTGGCTGCCCGTGGGCGGCCGCGACGACTGCCCCTCGAGAGTCGATCATTTGGGAACCTCAACCGCGGCCAGCACTTCCGCCACCACCTGATCGCTCGAGATGCCTTCCAGTTCGGCTTCGGGCTTTACCAGCAGCCTGTGGCGAAGCACCGGGGGCGCCGCGGCTTTGACGTCATCGGGGATCAAGTAATCCCGCCCCTCCATGGCGGCCAGAGCCTTGGCAGCGAACATCAGGGCTACGGTGGCGCGCGGACTGCCGCCCAGGCTCAGGGCCGGCCAGTCGCGCGTTCTCTGGACAATCGTGGCCATGTAGCGGAAGATTCCCGGCTCGACCGCCAAGGCCGACACCTCGCGGCGCGCGGCGGGCAGCCAATCGGGGTCGACGGGCGAGAGCCCCAACGCGTCGATGTGGTGCGGGTCAAATCCCTGCTGGTAACGCTCCAGGATCTCGACTTCCTTCTCCG
>JBKQQG010000017.1:0-6359 GCA_052144455.1 Bryobacteraceae bacterium
CGTCTCACTTCCCGCTCGCTCATCCATGTCCTTCCCACCAGACCTCCTCAAGGTCTAGTTTGGAGGGACATTTCTATCGAGTCCAATAGGGGACATTATCACAGAGGTTCAACACAGGGATGTGCATAAAGATTGGACACAGGGGAGGGAAGCGGGGTTCCCGGGGGCGGGAACCCCGGCCGGGGGAGGCGGCAGGCAGGCTGGCGGGCGACCGGATCTGGCAGGCGGAGGTTGTGCTAGTGTAGTCGGTTGCGGTACCCCGATCTGGCGATTATCGCCCTCTACCTGGCCGGGATCACGTGGTTTGGCGCGCACTTCCGCCACCGCCACAAGAGCCTCAAGGACTACTATCTGGGCGGGAGAAACGCGCCCTGGTGGGCCATCGCGCTGTCGATCGTCTCGGCCGAAACCAGCACTCTGACCATCATCGGGACCCCCACTCTGGCATTCGCCGGCAACCTGGCCTTCCTGCAGGTGGTTTTCGGGTACCTGCTGGCGCGGGTGGCGATTTCGGCTTTGTTTCTGCCCCACTATTTCCGGGGCGAGATGTTCACCGCCTACGAGCTGATGGAGCGGCGCTTTGGGGTCCGTTTGCGCCGGCTTACCGCGGGCACCTTCTTGGTGGTGCGCGGCCTGGCGGAGGGAATCCGGGTGTTTGCGATCTCCATCGTCATCTCGGTCGTCCTGGGCACCGGGGAGATGGCCTCCATCGTCTTAATCGTCTGCCTGACGCTTTTTTACACGTTTGAAGGCGGCATGACGGCCGTCATCTGGACCGACGTGGTGCAGATGTTCCTCTACGTCTTCGGGGCGGGGGTGAGCTTCTACGTGATCCTGCAGCATATCCCGGGCGGCTGGGGACACGTGGTGGCGGTGGCGGGGCCGGCGGGCAAGTTCGCCCTCTTCGATTTCCGATTTGCACCGACGGCGGAGTTTTTCGCGCGCAAGTACACGTTCTGGTCGGGCCTGATCGGCGGATGTTTCCTGACTACCGCCAGCCACGGCACCGAGCAGTTGTTTGTGCAGAGGCTGCTGGCGGCGCGCAGCCAGGCCCAGAGCCGGCTGGCGCTGTTCGCGAGTTGGGCCGTCATTCTGGTTCAATTCAGCTTGTTCCTGGGGATCGGGGTCATCCTGTACGTGTTCTACCAGGACGCGAATCTGCGGCCGCCGCAGCCGCCGGACTGGCTGTATCCGGGCTTTATCTGGCGCTATCTGCCGCCGGGATTGGCGGGCCTGGCGATTGCCGCGGTGCTGGCGGCCGCCATGTCCAACCTCAGCGCGGCTCTGAACTCGCTCTCCTCGACTACCATCCTGGATTTCTACAAGCCGCTCAGGCCGGGCCGTTCCGAACAGAGCTACGTGAAACTGGCGCGGGCGGCCACGCTGGTTTGGGGGCTGGCGCTGGTGGGCGTCGGAGCGGTGGCCCGCCACTGGGGGCCGGTGCTGGAGGCCGGCCTGACGGCGACCTCGATTGCCTATGGCGGGCTGCTCGGAGTTTTCCTGCTGGGAGTGCTCACTAAGCGGGTGGGCGAGAACGCGGCCCTGCTGGGGATGGCGGCCGGGCTGGGGATACTGGTGTATGTGTGGCTCGGCACGGGCATTGCCTGGACCTGGTACGTGGCCATCGGCTCCAGCGTCACTTTCCTGACCGGATGGCTGGCATCGCTTTTCCGGAAGGAGCGCGCGCATGGCTGAAAATGGGGTCCCGGCGCCGGGGCTGAAACGGGAACTGGGCCTGTGGAGCGCCGCCTCGATCGTGGTCGGCACGGTGATCGGCAGCGGGATTTTCCTGGTGCCGAAGAAGATGATCGGCGACGTCGGCTCCCCCGCGGTCCTTTTCGCGGTGTGGATATTCGGCGGGTTGCTGACGCTGGCCGGGGCGCTGACGTACGCCGAACTGGCGGCGGCCATGCCGGAGGCCGGCGGAGAGTACGTGTACTTACGCCAGGCCTACGGCCCGCTGTGGGGTTTCCTGTACGGATGGACTCAATTGCTGGTTGCGAAAAGCGGCTCCATCGCGGCCCTGGCGACGGGGTTCTTCCTGTACCTGGCGAATTTCTGGCCCGAGTTGAAGGGGAATGTTTGCACGCTCCGGCTGCCGATCGGGCCGGGAGGCGGCCCATTGGAGATCTGTTCCGGCCAATTGCTGGCCATGGCGGTGATTCTGATCCTGGCGGCGGTGAACTACCTGGGCGTGAGATTCGGAGGCGGAGTTCAGGTGGCGGTTACGGCGGTCAAGCTGGGGCTGATCGCCGCGATTATCGCCATCGGACTGGGAAGCGGGCATGGGACGCTGGCCAACTATAGTTCCTCGATTCCGGTAGCCGGAGGCGTGACGGGCTTCTTTGCGGCCCTGGTGGGCGCGCTGTGGGCCTACGATGGCTGGAACAACGTGAGCATGGCAGCCTCGGAAATCCGCAACCCGAAACGCAACCTGCCGCTGGCGCTGATCGCGGGCACGGCCGTGGTGATCGCCATTTACCTGCTGGCCAACCTGGCGTATTTTTACGTTCTTTCGGCTCGCGAGGTGGCCTCGGCCGACCGCGTGGCGGCGGCGATGATGGGCCGGGTTTTCGGGCTGCGCGGAGCCGCGGTAGTGAGCGTCGCGGCGATGGTGTCGATTTTCGCGGCGCTGAACGGGTCGATCCTGTCGGGTGCCCGGGTGCCCTATGCGATGGCGCGCGACGGGTTGTTCTTCCGCAGCGTCGGAAAAGTACACCCGGTTTATGGCACGCCGGGAGTCTCGATTCTCGCGCTCAACGCGTGGGCCGCGCTGCTGGTATTGAGCGGCCGGTTCGAGGAGCTGTACACCTACGTGATGTTCGCCAGTTGGATTCTGTATGGGATGACGGCGGCGGCGGTGCTGGTGCTGCGGTGGAAGCAGCCGGAGCTGGCGCGGCCGTACCGGACCGTGGGTTATCCGTGGGTTCCCGTACTATTCGTACTGGGGGCGCTAGCTGTTGTCTTTTTCACGCTTCGGCAGTCCCCGCGCGAATCGCTGCTGGGGCTGGGGCTGATTTTGTTGGGATTACCCTTTTATTTTCATTGGCGGCGGAGATTTTCCGCGTAATCTGGCAGAATCCCCCGGTACCAGGCCGAACCCACATCCTTTAGCAGCCGAAAGGAGGGGGAGATTTTTTTGTTCTGAAATCAGAACAAAACTCTTGAAAAGCTGGCGAAAGTGCGGTAAAACAAGTGTAGGATTCTTAGGATGCGTGAGTCAGGTGTTCCGAATTCAGAACGAGGCGCCACGGCACTGGGCACCGGCACTCGCGGGAGCGAAAAAATGGACGTCACAAAGATCCTGGGCGAACTGCGCCAGGAGCGCGAACAGATTGAAGAGGCGATTATTAGTTTGGAGCGGTTGGCCCGGGGACGCGGACGGCGTCGCGGCAGGCCGCCCGCCTGGCTGGCAGTGGCCAAGAAACGTGGCCGCCCGCCGGGGAGCAAGAACAAGAATACGGGCCTGGCGAAAACGGCGGTGGGCTAAGGGAGGAATCGGCCCACCGGGCGGGACCGGCGCGCGGCCGAGGCGGTCGATGCGGCCGCGCGCGGCTATTTGTAAAGCAGATACCGCTCGCGGACCTTCAAGAAGGCCTGGAGGGGTTCCTCGTATTCCTGCTGGATGAGGCTGGGGTCCTGGCCCGCCTCGAGCATCTGGACGGCGCGCCGGGAACCGATCAGGCCCTGATGCTGGGCGAGGTCGATCCGCGGTGGGTAGAGCTTGCGAAGGGCCGCGGCGATCTCGAGGCCTAGCCGGGAGCTGGGGAACGCCTCACGGTCGGTGACCACGAAGCGGACGCCCTCGATCCACTCTCCGGCGAAAGGTGAGGCGGCCGGACGGAAGCGCGTGGGGTACGCGCGGACGCCGGGGATAAAGCGCGCATTGAGGCAGGCGGCCAGCTCCACCCCGCGGATCCAATGGGCGCCGATCTGCTCAAAGGGCGCATCGGTCCCGCGTCCGACGGAGTAGTTCCCAGCCCGCTCGAGCATGGCCACCCCGGGGTAGAGCAGCGCCGCGGTCAGGCTGCGCATATTGGGAGAGGGATCGGTCCAGGCGAGGCCGGTGGAATCGAACCAGTCGCCGCGTTGCCAGTAGCGCATGGGAATGGCGTGCAGTTCGGCGCCTATCTTATTCTCCGCGTTGAACATCCGCGCCAGTTCGCCGATGGTCATGCCGTGCCGTAGCGGCAGGCCGGCAAAGTAGCCGGTGAAGGAACGCAGATCGGCATCCAGCAGCGGCCCCTCGACGTGGACCCCGGTGATGGGATTGGGCCGGTCCAGCACGAAGAACGGGATGCGGCGCTGGGCGGCGGCTTCCAGGGCATACGCCATGGTGGTCAGGTAGGTGTAGAAGCGGGCGCCAATGTCCTGGATGTCGAAGACCAGCGCATCGATGTCGCGCAGCATCTGTGCCGTGGGGCGGCGGTTGGCCGCCGAGTAGAGGCTCCAGACGGGGATCCCGGTGGCGGGGTCCTTGGTATTGGCGATGTCTTCGCGGTCCTCGGCGCCGGAGAGGCCGTGCTCGGGAGAGAACAAGGCGGCCAGGCGGACGCCCGCCTCGAGCATACGGCCGGCGTTGGGCCGGGCGTTGCGATCCAGGCCGGTCTGGTTGGTGATCAGCCCCACGCGGAAGGGCCGCAGCGGGGCGAAGCGCTCCTCGGCCAGGGCGTCCAGCCCGGTGAGCACGCTGGCGTTACGGGCTACCACGCGATGCAGGCCGGCTCCGGCCAGAGTCTCGTTGTATCCGGTCAGGGCGACGCCCGGAGTCTGAATGCCCACCGCCGCTGCGACCAGCGTGGCGACGCGGCCGCGCAAGGCGGTGATGGGGGGACGGCGGCGCGGATGCACGCTGTTGGCCAGCAGGATGACGTAGGTCTGGGAGAGGGGATCGATCCAGAGTGAAGTGCCGGTGAATCCCGAGTGGCCGTAGGAGCCGATAGGGAACAATTCACCGCGGTTGCCGGAATAGGGAGAATCGATGTCCCAGCCCAGGCCGCGCAGGATGGGCTGATCGGGCGGCGACTGCGGCGTCGTGAACTTCCGGATCGAGAGCGGACTGAAAACGCGCACGCCGTTATAAGATCCCAGCCCCAACATCATTTCGGCGAAGCGGCCCAGATCGGCCGCGGTGGTAAACAGTCCGGCGTTTCCGGCGATGCCGCCCATATAGCGCGCCGTTTCGTCGTGAACGACGCCCCGCAAAAGGCGACCGTTGAGGTCCTCGGTAGGGGCGATCCGCGGAACGAGGGCGAGCGGCGGCTGGAACATGCTGTCGTGCATCCCCAGCGGTTCGAAAAGGTACTGGCGCATGTATTCCGCGAGCGTGAATCCGCCGATTTTGTGGACGATTTCGCCGAGCAGGACAAAGTTGATGTCGCTGTATATGAAGCGGGCGCCGGGGGGAGCGACCGGCAGTTCGGCCAGCGCTTTGCGGATTCCCGTCTCGTAGCCGCTCCAGGGCGGATCGATATCCAGGTCGGGGCGCAGGCCCGAGAAGTGGGTCAGCAGGTTCCGGACGGTGATCTCGCTGTGGCCGCCCTGGAACTCCGGCAGGCACTTGGTCACCGGGTCGTTGAGCCGCAGCTTGCCGTGCTCGAACAGATGCATGACGGCGGACGCGGTGACTACCGCTTTGGTGAGCGAGGCGGCGTCGAAGATGGTGTCCAGCGTCATGGGCTCCCGGGCCGGGACCAGGGCGCGCCAGCCGTAAGCCTTGCGGTGCACAATCTCACCGCGGTGACCGGCCAGCAGGACCGCGCCGGGGATCCGATCGTCGCGGATGGCCTCTTGGATGGCTGCATCCAGGTCCGCCGCCGCGGAAAACGCCGGGGCCGCTGGCGACTCTTCCGGGCGAGCAGCGCGCAATGCGGCCGGCGCCAGCCCCATACCGGCCACCACGAAACGGCGAGAGATTCTCATTGCAGTTTCCCGGCGATTTCCTCGAGCCTGGCGGCCAACTCGGCGTCTTTGGCGGTGACGCCTCCGGAGTCGTGCGTCGAGAGGTCCACGGTGACCCGATTGTAGACGTTCGACCATTCGGGGTGGTGTCCAAGAGCCTCGATCATGACGGCCGCGGTGGCCATGAACCCGAAGGCGCGACTGAAATCCGGGAAGCGGTATTCCCGATGCAACTTGGCGCCGATCAGCTTCCATCCCGGCAGCCGCGCGAGTGCCGCTTCAATCTCCGAGGGGGACAGGATGGGCGGAGCCATAACTCATTGTAGGCTCCAACTAGTACTACTGGGTCATAAAAGAACATACTGGTGTAGAATTGTTTCGTGGGATCACGCCTCTCCGCGCCAGGCCCACAAGAGAAACGCTTCGCGGCATATATGGACGGCTTGGCGCTCGCCGCG
>JBKQQG010000018.1:0-4706 GCA_052144455.1 Bryobacteraceae bacterium
ATCTACGCGGCGCAGAGAGTTTTCGGCAAGGAGCGCAAATTCGACCGGATCGATATCACCGCGCGGCGCGGAGTTGCGGTGGACGATTGCCGGCGCGCCCTGGCCGCGGCCCTTGGCCCCGGCTTCCATGTGGATGCGCCCTCCGAGCGGCGCCGCTATTTCGAGCAGGTGCTCATCAATTACCGCCGTTCGGCCGGCTTCGCCAGCGTCTTCGCCCTGATCGTCGGACTGTTCCTGATTCAGAACACCTTGGTGGTCGCCGTGGCGCAGCGCCGCGGCGAGATCGGCATCTTGCGCGCGCTGGGCGCCACGCGATCGCAAATCCGCAACTTGTTTCTGCTCGAGAGTGGTTGTGTGGGGCTGGCCGGCTCCCTGGTGGGCGCGGTGGTGGGCGCGGGACTTTCCCGGCTGGCTGCGCGGTATGTGGCGGGGACGCTGGAGGGAGTGTATGGTGTGATCGGCCAGGCGGCGCGCGGCGGCGTCGAACCGCTGGTGATGGCCGGGGCAATTGCCGCCGGAGTGGCGTGGAGCGTGCTTGCCGCTGTGTTCCCCGCCAGCGCCGCCGCGCGAGCCGACCCCGTACGCGCGCTGCAGAAGGGGCGGTACGAGATCGTGCCACTGGAGGAGCGCCGCACGCGCCGCCTGCTGGCCTGTGCGGCGATATCGATGGCAGCCTTGCTGCTGGCCGGCAGGTTTGAGAACTGGTTCGTGGTGAGCTATGTACTGGCTGCCCTGGCCTTGATTTTTCTGACGCCGGAGTTGTCGAGCGCGGTGGTGCGCATGTTGCGGCCGATTCTGGAACGCCTCCGTCCCGTGGAAGGCGCACTGGCCGCCGACAGCCTGTTGCAGGCGCCGCGCCGCACGGCATCGGTGGCGGCGGCCTTGATGCTCTCGGTGGCCATGGTGATCGGGTTGGGCGGCATCGCCGAGGCCAGTTACCAGAGCATTCTCGATTGGGTGACGGGCACGCTGGATGCCGATTTCCTGGTGGCGCCATCGGAGAATTTGAAGGACCTCACGCTACGGTTCCCCAGCGCCATGGAGCGGGACCTCGCCGCTATCCAGGGCCTGGCGGTGGTGCAGCCGGTGCGGGCCGCGCGCATCTCCGTCCGGAATTCTCAACCCATTCTCCTGGCCGTGGACATAGTTCGGCTGAGCCCGCAAGCGCGCCGGCGGGCCATCCCCGTGAACACCGGGCGAATCCACCAACTGGCCGCCCAAGGCCGCGGCGCGATTGTCTCCGACAACTTTGCGGCGCACGAGCGGGTGCGCGTGGGCGATACTCTCGATCTGCCGGCGCCGGATGGCGCGCTGTCGCTTCCGGTGCTCGGAATCTACAAAGATTTCACCGATCCGCAGGGCACGATCGTGATCGATCGCTCCCTGTACCGCAGCCGCTGGCACGATGACACGGTCAACCTCTTCCGTCTCTACCTTCGTCCGGGCGCTTCCGCGGAAGCCGTCCGCAAGCAGGTGGTGGCACGCCTGGGTTCGAACCGCAGATTGTTCGTGTTTTCGAGCGCGGATTTGCGCCGCCACGTTCTGGGCCTGGCAGGGCGGTGGTTCGAGATCGCCTACGCGCAGCTTGCCATCGCCCTGCTGGTGGCGATACTGGGCATCGCCAGCGCGCTGACGGTTTCCATTACGGACCGGCGCCGCGAGCTGGGAATCCTGCGCGCCGTGGGGGGCTTCCGCCGCCAGGTCCGGATTACGGTATGGATGGAAGCCGCGTCGGTGGCGGTGGTTGGATTTGTTCTGGGCCTCGGGTTCAGCCTGGTGAACATCTTCTATGCGCTCTCGATCTTCTCGGGGCATGCGCTCGAATTCCGCTTCCCCGCCCTGCTGGCCGCGGAGCTTCTGCCGATGCTGGTGGCGGCCGCGCTGATCGCGGCTATCATGCCGGCCGAGGCCGCGGTGCGCGCACCGCTGGTGACAGCGTTGGAATATGAGTAGCGGCGGCGGTCTTGGCCGCCGGTGGGTTTGTCCGATCCTGAAAAACACCGGCGGTAGAGTCGAGGTTGGGCGCGGGTGCTGGCGCCAAGCGTCGTCCCGTTTCCCAACCCCGCTCGTCAAACCGGACGTGCGGATTTCCCGCATCCGGCTTTCCGACTGGCTTCATCGCAGGCTCACGAACTAGCAGCGCGTAACGGGCCTTGGAGGCGAAACACCCCCAATACCCCGTACACCCGTTTCATGGAAAACGGGCGGGTGCCTTGCGTGGACACCTTGTGCCGCCGTCTCAGAAAGTGCCGTACCCGCTCTTCAACGTACTCGTCGAGCGCCCGATACGCCCGCGCCGTGCTCCCCCGCTCGAAGTATGCTTTCCAGCCTCTCAGTTTCTGGTTCAGCCGGTCGCACACTTCCTCCCAGGGGCGGTGGTTGCCAGGCGTCAGTTGCTCGCCCACGTTCCGCTTCATCTTGCTCACGCTCTTCTTCGATGGACTGTACCCGATGTACTCCCTGCCAGTCCGCCCGCTGTAGTGCGGCCCGAATGTGTACCCCAGAAAGTCGAATCGCTCCCGCCGCGCATCCCGGAGGCTCGTCTTCTTCTCGTTCAGTGTCAGTTCCAGCCGCTCCAGCACCCCGCGCGTCCATTGCAGTGCCTCTGCCGCTTTGCCGCGACTGAGAATCACGAAGTCGTCCGCGTAGTTCACGATTCGCGCCCGAAACTGCTCCGCCCGTCCGGTCTGACGCCATCCCTTCAACATCCGGTTCATACACAGGTTCGCGAGCAGGGGGCTGATGACCGCCTTGCGGGGTGCCGCGATCATTGTCCTTGCCGCCCGTTAGCCCCTTCTTCCCCTTTTCATTCCGTTCCTCGACCGGCACTTTCAGCCACATTTTGATCAAATGCAGCATGTGCTTATCGACGATTCTCCGAGCCACACATTGCATAAGCTCGGAATGTGGAATGGTGTCGAAGCATGAGCGTAAGACGCCTTTGGTGAAGCGCCTTCGTCTGGCCTTCGCCGATTCTCCGCGCGGCCCGTGGCGAGACGTGAGCGAGCCGTTCACCGGCGATTGGGTGGAGGGCCCGTCGGTTGCGCGGATCGGGCCGGAGTGGTTGATCTATTTCGACCATTACACCCAGCCGCAGCACTACGGCGCGGTGCGCACCACCGACTGGAGAACGTTCGAGGACATAACCGCCCAACTGAGCTTTCCGGCCGATCACCGGCACGGAACGGTGGTCAAAATTTCCGAAGAACTGGCGCGGCGGTTACAAGCGCGGCGCCCGGCGCCTACTTCACGGTAATAGGCACCGAGGCGATGACATTCTCCCACTCCAATTGCAGCTTGCCCTTGTTGCCGCCGGCGCTCGAGAGCGTCATCTTATAGGTCTCAATGGGAGCGGGTGGTTTGCTCATGGTCATGGGCACGCGGCCGAGGTCCTGCTCCTGGCTGTATTCCGTGCCAAACTGACCGGTCTGCTTGTTGACCACGAGCTTCCACTGCTGGGGATCGAGCCAGACGAACAGGGTGTAGTCTCCCTTGGGAACGGCCAGGCCGCCGATGTCGAGATCGGCATCGGTGTGAAGCGCGGTGGCCTGATTGGCGCCGGCGCGCCAGATGGTGTTATCGGGCTGGAGCGCGCCGGCGCCGTTGAAGATCTTCCGGCCGCGCATGGAAGGCGCGCAGTACTTGATGGCGATAGTCTTGCCGTCGATGGTGACGGACGTATTCGCCGGAGGGCTGAGCGGGGGCCCTTTCTTCTCGCCCTTCTTCTGTTCCTGGGCGAATCCGAGAGCCGTGGCGGCGGCGATCAGTAGAACGATGGTCAATGCGCGTTTCATGGTGTGGATGGTCCTCTAACAGCGAGTATAGCGCCGCCGCGGGTGATATCTTCTAAATGATGGCCGTATCAATGGAATTCCTCCGCGGCCTGCTGGGGTTCCTCGGCATGGGCGCCGCGTTCATGACCGGGCGCTCGGCAGTGGCTGTGCGCAAAGGCTGGCTGAAGCCGTCGAGGCTCTATGGGTGGGTGATCCGCACGGTGGTGTGCGTGGTCGCGGTGGCCTTCCGGAACCCCGTGGACACCGTCGATCTCATCGTGTGGGGGCTGGCGACGGTGGCGTTAGCCGGGGGCATGTGGAGCGCTTCGCGCCAGAAGCCGCCAGAGGACCTTACGAGGCAGATTTTTCCGGACGAGCCGTAGCGTTATACTCAACGTGCGGAAACAGCAGATGGACACATCCAACGATCCCGGCTACAACTTCGACGCCAACCCGACTGTGGACGAATTGATCGCCCAACAAGGCAAGGGTCCGATCAGCGATCCCAGTACCCTGCTTGGCGATCTGTGGCCGGACGACGAACCCATCGAGGAGTTTCTGGCTGCGCTCCATGAGTGGCGTCACAAGAGATCCCACTGAAGGCAGCATGGAGTCTAAGCGTGCCAAGCGTCGTGCAGCCGAACGGCGGATGAAGAGCCGGGCACGCCGCGTCATGAGGATTTGGGCCGTCAACCGCCAGAATCCGGTCAGCCCGAAGGCCGTGGGCGTCAATGCCTCGACCCATTGCCGGCCGTGCTCGTGTTTTCTCTGCCAGCCAGGAAGAGAAGTCCCTCCGATGCGGGAACGCGCCTGCCACGATCCTGAACTGGCCTGACGGGCAGGCCGTGAACGTCCCCTCGGCATGATTGACTTGTATCGGCACAGCATCGTTGACTTGTAACGCGACGGATGGCGGAACGGGTCTGATGGTAG
>JBKQQG010000019.1:0-51835 GCA_052144455.1 Bryobacteraceae bacterium
TTCCAGGAGGTCTCTCTGCTCGGCACTCAGCACAACGGGTCGCGCCACACGCATCGTCTTTGCTCCTTCCATTGTAGAGACGATGCAACGACTATACTCGTTACTATTTAGGCCGCACTACACTAGCTCAATGACTGGCTGGAGAAAACTCGCCCTGCTAGCGGCGGGGTTCGGCGGGGGCTTTGCGGTCGTAATGGCTGCGATAGTGGGAGGCTGGGCATGGTATCAGGGCCGTCCGGTGAAACCGAAGCCATGGGATTCGAGGGCGATTGTCGCCACCTTCGATTATCCCGACACCGAATCCGGTGCACCTGAAGGGCCGAGCGGATCCAGCCCCGACATAATCGTGCTCTATTACACGCTTGAGAATACCACCGAGATCGATTACCGCATGCCGGCTGAGGAGCAGATCGAGGTAGATGGACGATTGAAGCGGGAAAAGAGCCTGACAAGCGGCAGTCTTCATCTGCCGCTCGACAAAGAACCGGTGTTCATTCCTTCAGGACAGCGGCGACGGTTCGCCGTACACTTGCATTATCCCATGAAGGTGGACCTCGGGCCCGAGCCTAGGACCAAAGAAGAGCATCGCAAAAAGTGGAAGCTGATCGCAGACTATATGAAGAAGGAGCTTCCGAACCTCGATGGGTTCGTTGTGTTCGACAGCGCCAACCGCTACCAGATCAACCTTCCCAATGGGTGGGATAACATCGACCTGAGATAGCAATCCGGTGCTTCGAGATCGTCGAAGCCACACAGGCCGCCGACACGTTTCACGATGCGCGAGCTTTGCGACCCACGGCCGCCGCTCCGCACCCGAGGATTCGGGGCCGCGCACCCCTGTCCCAAAAGAGCAACAATAGATGGTATCAGCATGAAACACATGGCTGACCAGTTGGGCCGGCTTTGGTGGTGGGTTCAACAGGGTGGCAATTCGAACATCGTCCTCGTAGCCATCGCCGCGTGGTATTCGTGGCTGACGTTCCGCATCCTCCGCTGGAGTAGTGTGCAGGTTAGGGAGCAGCTTCGCCCTAATCTCATGCTCACGATCACGCGTTCGGCAGAGAAGCCGACCGAAGGACATTTCGGTATCGAGAATGTGGGCGAGCGAAACGTCACAGTACTTGATGCTTTAGTGACTTGTTATGTCGATGGTAAACGCTTCTCGGAGTTTCGCCCTGATATCGCGCAAGGTGCGGTGCTGCCACCAAAGCTGAAACTTTCAGGCCCATTTCCCATCTCGCCGCGCAGGGACGAGTGGGTAATGTGCACCTTCAGGGTTGCCAGCTCTGATGTCGGGGATCAAGTATTCATGACGTACGAATACTGGTCGAACGTCCAGAAGATGATCGTTTCGACGCGCAGACCGCTTCGTGTCGTCCTGCGAATGTGGACGGCTCCGATCCGGATGCCTTACTTCAAAATCACCCGATGGGCTCGGCACAGTCTGATGCGGAAACTGCTTTTGGCGGTAGTTGCCTTCGCTGGGCTGTTTGTGCTGTATGACGTTCTGCGATATTGACCTCCTCCTTCCGCCCGACGCCGCATGAGTTGACGAATACCGGGGCGCGCAGGTCCATGCATGCGTAAACCGAAGCCGATTCCTATCAAACTCACCCCGCCGTCGACTCGGCAGCATATCTCGCTCGCGCAGTGTCCGCTGCCGGGCGCAACCCCGGGCCATGGGACGCGGCTTTCTCGTTGTATGATTCCCAACCAGAGAAGTTGCCCACCAGCCCGCCGATCCGGTTCCCGCCTCCTGCCCCGCTTCGCGTCACGACGTATTCCACAATCTATCTCCCACCCCCGCAACAACATGGCATTTTCAAGAGCTTCAGCCCGATCTCCGCATGCTCCTCTGGAGTTGAGAGGTGTCGTTATGCCATCTGACAAACAACCCCAAACCAATCGCCTGAACGCCATGCGTTCCACCGGCCCACGTACCCCCGAGGGCAAGGCCCGCGCCTCGCCCAACGCCTTCCGCCACGGCCTGCTGGCCCGCCAATCGGTCGTCCCCGATGAGGACCGCGCCCAGTTCCGCATGAAGCGTCTCACCCGAATGGAGGCCGGCTTCTTCATAACCCGGTCGGCCCGCTTCCGCAAGTGGAATCGCCGCGACGCCGGACTCGCCGGCGACTATGCCTCGCCCGTCCCCTCAACGAGGTCTTCCAAAAACAAGCCCGCCGCACACCGCCGGCGCCAAACGAACCCAATTTCCGCCCACCGGCAGTCCCGCCGCAAGCCCCCTCCGCCCCGCGCGGCGCGCCGTCTCCGGCTTCCGCGGTCCTCGCGCCGATGGAAGGAGGTCCGGCGCACCCCCGGACCCGCTCGGCTTGAGAGCCGCCCCCCGTTCTGTTATCCTCGGTCTTGGGTTCCAACACCAGAATTCTGTTTCCCTCCTGAGGTTCGCATGTCAGGCCATTCAAAGTGGGCTACGATCAAGCATAAGAAGGCCGCCACCGACGCTAAGCGCGGCAAGGCGTTTACCCGTATTATCAAGGAGATCATGATCGCTGCCCGCGGCGGCGGCGGCGACCCTGACGCCAATCCCCGGCTGCGCACCGCCGTCCTGGCGGCCAAGGCGGCCAGCATGCCCTCCGACAACATCAAGCGCGCCATACAGCGCGGCACCGGCGAACTCGAGGGCGGCCAAATCGAGGAAGTGATGTTCGAGGGCTATGGGCCAGGCGGCGTCGCCGTCCTGGTTCACGTGGCCACCGATAACCGCAACCGCACGGTCAGCGAGATCCGCCACGTCTTCGGCAAGTACGGCGGCAAACTCGGCGAGCAGAACAGCGTCTCCCGCCTTTTCGAGCGCAAGAGCCAGATCCTCATCCCGATCGAAAAGACCACCGAAGAGAAGTTGATGGACCTGGTCCTGGATGCCGGCGCCGAGGATATCCGCGAAGACGGCGCGCATTGGGAAGTCCTCTCGCCCCCCGATGCGCACGAGCCGGTGCTGACCGCCGTCCACAAGGCCGGCATCGAGACGGTTTCGGCCGAGGTGGCCATGCTCCCCATGTTGCTCGTCAAGCTGACCGGCCGCGAAGCCTCCTCGATGTTGAAGCTCAGCGAGGCGCTCGAAGAGCAGGACGACGTGCAGAATGTCTACGCCAACTTCGACATCGACGAGAAAGAGATGGAGGCCCTGGCGGAGTAACGGGGCCGGGCGGTAATGCGCGTCCTGGGCATCGATTGCGGCGCCCGAGCCACCGGTTACGGCATCATCGATACCGACGGCCGGTCGCACAGCATGGTCGTGGCGGGAGCGATAGAGACCAGCGCCAAGGATCCGTTCCCTTCGCGCCTGGCCAGGATCGCCGGCGAGTTGCGGGAACTGATCCGGCGGCACGCGCCGCAGGCCGCCGCGGTCGAGGAAGTCTTTTACGCCGTCAACGTCAACACGGCGTTGAAGCTGGCGCAGGTGAGGGGCGTGGCTCTGCTGGTGATCGCCGAAGCGGGCCTCGAGTTCGGGGAATACTCGCCGCTCGAGATCAAGACCAGCGTGGTCGGTTACGGCCGGGCGGAGAAACGGCAGGTGCAGACGATGGTGCGTTCCCTATTGAAGCTCGACCATGAGTTGGCCTCCGAGGACGCCGCCGACGCCTGCGCGGTCGCCATTTGCCACGCCACTCGCCGCACGGGGACGCCACGATGAGACTCCTACTGCTGTCGCTCGCCGCGGTCGGCCTGTCCGCCGCCGATCTGCCCAAGCTGACCTACTCGAAGTCGTTCCCGGGCAGCCAGCCGGCCTACCTCGCCATCACGGTCGATAAGGAAGGCAACTCGACCTATCAGGAAGCGCCCGACGACGACAACCCGCTGGCCTTCAAACTCTCTCCTCAGGACACCGAGGCGCTCTTCGCCAAGGCCGAGAAGCTGGGCCGCTTCACGCGCCCGCTCGAGTCCGGCCTGAAGGTCGCGCGCATGGGCGACAAGACCTTCCGTTACGAGAACGGCGCCGAGAAGCACGAGGTCAAGTTCAATTACTCCGTGGACCCGGACGCCCAGGCGCTGGCCGACTGGTTCGAGATCGTCGCCGAGTCCGAGCAGTACTTCATCGCTCTCGAGCGCGCGGTGAAGTTCGACAAGCTGGGAGTGAACGACGCGCTACTGGCCCTCGATATCGCCTTGGACAACGGCCGCCTGGCGGCACGGGAGCAGTTTCTGCCGCTGCTGGACCGCGTCGCCAAGAACGAGACCTTCATGCACATGGCGCGGGCCCGCGCCGCCGAGCTCGCGGAATTCATCCGCAACCCCAAGCCGGTGCAGAAATGAAGACCCTGGTCCTCGGCCTTCTCCTGGGCCTCTCCCTGCCGGCGCAGGCGCCGCCCGCCGCGGAGGAGAACAGCCTGCGCGAGGCGCTCGAGGAAGCCGGCAACAGCGCCGTCGACTTCATCCGCGCCGTCGAGAGCCACCTCGCCAAGTATCCCAATTCGCCGCGCCGCGCCGAGCTGGAGCTGAATGTGGCGAAGGCGGCGATCGAGACCAGGGACAACCGCCGCATCATTCTCTATGGAGAGCGCGTCCTGGCCCGCGAGCCTGGCGACCTGCCGATTCTCGAGGGCGTGGCCCGCGCGCTGCTCGCGAGCACGGACAAAGACGCCGCCGCCCGCGCCCTCAAGTACGCCCGCCGCCTGGAAGCGGACCTCCGCAAGACCGGGCAAGCCAAGCCGCCGGGCGGCGTTGGCGCCGGCGAGTGGCGGGAGGAGATCGATCGCGAAACGGGGAAGGCGCTCCTGCTCCAGGCGCGCGCTAGCGCCAACCTGGGCCAGGCCGAGGACGCCCTCCGGTTGGCTCGCCAGAGTTACGACGCCTGGCCCGTCGCCGAGGCCGCCCGCGAGATGGCCCGTTTGCTGGCGCGCTCGGGGCAACTCGAGGAGGCCATCCGCCGCTACGCCGACGCCTTCACGATTCCCGACTCCACCGCCCGCGACTTCGAGCGCGCCTCCGACCGCGCTCATCTGGGCGAACTGTACCTCCAGCTCAAAGGCTCCGAGGCCGGCCTCGGCGACCTGGTTCTGGAAGCCTACGACCGCACCGCCGCGCTGGTGGCCGGGCGCCAGTCCGAGCTCCGCCGGCTCGATCCCAACGCCCATCTCTCCGACCCCATGGAGTTCACGCTCTCCGGCCTGGAGGGAGGCAAGCTCGCGCTTTCCTCGCTGCGTGGCAAGGTGGTGGTGCTCGACTTCTGGGCCACCTGGTGCGGCCCCTGCCGTGCCCAATATCCGCTTTACGAGGAGGTGAAGAAGCGCTTCCGGCTCCGCCCCGACGTCGTGTTTCTCTCTGTGAACACCGACGACGACCGCGAGGCCGTGCCCGGCTTCCTCGCGCAGCACAAATGGGACCGCCAGGCCATCTACTTCGACGATGGCCTGCTGGGCGCGCTCGATATCTCCGAGCTTCCCCTAACCGTCCTGATCGGCGAGCGGGGCCAAATCGAGAGCCGGCTGGGCTTCGCCCCGGACCGCTTCGTCGAGATGCTCTCCACTCGCATTCAGCAGGCCTTGGGCAACCCATGAGATTCCGCCGCGTGATGCTGATCGTGCTGGATAGCGTGGGTATCGGCGAGATGCCCGACGCAGCCGCTTACGGCGATGCCGGGAGCGACACGCTGGGCCACATCGCCCTCTGGCGCCCGCTCAAGCTGCCCCATTTCCGTGCGCTCGGTCTGGCCAACATCCGCCCGCTCGCGAACCTCCCGCCGGTGGCCGAGCCGCTTGGCTCGTTTGGCCGCTGCGCGCTGGCCTCGCCCGGCAAAGATACGACCACCGGCCACTGGGAGATGGCCGGCATCCAGCTCGAGAAGCCGTTCCCGCTCTACCCGCACGGCTTCCCGCCCGAGATCATGGACGAATTCGAGCGGCGCATCGGCCGCCGCGCCCTCGGCAACTACGCCGCCTCGGGCACCGAGATCATTCAGGATCTCGGAGCGCAACACCTGGCCACCGGCTGCCCAATCGTCTACACTTCGGCGGACAGCGTCTTTCAGGTGGCCGCCCACGAGGACGTCATCCCGCTCCCCGAGCTGTACCGCATCTGCGCGGCGGCGCGGGAGATTCTGCACGGCCCGCACCAGGTTGGCCGGGTCATCGCGCGCCCCTTTGTAGGCCGCCCGGGCGCCTTCACACGGGATAACGCCAACCGCCACGATTACGCCGTGCCGCCGCCTCAGGGCATGTTGCTGGACCGGCTGGCGGCGCGCGGCGTTCCCGTATTCGCCGTCGGCAAGATCTTCGACATCTACCTGGGCCGCGGCATCAGTCATTCGGAAAGGGCCCGCGGCAACGCCGACGGCATGGCCAAGACGCTGGAGGCGATGCTGGCCACGCCCGGCGGTTTGATCTTCACCAACCTGGTGGATTTCGACGCGCTCTACGGCCATCGCAACGATGTGGCGGGCTACGCCGCCGCGCTGGAGGCGGTGGACGCCTGGCTGCCGTCGCTCCTCGAGCGGCTGCGCGAAGACGACCTGGTCGTTTTCACCGCCGACCATGGCAACGACCCCACCACGCCCTCCACCGACCACAGCCGCGAGTACGTGCCGCTGGTGGTCTACGGGCCGAAGGCCGCCCGGGGCCGCAACTTGGGGACCCGGGCGACGCTCGCCGATATCGGCCGCACCATCGCAGAAATCTTTGACGTCGATCTTGAGAAAGGAACCAGTTTTTTGGACGTGATCCTATGAGAAAACCATTGATGGCGGGCAATTGGAAGATGTACAAGACTGCCCCCGAAACCCGCGCCTTCTTCGAGAAGTTCGCTCCGCTGGTCGCGCCGAGCGAGCAACGCGACATCGTGATCTGCCCCACTTTCCCCAACTTGGCCGCCGCGGCCGAGGCTACCCAGGGAACCCGCATCGAGATCGGGGCCCAGAACATGTACTGGGCCAAAGAGGGCGCCTTCACCGGAGAAGTCTCCGGCCCCATGCTGCTGGCGGTTGGCGCCAAGTGGGTCATCATCGGCCACAGCGAACGCCGGCAGTACTTCGGCGAGACCAACCAGACCGTGCTGAAACGCACCGTGGCCGCGCTGGAGTTCGGGTTGAAGCCGATCGTGTGCGTCGGAGAGAAGCTCGAGGAGCGCGAGAGCGGCCGGACCGAGGCCCTGCTCGCCGAGCAGTTCCGCGAAGGCATCGCCCCGCTCAGCCCGGAGCAGTTCGCCAAGATCGTGATCGCCTACGAGCCCGTGTGGGCCATCGGCACTGGCCGCACCGCTACGCCCGAGATCGCCGCAGATGCCCACCGCTTCCTGCGCAGCCAGGTCGAGAGCGCTTACGGCCAAGTTGCGGCCGCCGCGGTGCGCATCCTCTATGGCGGCAGCGTGAAGCCGGACAACGTAAAGATCCTGATGGCGCAGCCGGAGATCGACGGCGTCCTGGTTGGCGGTGCCAGCCTGGACCCGGCCGGTTTCGCCAGCATCGTCAACTTCTAGCGCGGCGTGATCAGGCCGCCCAGCTTGTCGGCCTCGGAGGCGTTGCGGCGCGGGAAGCGCGACGCGTACGCCTCCAGGCTTTTCAGGCCGGCGCCGGTGGAGCAGATCACGATCGGCTCGTCGGAGGCGAGGAACCCGCTAGCGAGCAGCTTGCGCGCCGCCGCCACGCAGGCCGCGCCCTCCGGCGCCGCGAAGATGCCCTCCTGCGAGGCCAGCTCGGCGCCCGCATCCAGCATTTCCGCGCCGCTCACGGCCAGGGCCGTTCCGCCGCTCTCCTGCAACGCCCGGGCGATCAGCGCTTCGCCCAGCCGCCGCGGCGGGTGCGGGTGCACCGAGATCATCTTGGGCAACCGGCCCGCGATCCAACCCAGCGCCTCCATCTCCTGCATCGCCTTCCATATCCCAACCAGTCCGGCGCCGCTTCCCGTCGGATACAGGATGGCGCCGGGCAGTTGCCAGTTCATTTGCTCGGCCACTTCGTATCCCAGCGTCTTCTGGCCTTCGACTCGATAAGGCTCCCGGAGCGCGCTCAGGTCGAACCAGCCTTCGCGGGCCACGCCCTCGGCCGCCAGGCGCGCGCAGTCCTCGAACGATCCGTCCACCAGGGTGACCCGCGCCCCGAAGGCCTGGCACTCGATGGAGTTCGCCCGCGGGACGTGGCGCGGCATGAAGACGTGCGCCTCGATTCCAGCCGCGGCCGCGTAGGCCGCCGTTGCGCTGGCCCCGTTGCCAGCCGAGGGAATCGCCACCTTGCGGATCTCGAGCTCCATCGCCATCGAAATCGCGCAGGCCAGGCCGCGCGCCTTCACCGATCCGGTCGGGTTCTGCGCTTCGTCCTTGATCCACAACTGAGTCGCGCCCACCCGCTCGCCCAGCCGCCGCGCGCGGGTGAGAGGCGTCATCCCCTCGCCGAGGGAAACGATCGAGGCCGGCTTGTCTACGGGCAGCACCGGAGCGTAGCGCCAGATCGTGGCCGGGCCATGCGGAATCCAATCCCGGCTCCAGCTTCGCCGCGCCAGGTCCAGGTCGTAGCGCGCCAGGAGCGGTCCTCCGCAGGAGCACAGATTATGCGGCCGGCGGGCGTCGTAGCGGCTCCCGCAGACGCTGCATTCCAGCTCCGTGAGGGTGGTCATGACGCGCGGTCGCCGGGCAGGCCCAGATTCTCCAATAGAGTCCGGCCGAGGGCGTTTCCATCCAGGGGCGGCGAGGGCGTGTTGATCTCCTCCATCTTCCGGCGGTGGGCTTCGCCCCTCTGCTCCGACGCCTGAGCCATGGCAGCCATCCTCTTCTTCTGCGCCTTTCGATTGGCCACGTCCTCCGCCATCGCGAGAGTGAGCTCTTCCTTACTGCCGGCGATGAATGCGACCTGCTTCATGACCTCCGGATTCTTGGCGGCTACCGGCGAAGCCATGATGACGCCACAGAACTTGTCCAGTTGTTGGAACAACGGCTCGAGGTTGAACGGGGCGTCCTCTTCTTCGGGCGCCGCCCCGGTATCCTCCACGGGGGCCTCCGGCGGAGCTGTGTCGAAGCTCCACATGAAATCGCAGGCCGGGCAGCAGAGATAGTTCCAGATCCGGGCGACGCAGGCCTGGCTGATGCAGCCGAGCGGCGCCACTGGCCGCAGCGGGACCGGATTGTGGCATTGCGGACAGGCGACGCGGTCCGGAAACGGACTTTGGCAGAACTCACACACCAACGCGGAAGGCTGGCGGGCGGCGATGGCAATCAGAGTGGAGCCTACGATCTCCGAGTTGGGGAAACGGGGCTGCCAAAGCTCCAACAGTTCGCCGGGCGCGAGGAAACGCGACGGACCGAAAAACGGATCGTGCAGAATCACGTCCTGCTCGTTGAGATCGACCAGCACCGAGTAGTGGCCGGCGCCCGCATCGAAGTACAGGCGGTGGTTCAGAATGACGCGGACGCCAGCGGCCCGGCAGACCTTCAGCACGTGCAGCGGATGGCGCGCCTGGATCGCTACCGCGTCAAAGCCGCGGTTCAAGGCGTCGGCGACCATCAAATGGGTGGTGGACGCCTCACTGCCGAACCGGTTGGGTTTGGCAATCGCCGGCCAGATCTCGGTCTGCTGGACTTGCATGCCGAAGGAGCCGTACACCATGCTCAGGCACGCCGCGCCGCACGTCCGGTTGCTGTCCCCGCTGGACTGCCTCTGATAGGCAATGGAATAAGAACGGCCTGGTTCGGCTACGCTCATCTTGCGAACTCCTTTCCAACCATACGGGCGGTCATGGACCGATCAGAACCGTGGGCAGGCCCATCACGATTACGCCACCGTGCGCGGTGTTATCGCCAATCCGCGCCGCGGGCTGGCCGCCGATCAGAACCGTGAAGGACCCCATAATGATGTTGGCCGGCGGGCCGACACAAACGGCCATATCGCCCACGCGCGCGGCCGGCAAGCTGCCGATCAGCACCGTCGGACAGCAGGGCGGAAGAATCGGCCCGCCGACGTGCGGCACCGGCCCGTTAGCCGCCGGACAAACGTGCACATCCGTCATGCGAGCAGCCGGCCGTCCCATAGTTCAAGCCTCCCTCATCCCGGGGTCCCGCATTCGGCCCAGGAAAAACGGCCCTCCGCCACCCCGATGCCGAGTTCCACGAACAGCCGTTGGGTGTCGACGATGCGGGCGGGGTCGCCTTTGGTGGTAGCCGTCTTGACGGCATTGGCCACCGCCTTGGCCGGGGGAATCGGAGGTGGCTCCGCGTTTTCTTTCAGACTCGCGACCATGGCCAGCGCTCCCGCCGCCGAAACCAGTCCGGCGGCCTGGGCCGGCGCCTGCGCCGCGGCCCGGTTGGCCTCGGTTGGCTGCAGCACCCACTCGACAGCGGCCCGCAAAGCGGCTCGATCCGGCGCGGGAAGATCGTTGCCGCAGGCGTGCTGGAGGCACAGCGAGCCCCACCACACGCCCTCCCGCGCCGCCAGCGCATGGGCCAGGAAATCGATCCCAGCGACGTACTGGCGGTTGGCCAACAGGGCATCCAGGAACTCGGCCGGCGTCATCCCCTCGCGGAGCAGGGCCAGAGCGTCCTTCGTCACGTCGAAGCGGGCGCAGATCGCGGCGGCTGCCGGCGCCTCTATCTTGACCAATGGTGCGTTGCTCACGAGGCCATCCTCCCTGCTTCAGTTAATCTGGACCAGTATCCCTTTGATGGTCACGCCGGCCGGGGTTAACGTAATGGTGGCCATTCCTTCCGCCACGGAGAGCGTGATTTCGGTGAGGCTCTTGAGCGTCAGGGTGCCGGCGCCGGCGTCGATCACGATACTGCCGGGCGTCATTTCGATCTTCTGGTCAACGGGCAGAAGACCGCGCTGAATGGTGACGTTCTGGCTCTCCGACACGACGATCTCCACCCCATTGGTGGAGTCCGACGAGGTCGGCGGGACCGGCGGCAAGCCGGTGGTGATGCGGACTCCCTGGACGCCGCGCACGTCCACCCGTCCGTCCATCCCCACACCGGAAGCCAGCACGGTAATGACGCAAGGGGCGGGCGAGACCGAAGGCAGGGAGGGCCGGCTGAGCAGCTCCACCTGGTTCGCATGGAGCCTGTAAACGCCGTCAACGGTGTGAAGGTGGCTGCCGCCGTCAGAATCCGGACCGCCGCCCGTCCCCCCCCCGAAACTCTCTTCGCACTGAGTCATGGAATGAACTCTCCTAGCTCGAGGGATTGTCCGGCTGCACCGCTTCCTCGAGGATGGCCAGCAGCGGCCCCATCAACGATCCAAGCACGGCCACAGAGATCGGCAGCGCTCCCTTCGCCCATTTCGCCCAGTCGTTCACAGTCATGGACTTGATGTGGGAGGGCGAAATACTGTGCAGTTTTTCCACGAATTGGGCCCAGGTCCAGAGGCCGAACTTCATCCCCGTCGCGGCAGCCAGGATGGCAATCATGAGCGCGTCAGCAACCGCCTGAAAGACGATCGCAAGCGCGGCTCGGGCGTGCTCCTCCGCGACGACGCCATGGAGGAAGACCCATAAGGCCGACACGGCGGCCAGCACGCCGAACAACTTCGAAGGAAGCTTGCTGGTTATTTGGTTCGGCTTGAGTTCGATCTTGTCCTCCGCTCCCCAGTTGATATCGAAAGACTGGCCCATCACCACGGTAGCGTTGGTACCCATGGTGTATACGGAGGCACCGCCAAGACCGGAGCCGAGAACAGACTTCAGCCACGGCTGTGCATCGACCAGCGCCTGGGAGCTGGCCATCAATCCCAGCGGATTGATGGTGAGAGCCACGTTGTTGCCGACGCCCAAGGTGAGATTGAGGCCCGTGGTGGCCACCAGGTTCTCCCCGTAGATCATCTGGCCGTTAAGGCCCACGATACTCAGGGGAAGCGGATGCGGCATGGTGTTGCCCTCGTCGAAACCGCCGCCGCCACCGCTGCCGCCGCCGCCGGGCAGAGAACCCACCGTGTAGACCGAGGCGCCGGCCACGCGTTCGCCTCTGTGCCGGCCGGCGTGGAACATCTTATCGACCTCGGTATTCAGGCTCATATTGTGCTCCGAGTGAATGGAGAGGTGCTCATGGCCTTTGGTGTCGTTGAATACGATGCCATTGTAATTCTCGTGGGCCCTGCCCCGCACGCTGGCCGAGCGGAAGCCGCCGTACTGGTCGTACTTGGGCAGAGTGTACGGCGGCATGTTGGCCGCGTTGTAGACGCTGCCGACGATCAGCGGTTGGTCGGGATCGCCTTCCTCAAAGGCTACCACCACTTCGTGACCGGCGCGCGGCCAGAAGAACGCGCCCCAGCCCTTGCCCGCCCAGACCTGCCCCACACGCAGCCAGCAGGAGCTGTCGCCGTCAAGCTTGCCCTCGCGATCCCAATGGAACTGCACCTTGATGCGGCCGAACTGGTCGCAGAAGATCTCCTCGCCGGAGGGACAGCTCACCGTCGCGGTCTGGACGCCGGCGATTACCGGCTTGGGCGTGACACGCTGCGGCCGAAATCGCATCTCGGCGGGTATACAGGAGAAACGATTCTCGTAAGTGAAGTCCGTTTCCTCACCGCTCCGGAATCCGAACAGGCGAGCCTCGTGCTCCACCCGGGTCAGCAGGTAGTCGCCGTCTGCGTCCCAATGCCGCTGCAGCGTGAAATGGCATCCCGCCGTGAAGTTGCCGCAATTGCTGCGGCCCGCGATCCGGAGGGCGACGGATTCTTCCTCCTCCATGCGGAGCCGGACGGTCCGGCTGCGATCCCGGAACAGATGCGTCATGTCGTCGGAGCGTGGGGCACGGTTGTGACCGACGCTGTCGAAGCGCTTGGCGTAGCCGCCGGGGTAATCGTAGATTTCCAGTTCTTCACCCGACAGATCGAACTTGTGGGCCACCCGGCCCGCTTTTACCTGGTCGATGGTCTCTACACTCTCGTCGAGGCGCTGGCCCGGCAGCTCGAAGCAATGGTCCCAGACCGTGTACTTCGAGGAGCGCAGTTCCTGGGTCTTGTCCCACCCGACGATTCGCATGTCCGGCCGCAAGCCGCCAACGATCTCTTCGAAGACGACGCTGGATCGACCAGGAACGGGCTCATGCTTATTTCCCAGGTCGGTCACGACCATCTGGTGGCCGCCGTCGGAGTGCCTGAAGAAGTAGTAGATGCCCTCGTCCTCCATCAGGCGGCTCACAAAATCGAAGTCGGATTCGTGGTACTGGACGCAGTAGTTGCGCTGATAGTAGCGTCCCAGCAGCTCGTACGTAACATCGAGGCCGGAGAGCACCTGCACGAGGATGTCGGGAACGGAGATGTGCTGGAAGATCCTGCTCCGGACTTTCTTCTTGAGCAGCCAGAGCTTGGGCGCCACCTCGGCGCGGTAGGCCACGAAGCGTTCGTCTCGAGAGCCTTCGCCGAATCGCTTGACCAACCCATTGAAGTGGCGGACGTCTCCGTTGAGTTGACGCAAGGCGATGGTCACGCTCCGGCCGAGGATCTGGTCAAAGCGGATGCTGCTGTCCCTTTCGGCCAGCAGATCGAGCTCAAAACTGAAGGGGTGCGAGATGGCTTCGTAGCCTCGGAAGCCGGTAAGCAACAGCAGGTCCGGACCGAGCGGCGTGGTAATGGTTAGTGGCCGGTCCGCTTCCTTATAGGTAGGCATGTTGTAAATCCTCGGATCGCAATTCCTCAATCTTACACCTGTCCGCGTGCCTTGGCGCCACGGACGAGAGGATGGGGCTTGTGGAAACCCGGCACACACCCGACCTGCGATGGGTCGCTAAGTGTTGCAATTTGCAGCTACAGGCCTTGATTGGGGGGTGCTTCTTTGACTTGGGGTGCCGGGGAGGATTGCTTCAGGGGTCTTTTACTTAGAGGTTAGTCTCGCTTTGGTGGGAGTTGCCTCCCCGGCTTGATTCCAATAATAGTATATTCTGGATCAGAAAGCAACAGAATTCTGTATTCTTCACGGGCGGCACCGCACCTCAATTCCCGCCAGGGCCTCTAACACCTTGATGGTAGAGCACATATCCTCTTCGCCGTAGCCGCTGGAAAGTGCGGCCTGGAAGACCTGCTGCGTCAGAGCGGTCAACGGGAGGGGCACTCCCAGCTCTTTTCCAGACTCCAGCGCCAGTCCGACGTCCTTGTGCATCCACTTGGTGGAGAAATTGGTCTCAAAATTGCCGTCGAAGACATAGGGCGCCTTGAAGGCGATCAGACCCGAACGGGCGGCGCTGTGGTTCAGGATCTCCAGCATCAATTGGGGGTCGACGCCGGCCTTGGTGCTCAGCACGAGGCCCTCGTTGAACGCCTGCAACATATTGGAAAGAATCAGGTTTTGTGTCAACTTAGCGTGCAGACCCAAGCCCGGACCGCCGCAGTAGAAGAGCTCTTTTCCCATAGGTTCGAAGTAGGCCCGGACCCCCTCGAACACCTTCCTATCCCCGCCCACCATGAAGGTCAGGGCGCCCTTTTCGGCCCCAGGCTTGGATCCCGTGCAGGGGGCATCCAGGAAGTGTATCCCCCGGACAGCCAGCGCCTCTCCCATGCTGCGGCTTTCCTCCGGCGAGATGGTGCTGGCGTCGGCAACCACCGTGCCCGGCCGAGCCCCCACGGCAATGCCGTTGGCGCCCAGGACCACCTCCCGGGACATGGCGGTGTCCCCCACGCACAGGAAGACGCACTCGGCGAACTCCCCCACTTTCATGGGCGTCTCGCAATAGATCCCGCCCTCGGCCTGGGCGAGATCCTTGGCCTTGGCCGCCGTGTGCGACCACAATGCGACCCGGTGTCCCGCCCGCAGGAGGTTGTGAGCCATCGGATAGCCCATGATCCCCAATCCGAGAAATCCAAGTTGTGCCATAGTCTGCCTTTATTGTAAGGCAGACCAGCGGGCCGGAAGGCCCGACCCCACGAGGCCTGCAGATCCTGCTGGGATACGGAGACTCCGCCGGATGGCCGCGAGACCATTCCTTCACCGTCGTGGCCGGGAACCGGGAGCAGGGGGATCTCGACCGCCCTATTCATAGTCGGGGAGAAGGTCGCCGTAGACCGGGCGGAAGAGGCCGGCGCCCAACCTCTGCCGGGTGGCGCGCAGGAAGATCTCGCGGTCGTCCGCCTGGGGATAGGAATGGCGCAGACCGGCCTCGGCGGCACTTTGAACCAGTTCCGAGAGATCGAAAACGCGCTACAGCTTCTCCGCGGGGGACATGCGGCGCTGCACGTCCGGGGACACCTCCGGGCCGGATGACGGATGGCGTGGGGAGTTCGTGGGCGCGCTGGGGGCGTCTTTACCTTTCTTTACAAACAGCGTGGTGACATTGGGCATCCAAAACTCGTCTTTCCTATTCAATGCCAAAGGCTTACCTCTGTGCGCTGACGTTCCTCACGGCTTGCCTGGCGGCGGCCCAAACCACAGCACCCAAGACCAGAATCATTGGGCAGATCGCTTCGGTCGACTCCGCGAAGATGCAGTTGGTAGTCAAGACCGACGATGGTACGGCGGTGACGGTGGAACTCGATCAGGCGACCAGACTCTTGCGGGTGGCGCCCGGCGAGAAGGATTTGACCAAAGCGGCGCCGATCCACTTCGCCGACCTGGGAGTGGGGGACCGCGTGGCGGTGCGCGGCGTGGCGCCGGCGACGGCGGTGATGGTGATGACCAGAGCCGACCTCGCCAAGAAACAGGAACTGGACCGGGCCCAGTGGCAGAAGCGCGGCATGGCCGGATTGGTCACAGCCGTCAACCGGGACGCCAAGGAGATCAGCATCTCGACGCGGGTGGCGGAAGGGCGGAAGACGGTGGCGATCGACGCCTCCGGCCAAGTCAACGTGCGCCGCTACGCTCCGGATTCGATTCGGTTCCAGGACGCCAGGCCGAGCAAGCTCGAGGAAATCCAGATTGGGGACCAGGTTCGCGTGCTGGGCGACAAGAACGAGGATGGAACCCGCCTGAAGGCCGAGGAACTGGTGTTTGGCACATTCGTGGCGCTGGCCGGAACCATCAACAGCGTGAATGCCGCCAGCAACGAGATCACGATCAAGGACCTGGACACGAAGAAGCCGGTAGTGGTTCTCGTGAATGCCGACACGTCTCTCAAGAAACTGCCGCTGCCGCTGGCCACCATGCTGGCGATGCGGCTGAGGGGCGAACAGAACGGCACGGCTCCGGGCGGGCAGGCCAATCGCCCGGCGGGCGCTGCACCGGCGGGAACGGGCGGTGCGGGCATGGCGGGAGGCCGTCCGCGCGGGAACATGGACTTCTCGGACCTGCTGGAGCGCATGCCCGCGTTCACTATCGCCGAGCTGAAACCCGGCGACGCACTTATTCTTTCGAGCACCAGGGGCGCCGATCCATCCAAGGTGACTGCCATCACGGTGGTCGCCGGCGTCGAGCCGATACTCACTGCCGCGCCGGAGCGGCAGATCGGCGGCATGTGGAATTTCGACGTTCCGATGCCCAGCATGTAGCCGGCTGCGTGAGCGCGCCGGAAAGGAAATGGAATGAAAACAAGAATGGGATGGTGGCGCTTGGTCGTTCTGCCGCTAGCGGCCTTTCCGCTGTGGGCGCAAGGGCCGGCCGTGCAGATCAAAGGGACGGTCTGCGACCAATCCGGCGCGGCCATTCCCGGCGCTACCATCACCGTCACCGGACAGGGCGCCGCAAAGACTTTCAGCACGAATGAGGTCGGCGCCTACACGGTCACCGGGTTGCCTCCGGGGAAGTACAGCGTCCGACTGAGCGCCTTCGGGTTCTCTTCGGTGGTTAAACCAGACATCGAGATTCAACCCGGCAAGGCCCTGCTCCTGGATGCCAATCTGCCGCTGGCCGTCGAAAAGCAGGAAGTCACCGTAGAGGCCGACTCGAACAGGGTGAGCACGGAGGCCTCGAGCAACGTGGGCGCGATCGTGCTTCGCGAAGCGGACCTGGATGCGCTCTCGGACGACCCGGACGATCTGGAGTCGGACTTGCAGGCGCTGGCCGGTCCCTCGGCGGGGCCTAACGGAGGGCAGATCTTCATCGACGGATTCTCGAACGGCAAACTCCCGCCGAAGTCCTCGATCCGGGAGGTGCGCATCAACCAGAATCCGTTCTCCTCGGAGTACGACCGGCTGGGATTCGGGCGCATCGAGGTGTTCACGAAGCCGGGCAGCGATACATTCCATGGACAGGCCTTCATCAGCGACAGCAACAACGCCTTCAACGCCCGCAACCCGTTCTCCGACACCAAGCCGGAGTTCGACGCGCGCTACTACGGCGGCAACGTGAGCGGACCGCTGAGCAAGAAGGCGTCGTTTTTCCTGGACGTGGAGCGGCGGCAAATCCAGGACGACGCGCTGATTTACGGCACCGATCTGGACACCAACCTGAATCCCATCCCGGTGAACCAGACCTTGGCGACCCCGCAATGGCTGACCATTGTAAGCCCGCGCCTGGACTATCAGCTCACTCCGAAGAACACGCTGGTAGTTCGCTACACGTATAACCAGAACGACAAGGACAACGCGGGCGTGGGCGGATTTGCGCTTCCCAGCGAGGCCTACAATACGACGCTGGGGAGCCAGAACGTGCAAATCACCGAGACCGCCATGGTCAGCGCGCACGCCGTCAACGAGACCCGCTTGCAGTTTTTCCGGACCCAGTTGGACAATTACGGGAACAATACGGTTCCCACGCTGGCCGTGAGCGACTCCTTCAGCGATGGCGGGTCGCAGATCGGCCGCGCCTGGAACTCCGACGACCACTGGGAGCTGCAGAACTACACGTCGTGGACCGAGGGCCGGCATTCCCTGAAGGCGGGCGCGCGTTTCCGCTACTCGGACCAGTCAGACGAATCACCCACGAACTTCGGCGGCAGCTTTACGTTCAACGGTGGCCCGGCCCCGGAACTGGATTCCAGTAACCAGCCCATTCTGGATCCGAGCGGCAACCCGGTGATGAAGCCGATCACCTCGCTCCAGCGTTACGCGGAGACTCTGTACCTCCAGCAGCAGGGTTTCACAGCCGCGCAGATCAGCCAACTGGGCTATGGCGCGTCGATGTTCTCGATAGTTGCGGGCACTCCCCTGGCTACGGTGACACAGGCCGACCTGGGGGCCTTCATCCAAGACGATTGGCGCGTGAAGACGAACTTCACGCTCAGCCTGGGACTGCGCTATGAGAACCAGAGCAACATCCACGATGGGAGGGACTTCGCGCCGCGCATCGGCTTCGCTTGGGCGCCGGGCGCCAAGAAGGGGGTCCAGAAGACGGTCATCCGGGGCGGGAGTGGCGTGTTCTACAGCCGTATCGACGACACCTACACGCTGCAGTCGCTGCATTACAACGGGACGAACGAGCAAGAGTACATCGTCATCAATCCCGATTTTTTTCCCAACGTCCCTTCCATCAGCCAACTGGCCGCGCAAGCGCAGACGGTGTGGATGAAGGACCCCAATCTGCGAGCGCCGTACATCCTGCAGAGCGCCGTCAGCCTGGAGCGCCAGTTGCCGCGTAATACCACGGCGGCCCTCACCTTCACGGACTCGGTCGGGAACCGGCTGCTGCGTTCCACGATCCTGACGGAAACGGAGGGGCCGCTGCTCGGCGACCGGGTGTACGAGTACCAGTCCAACGGAATCCTGCGGCAGAATCAGCTCATCGCCAATATCAACAGCCGGTTCAATAAGAGCATCTCGATCACCAGCTTCTACGTGTTCAATCACGCCAACAGCAACACCGATAGTGCGTACATGTTTCCGGCCAATCCGAGCGATCTCAGCGCCGAGTACGGGCGCGCGGCGATCGATGTCCGCCACCGCTTTATGATGTTCGGATCGCTGGCCATGAAGCACAATATCCGGCTCAGCCCGTTCATTATGGCGGCCTCCGGAGCGCCGTTCAATATAACGCTGGGCCAGGATCTGTTCGGAGACGGCCTGCTCACGGCGCGGCCGTCTTTCGCCACGGCTCCGGGGCCGGGAGTGGTGAGCACTCCGTGGGGCATGTTTAATCTCAACCCGGCGCCGGGTGCGGCCATGATTCCGCGCAACTACGGCCAGGGTCCCGGGAACTTCTCCGTGAACTTCCGTCTGAGCAAGACGTTCGGATTCGGTCCGGTCAAGGGCGAAGCCGCCGCGGCGACACCGGGCGCGGGGCAGGGACCGGGCGGCGGGCGGGGCCCCGGCGGAATAATGATGCCCGTCGGGCGCGGCCCGGGCGGTCCCGGCGGAATGGGAGGGCGCGGTGGCATGTTTGGCGGCGACACCACCGACCACCGTTTCAACCTGACGCTGTCAGCTTCCGCGCGCAACATCTTGAACCATGTCAACCCTGGCCCTCCGAACGGCGACCTGGCGTCGCCACTGTTTGGAGAATCGGTGGGTCTGGGGAGCATGGGGCCGGGTGGCTCGACGGCCAACAACCGGCGTTTGGAGCTGCAACTGCGGCTGAGTTTTTAGTTGGCGTAGCCGGACCTAGAGGTCCGGCGCGGACGTGGACGTCCGCCCTACTTTGAGCGGGGAATCCAGTGGATTCTCTTTGAGGGGGACGACGCGCAGCAGGACCAGGTTCAGCGCCAGCAGCAGCATGGCGGAGGCGAATGCGGGCGCAAAACCACGCATGGCGAAGCCGGGAACCAGCAGCGCCGACATGCGGAAAAGCAGCGTGTCCGCGAGCACCAGAAAGACCCCCGTAATCGCCAGGCCGACCGCTCCGCCGGCATGCTTGAGCAGGGCGCCCAAACCGGCGCTGATCAGGCCGACGATGGCGGCGGCGATGAGCGCGGACTCGAATTCCGCGACCTGGAAGCCCGGGAAGAGGCGGACGACCACGAGGAGACCCACAACGCTGCAAAGCCAATTTACAATCAAGTAGACCACAAGCCTAACCTGCCGCTGGGGAAGCACGTAACCGGCCATTCGAGATCGCGCTGAAAAGAAATGGGTTGCTTGACAGGCAGCTTTTGGCGGGCAGATCTTTCTTACGCGGGGGCCGGGTGGTTTCTACCGGTCACTCGATTCCCAGGGTCTCGAGGATGCTCTCGGCGTCGGCCCGCCGGACCAGAACTTCGAGGGTCATGTGCTGGGGACGCTGGCGCTCGTCGAAGGCCTGGAGTAACGCCATTTTGGCGATGGCGTAGCGCTCGTTGGCGCGGAGTTCATGGTGGGCGCTTTGCCAGGCCTGAAGGGCAGAGTCGGCCAGGAAGACCGAGACCGGGAAGAAGGTCGTACGATCCGCCGACACCTGGAATACGAACTGAGTGCCGGGCTCGGAACCGAGTTCCGCCGCGCGACGACCCGCATAGTGGTAGAGGTAGACGTAGCCGCTTTGCGCCGAGTAGGATTTCTGGCGGGGAACCAGCGGAGCGCCCTGGAGGGATGGCAGTTTCTTGGCCCCGAACTTGCGCAGCCACTCCAGCATGGTTCGAGCCTAGCACGAGAGGAAGGCTTTCCGGCTACAATCTGGAGTGAGACGATGCCTATCCGCCCGGTGGTGGCTGGCTGTTTGCTGCTGGCGGCCGCGCTCGAAGCGCAGAAACTCGAGAACATGGGCGCGCCGATGCGCGTGCCTTTTCAATGCTCCGCAGAGGAGATTGTGGCATTCGGGTTGACCTGTCCCAGCGGGCATCCCTGCCCGGTGTATTTGGAACTGGCGGCGGTGGGCTCTTCCTCGAGCCGGATCCTTCTTACGGGCAATCTGCATGCCGAGAGCGTCACGCTGTTCTCGATCCTGCTGGCCAGCGAGGACCAGGGCAAGACCTGGTACGAGCCACACGAACGGATACGGGGGGCAGGGCTGGAGCAGATCCAGTTCTTCGATCTGGAGAACGGCTGGATCGGCGGCGAGCAACTGGGCGCGGTGCCGCGAGACCCGTTCCTGCTGGTGACCCAGGATGGCGGCAAACTGTGGCGCGCGGCGCCGGTTTACGAGGAGAGCCGCGCCGGCGCTATCGACTTTTTCCACTTCGATTCGAAGACCCACGGGCGGCTGTGGGTGGATCGGACGATGGCGGGCGATCCGGAGCGCCGCTACGAGATGCTGGAGAGCCGGACGGGCGGCGAGAGTTGGATAGTGCGCGCGATGAGCGGGCGCCCCATCCCGGGCCAGCCGTCAGCCGCGCAGGAAGCCGCTGGGTTCCGCTTGCGAACGGAGGAGGCTAGCCAGAGCTATCGCGTGGAGAAGCAGACGGGCGAGCGGTGGCAGACGGTGGCTAGTTTCCTGGTGCGGGTGGGCGAGTGCTTGGAACCGGAGCAAACGGCGCCGGTCCCTTGACGCTACTCGGTTCCGTAGCGGATCTCCATCCGGCGGATGCGCAAGCTGGCCAGAACCAGGACCGCAATGATCAGGAGGAGCAGGCCAGGGATAGCCAGGTAGGCCGGCGTCGGATCGGCGGTGGTGGCGAAGAGCTCGCCGCCGTCGCGGAACGGCGCCTTCACGGGGCACAGCGATTCCAGGTAGAAGATCACGCTGACCTTTTTGAGGATGGCGGGCAGAAAGACCAGGATCGATTCCCAGATCAGAACCGCGACCGTGGGAACGATGGGGTTGCGGAACAGGAGTCCAAGGATCAGGAACACGGCGCCGTAGCCGGCGCAGGCCAGCAGTGTCGCGCCTAGGTAGGCGGGGAGATCGGCCAGGGCCGGGCCGGCCAGCGCGTGCGCGGCGGTCATCCGGAGGTGGGTGAGCAGGAGCAGGTAGGAGAGCGTGGTGCTCAGGCTGAAGACCACGCAGGTCATGAGCAGGCCGGAGAGGTATTTCCCGGCCACCAGGATTTCGCGGCGCACCGGCGCGAGGAAGTAGTAGTGGAGGCTCTTCTCGAGCACCTCGCCGCGGAACAGGTTCATGAAGACCGCGACGGCGCTGAAGAAGATCGCCAGACGCAGCACGTACAACTGGAAGACGCCGGCGAATTCCGTGAGGTCCTGTTGGCCGCTGCAGTGGTTCCATCCGCGCGCGTGGGCGAAGGCGTGCGCGGCGTAGAGCGCGATGGGCGAGGCGGCTAGCAGGTACACCGGAATGGAGCGCTTCCGGGCGAAGTTCTTCTTCATCTCGAGGCGCAGAATCGCCAGGATCTGCGTCCACCACAAACCCCACGGTAGTTTCGCGTTCATGCCCCGCCTCCCGCGGCGCCGATCAGGTATTCGTAGACCGAGTGAACGTCGTCGTCGGCCGGCGCGACCGAGGAAAGCTCGACGGCGCCCTCGACGACCAACTGGTTGAGCAGTTCGTAGAACAGGTCCGGATCGCGGGTCGAGACGAGCAGGCCCTGGCGGTCGTTGTGCATCTTGACCTCGACCACATGATCCTGGGCGAAGAGGCGCGCCGCCAGCAGGCCGGGCTGGGTACAGCGCACCAGGACTTGCAGCGGGTGCTCCTGGTGCATCTCGCCACGGACGGCCTGGATCTGCCCTTCGGCGACGACGTAGCCGTTGCTCAACAGCACCACCTGGTCGGAGATGCGGTCTACCTCGTGCAGGATATGGCTGGAGATGACGATGTGCAATCCCTCGCGGGCCAGGGCGCGGAACAGGGCGATGGTTTCGGAGCGGGCCATGGGGTCGAGCCCGTTCAACGGTTCGTCGAGCACCAGGACGGAGGGCTGGTGGCAAATGGCCTGGGCCAGCTTGATGCGCTGGCGCATGCCTTTGCTGTAACTGGCGATGCGGCGGCCAGCGGCTTCGGTCATGTTCACACGCTCAAGGGCGCTGCGGCTGAGCTCGAACGCTTCGGCGTGGCCCTTTCCGTGCAAGCGCAGGGTGGTGTAGAGGAAGTCGAAGCCGGTGAGGCCCTTCGGAAAGGAGTCGAACTGCGTGCAGTAGCCGAGCAGGCGAAAGAGGCGCTCGGGGTCGTCCGGCGCGATTCCGAGGATGCGTATGCGGCCGCGGGTCGGCTGGACCAGACCGGTCATCAGATTCATGAGGGTGGTCTTGCCGGAGCCGTTGGGACCGACCAGCGTGGTGATGCCGGGAGGAATCGAGAGTTGAACCCGGTTCACGCCCAGCACGTCGCCGTAGAACTTGGAGACGTCGTCGAAGACGATATGGTTGTCGCCGCTCATGATCGCTCCACCTCGCAGGCGCGGATCTTGCGGCCCAGCAGGTACAGGCACAGGGCCGAGACCGCGACCAGCGCGCCGACGGCGCCCTCGAAAGGCAGCCCGGTCGAGTTGGGAAGGCGGAAGAGCGAGAACCAGACGGCGTCCATGTCCTTCAGGATGCTGATCAGGCCGCCGGATTCCGTGAGGAGCATATGTTCCATGGCTGCGGCAAAGCCGGCCGCGGCCCAGACCAACCCCACGATCAGCGAGCCGGCCACCAGCTTCCACTTCACCCAGGCCGACATGGCCAGGGCCAGCAGACTGAGCAACAGAATCCAGATCCAGGAGCCCACAAAGATCGCGGTGGCGATGTAGAAGTTGGCCCGGAACCAGGCGAACCCCTCCAGGTAGGACTGGAAGGCAAACAGCAGCAGGCCCGGAACCCAGGTGATGGCCGAGAGCAGGATGGCCAGCACCGACATCTTGCCCAGCACGTATTCGGTGCGCGAGAAGGGACGGCAGAAGTAGAGCGGGAGGGCGTTGTTGGCCAGGTCGGCCGAGATCAGCCCGGGGCCCAGGTAGGCGGTCAACAGGAACGCCAGGAAGGCCTGGCCATTGATGAAATGGTAGAAGAACCCGGCGTCGATGGAGAGCAGGCTGCGGATGTTGAAGATCTGAAGGGCGCCGGTGTTGTGGGGCAGGTAGATGAGCACCGCATAAACGACCGGCGCGATGGAGGCGAGCAACAGGTAGGCGATCATGAGGCGGGAATCGAAGACCGTGCGGTAGGCCTGCCGGGCGATCACTAGCGCGCGCGACCACTGGGGAGTCAGCGGGCCATGGTAGCCTTCATAGCCGCGCTTATAGACTGCCATTGCCGTTCTCCATGGCCCGGAGGAAGATGTCCTCCAGGCTGTCGCGCTTGTAGTTGAGCTTGCGAATGACGGTGGAATGCTCGGCCGCCAAGCGGTAAAGATCGCGGATTTCGACGCCGCCGGTGAGGACCATCTTGATGCGGCGCTCGCCGGCCAGCGCGCATTCGCAGCCGAGATTGCGGACGGCCTCCGCGAAGGGCGCGCCATCGGAGGCGGTTTCGAGTTCCAGGAACTTGCGGTTGGAGCGGCGCTCCTCCTCCAGGTTCGAGTAGTGTACGATGCGGCCCTGCTTGAGGATGAGCACCTCCTCGCAGCACTCCTCGACGTCGCGCAACAGGTGGGAGCAGAGGATCAGGTGCAGATCGCCGCGCTCGCGGATGTCGCGGATGAGGCGGATCATTCGCTGGCGCGCGGGCGGGTCGAGGCCGTTGGTGGGCTCGTCGAGGAACAGCAGCTTGGGGCCGTGCGCGATGGCCTGGGCCAGCTTGGCGAGTTGCTTCATGCCCAGGGAATACTGCTCGAGCTTGCGGTAGCGTGCCTCACCCAGGCCGACGTAGAACAGCGCTTCGTGGGCCCGCTCGAGGGCGGCGTCCGAGGGCAGGCCGGAAAGCTCCGCCATGTAGCGGACAAACGCGACCGCGCTCATGCCGGCGATGAACGACTCGTTTTCCGGCATGTAGCCGATCAGGTTGCGGACGCGGCGCAGATCGCTGCGGATGTCGTGCCCGAAGATCCGCGCGGTGCCCCGGAACGGCGGATAGAAACCCATCAGCGTATTGATGAGGGTGGACTTGCCGGCGCCGTTCGGTCCCAGCAGCCCGATGGCGCGTCCGGAGAGCGAGCCGTGAAGGTTGTCGAGGATGGTGCGCTGCCCGAAGCGGACCTCCAGGCCCAGGAGTTCTATGACGGGCGTTGCGGCGTTGGCCATCGAATTGGGAAACGAGGATGGCGGGGGATTGGTTCCATGGAGTTACAGTAGAGGGACATGGCAAGGAATGCGATTGAGATTCCGAAGTTCAAGAGCGAGGACGAGGAGGCGGATTGGTGGGCTAGCGCCGCCGGTCGCGAGTTCTTGAGCAGGAAAACGAGGGCGTTGGAGGAGGAGGAAATCGCGCCAGCGGGATCGCGCTTGGTCGCTCAGTTAGACAAGCAGGGGAGCATCCGAGTCGCCATCTGGATGCCCAGGGCAGATGTAGAGCAGGCCCGGAAAATCGCCAAGCACAAGGACATCGGCTGGCAGACCCTTCTGAAGACGCTGGTGCACGGGGGCCTGCGCCGCGAGGCGAGGTGCTGGTGAGGGGAATGGTGGACGGAATGGGCGTCTACCGTCAAGTGGACTTGAGGGAGGTTTGAGGGGCGAAGCGTCCGGGCTCGTCCTGACGCAGCCGCAGCGTGGAATTCGGGGTGTCGAGGCCACGGGTTACGACGTGAGGCCTCTTGCTGATGAAGTTCCAATAACGTACTCTTAAAGGCGTCATGGTCGATATTGGCTTGAGCATTGTGGATCGCTTGATCCAATTGCTGACCGTCCGCGAACGCAATCGCGAGAAGTACTTTCAGGAGTTTATCGAGCCCCTCTACAAAGACGCCGAGGGCATCGTGAACGACTACGTGGTGTTATTTGGTGAATTGATAGAACTCCTGAAGACCGCGGATTCAACGGAGGAAGTCGTTGCCTGGATCGAGCAGCGGCGGCTGAAGATGCTCCCTCTCCGCATAAAGGTACGGGCGCTGCTCCAGAACAACACCGTAGACCCTGACAAGGTGCCGGAGGCATACCAGTTGTTCGTACAGGGTCTGTGGGGCGTTATGAAGGGAGGCGTGTCTCTGGTTGAAGACGGCCACACTCCGATGCGGGAATACGGCTGGGGCGACCACACCGTCTTGGACCTGCTCAAGATCTTCTCCCAGATGTCTCCCGCCAGTCGTTATCGGGAGCGCTACATCAGCAACGCGCGGCGCCAACTCTTGGCTATCGAAACCGCCTGGAAGGACGCAGCGAATGGCTACGCCGTTCTGAAGCGTGAGAGCCTTCGGCCCGCGTAGGCTGCTGATGGCCTCTGATGGCCCACTCGTTGTTGATGAAACGCTTCCGGGATCGTTCAAGTGGTCCTCCCGCGACACGCCCCTCGATGAGCGTGGACCTTGCTCGGGGCCTAATCTGGCGTGCTGTCTGGAGAATCCGAGCCTGGACTACTGTGGGTGCAGGCGCCAACTCTTCGTGATCGACCACGGCGCCGGGACGAGATCTGCGGAGATGACGGTTTGGGGGCGAGTCAGGACTGCGCCACGTATCACGCTCGGCGTTATAATGGAAGTTGATCAGGACTTTCCACGATCGGGAGAGCGGGAGGCTGTTTGCGACCGGTCGAAGCAGGCGCTTTCAAAGTTGTGCCCGGAGAGCCTTACAGAAACTCCGAATGATCGATGCCGCGGGAACGCTGGCCGATCTCGGAGTTCTGCCGGGGAATCGGTTGGAGGCGCTGTGGGGCGACCGCCGAGGCCAGCACAGTATTCGGATCAACGATCAGTACAGAATCTGCTTTGAGTGGTTGGACGGCGACGCCTATGACGTGGAGGTCACCGACTACCATTAAATGGGGGACTAAACGATATGCCCAAGCGATTGTCGCGGACGCCATTGCACCCGGGCGAGATTCTGCGGGAGCAATTCATGGCCGATTTCGGCGTGAGCATCAATCGCCTCGCCCGCGACTTGCGCGTGCCGCCGACGCGGATCGGCGAGATCGTCAATGAGCGGCGGTCCGTTACTCCGGATACGGCTCTTCGACTGGCGCGCTATTTCGGGACTACGGCGGAGTTCTGGATGAATCTCCAGTCGGCTTACGATCTGGATGTCGCCCGCGCTTCGCTCGCGCGGATCGAGACGGACGTCCAGCCAATCGCGGCGGCGTAGTCCCGCAGCCGGGGAAGAGTGGGCTACTAGCACTCCAGGTCTTCGCGGTGGATGCGGAGGCCGTCCAGGTTGCCCAGGACGGTGAGGGCGATTTGGCGGGGATCGAAGAAGCGGCCGAAGTACATCGAATTCTCAGGGAGGGTCAATCGTGTGCGCCGCCAATCGGCAGCTTGTGGCAGGTGATCTTGTGTGCTTTGACGGTGACCAGAGATCCGCGTGCCAGATCGGCCTGGAAGGCCGCAAGCACCTTTCGGGCGATCTCGACCACTGCGTTCGCATCCAGGCCCTGCATGCGCATTCGAATAACGGAAGGCGCACTCGCGGTTGAAACCGCTAGGATGGCGTGAAAGTCGGCGTCGAGCGTGACTATCGTGGCATGCTGCCGGACCGCCCATGCAAGGATATCGTGGTCGGCAGCCCCCGACATGCCGATCTCACCCACATGAGTACACTCGTAGACGCTTTCGCGCAGGCGGCTGGCGGCATCTCTTGGAACGCCCTGGTCAAGCAGCAATCGCATTTCGGCGGGACCGGTCAGGCGGCGTGAGTTTCGGTGGCGCTGTCCTCGAGATTGACGGCAGCGAATGCCAGCGCCTGCTGGAGGTCCTCCGGCTCCAACTCGGGGTAGTTCCGAAAGAGGTCATCCCGATTGGGATACAGAGCCACCGCCTCAACGACTCTGCGCACGGTCAGGCGCATCCCGCGGACGCACGGCTGCCCGTTCATCTGGTTGGGATTCCACGTGATTCGATCGAAGCGCTGCATCCAGTTCGATTCTCACACATTCCCATGGGCGCGCGGGCTCGACCGTGGTACGCAGGCAACTCATATGCCCAAGCGAGTCCTGAATCCCGAAGTACATCGGGGTCAAATGGAGTCACCGGCGGCAAGGCCGCGGACGCCGACCAGAAGGCCGGCTGCAGGCAAGATTGCCTGCCCCACACTAACAGTCCAGATCTTCGCGGTGGATGCGGAGGCCGTCGAGGTTTCCGAGGACGGTGAGGGCGATTTGGCGGGGATCGAAGAAATTGCAGGCGATGCGCTGGACGTCGCCGGCGGTGACGCGCTCGACGCTCTCGAGCAATTCGTCGAGGCCGAAGAAGCGGCCGAAATACATCTCCTGGCGGGCCAGGTTGGCCATGCGGCTGTTGGTGGATTCCAGGCTCAGCATGAGCGAGCCCTTCATGTAGTCCTTGGCGCGGCGAAGCTCCTCGTCCGCCACGAGCTCCTGTTTGAGGCGGCGGAATTCGGCCAGGATGGATTGCACTACTTTGGCGGCCGACTTGACGGAGGTGCCCGCATAAACCGATAGGCAGCCGGTGTCGCGGTACGGGTTCAACTCGGAGAAGACGGCGTAGGCCAATCCCTGCCGCTCGCGAATGTTCTGAAATAGCCGGGAGCTCATGCCTCCGCCCAGCAGGGTGTTCAGGACGTAGCATGCGAAGCGGTCCCGATGCGGCAGCGGATAGGAGGGCACGCCCAAGCAGAGATGCACCTGCTCGAGCGACCGCTTGTTGCGGACCGCGATGCGGGCGTGGGTGAGCGGGGCGGCGTCGGTGGCGGCGGCCTGGCCGGGCGGCAGCGCCTCGAATCGCTCACGGGCCAGCTCGACCAGCCGCTCGTGCGAGAGATGGCCGGCCGCCGTGATGAACATGTTGGCGGGCACGTACTGCGTGCCGTAATAGCCCTCGATCATGCCCCGGCTGAATTGACGCACGGTGTCCTTGGTGCCCAGGATCGGCTTGCCGAGGGGGTGCCCCCTCCAGAAGTTGCCGGTGAAGATTTCGTGTACCAGGTACTCGGGATTGTCCTGGTCCATTTTGAGCTCTTCCAGGATGACCCCTTTTTCCTTCTCGATGTCGGCGGGCTGGAAGACGGGGTGGAGCACCAGGTCGGAGAGCACGTCGAAGGCCAGGGGCAGGTGGTCGTCCAGGACCTTGGTGTTGAAGCTGACCATTTCCTTGGCGGTGAAGGCGTCCAGGTTGCCGCCGATGGAATCCACGGACTGGGCGATCTGCTCGGCGGAGCGGGTGGTGGTTCCCTTGAAGAGCATGTGCTCGATGAAATGGCAGATGCCGTTTTGATGGGGGAGTTCCCGGCGCGATCCGGAACTGATCCAGACGCCAACCGCGACGGAACGGACGTGGCGCATGCTCTCGGTAACGATGCGGACACCGTTGGGGAGGGTGGTCCTTTGGATCTCACCGTCGGCGAGAACGGTATTGGGCATGGGAAACCAGTGGCGTACTGCTGCTTTGATTATCCCACGTTATGGAGGGGGCGCGGACGGGTTCTAGGGGCTCGCGGCGGCGCGGCGCCAGTGGTCTTCGAAGAGGCCCTTCATGGCCTCGCCGAAGCCCGCGTGGTCGAAGAGCAGGGAGGTCCAGGCCGGGAAGGTGGTCACGGGATCGAGCAGGGCGACCAGTCCCACACGGGAATCGAAGAGCGCGAGCTTCATGGGCAGGGCGCGGGCCCGGCGCACCTGGACGCCCGCCTGCTCGAATTCCTCGAGGCGCTGGCGATGCGCCTCGTCGAGAGCTCCGGCGCCCAGCAGGAGTCGGCAACGCACGCCACGGGCGCTGGCCTGCTTGACCAGTTGCTCGTCCAGCGGGTCGACGGCGTAGGGCGGGCGGGAGAACTCGAGGTACTCGGAGGCGACCTCGGAAAGCATGCGGCGGTAGTGCGTGGCGGCCTGCACAGGCTCATTCACGATGCGCAAGAAATCGAGGGTGCCGCGCCCGCCCCGGCTTTCCGAGTAGGCGTTGCCGAGGTCCTCGATGAGAGCCTCCGCCGCGCGGGAATGGCCGGCCAGATGCAGCTCGATGAGCTTGCGTTTCCGGGCGAGATAGGACGGAATCGCCAGGGCGGGCTCGATGGCCGAGAAAAGCTTGGTCTTATCCTGAACCACCTGGGCGAAGCCCTTGTCCACCAGGCTGTCGAGCACCTCGTAGATCTTCTGCCGCGGCACGCTGGCGCGGACGGCCAACTCGAGGGCCTTAAAGCGGGGGTGCCCCACCAACACGAGATAAGACCGGGCCTCATAGGCGGTCAGGCCGAGCTCCTGCAAGCGCCGCCAGAAGTTTTGGAAAGCGGTCTCGGGCATAGCACTTACAATACCAAAGACCAGGCACGCCGGTAAAAGCGGATAAAATTAGAATGATGGCTCGTTCCCCAGCCGGTCCGGCGGATTCGGTGGACCGCTTTTTCGAGCTCTCGCTGGTCGGCCTCCTGGCTAGCGGGTACCTGGCGTTGCTGGGTTCGGCGTCTCTGGACACCGTGACCGCCGTCGTTTTCGCGGCCAGCCTGGCGCTAAGGACGCTGCTGGTCACCGGGCGGCTCCGCCTTCCTTTCCTGGGCCGGACGGCGAGCGCGCTCGCGATTGCCTGTATCGGCTTCTATCCGGTGGACTGGCTGCTGGTCTCCCGGCAATTCCTGCCCGCCACGGTCCACTTGGTGGTGTACCTGGCGGCGCTCAAGATCGTGAGTGCGCGGGCGAGGCGGGACTACGTGCTGATGGCGGCGATCGCGTTCCTGGAGCTGCTGTTCGCCTCGGTGCTATCGTCCAACCTGGGCTTCTTTCTGTTCCTGGCGCTGTTTCTGATGTTCGGATTGGCGGCGTCCGCCAGTAGCGAGATTCGCCGCTCGATGCGCCAGCCGCACCACCTGGCACGGGGAGGGCTGAAGAATCTGCACTGGCGACTGGTGGGGCTGACTCTGGGGGTGGCGCTGGGCATCCTAACGCTGACCGGGGGCCTGTTCTTTCTGCTGCCGCGCACGGCCCGGGCGGCGTTCCGGAATCTGGCGCCGCAGCGGTATCGGATGACGGGGTTCTCGAACGAAATGCGGCTGGGGGGCGCCGGCGAAATCCGGGAGCCGCGCAGGGCGGTGATGCACATACGGTTCGCCGACCGGGAGCGTCCGGCCGATTTGAAGTGGCGCGGGGGCGCCCTGACGCAGTTCGACGGGCGGCGCTGGTATAACCCGATCGAGCCGGGACAGCCGCTGCGGGCGACGGACGGTTTGCTGAAGCTGGGAGAGCGGTCGCGAGCGGCCGGAATCCGTTACGAAGTTCAACTCAGCCCGACCAACTCGGACGCATTGTTCTTCGCCGGGACGCCGCTGCGGCTGCGGATCAACTCGCCGCTGGTGATCCGAACGACGCAGGAGAGTTACCGGCTAGGCTCCGGCAACCCCGAAGGAGCGCACTACGGGGTTTACAGCGAACTGGAAGCGAGCGAGCCGCGCGCAGTGCCCGGGCTAAGCGAAGAGGAGCGGCTGGTACACCTGATCCTGCCGCCGGTGGATGGCCGGGTGGTGGCGCTGGCCCGCCGGCTCGCTGAGGGACGGGAGAGCGATGAGGGGCGCGCCCGGGCGATAGAGTCCTACCTGCGCACGCACTACGGCTACTCGACCGAGGCGCTCACGGACGAGGTGGCCGACCCGCTGGCCCATTTCCTCTTCGAGCGGCGCAGGGGGCATTGCGAGTACTTTGCCTCGGCGATGGCGGTGATGCTGCGGGTGGTGAACGTCCCGGCGAGGGTGGCGATCGGATACCAGAGCGGAGCGTATAACCCGGTGAGCGGGTGGCTGGTGATTCGCGCTTCGGACGCCCACAGTTGGGTGGAGGCCTGGCTGCCCAGCCGGGGCTGGACCACCTTCGACCCCACACCGCCCGATCCGAATCCTGCCATGGACCGGGCGGGGAGCCGGCTGGGATTCTACATGGACGCCGCCGAGACGTTCTGGCAGGAGTGGGTGCTGAGCTACAATCTGGACCGGCAACTGATACTGGCGGCGCAGATGGAGGATTCAAGCCGGACGTTCGGGTCGCGCTGGTGGGACCGGGCGAGGTCCACCGCCCTGGATTGGAAGGAGGCGGTGGGTGGCTGGGGCCGGCGGTACGGGCTGCTGGCGCTGATCGCGGCGGTATTGGCGGGGGCGGCATGGCGGGGCCTGCCGCGGCTCTGGAAGTGGCTGAAAGCGCTTGCGCGGGTGCGGCAGGCGCAGCGCGGGGCGGCGCGAGCTTCGGATGCCACCCTGCTCTACGCGCGCATGCTGGCGGTGCTCCGGCGGCAGGGGTTCGAGAAGCCGGCTTGGATCACCCCCTCGGAGTTCGCCCGCCTGCTGCCAGCCTCGGAGACGGCCCGGCAGGTGGAGAGTTTCACGGCGGCCTACAACAGCTTGCGCTTCGGGGGAGACCGCGGCGCGGCGTCCCGGATGATGCAGGCGCTGGAAGCGCTGCAACGGCGGTAGAAACGGCAAGATCCGGTGGGGGGCGGGGTTGCCAACCGGGAACTGGGGAAGGCTGGTCCATACTGCGGCGTTTTGCAGGAGTCATCCGCGCCTCGTGCCGATGAACACGCAATCTGGGATACTTTGCGATCCCGGAAGCCTGGTTCTCTACGGGCGACGCCAAGCCAGTTCGAGACCTCATACGCGATCTAGAAAGGGTGAATCGCGGCGAACCTCGAGCGAACCGTTTGCTCCATTCGAATCGAAACTTGTATAATCCATACATGCAAGGAATACCGTGGGGCACAATTTCGCTCGGCGCGCTGTTGCTCATCTCGGCCTGCTTAAAAGGAGGACAAAAAGTGCCATCTCCGCAACCTGAAGAGTCGAAGCCGCCTGTCAAAATGGAGCAGCGCGGGCGCATCCTTGGAATCGGCGGTGTCTTCTTCAAATCCGCCAATCGCGATCAGATGCGCGAATGGTATTCGAAGCATCTTGGACTCGCCGACAAAGGCCACGGCGTAATGCTTCCGTGGCGCGAACACGACGACCCGCAAAAGGAACACGTTACCGTTTGGACTGTTTTTCCCACCTCCACTAAGTATTTCGATCCCAGCCCCGCACCGTTCATGATCAACTACATCGTGGACGATCTGGATGCTTTGCTCGACCGCTTAAAACAAGAGGGAGTAAAGATCGACGACAAACGAATGGATGAATCCTACGGTCGCTTTGCCTGGATCTACGACCTGGATGGGAATAAGATTGAGCTCTGGCAGCCGCCGTCCGCAAAGCCCTAAGGGCCTTCCACTGCACATACTCGATCGGTTTTCTGCGGCTACGGTCCCGTAGTCGTAGAATGGCCGGAAATGCTTTGCGCCTGGTCATCTCAATATCCGCATCGGCCGATTCCGCCCGATCAGTCGCGCAGTGTTTAGCGATCCCGCTGGGGCTGGATTACGACCCCTCCGGAAACATGACCCGCCGCCCAAGATCCGGAGCGATTTTTCGCTGCTCCATACCACTAGAAGACGATGGGGATTATTCCGCTAGGCGTACCACCGGTGGCTACACTGGACCGTTGGATCGGGTTTTGCTTGTTCCCGCTGGCGGTGTGGATACTCATCAGCGGGCTGGACGACTTCTTCCTGGACCTGGTGGCGGCGTGGAACTGGCTTCGCCGGCGGCTTCCGGGCGCGCGTCCGGGGGCGGCGCCGGGCGAGGCCGAATTGGGAAGCCTGCCGGAGAAGCGAATCGCCATATTTGTGCCGCTGTGGCAGGAATACCGGGTCATCGGGCGGATGCTGGAGCGGAATCTGGCCTCGGTCCGCTACTCGAAGTACGACTTTTTCGTGGGCGCGTATCCCAACGACGAGCGCACGATGGATGCGGTGGGCGAGTTGGAGGCGCGGTTTGGGAACATCCATCTGGGGCTCTGCCCGCACGACGGCCCGACCTCGAAGGCCGACTGCCTGAACTGGATCTACCAGAACATGCTGGTTTACGAGGAGCGGCACGGCGTGCGCTTCGAGGCGATCGTGCTGCACGACGCCGAGGACCTGATCCATCCGGAGGAGCTGCGCTGGATCAATTACTACCTGGACGGTTGCGGAATGGTGCAGATTCCCGTGCTGCCGCTTCCCACGCCGGCCTGGAAGTTCACGCACGGGATCTACTGCGACGAGTTCGCGGAGTACCAGAGTAAGGACGTCCCGGTGCGCGGGCTTCTGGGCGGGTTCATCCCATCCAACGGAGTGGGCACCGGATTCGCTCGGTGGGCGGTGGAGAAGCTGGCGGAAACGGAGGGCAATCGCATCTTCGACCCCGAGTCGCTGACGGAAGACTACGATGCCGGACTGCGGCTTCACCGGCTGGGCTGCGCGCAGCGATTCATGCCGATCCGGCTGGTCCGCGGGGAGCCGGTGGCCACACGCGAGTACTTCCCCCAGGACGTGGAGAAGGCTCTGCGGCAGCGGACGCGGTGGGTGACGGGCATTTCGCTCCAGGCCTGGGAGCGGCACGGCTGGAGGGCGGGCTGGCGGCAGGGCTATTGGCTTTGGCGGGACCGCAAAGGGCTGATCGGAAACCCGGTCACGCTGGCCGCCAATGCGATCCTGGTGTACGGTCTGGCTACCTGGCTGTGGAGCCGGCACACAGGCGGCGAATGGGGTCTGGGCAGACTCGCACAGCACTTGGGGGCGGCTATTCTCTTCTGGACGACGCTGTTCCTGGGGCTGGAACGAATGGGAGTGCGTTACGGGTGTGTGGCGCGGATCTATGGATGGCGGTTCACACTAGGGATGCCGCTGCGCATGTTGTGGGGGAACTCGATTAACTTCATCGCCACCGCACGGGCGCTGGTGGATTACGTCATGGCGCGGGCGATGGGGCGGCCGTTGGTATGGGTGAAGACGGAACACAGTTACCCGTCGCGGGCGGCGCTGGCCAGACCCAAGCGCAGGCTGGGGGAGATCCTGGTGGGATCCGGCTACTTGGGCGATCGGGAACTGTGGGCCGCGTTGGTTTCGAAGCCGCAGGAGCTGCGGATCGGCGAGCACCTGATGGCGATGCGGCTGATCGAGGAGCACGACCTGTACGAGGCGCTGAGCTTGCAGCAGATGGTGCCCTTCGAGCGTCTCGACCCGGCACAGGTGCCGCTGGGGATCGCGCGGGCGCTGCCGGCCGCTCAGGCGCGCAGGTGGAAAGTGCTGCCCTTCAAGGTCAGCGCGGGACGGCTCTATGTGGCCGGCCCGGAGCTGCCCAGCGACGAGATGCTGCGCGAATTGCGGAAGCACACCGGCCTGGAGATCCAGTTCCAGTTCGTCACGCCGGGAAACCTGCGGGAGTTGATGGACCAACTGCTCGGACAGGAGCGAGCGGCGGGCTAGGTACGGTAACTCGCGTTGATGTGAATATAGTCCTCGGTGAGGTCGCAGCTCCAGAAGCGGGTCTCGCCGGTTCCTTTGCCGAGGATGACGAAGCGGATCAGGCATTCGCGCTCGTCCATCTTCTGCTTGAGCTCGCGCTCGGAGAACTCGGCGGCGACGCCGCGGTGGCAGACGCGCACGCGCTGGAGGCAAATATCGACCGCGGCGGGATCGAAGGCGACTCCTGCATTGCCGGCGGCGGATAGGATGCGTCCCCAGTTGGGGTCGGCGCCGGCGACGGCGGTCTTGACGAGCGGCGAATTGGCAATGGCGCGCGCGATCTGGGTAGCGGCGGCTTCATCCTTCGCCCCGACGACGTGAATGGTGACCAGTTTGCGGGCGCCCTCGCCGTCGCGAGCGATCTTCTCGGCCAGGTCTTCCATCACCCAGGAGAGCACTTCCTGGAAGACCAGGCGCTCCTTGGCGGCGGGCTGGATGCCGGAAGCGCCGTTGGCCAGCAGAACGATGGTGTCGTTGGTGGAGGTGTCGCCGTCGATGGAGAGCCGGTGGTAGCTGCGCTCGCAAGCCGTGGCGAGCATGGGGCGCAGCACCTGCGGCGGGAGGGCCGCGTCGGTCATCAGGAAACCGAGCGTGGTGGCCATCTGTGGATGAATCATGCCGCTGCCCTTGGACATGCCGGCGATGTGCACGGCGCCGGTGCGCAGAGGGACTTCGCCGAAGGCCATCTTGGGCACGCGGTCGGTGGTGAGGATGGCGCGCGCGGCGTCGGCAAAACCGTCCTCGGAGAGGCGGTCGAACAGGCGCGGCAGTGCCTCGATAATGAGCTGGGGATCGAGATCGACGCCAATCACGCCGGTGGAGGCGGGCAGCACTCCAGAGACCGGCGCTTTCAAGAGTTTCGCCACGGCGCGGCAGGAGGCGAGCGCAGCGCGGGCGCCGGAGCGGGTGGCGCAGTTGGCGTTGCCCGCATTCACCAGAATGGCGCGGGCGACGCCGTGCGACACGCGAAGGTGCTCGCGCGCCAGCCGCACCGGGGCGGCCTGCACGCGGTTGCGCGTGAACACGGCGGCCGCCGAGGCCGGCGTCTCGGAAAGGATCAGGGCCAGGTCGTCCTTTTTCTCTTTCCGGATGCCTGCGTAGGTGGAAGCGTAACGATAGCCGATAGGCAGTTTCACTGGCACATCTCCAGCACTTCATTCTCGCCTACTTGATGGCCGTTCAGGAAATCGGCCGCGGACATGCGGCGCTTGCCTTCGAGTTGGAGCTCGATCAACTCGATGGATCCGGCGCCGCAGGAAGCGAACAGCCGCCCCTTGGCGGGATGCAGCGAACCGCAGGCGCCAGCGACCGGCCCCGCGACGCGCGCGCTCCAGATGCGCAAGGGATGCCCGCGGAAGCGCGTGGTGGAACCCGGCCAGGGCACAAAAGCGCGAATGCGATTGTGAATCTGAATGGCGGCGCTGGTCCAGTCGATCCACCCGTCCTCTTTGCGCAGGACCGGAGCGAACGAGGCCTGCGCGGAATCCTGTGGGACGGGCTCGAGAGTTCCGTCCTGACGGCGGGCCAGGGTTTCGACGAGCAAATCGGCTCCCAGGGAGGCCAGGCGGGCGCTCAACTCGAGGGCGGTCTCTTCAGGCCCGATCGCGGTTTCGACCTGAAGCAGGATGCCGCCCGTATCGAGGCCGGCGTCGATGCGCATGGTGGTCACGCCGGTGCGCGTTTCGCCGTTCGCGATGGCCCACTGAATGGGGGCCGCGCCGCGATATTTCGGCAGCAGGGAAGCGTGCACGTTGAGGATGCCGAGCGGTGCAATGTCGAGGATCTGCTGCGGGATGATCTTGCCATAGCCGACCACCACCATGGCGTCGGGCCGCAAGCCGGCGAGAAACCCGGCCACTTCGGGCGTGCGGATGCGCTCGGGCTGATGGACGGGCAGGCCCAGCCGCAACGCGGCCTCCTTGACCGGAGGGGCGGCGAAGGAGTGGCCGCGTCCCTGGGGGCGGTCCGGCTGGGTCACGACGGCGAGTAGGCGGTGCCCGGCCTCGACCACGCGTTCGAGCGATGGAACGGCGAATTCCGGGGTGCCCAGAAAGACCAGCCGCACGCCGTTACTCCCAATCGCCGGCTTTCACGCGCTTGCGAATCTTGCGCCGGATGAGGTCGCGCTTCAGCACGCTGATGCGGCTGATGTAGAGCCTGCCGTTGAGGTGGTCGGTTTCGTGAAGAAAGGCCCGGGCCAGCAGGTCCTCGCCGGTCTTCTCGAAGGTCTCTCCTTTGGCGTTCTGCGCGCGGACGGTGACGCGCCTGCCGCGTCTCACCGGCTCGCGGAACCCGGGGATGCTGAGGCAGCCCTCCTCCTCGGTCTGCGCGCCCTCGACGCCGACGATTTCCGGGTTGATGAGCACCAGCCGCTTGGAAGGGTCTTCTCCGGCGGAGGGATCGATGACGGAGATGCGGCGCGAGATGCCGATCTGGGGCGCCGCCAGGCCGACTCCTTTGGCGGCGTACATGGACTCGAACATGTCCTCGAGCAGCTTGTTAAGCTCCGGGGTGTCGAACTCGGTGACGGCTTCGGCCGGAGTCTCTAGGACGGGATTGCCGTATTTGACGATCGGGTAAATCATTTAGAACTCTCTAAGTCGATCCAGATAGGCTTGGAAATTCCGCTGCGTTTCGCGAAGCGAGTCGCCGCCGAATTTCTCGAGAAACGCCTGGGCGAGCACCAGGGCGACCATGGCTTCGCCGATGACGCCGGCGGCGGGCACGACGCACACGTCCGAGCGCTCGTAAGAAGCCAGGGCCGGCTGGCGGGTGACCAGGTCGACGGATTCGAGCGGGCGGCGCAGCGTGGAGATGGGCTTCAAGAAACCGCGCACAACGATGTCCTGGCCGTTGGAGATGCCTCCTTCGAGGCCCCCCGCGCGATTGGAGCCGCGCGTGAATTGGCGCAGCTCGCTATCGTAGTGGATGGTGTCCTGCACGGCTGAGCCGAATTGCTCCGCCGCTTGCACTGCCGCGCCGATTTCCACTCCTTTTACAGCCTGGATGGAGACGATGGCCTGCGCCAGGCGGCCATCCAGCCGGGTGTCCCAAGCGATGTGCGAGCCCAGGCCGGGCGGCACGTTGTGCGCGACCACCTCGAAGACGCCGCCTACCGTATCGGCGGTGCGGTAGGCCTGGTCCACAACTTCCTTCATCTTCCGCTCGACTTCGGCGTCCACGCAGCCCAGCACGACCTCGGCGTCCTTCTTGCTAAGCGCAACCAATTCCTCCCACGCCGCGGGGCGCTCGAAACGCACCGGCCCGACCGCGACGACGTGGCTCAGCACAGCGACTCCGAACTGGTCCAGGAAGGCCTTGGCCAATGCACCCAGCGCTACGCGGGCAGCGGTCTCCCGCGCGCTGGCCCGCTCGAGGATGTAGCGCGCGTCGTGAAAATCGTACTTGAGCGCGCCGGCAAGATCCGCGTGGCCGGGGCGCGGGCGCAAGACGGTGCGCTTCTTTTCGGCGGCGCCCTCGAAGGTCGCGACGGGCAGCGCGTCCGCCCAGTTCGGCCAGTCGCGGTTGCGGACGAGAATGGCAACGGGTGAGCCGATGGTTTGCGAGTGGCGCACGCCGGAGAGGATCTCGGCACGATCGGTCTCGATCTTCATGCGGCCGCCCCGGCCGTAGCCCTGCTGGCGGCGCCAAAGCTCGCGATCGATGCTCTCGAGAGACACCGGCACGCCGGCGGGCAAGCCCGTGAGGGTCGCCACCAGGCATTCGCCGTGCGATTCGCCAGCCGTCTCGAAGCGGAGCATGGTACGTTCTATCGTAGCGGAGAGGGCAAACTGGCGGCAACCTGGACGTTCTGTACTAGCAAGTACAGGGGGCCGCCCCCCTATAAGAGTACCTCCTCACCCCCGGGTATTTGGCCTTTAGGGCTGGTGTTTTTGGGTTACACTGACGTGTTTGGTGGGGAAGGTTTAAGGGCAACCATGGACAGGCTCGAACAGCTCGCAGGACGGCTGGCGCACGGATTCAGCGCGCTGTCTGGCGAGAGTCCGGAAGACGTTCAGGCGACGGCGCCTCTGGTATCCGAACTGACCGATGAGATGACGGCGTGGCAGCAAGAGCCGGCGCCGGCTGGTCCGCTGGCCGTTCGAGACACCTCGGCGGGAACTAGGACCGCGCTGGTGGCCGGCGCCGGTCCGGAAGACCGCGGGATGGCCCGCGAGAGGTTGCGGGAGCTTGGGTATGCGGTTCTGGAGGCGGAGAGCGGGGCCCAGGCGTTGGCAGTCTGCGCGCAGCACGACGGGGCGATCGACCTGTTGCTGGCCGACATCCTGATGCCGGACATGAGCGGGCGCGAAGTGGCCGAGCGAGCCGCAATGCTCAAGCCCGAAATGGGCGTGATCTACATGTCGGGCTACGCCGAGGACGAGATCATGTTCTACGGCATTCTCGGCCCCGGCGTAGCTGCCTTGCAAAAGCCGGTCACGACCGAGGCGCTGGCGCGGAAGCTGGCGGAATTGGCCGAAGCGCAGTACGTGTAGATGTAAGACTATCGCCCGGCGCCTGGCAAGAGTCGGAAGCATGCTCGACGGATTGGCGCCGCGGCGCCTTCTTCGATTCACGGCGAGGTGCTATTCTAGTAGCACCTAAAAAGGTGCTTCCATGCGAGGAGGCCTATGCTCGACATCGCGAAGGACATCCAATCGCTGACAGCCTTCCGTCGCCGGTCCGGCGACTTCATGAGACAACTGAAAAGAAGCAAGCGCCCATTGGTGCTCACTGTGAAGGGGAAGGCAGCGGCCGTCGTGCAGGACGCGGAAGCCTATCAGCGCCTGCTCGACAGCGCCGCCCGCTCCGATGCGCCGGAGGGCATCCGCCAGGGCCTGGAGGACGCGAAAAAGGGACGGATCCGACCGGCCAGGAAGTTCTTCGACGACTTCGAAGCCAGGCATGGCATACCTCGTTAGCATCGCCGCTCGCGCCGAGCGCGACCTCGCCCGCTTGTACGAGGAGATCGATGCCAAGCATTCCGGCGCGGCCCTGAAATGGTACAGGGGTCTCAAAGACGCCATTCTCAGCTTGGAAGAGCAGCCAAACCGCTGCCCTGCGACGCCCGAGAAGCGCCAATTCAGGCATCTGCTGTATGGCCACAAGCGCCACGTCTATCGTGTGATCTACCGCGTCCTGGAGGGAAAGAAGCGGGTTGAAGTGCTGCACATCCGCCACGGCGCCAGGCGGAGGCTGAAGGCTTCCGATCTCGCATGAACCGTGCACTTGGCGGGCAGGCGGGATACGCAGTGAGAGGTTCCCCAGAGATTGCCGCTGCCTCTTGCGCCGCCTCCTGGAACCCGCTCCATGTAGTTGACGCAGCCCGTCGTACCTTCAAGGGCTCTGTCGTCGCTTTTCCAGTTTACCTTCGCCTGTACTCCCGCTCGGCCGACGACAGTGATCGTGGAGGCTGTGATTGCCAGCAGAAGCGTGTACTCGGCCTTTACCTTCCGCCCGGCGGACTCGGCTTGCGATATGGAGTGCCGTCCTCCCATTGCATCTCGCCTTCCGAAAAACGCACTTCGAGCTCGGTTTCAATCATCACAATAGCCAGTTGAATCGCTTGCAGCGCGTCCACCCCGGTGGCATAGTTCACAACGGTACCGCTTGGGCCAACGATTCGGTACGTGCAATGGCAATCTGCAGAATCTGAAACGGGTACGGGCTTCTCAAGATATACAGTAACGTCACTCTTCGTTCCATGGCTGGCGACGAAGCGCAGTTTCCTATTGGCAATGGCCGCGTCGTTTGGCATTTGGTTCATTAGCGCTCACCCCTTGATCGGCGGCGGGAGAGCATGCCGACCTTTCATGCACGGCGCCCGCCGCTGTTTCGCCTTCGCTTGCGCGCAGTGCGTGTAGAAACTACTTCGCTTTCCCGGCGCCCTCCACGATGCTCTGGGCGTAGTAGTTGACAATTCTGGCTTCGTTGCGGGCGATTTCGTAGTAGGCGTTGCGCAGGAGCTGTTCCTTGCGGCCGCGCAAGCCGTCGCGAATGGTCTGCTGCACGCGCGGATCGTTGAGATCGCGCTGGCCGGCGGGTTCCTTGGAGATCACCTTGAGAATGCGGTAAGCCCCCTGACTGGGGAGGATGGGCGAGATTTGGCCGGGCTGCATGGCCAGCAGCAGCTTGCGGAGCTCGGGGCTGGATTTGTCGAAGGCCGACATGGGAAGGAAACCCAGGTCGCCGCCGTTGGGGGTCGATTCGGGGTCCTCGGAATAGTTCTCGGCGAGCATCTTGAAGTCGTCGTCCTGGTGCAAGCGCGCCTCGATCATCTGGATCTTCTTGCGGGCCTGTTCCTCGTTCAGCGCCTTGTCGTTCTTCAGGTTGCGCGCGTTGGGGTCGGGCTGGGCGGTGACCAGGATCTGGGCCAGGTGGATGGTGGGCTCGGCGCGGTTGAAGCTGGCCTTGTTGGCGTTGAAGAAATCGGTGATCTCCTTGTCGGTGATCGCGATCTTGGAGATGATCTCCCGATTGACCAGCTTCTGGATGCTCAGGTCGCGCCGCATATTGGTCTTGAGATCGTTAGCGGTCATCTTGCGGGTTTCGAGCTGGCGCTGGAACTCCTCCTGGGTGTAGGGCGCCTTGATCTCGTTGAACTTAGCGTCCACCTCGGGGTCGGTGGCCAGGAGCCCCAGCTTCTCGGCGCGCTGGAGCATGATCTCGTTCTCGATCAGGGTGCGCAGCACTTCCATCTTCTGGATGGCCATGACGTCCTCGCTGGGGCGCTCGGCCGTGGCGGAGAATTGGGCGTCGTAGATGCGGTCGATCTCGGCGTAGGTGATGGGCCGGTTGTTGACGGTGGCGGCCACATTGGCGGGAGCCGCCTTGTGGCAGCCCGTCAGGACCAGCAAAGCGGGCAGAGCGTAAACGAGCCTGGCGAGTCGCATGATGAGAAGTCCATTCTAGCCGATCGGCGCCGGGGAGATGGCGGCACGGAGTTTCTCCAGCTCTTCGGCCTCCCCGAATCTAAGTCCTTGGAGCGAGGGATCGATGCCCCGCAAAAGCCCGGTGAGCACGGCGCCGGGGCCGGCTTCGATGAAACGGCCGCAACCGAGCGAGGCCAGCAGGCGGATGGATTCGGTCCAGCGCACGGGACTGGCGACCTGATCGATGAGGCCCTGGCGGGCGTCGGCTCCCGAGAGCACCTGGCTGGCCCGAGCGTTGTTGACCAGCGGACAGCGCAACTCCGCGAACGGCGCCTGGTTCAGATCCAGGGCCAGACGCTCCTGGGCGGGGCGCATCAACGAACAATGGAAGGGCGCGCTCACCGGCAGCAGGACGGCGCGGCGGGCGCCGGCGGACTTGGCGAGCTCGATGGCGCGGGCGACGGCGCCGGCATGGCCGGCAATCACGACCTGATCGGGTGAGTTGAGGTTGGCCGCCGACACCACCTCGCCTTGGGCGGCTTCCGCCAGCAGAGCTTCCAGCTTTCCTTCGGGCAGCTTGAGCAGGGCGGCCATGGCGCCCTGGCCGGGCGGGACGGCCTCCTGCATGTAACGGCCGCGCTTGCGCACCAGAGAGACCGCGTCGCTGAAGCGCAGGCTACCGGCCGCCACCAGCGCCGAGTACTCGCCCAGGCTGTGGCCCGCCACGTAATCCGGCTGGCAGCCGTTCTCCCGCAGAATCGCGAAGGCCGCGACCGAGACGGTAAGGATGGCGGGCTGGGTGTTCTCGGTAAGCCGCAGAGCCTCCTCCGGGCCTTCGAAGCACAGGCGCGAAAGCTCGAAGCCCAGCGTCTGGTCGGCTTCCTCGAAGACGGCGCGGGCGGAGGGAAAGGTCTGGGCCAGGCTCTTGCCCATTCCGGCGAACTGGGAGCCCTGCCCCGGGAAGAGAAAAGCGGTCTGCATGGCGAACCACTTATTGTACGATGGAGCGCGCCTGGCCACGAGCGGGGGACAGGTCCGACCGTTACAAAGATTTACAGCGAGTTGGCAGAACCGGAGTGGGGGGGCGAGCGTCCACTACAGTGACAAGGGGGAACTGACGATGAATCGCGTGATGAGTATTGGGACCCCAAAAGAGTTCAAGGGGTGGGCCTATTGCCCGATCTGTACGCACACTGTGGAAACGCAAGTCATCGTTCTGGGAAGGCGGATGCTGGTGAAGCCTGGCCAGAAGTGCCCGCGCTGCTCTTCCGCGCTAGAAGCTGCTTGCGTGGTACGGCACGAGGTTGCGGCGGCATAGGGACTGCTCTCGACGGCGGCCCTTCGGGGCCGCGAGCCAATTCACCGCGGAAAACTCGCGGCAGCTTGCGCCGCGTGCGGGGTTGTGGTCTAGTGGGAGAGGAGTTGCGGATGCGGAAGAAGAGGACCCCGGCGGCGGACCCTGTGATTGCCAGCGAGATCCTCGACAAAGCGAAGCGCGCCGCGCATCCCGACAAGCTGCCGCGGTCCTCGAAGTGCGTGATTTGCGGCGCCGAGTGCGCATCGAACTCCTCCGAACAGCTCTGCTGGGTTTGCCGCCGCTTGAAGATCAGCGCCTGGCATGAATCGGAACAGCAGATGCCGATTCAGGAATAAAGCGCACCGGCAGAAGCCGGATTCCCACTTCTCCTCCGACTACGCCCGGGATGGGTTTGCGGCTTCGGGATCGACTCCCAAATCGGCCAGTGCCTGGCGCGCCCGCTGGGGGCTGAACTTGCCTTCCCTGGACAGACGCGACAAAGTCGCGGCGGCGATGCAAGCGGCGTTCACCTCGAAGAACTTCCGCAAGTGCTCCCGGTTCTCGCTGCGGCCAAACCCGTCGGTCCCAAGAGAAACCAGCCGGCTGGGAAGCCAGGGGGCGATCTGGTCGGCCACCGCCTTCATGTAATCGCTGGCGGCGACGATGGGACCTTGGGCGCCGGCCAGGGAGCCCAGGAGATAGGGCCGCCGCTCGGGCTCGGCCGGATGGAGCCAGTTCCAGCGGTCAACGGCCAAGGCGTCGCGGCGCAACTCGCTGTAACTGGTGACACTCCAGACGTCCGTGGGGACCTGGTAGCGCTCCTGGAGGATCTGCTGGGTGCGCAGCGCCTCGTTGAGGATTGGGCCGCTCGCGAACAGTTGGGCCACGGCAACGCCGCTGGGGGCCGTCCGGTAGCGGTACAGACCTTTGAGGATGCCCTCCCGCACTCCGTCCGGCATCGTTGGTTGCGGGTAGTTCTCGTTATACACCGTTAGGTAGTAGAACAGGTCCTCGCGCTCCTGGTACATGCGCCGCAGACCGTCCTGGACGATGATTCCGATCTCGTAGGCATAGGCCGGGTCGTAGGCGGCGCAGGTCGGCAAGACGCTCATGAGCAGGTGGCTGTGGCCGTCCTGGTGCTGGAGGCCTTCGCCCGCGAGGGTGGTACGGCCGGCCGTGGCGCCCACCAGGAAGCCCTTGCCGCGCGCATCGGCGAACGCCCAGATGAGGTCGCCCATACGCTGCAAGCCGAACATCGAGTAATAGATGTAGAACGGGATCATGGGCAGGCCGTAGTTGGCGTAGGCGGTTCCGGCCGCAGTGAAGGAGCCCATCGAGCCGCTCTCGGTGATGCCCTCCTCCAGAATCTGGCCGCTCTGGGATTCCTTGTAGTACAGGAACATCTCCTGATCGACCGGGTGGTAGAGCTGTCCTTGGCTAGCGTAGATGCCGATCTGGCGGAACAGCGATTCCATGCCGAACGTGCGGGCCTCGTCGGGGATAATGGGCACCACTTGCCGGCCCAGTTTGGGGTGGCGCAGCAACAGGGTGAGCACGCGGACGAAGGCCATGGTGGTGGACACGTCGCGGCCCTGCGAACCGGTGAACGTTTCGGCGAAATAGTCGAGCGGCGGCGCCTCGACCGGGACGAAACGCACAGTTCGCTGGGGAAGGTAGCCGCCCAGTTCCCGGCGGCGCTCCTGGAGATAGCGGATCTCGGGGCTCTCCTCGGGCGGACGGTAGAAGGAGATGGTATGGATACGATCCTCGGGGATGGGAATCTCGAAGCGGCGGCAGAAGTGCTCCATCTCCCGCTCATTGAGCTTTTTCTGCTGGTGGGTGACGTTCCGGCCCTCGCCGGCCTCGCCTAACCCATAGCCCTTGATGGTCTTGGCCAGGATCACGGTGGGCGAGCCGGTGTGCTGGCAGGCGCGCAGGTAGGCGTTGTAGACTTTCTCGGGATCGTGGCCGCCGCGACGCAGCTTGGTCAGTTGTTCGTCACTCAGATCGGCCACCAGGTTCAGCAGTTCGGGGTACTTGCCGAAGAACTCCTTGCGGATATAAGCGCCATCGCGGACGACGAAGGTCTGGAAGTCGCCGTCCGGGCACTCGTTCATGCGCTGGATCAGCCGGCCGGACTGATCGCGGGCGAGCAGGGGGTCCCAATCGTTCCCCCAGATCACTTTAATGACGTTCCAGCCCGACCCGGCGAAGACCGCCTCGAGTTCCTGGATCACCTTGCCGTTGCCGCGCACCGGACCGTCCAGCCGTTGAAGGTTGCAGTTGACCACGAAGATCAGGTTGTCCAGCCTCTCATTGGCAGCGATACGCAAGGCGCCGGTGGATTCCGGCTCGTCGGTCTCGCCATCGCCCAAGAACGCCCAAACCTTGCGCGGAGTTGGCGGGAGCAGCCCCCGCTTCTCCAAGTAGCGCATGAAGCGCGCCTGGTAGATGGCGTTGATGGGCCCCAGCCCCATGGAGACCGTCGGGAACTGCCAGAAATCGGGCATCAGCCAGGGATGCGGGTAGGAGGACAGGCCGGGGTGTTCGCGCAACTCGTGACGGAAGTTCTCGAGGTGCTTCTCGTTGAGCCGTCCCTCCAAGTAGGCGCGGGAGTAGACGCCCGGCGAGGCGTGCCCCTGGAAATAGACCAGATCCCCGGGCTGATCGCCATAGGCCGCGTGGAAAAAGTGGTTGAAGCCCACTTCCACCAAGGTGGCGAGCGAGGCGTAGGTGGAGATGTGGCCGCCGATGCCGTGGTCGTAGTTGTTGGCCCGCACTACCATGGCCAGTGCGTTCCAGCGGATGAGGCTCTTCAGCCGCCGCTCCAGGGCGCGATCGCCTGGATAGGGGACCTGCTCCTCGATCGGAATGGTGTTCACGTAGGGCGTGTTGACGTAGTAGGAAGGCGCCGCACCGGAAACTCGCGCCCGGTTCGCCAGGTGGTCCAGCAGGAAGGAGGCGCGGGCCGGACCGGATTCGCCGACCACCTGGTCCAGGGCCTGCGACCATTCGGCGGTCTCCTGAGGGTTGGGGTCCTGGGCGGGAGGTAGGCTAGCCTTGAGCATAATTGGGGAGTTCTACACCCAGAATAGCGCGAGGCGTTGGACCGCGCCTACGAGATCGGCTTCCCGCAGAAGGGGCAGAACCCGGCCTCTTGCGGCTGCACGAACGCCTGGCCGCAGGAGGGGCAATGCCGGTGGCGCGAGACACCGCGGCGCCGCGTGGCAATTGAGACAATGACGCCGATCGGAAGCAACAGGAGCAGTAAGACGAGGAGGAAAAACACCTCCGCTACGCCGATGTTTCGCATACAGGCATCATACACCGCGCCACCGGGCCGCGGCCGCCAGGGACGCCCTACCAGCGAAGCTCGACTTCGTAGTTGTCCGGGGCGCCGGCGGGGTTTTCGATCTCGAAGATCAGTTGGTAGTGGTTGCTGAGGGAGGGGTATTCGACGATTTGCACTCGGCCGCGGCCGCGCAGCAGTTTGACGACCGCGTTCGGGGTGTCGCTGGCGGGCAGGGCGCGCTCGAATTCCATGCGCTCATCGGCGACCGGCGCACCGCCGAGCACCGTGCTCATCGAGGTGCGACCCTCGATCACGACGCGGATGCGGCCATCCACGCGGCCCGACCAAATCGCTCCCCGGCGCAGCACCTCGAAACCGGCATCCTTGGGAGCGGCCGGCGACCAGGCCAGCCTGAAGCTGTAATCGCCCGGTCCCGCCTGCGGGTTGCGGATGAGTACGCGGGCCCGGAAGCCGTTGGATTCGCGAGGCTGTTCGAGCAGGCGGATCTCTCCGCGGCCCTGGGGCTCTTCGAGGCTCACCGTCAGCTCGCGGCTGGGCAGCGGTTTCGAGAAGTGGAATTGGCTGCCCGCCACCGGCTGGCCGCTTCGGGCCTCGGCCTCGCAGGTTTTGCCGTGGCAGCTCACGACGGCCTCGCCGTCCACGCGCCCGCTCCAGGCGGCCGTTTCGCGCCGGCCGCGCGGCGGCCCGGAATCGTCCGCTTCCCAGAAGAATGCGAGCGAGTAGAGCGCACTGCCAGGCTGACGGTCTTCGATGACGACCGAGAGTGTGTAGTCGTTGTCCATGCGCGGCTGTTGGAGGATGCTCACGCCGCCCCGCCCCTCGACCACCTCGAGACGTACCTGCTGCCGGCTCTCGGGCAGGGTCGCTTGGAAGTGGAAACGCCGCCGCTCGACGGGCAGGCCTTCCCGCACTTCCTCGTTGACCTGGTTCCCGCGGACGTGCAGGACGACAACACCATCCACCTGGCCTTCCCAGACCAGTTGGGGGCGATCCTGGGCGGCCAAGATGGAACCCAGCAGTACGGCCGGAATGAGGGCGTTGCGCATGCTATGCAATCCAGTTTACTAGGGCCGGCGGTGTGGCGGGCTGCGGCGAATGACGACGAGGTCAAGGTCTCCTCTGCGACACGGCGATCGGAGCTCGCAACGAACCACTGGAGAGCCAAGAAGCTGGTCTGTTTCTCGGTCGGCGAAAAGGACCCCGACTGGAAGCCCATCGCCGCGGCCTGCGCGTATACAGCCAGGCCGATTGGCGCCGGGACCTGGCGTGCAGGTACTCCGTCCGTTTCCGACCGGTGGCGTTCGATTCGCCGAATGGCGCGCGAGCCCAGGTCGAAACGGGAGACCTCGGCGACATCAGCCTCCGAAAGACGAATGGCGCCTAGTTGATCGTGAGTTACACTCCCACGCGAACCCCTTAACGCCAGCCGAGGGCCGTTACTTCTTCTTGCCCTGCGCGGCGACGGCTTCCATGGCCGCCTTCACCTTTTCGGGGTCGCCCAGATAGTAACTCTTGAGCGGCTGGAGATTCTCGTCGAGCTCGTAGACCAGCGGCATGCCGGTGGGAATGTTGAGGCTCACGATCTCCTGGTCGGAGATCTTGTCGAGATACTTCACCAGCGCGCGAAGACTGTTGCCGTGGGCGGCGACGATCACCTTCTTCCCCGAGCGAACGGCGGGCGCGATAGCCTCGTGCCAGTAGGGCAGAAAGCGCGCGACGGTGTCCTTGAGGCACTCGGTGAGCGGCAACTCGCTCTGGGTGAGATCGCTGTAGCGGGCTTCGTGGCCGGGGAAGCGCGGATCGTCCTTCTCCAGCGGCGGAGGCGGGACGTCGTAGCTGCGGCGCCAGATCTTGACCTGGTCCTCGCCGAACTTGGCGGCGGTTTCGGACTTGTTGAGGCCTTGCAGGGCGCCGTAGTGACGCTCGTTGAGCCGCCAGGAATTGCGCACCGGAATCCACATCAAGTCCATCTCGTCCAGGACGATCCAGAGAGTCCGGATGGCCCGCTTCAGAACGGAAGTGAAGGCGAAGTCGAAGCTGTAGCCCTGAGCTTTGAGAACCTGGCCGCCTTCCCTGGCTTCCGCGAGGCCCTTTTCGGACAGATCGACGTCAGTCCACCCGGTGAACCGGTTTTGCTTATTCCAATCGCTCTCCCCGTGACGCACTAAGACCAATTTGTACATGATGAGCTGGCTCCTCGCGGGGCCGGGCAACCCGCCACCGGCGGCAGGCTGCCCGGTTTTCCGCCTAATGCTTGAAGGCCTTTCTTCCGGCGAACTGCGCGGAGGCCCCGAGTTCCTCCTCGATGCGGAGTAACTGGTTGTACTTGCAAATGCGATCGGTGCGGCTGGCCGACCCGGTCTTGATCTGGCCGGCGTTGGTGGCCACCACGAAGTCGGCAATGAAGGGGTCTTCGGTTTCGCCGGAGCGGTGCGAGACCACCGACGAGTAGCCCGCCTCGGCGGCCATGCGCATAGCGGCCAGCGTCTCGGTGATGGTGCCGATCTGGTTCAGCTTGATCAGGATAGAATTGGCGATGCCCTGCTCGATGCCTTGGGCCAGGCGCTCGGTGTTCGTTACGAAGATATCGTCGCCTACGAGCTGGATCTTATCGCCCAGCGCCTGGGTCATCAGTTGCCAGCCGTCCCAGTCGTCTTCGGCCATTCCGTCTTCAATGGAAATGATGGGATACTGGCGAACCCAGTCGGCCCAGAACTCGACCATCTTCCCACTATCCCGCTCGCTCTTATCGGATTTCTTGAAGATATACTTGCCCTTTTCGGCGTCGTAGAATTCGCTGGCCGCGGGATCGAGTAAGATGCCGATCTGCTCGCCGGGTTTGTAACCGGCCTTGGTAATCGCTTCGAGAATGACTTCCAAGGCTTCCACGTTGGACTTGAGGCTGGGCGCGAAACCGCCCTCGTCGCCCACCGCGGTGGAATAGCCGCGCTTCTTGAGCACGGCCTTCAGGTTGTGGAATACCTCCGCGCCCATGCGCAGCGCCTCGGAGAACCGCTCTGCGCCGTAGGGGCCGATCATGAACTCCTGCGGGTCCACCGAATTGTCGGCGTGAGCGCCGCCGTTGAGGATGTTCATGGTCGGAACCGGCAAGACGCAGGCCCCAACGCCGCCCAGGTAGCGGTAGAGCGGCATCCGGGTGGAAGCCGCCGCCGCGCGGGCCGCGGCCATGGAGACGGCCAGGATGGCGTTGGCCCCCAGCCGCTCCTTGTTGGGAGTGCCGTCGAGCTCGATCATGGCCCGGTCGAGATCGGCCTGGAGCGTGGCGTCCATGCCTCCCACGGTTGCGGCGATCTCCTCGTTGATATTGTTTACGGCCTGCAGCGTGCCCTTGCCGAGGTAGCGCGCCGGGTCGCCGTCGCGCAGTTCCACGGCCTCATGTTCGCCGGTGGAAGCGCCGGAGGGAACCGCCGCCCGCCCCATGCTGCCATCGCCCAGCCAGACATCGGCTTCCACGGTCGGATTCCCGCGCGAGTCGAGAATCTCCCGCCCAACCACTCTTTGAATTTCCGTCATGTGTTAGTTGCTCCTTGAGAGTATAAGAAATACGAAGACGACTTACCCGACCTGCCGGTTGGTGTAAGGTTCCTGCCTGGTGTAGATTTCCTGCTGGTTACAGACGACCACGATGCCGGAATCGGTCACCGTGTAGCCCTTGGCGCGGTCCTCTTCTAAATCATAACCGATCACGCTCGACTCCGGTATCTTCACGCCGGAGCCAACGATGGCGCGCCGGATGCGGCTGTAGCGGCCGACTTCGGCCTCGTGCATCAGAATCGAGCTTTCCACCTCGCAGTAGCTATTGATGCGCACGCCTGGGCTCAGCACCGATCGCACTACGCGGCCACCCGAGACGATGCAGCCGCCCGAAACGATGGAATCGATGGCCACCCCCATGCGGCGGCCTTCCTGCGCGAAGAGGAATTTGGCGGGCGGCTGCTGGAGCATGTGGGTCCGGATGGGCCAGCGCCGGTCGTAGAGATTGAACTCGGGGATCACGGAGACCAGGTCCATATTGGCGTCGTAGTAGGCCTCGAGGGTGCCCACGTCGCGCCAGTACTTTACGCTCTTGTCGTTGAGGTCGGTAAAATCGTAAGCGACCACGCGGGCTTGTCGAATCCACCGGGGGATTACGTCGCGGCCGAAATCGTGGCTGGAATTGGGATCCTCGGCATCCTCCTTGAGCGTGCGCAGCATCACCTCGGTGTCGATCAGATAGACGCCCATGGAAGCGCTGACCATGGAGGGATTAAAGATGGAGCGGACCGGGTGGCCGTGTTCCGGTTTCTCCTCGAACCCCACCACGCGGTGCCCGGCATCCATCTCGACGATCCCGAAACGGCCGGCCTCCTCGGGGGAGACCTGGATGGTTGCCAGCGTGACCTCGGCCCCATGCTCCCGGTGCCAGGAGATCATGGTGTGGTAGTTCATCTTGTAGATGTGGTCCGCCGCGAGCACCAGCACTTGCTCCGGGTTCTCCGCGACGACGCTCTGGATGTTCTGGAAGACGCAATCGGCCGTTCCCAGGTACCAGTCCGCGTGAATGCGCCTCATCGGGGGGATCACTTCGATGTACTCGCCAAGCTCCGGGCTCAGGATGGTCCAACCGTCCCGGATGTGGCGGGTCAGCTCCAGCGCCTTGTACTGGGTGAGGACGATGATGCGGCGGATATCGGAGTTGATGCAGTTGGAAAGCGTGAAATCGATGACGCGGTAGATGCCGCCGAAAGGGACGGCGGGCTTGGCGGTGTGCTGGGTCAGCGGGAAGAGGCGTTCCCCGACACCTCCCGCCATCAGGATGGCCAGAACATTCTCCATTCAATTCCCAAAAAAGGACGCTATAACGTGTTATATCAGAACCGCGCGCGGGCTGCACGTCCCCCGATCCGTCCGTAGAACACTTCGCAGTGGAGCCGGAAACTCGCTGGGGCGGGTAGCCGGAAACAGTCGGAGCGCTGCGCTGGCTGCCGCCGCCGGCAGGCGGCTGACGCGGCCGGGACAGTGAGCGGCGTTCATACGCACGGATTATCCGAGGTGCTTTCTCCGAATCGGAGCCTGGTGTCTGCATCCAGGCAGGAGACCGATTCAGGACCACTGCGCCCGCTCCGACGGCATCCTTCCCACCGCCCTCGGGTTCCAAGCCGCCCAATCGACGAGCTCCGGTTTGCCGCCCGCACCATGCCGCCCCTTACGTACGGATTACGGGCCTGGGGCGGTCGCCGGCGGAAGGTGCTAGCGGTCTGCGGCGAGCGGATTAATCGTTATTCGGCCCGGCGCGGGCGCGCTTGACCTTCTCCAGGATGCCGGCGGCCTTGGCTGTCCAAACGAAGGGTCTGGGCTTCTGGTTGTGCTTGTCGATGTAATCGCCGATGGCCATCGCCAATTCCTCGACATCGCGGAAGATCCCGCGGCGGAGCCTCCGCTCGGCGAGATCGCGGAAGAAGCGCTCGGCCATGTTAAGCCACGAACCGCCGGCCGGGGTGAAGTG